>JBBQJV010000173.1:0-1730 GCA_038326205.1 Caulobacterales bacterium | reverse complement strand
CGATGCCGATGTGAACATCTGCATGTACCGCGAATTCGGCCGCAAGCTCTGCGAGGAGCTCGAGCGCCCCTACCTCCAGGCGCCGATCGGCCTGTTCGCCACGACCAACTTCCTGCGCAAGCTCGGCGAGCTCACGGGGCTAGACCCCGAGCCCTTCATCGAGCGTGAGAAGCACACCACGATCAAGCCGCTGTGGGATTTGTGGCGCAGCGTGACCCAGGATTTCTTTGCCTCCGCGAGTTTTGCGGTGGTGGCAACGGAAACCTACGCCCGCGGCTTGCAGCGCTTCCTTGGCGAGGAGATGGGCGTGCCCTGCGCCTTCGCCTTCAGCCGCATGGCCGGCGAGAAGCCAGACAACGCCGCGGTTCGCCTGGCGATGAAGCAGACCCCGCCCCTGGTGCTGTTCGGCAGCTACAACGAACGCATGTACGCCGCCGAGTTGAAAAGCCGCGCGATGTACATCCCGGCGAGCTTCCCGGGGGCGATCATCCGCCGTGCGACCGGCACGCCCTACATGGGCTATTCCGGCGCCACCTACATCGTCCAGGAATACTGCAACGCGTTGTTCGACGCGCTGTTCTTCATCCTCCCGCTCGGCACGGAACTCGACAAGATCGATCCGACGCCGACGCGGCCTGAGGAAACCTGGGACGATGATGCCGTCGCGCTGCTCGACGCGCATGTCGAGCACGAACCATTCCTGCTGCGCATCTCGGCGGCCAAGCGGCTGCGCGAAGTGGTGGAGCAGGCCGCGCGCAAGGCTGAGGAGCCGCGCATCACTTTGGAGCGTACCCGTGCCGAGCTGGGCGATTTCACGCCCGCGACGGCCAGTGCCCCACGCATTGCGGAGGGCGTCGCGTGACGATGTCCTTCCATACTTCCGCTCTCGCCCCCCGCCGACGTGTGGCACGCGCTGCCGCACGGAGTCGGGTGACGAGTCGGCCTGGGCGGTTTCCCGCCATGTCAAACCCTGCCGCGCGGGCTCAGCGCGGTGACGGCCGCAAGGCCAGTTGGAGGTCTGAATGATGGCCGAAGGTTCGAGAACCGGTCTGACCGAAGGCGAAGCGCGAGAGATCCACTCCCTGCTGATTCAGGGCTGGGCCTTCTCCGTCTTCGCATCGATGGGCGCGCATGTCCTGGTGTGGCTGTGGAGGCCGTTGGTGTACGGCAACTCCGTGGTTCCGCCGGATTGGCGCTTCTTCTGAGGCGAATCCGGGCCGCGCTGCGCAAGCGCCCGGCCCGGATCCAAAGACACAAAGGAGAAAAGAAGCATGCATAAGATCTGGATGGTGGTTGACCCACGCCGAGCCCTGTTCCTCGCCATGATCGGCGTTGACGGCAACGCACCGGAGATCCACCACGATCTGCTCAGCTCGCCGCGCTATTCCGACCACCTGGGCTTCTGCACGACCGCGCCGACCTTCACGCCGGGGCAGCCCATCGGTCGATAGGCGAATCACGCCAGTGTCGCTCCGCGGCAGTGGGCGGGGATCAACTGATCCCGCAGCAAGACCTCCGCATCCGATGGATGCGGACTTGCTGCGGCACAGCGGGCCTTGCTCGCTGTCGGGGACGACAACACGGCAAGGCGGGTACCTGCCCCGCTTAGAAGGGAGCATCAACAAATGGCGATGCTGAGTTTCGAAGCCAAATACCGGGTCCGGGGCGGTACGCTCGTGGGCGGGGAGCTATTCGACTTCTGGATAGGCCCCTTCTGGGTTGGCTTCTTC
>JBBQJV010000172.1:0-1772 GCA_038326205.1 Caulobacterales bacterium | reverse complement strand
TGGATCGTCGATGACACCGGCTTTCCCAAGAAGGGCATCCATTCGGTCGGCGTGGCGCGGCAGTATTGCGGCCAGCTCGGCAAGCAGGACAACTGCCAGGTGGCGGTAACGCTCTCGATCGCCAACGCCGCCGCCAGCCTGCCGATCGCCCATCGGCTCTATCTTCCGCAAGCCTGGGCGAGCGATGCCGCGCGCCGCAAAAAGGCTGGTGTTCCTGACGATATCGTCTTCAGGACCAAGCCCCAGATTGCGCTTGAACAGATCCGGGCTGCACAGGCTGCCGGCGTTGCCCCCGGCGTGGTTCTGGCTGACGCAGGCTATGGCGTCGACACAAGCTTTCGGACCGGCGTCACCGATCTCGGACTTGCCTATGTGATGGGCGTCCAGGGCTCGACCAGCGTGTGGCCGCCAGGGCTTGAGCCCTTGCCCGCCAAGCCCTGGAGCGGACGGGGCCGACCCACCTCAAAACTGCGCCGAACCGATGCTCACAAGCCGGTCTCGGCCAAGGACTTGGCTATCAGCCTGCCGCCCCGCGCCTGGCGGACCGTCACCTGGCGGGAAGGAAGCAATGCGCCTCTCTCCTCACGCTTTGCCGCTGTGCGCGTGCGTCCTGCCCATCGCGACACCAAGCTCAAAAGCCCGCGGCCCGTCGAATGGCTGCTGATCGAATGGCCCAAGGGCGATAAGGAGCCCGCCAAGTACTGGCTCTCAACCCTGCCGCGAGCCATCACGCTGCGACCGTTCGTCGAGATCACCAAGCTGCGCTGGCGGATCGAGCGCGACTATCAAGACCTCAAGCAGGAGATCGGGCTCGGCGATTATGAAGGCCGCGGTTGGCGCGGCTTCCACCATCACGCAACCCTGTCGATCGCCGCCTACGGATTCCTGATCTCCGAAAGGGGAGCGATTCCCCCCTCAGGACCTCGCATCCGGGCCAAAGCCTCACGACGCAAAACGCCTGGCCTTCCCACAGATTATCGACCACGCGGATCTCCCGATCCGGACCGAGCGCCACATCCCCAACTCGATCGCGACACTGCGACGACGCCTCGCCAGCGCACTCGCGCGCCGCCTCGGTCGATGTCCATGTTGCGCAAGAGCGCGGCATTCGCGGAGTGAGGCGAGAACTTTATGACGCAGTAGAATTAGAGGTGGTTCGCTTTCTCTGACCGTGCTCCGGGGTTGGGATAGGCGGACTTCTGGAGGGTTTCCAGATAGCTGTTCACCCGTTGCTGTATGTTGCATATTCAACATCTCGTGTTAAATATGCAAGGATGATTGATCGCCTCGTTGAAGAAGACGTGCGTAGCGCGCTGGTCCGCCAGGCGGCTGTGGGCATCATCGGGCCGCGCCAGGTGGGCAAGACAACGCTCGCGCTCAAGATCGCCGAGGAGCGCCCATCGGTTTATCTCGACCTTGAGTCACCTCAGGACCGGGCCCAGCTGCAAGAGCCCGAGCTCTTCTTCGAGCGGGAGGCAGCCAAGCTCATCATCCTCGACAAAATCCACCGGACGCCTGATCTGTTCCAGCCGATGCGTGGGTTCATCGACCGCCAGCGCAGGAAGGGTCGCAGGGCAGGGCAGTTCCTTATCCTCGGATCAGCTGCGATCGACCTTCTACGCCAATCCGGGGAAACGCTGGCGGGACGGATCGAGTATGTGAACATGACGCCAGTCTCGGCCTTCGAGATTGACGCGGGACGAACTCATGAAGAGCGGCTCTGGCTAAGGGGCGGCTTTCCGGACAGCCTGCTGGCCCGGACGGACAAGGAC
>JBBQJV010000171.1:0-1776 GCA_038326205.1 Caulobacterales bacterium | reverse complement strand
GATACCATGCGCAACACAGGGGGTCCACGAGAACCGGACACCCGGTTCTCGCTCAACTCCCTGATTGGGCGAACGTTCTTACAGTTGGCCGAGCATATAGTCGGCGGCGGAAACCTTGAACTCTCCGCCAGCCTCAACGTTCAACTGTTTAACGACTCCGCTCTCGACAACCATCGAATAGCGCTTGGAACGCGACCCCATACCGAAGCCCGTGCCGTCCATTTCGAGACCGACCGCTTTGGCAAACGCGCCATTGCCGTCAGCGAGCATCAGCACGTCCTCGCCGACATTTTGGTCCTTGCCCCACGCGCCCATGACGAAAACATCGTTGACGGAGACGCATGCAATCGTGTCGACGCCCTTGGCGCGGAACTCAGCTGCCTTTTCCTTGTAGCCCGGCAGATGGCGGGCCGAGCACGTCGGCGTGAAGGCGCCCGGCACTGCGAACAGGGCGACTTTCTTGCCCTGGGTCAGCTCGGCCACGGTGATATCGGCAGGCTTGCCGTCCTTCATCACCTTGAATGTCGCTTCGGGAAGCTTGTCGCCAACGTTGATTGCCATCTGAGTGTCTCCTGAACGGCCGATGCGGATTTGCCTATGATCTAGTGCTTTTCACCCGCCAAGGCGACTCTGCCCTGATGCGGCCCCCAGATAGGGTGCGGTGAGCGCGGTTTTCGTTCACCGTCACATGCATGATTTTGTCAGGCGGACAAACCATCTGCCGGGTTGCTTCGGCCGCCTTAACGGTGGAGCATGAGTCTGCTTTAGCCGAACCACAGGATCAAGGGAGGCCAGACGCGTGCAGGGATCGCTCGCCGGAAAACTCCTGATCGCGGCCCCCGCGATCGAAGATCCGCGTTTTCGGCAAGCCGTGATCCTCGTCTGTACACACAACGAAGACCACGCGATGGGGATCGTCATCAACAAAACCGCCGAAGGCGTCGACCTTCCCGAACTGCTCGATCAACTCGGCGTCGATGGCGACGAAGCGCCGGATGACGGTCTGGTTCTGTCAGGCGGCCCTGTCGGGCGCGACCGCGGCTTCGTTCTCCATTCGGAAGATTATGACAGTGACGGCTCCACACTCGCCATTTGCGATGGCGTCTGCCTCACCGCAACGCGCGATGTGCTGCACGCCATGGCGTCGGACTCACCGCCAGAAAACTATGTCATCGCGCTAGGCTATTCAGGCTGGTCAGCAGGACAACTCGAGGAAGAGTTGGCCGATAATGTCTGGCTGATCGGCACTCCAGATATGCCGCTCATCTACGACGCCTCGCTCGACACCAAATGGAGCCGCGCGCTTGGGCGCATCGGCGTCTCACCTGATCGCCTGCAGATTTCGGGCGGCAGGGCTTAGAACCTGCCGAAGCCTCGCGACTCC
Organism: Caulobacterales bacterium; assembly: GCA_038326205.1. Classification (GTDB taxonomy): domain Bacteria; phylum Pseudomonadota; class Alphaproteobacteria; order Caulobacterales; family Hyphomonadaceae; genus UBA7672. The sequence continues at coordinate 392 of JBBQJV010000171.1, read as the reverse complement.
GGGCACAAAGCCGTGAGCAGCACCCCGATTGCAGCTTGCTCCCACGCCTCGTAGTGTCCCGCTCGATACAGGCGCGCCCGGGATTGCGCCACGGAGGACTGTCCATGCGCTTTGCCCTTCTCGCCGCCGCCGTGTTCAGCGCAGCGCCCGCTTTCGCTCAGGAACCCATCCACTTCCCGCAGCAGCTGGACCGCAAGGATTTCCAGGCGATGATCGCCGACACCGGCCCCGTCTACATCGCCGGTCAACCGACCGAGGAGGCGCTGCGCGGCATGGTGGCCAGCGGCGTCAAGACGATCATCAATCTGCGCACCCAGCCGGAAATGGATAACCGCCGCCAGGTTCCTTACGACGAGGCCGCTCTCTTGAAAGAGCTTGGCGTCACCTACGTC
>JBBQJV010000170.1:0-1782 GCA_038326205.1 Caulobacterales bacterium | reverse complement strand
ATAGCGCTTGCGTTCAAGCTGACGTTCCGCGCTGGTGAGCAAAGCCTTATCAGTTTGTTGTTTGGCGCGGCGCGCATGCGAGAGCGCGTCTATCTCCGCCGGCGCCAACGCGCTCAGGAAGGCCTGCGCGACAGCTTCATCAACGCGTTTAGCTCGAACATGCTGGCATATCGGCAGGCCGTTGTGGGTCCGCAGGTGATTGCAGACGTATTCTCCGCCGCCCTTATAGCGAGCGTACATTTTGTAGCCGCACCGCGCACACCAGGCGATGCCGTGCAACAGTAACTCTCCGTCCCGAGGCGCGCCTCGCGTCTTGTTCTTCATGTACTCGGCTCGATTATCCTTGATGATGCTTCGGATTTTCTCATAGGTGGCCCAGTCGATGTAGGCAGGATAAGTACCCTTGACGACGATGCGCCATTCTCCCATCGCCAGCGGCACTTTCATACCCGCGGCGCTTTCGCGCTTAGCGTCGCGCATGCGCGTTCGTCCATAAACAAAGGCGCCAGCGTAAGCCGGGTTCTTGAGGATGCTCGCCACGGCTGCGACCGTTGCGCGTACCCAGCGCACGTCGCCACAGCGGTCGCGGCGCGGCAGATCAATATCGCGACTGTTGAACAGGCGCATCACTTTGGCGACGGTACGAAGCTTGAGGAAGGACTCGAACAAAAAATCGAGACGCTCTTGCACCTCGATGTTCGGCTCCTTCAAGACGCATCCGCTCGGATCCCGCACAAGGCCAACGGGCAGAGATAGGGCGAGTTCGCCTCGTTCCGCCTTCGCCAGCAAGCCAGACGTCAATCGAGCGCGGATCGTGTGCAACTCAAGTTCAGAGATCGTCCCCTTGAGGCCGAGCAGCAATCGTCCGTTGGGACTCGCTGGATCGTAGACACCGTCACGGTCTGCGATCAAGCAGTTGCGGAGGCCGCAGATGTCGAGGAGCGGATACCAGTCAGAGCAGTTGCGTGCGAGCCGAGTGACGTCGATGGAGAGGATGAGGCCGATCTCGCTGAGGCCGACACGCCCGACCAGTTCCTTGAAGCCGACACGCATGACCGTCGACGCACCACTCATGCCGAGATCCGCGTCGATCACCTCGATGTCGGCTTCATGCCAACCGAGTTCGCGGGCGCGCTGCTGAAGGGCGTACTGCAGTCTTAGACTTTCTTGGTTGTTGACCACCTGATGGGTCGTCGACTGGCGAATGTAGACGATTGCCTTCCTCGCCAGATGTTTCGCCAGAACGAGCTCCGATTTCATGGCGCATCTCCGCCAGTATCGCCGCCACTTCCTGGATGACCTGGCGTTGCAGGCCCGGCGGCAAAATCGCCCAAAGATCTTGGGGATCGATCGACGCCATCTTCGAGCAGCTCAGCCATCGAGATCAGGTCGAACAAAGCTTCGACGCTTAACTTTGGGTGATTCTCGCCAGCAAAGGAGGGCTCAGTAGCAGCAACGGGCACGTGTAAACACACAGGCCCAAGATACTCGACTTCAAAGGCTTGCTGGGCCGAACCGACCCTGGTCAGCCGAATGACTTTGAACCTTCGGCCGAACAGCGGATGACTTGGATCAAGAACGGCTACGTCCTCGGGGAAAGATTCGTCAGATTCACCCGTGGGGGTATTTCCAAACGCCCTCGCTCGAGGGGATCGATTGGCGTAACCCCCAGCACACCTGGAGACCCCAGACCGCGGGATGAGCCCACCGGGTCGTCCACCATAAATTTTTGTGAGGATGCATTTAGGGGCGCCTCAAGCCGCGCTTTTTGTGATTCCATCC
>JBBQJV010000169.1:0-2392 GCA_038326205.1 Caulobacterales bacterium | reverse complement strand
GCCCGCCAACGTTCCTGATGAAGTACGCAGCGCACCGTCGCTCACCTCTATTCGCTCGCCGAACAATGTGATGGCGGGGTCGTCTGCCCCAACGGTCGCCATCGCGTCGGAAACGAGTATGAGTTTGCGCGCCGACTTTGCGGCGAATGCTGCCCGTCCAGACAGTGGGTGCACGTGGATGCCGTCAAGTATGAGCCCTGTCCAGGCGTCGGCGTTGGCCAGGGCGACGCCGACCGGCCCTGGCTTCCGGCCCTCCAGCGGAGGCATTGCGTTGAAAAGGTGAGTGAAGCCCCGTGCCCCGGCGCCAAGCAACGCCTCCACTGCTTCGTGGGAAGCCCCGGTATGGCCTATGCTGACGACGACTCCTGCTTCAGTCAGCGCCTTCACTTGCTCGGGCGACGCGTGTTCGGGTGCGAGGGTGGCCAAGAGAGGAAACGATCGTTTCTGGGTAAGAAGGCGCATATCCTCGGAATCGAGCGAACGGAGAAATCGCTCCGGATGGACCCCCCGCCGCGGGGAAGACAGCCAGGGGCCTTCAAGATGGAGGCCCAGCAGTCCGGGCATTCCCTGACGTACGCCATGCTCGACTGCCTCGATCGCGTCGGCGATCTTTCCACGTTCGTCGGAAACCAGCGTCGCCATGATTGCGGTGACGCCGAACTGCAGGTGCGCCTCTGTGATTGTCTGCAGCGTTTGGACGGCCGGCGTGTCGTTGAACATCGCGCCGCCGCCGCCGTTGACCTGGATGTCTACCAGTCCGGGGGCGAGGAGCCCGTCATGGCAGGTAGCACCGGGAGAAACACCTAGCTTCAAATCCGTGATGCGGCCTTCGTGAATGTGCACCGTCGCGCAGGGCAGAATCTCTGTTCCCGTAAATACCTCAGTGGCGGCGATCGCGATCATGTCACCGCGTTTCCGTAATCTTGCTCAACATTGGCGGCCGGTCTGGCGAACGGCCGCGTCGGATGGCGGCGGCGTTGGCAAATAGATAGAAACGCAACAGCATTGAGATGAGTTCCAGAAGCGGTTCGTCATCGGCAGGCACGTAAACGCCAGACATGGATGTGCCCGGAGAGATCAGAAGTACCGAGGCGCCTTGGTGTTTCAGATCTGCGGCAAGCGCTTTCAGTCCCGGCAAAGCGGCGTCGCGTTGGGCGAAAATGATCACACGAAGATGAGGGCCGGCAAGGGCGTAAGGCCCGTGACGAATTTCCGCCCCGCTGATCGATTCCGCGTGCAAGCCACTCGTCTCCTTCAGCTTCAGAGCCGCTTCAGCCGCGACGGCGAGACCGTGCCCCCGACCAACGACGTAAACAGGACCCTCGCCGTCGAGGAATGATTCCGTATTCGACCAATCCGTTTGCAGCGCACGCGAGTAGATATCTGCAGAGCGATTGAATGCGGAGATCATACTCTTGTCGTTGCGCCAGTACCCGACGAGACCGAGCACCAGCGTCATCGCTGCGACGCACGACTTTGTCGCTGCGACACTGACTTCGGGGCCGGCCAGGAGCGGCAATGCAACATCGACGACGGATCCCAGAGGCGAGGCGGTATCGTTGATCATGCCAACCCGCAGGACATTTTTTCCGGTCGCCGCGCGACAGAACTCGACAAGGTCGGGACTGCGTCCCGACTGCGAAATAGCGAGCACAAGAGCGTCCTCAAGCTTTAGTCGCACACCGTAGATGGACTGGACCGAAGGCGCCACTGACATGGTTGGAATGCCGAGCCGTGTCTCCAGCACGTACTTGGCCAGCAGGGCGGCGGCGTCCGAGCTCCCGCGACCCGCCGCCAGGACGATTCGAGGGTTCATTACGCGCAGCTTGTCGCCGAGTTCGGACAGAACCGCGCCGGATTCTGTCACGAGACGCGCAGCAACGGCGGGCGTCGCCCGCGTTTCCTGTTCCATATGCGTCTGGTCAGTCATGATGCCCAAGATGAACCAAGCCGCCAGACACCGCCATGGAAGATTGACTGCACTGTCAGGCCAATCGCAAAATCAGCAGATCGACGGGATACCAGGATTTGCTCGCATCGATTTTTGAGCGGTTTCCATGCGCGAAGCGGGGGGATGGCCGCGCTATGCGCAAAAGCATATAATCTGACAGCGCCGCGGGACGCTTCTGCCAACTATACCTGTAATGGTATCCAGCTGCCGTGTGCGCCATAAGGCACGCGTTCCGGTAGATAGATGGTCGCCACCGGCGGTGAATCAAAGTTCTGTGCATCCACGATCACGAACTTCGTCTTCCTGCTCGCTTCGTCGTGGCAGATCGTCATGACCCAACCTTCGTCCTCGTCCTCGCCACCTGGCGCGAACACGGGCTCGCCGCCGCGCACGTTTGCTCCGAGTTCATGGATGACCCGGGAGCCGTCGCGAAGGTCATAT
>JBBQJV010000168.1:0-2760 GCA_038326205.1 Caulobacterales bacterium | reverse complement strand
GCTGTTACTTCGCAACGTCGAGATCCTGCTGCACGAGCGCGGCTTCGACATCACTCACGAGACGATCCTCGCCTGGTGGAACCAGTTCAGCCCGATCCATGCGGCGGACATTGAGCGGGGCAGGCGGCATTCGCTGCGATCACACACCCCATGGCGATGGCATATCGACGAGACAAACATGAGAATGAACGGCGAAATCCATTCCTTTCGTCGGACGGTCGACCTTGAGGCGGTGTGCTGGAGGTGTTCGTTTCAAAACAGCGGGATCGCCGTGCAGAGTTGACGTTCTTGCGCATAACCAAGAACCGGTTTTGGATATTCGAAAGCGTCCGTCAGTGACGGACTGACGGCCTCTAGCGTGGCGATGAAGCGGGGCGGCAACACCGAAGTTCAGCAGATCGACCGCTTGCTGAACAATAAGGTGGAAAGCAAAGACCAACCTCTCGGGCGAAGAGAACGCGCAATGTCGCGGTTGCGGCCGAACGGAAGTTTGCAGAAATTTGCAGCTGCGCAGTCGTTCGTCTTCAACCACTTCAATAAGGAGCGCCACCTCAACCCCCCAGCAGGATTCAAGCGGAACTGCGCTGCAGCTATCGGCGATCGGGGTCAGCGCCTTGCGGCCTGAAGCCGGAAACCTGCACAGTTGCAGGCCGGTTCGGTAACGTCTTACGCCGCCTCTTCCTGCAACAGGCCGACCCAGAGTTATTCTGTATCACGGTGCTGGCCTTCGACCCCCGACACATCGGCAACGCGCCAACTAAGTGTTTCGCCCGCATGGAAAGGCACAAGAACTGATGGAGTCCGACCTAGCTGCTCGGGGACAAGAAAGGGCATGCGGTCCAAGACGACAGTGGCCTGGTTGAGCGGAAGGCCATAAAAACTCGGCCCGTTCTCTGATGCGAAGGCTTGCAATCGGTCGAGCGCGCCTTCCTCTTCAAAGGATTTGGCATAGCTCTCCAGAGCAAAAGGTGCGTTGAAGATGCCAGCGCAACCACAGGCGGATTCCTTTTCGCCGACTTCATGTGGCGCGGAATCCGTGCCGAGAAAGAACTTTACTGATCCAGACGTCGCCGCCCGACGCAAGGCGAGACGATGCATCTCTCGCTTGATGACCGGCAAGCAAAAGAAATGAGGACGAATCCCGCCATCGAACATGGCGTTACGGTTGATCGCTAGATGATGGGGTGTGATGGTGGCCGCCAGGTTGCTGCTACCCGCTTCGACAAACGCGACGGCGTCGGCTGTCGTGATGTGTTCAAACACCACCTTTAGCTCGGGAAAATTTGCAACCAGCTTGGTCAGGATGCGGTCGATGAACACCGCCTCGCGGTCAAAGATATCCACATGGCGGTCTGTAACCTCGCCGTGGACAAGCAGCGGCATCCCGATCCGCTGCATGACATCGAGTACGCGATGGATTCTGCGGACATCGGTGACGCCGTGTTCAGAGTTGGTGGTGGCGTTCGCCGGGTACAGTTTGCAGGCGCTGAAAACACCTTCCGAAAAGCCCAGCTCGACCTCTCTCGCGTCGATGGCGTCGGTGAGGTAGCAGGTCATCAAGGGAGTGAAGGGCAAACCCGGCTCAAGGGCGGCGATAATCCTCTGGCGATAGGCCCTGGCTGCCGCGACAGTGGTGATCGGTGGTTTCAGATTCGGCATGACGATCGCGCGCGCGAACTGTCGTGCGGTATAGTTGACGACAGCCGTAAGCATGGGGCCATCGCGCAGATGGACATGCCAGTCGTCCGGTCGCCGAATCGTCAGGCTCTCCACTGCCTTTGGCGCCGGGTCCGAGACGACAGCCGCAGGATCAGATGTCGGCATAGACGTTATCCTCCGCTGCCGCGCCAGGATGGGTTACGGCGCCGTACCGCGCTGCGCCAACCGTCTGGGCGTACTTCCATATCGTACCTGACTGGAAGCCATGCCTGCGCGGGCGCCAGTTTGCGCGCCGCGCCGCCAGCGCTTCCTCGTCGATCCGGATGGAAATGGTACCGGCATCGGCATCGAAATCGATGATGTCTCCATCTTCGACCAGCGCGATCGGACCGCCGAGGGCGGCTTCTGGTCCGACATGGCCAATGCAAAGGCCGCGCGTCGCCCCGGAAAAGCGGCCATCCGTGATCATCGTAACCTGCTCACCCATGCCCTGACCGTAGATGGCGGACGTGGTGGACAGCATTTCCCGCATGCCCGGCCCGCCGCGTGGGCCCTCATAACGAATGACGATGACCTGGCCCGCTGTGTAGGTCCTCGCCATGACCGCGGTAAAAGCATCCTCTTCTCGATCGAAGACGCGCGCCGGCCCACTGAAGGTTAGCCTGTGAAGCCCAGCGACTTTCACAACGGCGCCGTCGGGCGCGAGATTGCCCTTCAGCGACGTCAAGCCACCCGTTGGCGACAGCGGGCGGTCGGTGGGAAAAACGACAGCCTGATCCTCGGGAACCCGGACTTCCTTCAGGTTTTCCGCAAGCGTCCGCCCGGTTACGGTCAGAAAATCTCCGTGCAGGAAGCCTCCGTCCAGCAACGCTTTCAGAACAACGGGGACGCCCCCGATATCGTAGACGTCTTTTGCCATATAGCGTCCGCCCGGCTTGAGATCGGCGATCAGAGGCGTTCGCCTGAAAACCTCGGCGACATCGAACAGGTCAAACGCGATCCCGGCTTCGTGCGCCATTGCCGGCAGGTGAAGCGCCGCGTTGGTCGCCTCCCCGGTGGCCGCGACCACGGCCGCGGCATTTTCAAGCGATCGCCGCGTGA
>JBBQJV010000167.1:0-2844 GCA_038326205.1 Caulobacterales bacterium | reverse complement strand
CGAGCATCTTGTTGAGCCCGGGAATGTGCGGGCATACGACCTCTAGACTATTTCATACCAAGTGCCTTTGCCCGCGCCGCGCTGCGCGATGTGGCGCGCATCAACGAGCGTGGCGAGGTGCTTCTTCACCGTGTTGCGGTTCGCGCCTGTGAGCATGACGATCTCGCCGATGGTGACGCGGCCACGCTCTTTCACCGCGTCGAGAATTTGCACTGAAAGTTCAGGCAGAGAACTCAGAATGAGACGCTCGCGTTCGATCTTCTTCTCAAGACGGCGTTTCTCTTGTTGCAGCGCGCGCAGGAAGTAAGTCGCCCACGGTTTCCAGTTCGGCTTGGGACTGCGGATAGTTCGCTGCGTCTGGCGGAGCGCCCGGTAGTAGCCTTCCTTGCTGTTCTCAATCACGCGCTCAAGCGAGCTACAAGGCACATAGGCATACCCTGCCCGGAGGAGGAGCAATGTCGTCAGTATGCGCGATAGTCGCCCGTTGCCATCCTGGAACGGGTGGATTTCAAGAAACACCACGGTGAAGATCGCAATCGCCAGCAGTGGGTGCATGGTCTGATCACGCAAAGATGTGCGCGTCCACTCGATCAATTCTGCCATGCGCTGCGGCGTATCGAATGGCGTTGCGGTTTCAAAAATTGCGTCGATCTCTTTGCCGTCTGCGTCGAACGCGCTGACATGATTGGCGAGCGTCTTGTAAGCGCCGCGATGGCGCTCGTCCTTCGTGCTGAACTGGAGCAGATCGCGGTGAAGCTGGGTGATGTGGTTCTCGGTGAGATGAATCGCGCCGAACGATGCGAAGATTGTCTCCATCACCTGCGCGTAGCCCGCGACTTCCTGCTCGTCGCGTGAATCGAATGACTTGATCTCAAGATTGGAGAGAAGCTTTTCGACTTCGGCGTCGGTGAGCTTGCTTCCTTCAATGCGGGTCGATGAGCCGATGCTCTCGATGGTCGCCACGCGGCGAAGCGCCAAGAGGCGCTCGGGCGCGAGCGTGCCCAAGGCTCTCCATGCGCCTTTGAACTCATCGATTTCGGCGATGAGGGCGAGGATTTCCTGTGTGATTTCGAGCGTGTTGGTCCTGAGTGCCATACCCGTATTTATACCCATAAATACCCATATCCGTTGACAACGTGCAGGCATCCACACCGTCTCGACCGACTTCAGACTGATCCTGGGCGACAAGACGAGTAAGGGCCCGTTGATGTGCTCTCATGTGCACGTCGCATCGCAGACATGGGTTTGCGGATCCAGACCGCAGCCTGGGTGACCGCGGTCGAGGCGCTTCATCCAGAGCTTGCAGGACTCGCAGGTTGGGGGTGGCCGACGTGCGTTCGTGGAGTCGGCTGATCAGATGGGACAGGAGTTGGCCGGCAATCTGAGTGAACGGCAGATACACCAGCTTCGGGCGCAGCGAGGAACAGCGTCATACCTGACGCGAGTGGCCGGCCCAACTTACCTTGGTCGCTCGCCCTACCCTGTCGTGACGGAGTGCGATCGCGGGTTTGAACATCCGGCCGCGTGACCCGGGCAGTTACCATCCGCCTCCGCCTCCACCTCCTCCGCCGCCGCCGGAAGAGCCCCCGCCGCCCGAGCCCGACGAACCGGAGCTTTGCGGGAGCGCGCTCGACACGCCGGAACTCATGCTGGAGATCAGCGAGCTGTTGAGCGCCGAGAGCGAACGGCCTTCCCCGGTAGAGAAGCCGGTCCATCCGGGATTGTAGGCCTCGGCCTCCGCCGGCAGCAGACGCTCGAAATGGCGCGTCCACGGTTTCTCGACCCCAAGCGCAACGGCGTAGGGAAGGAAGGCCTCGTACCGCTGCTTCGACATGGGCGGCAACTTCCTGCTTCCCACCTCAACCGCGTTGAGCTGCAGCTTCTCCGCTGTCTCCATGTAGAGGCGGAAGCCTTCGATCTCGGTGCGCACCTTCTGGCCCTTGGGCGTCGGCGCCGGCATGAGGTAGAGGAACGCCACGTTCAATACTGCCAGCGTCAGGATGGCGAGCGTGTGCCACGTCGTCCACATCGACGCCTGGCTGACAGCGAATATGACCCCACCAGCTGTCAACACCAGGCCGGCGACCGTGTAGCCGACATTCCACCTGAAGTAGTCCTCGCCATACTTGCGCGACAGCGAACCCTTGAACGAGGTATAGGCGTTCGTCAGGGTCGAGTCGTATTCGCGATTGAGCACCTTGTGGTCGCTGTGCCTGAACAGGCTCTGCTCGAGCGTGGCATCCTCCGCGGCGAGGCCCGACATCCCCGCCTTCGGCTTCATCCTGTCGAGCACCGTGACCTTCTTGTCCGATACGTCGATTCTGATCCGCTCCTTCACAGCAAGGTTCATCAGCGTGGCGATCAACGCCGTGTGACCACGAAGGCCGCGATAGTAGACGTGGTGCGCAGCCGCCGGTGAGAATCCCTTCGGCGGTTCATACAGCGGGAATACCGGGCCCTTCGGCGGGTCGCGGCCGACACGATCGAAGCTGCGCAGGTGAAACCAGGCCAGCGCGGCAAGCGAAGTCAGCAGGATCACAAGCGAGCCATTGCGCTGCCACCACAGCCAGCTTTCATCGACGCCGGAAAGCGGATCGATCAACCCCTTGGCGAAGCCGATCGCGACGGTCAGGCCTTCGCCTGACTCCAGCCGGCGCGTTGTTTCAAAGACGTGGCGTCCGCCGCTGCCGGTATGGGTGTAGTCTGCGCCAACATCACCGAGGCTGCCGGTGTAGCCGCGTGTCGCCGAAACGCGCGCGCCCGTCGGAAGGGTGATGCTGGCCCGCGCGGAATCGATTGGGAAAGCCCAGTAATTGCCGGTCACATTCCAGTAGATTTCGTCAT
>JBBQJV010000166.1:0-3037 GCA_038326205.1 Caulobacterales bacterium | reverse complement strand
ATCAGCCGTGGCCTACGCTCCCGGGCAGAGGAACTGGTCTCCATCGAACTTGGACCAAAGCCCGAGCAGGAGGTGCGTTCGGCCCTTGCCCGGGAAGTGGATGCCGAACGCTGGACGCGCCTCGATGTGGAGATACGACTCACGGCGGATGAGACGGGGTGTGTCGATCTAAGGCCGGAAGCCCGCATTGCTGGCGATCCGGAAACGCGTCGCCTGATGATCGGCCGACTGCAGAAGCTGGAGCGCATGGGGCTCGCAACGAAAGTCGGCTCCGGGGAGTGGATGGTTGGCCTCGATGCCGAGCGAAGCCTGCGCGATCTTGGGCTTCGCGGCGACATCATCAAGACCATGCACCGCGCCTTCACTGAGCGTGGTCAGGATCGTGGAATCGGCGACTATTCGATCGAGTCGGCCAACGCGGCTTCGCCCGTCATCGGCCGGCTGATCGACAAGGGTTTGCATGACGAGCTGACCGGCGAAGCCTATGCCGTGATCGACGGCACGGACGGGCGCGCGCATCATATCCGTTTGCGCGGCATTGAAGCCTTCGAACATTCGCCTCCCATCGGCGGCATTGTCGAGCTGCGCCGCTTCGGCAAGGCAGATGAACGCCAGCCGACGCTGGTGCTGGCCGGACGCTCAGACATAGACCTTTCCGCTCAAGTGACCGCGCCGGGTGCAACCTGGCTGGATCATCGGCTTGTCGAGCGTGACCCCATGCCGCTCTCGATGGGCGGGTTCGGGCATGAGGTTCGAGACGCGATGACGGCACGCGCCGAACACCTCGCTGAAGAAGGTCTCGCGCGTCGGCAAGGGCAGCGCATCATCCTTCAGCGTGATCTGCTCGATACGCTTCAACAGCGCGAACTCCGCTCGGCAGGAACGAAACTTTCGGCTGATACGAGCTTGCCACGCATCGAAGCGAAGCCCGGGGAGCGCATTGACGGAATCTACCGCCAACGGCTGACGCTCACGTCCGGGCGATTTGCCATGATCGACAACGGGCGCGGTTTTCAGCTCGTGCCCTGGGTGCCGTCTCTGGAGAAGGAGCTCGGCCGCCATGTAACCGGCATCGCCAAGGGTGGTGGTGGCATCGAATGGAGCTTCGGGCGCAAGCGGGGCCTCAGTTTGTAAGACCGGTTGCGCAAACACGGTCCGCCGCGCGCCTGTCTATGCACGCTGTCGCCCTCGTTGCTTCGACTTGGCAGACATTGCGCTTGAAACCGCGAGGGCATGACGCCGACCTTATCGGCATTTGCAAGCAGGGAAGAAGGGTTTGACAGCAACCAAGATACTCTGGGGCCAGATCACAGTTGTGTTCCTGATCGTGCTCTGCACGACCTGGGGCGCGACCCAGTGGACTGCCTGGTGCCTCGGCTTTCAGCCGCAACTTGGCGCGCCCTGGTTCGAAATCGCAGGGATGCCTTTCTACTATCCACCGGCCTTTTTCTGGTGGTGGTATTTCTACGACGCCTATGCGCCGCACATCTTCCTGCAAGGCGCCTACATCGCCGCATCCGGCGGCTTCATTTCGATTGCAGTCGCCATCGGCATGTCGGTCTGGCGCGCGCGCGAAGCCAAGAATGTCGAAACCTACGGCTCCGCGCGATGGGCGACGGTCCCGGAGGTGAAGAGTGCCGGGCTCCTTAGCCCCGACGGCGTCGTACTCGGCAAACTGGGGCGGACCTATTTGCGCCACGACGGTCCCGAACATGTGTTGTGCTTTGCACCGACGCGTTCCGGCAAAGGCGTCGGTCTGGTGGTCCCTTCGCTGCTCACCTGGCCCGGCTCCGCCATCGTTCACGACATCAAGGGTGAGAACTGGGAACTGACTGCTGGATTTCGCAGTCGCCACGGCCGCGTTCTGTTGTTCGATCCAACCAACGCCGCGTCGTCTGCCTACAATCCCCTGCTGGAAGTACGGCGTGGCGAATGGGAAGTCCGTGACGTCCAGAATGTGGCTGACGTGCTGGTCGATCCGGAAGGTTCGCTGGAACGGCGGAACCATTGGGAGAAGACCAGTCATTCGTTGCTGGTCGGGGCGATCCTCCACGTCCTCTATGCAGAGCCGGACAAGACGCTCGCCGGCGTCGCCGGTTTTCTCTCAGATCCCAAACGTCCGATCGAGACCACGTTGAAGGCGATGATGACGACACCTCACCTTGGGCCGAGCGGGCCGCATCCAGTCGTGGCCTCGACCGCGCGCGAGCTGCTGAACAAGTCCGAAAACGAACGCTCGGGCGTGCTCTCCACCGCCATGTCGTTCCTCGGCCTCTACCGCGATCCCGTCGTCGCCAAGGTCACACGGCAATGCGACTGGCGCATCACAGACCTCATCGATGGTGTTCGCCCCGCGACCCTCTACCTCGTGGTGCCGCCGTCTGACATCAGCCGCACCAAGCCGCTGATCCGGCTGGTGCTGAACCAGATCGGACGGCGGCTGACTGAAGATCTCCACGCGAAGAACCGCCGCCATCGCGTTCTGTTGATGCTTGACGAGTTCCCGGCGCTGGGCCGGCTCGATTTCTTCGAATCCGCGTTGGCGTTCATGGCCGGCTACGGCCTGAAGGCATTCCTGATCGCGCAGTCTCTCAATCAGATCGAGAAGGCGTATGGGGCCAACAACTCAATCCTCGACAACTGCCATGTCAGGGTGAGTTTCGCCACCAACGACGAGCGCACCGCTAAGCGCGTGTCAGATGCCCTGGGCACCGCGACCGAGATGAGAGCGATGAAAAACTACGCAGGCCACCGGCTGTCGCCATGGCTCGGCCATCTGATGGTTTCCCGCTCAGAGACCGCGCGACCACTTCTGACCCCCGGCGAAGTGATGCAGCTCCCGCCGGCTGACGAAATCATCATGATCGCGGGTATTCCACCGATCCGCGCCATGAAGGCCCGCTACTTCGAGGACAAGCGATTAACTGAGCGGATATTGCCACCGCCGAGAATGATCGCGAAGCAAGCCACATCGAGGCCGGACAACTGGACCTTGATCACACCGCTCGAACCATCAGCCGACTTGCTGGGCCAGATC
>JBBQJV010000165.1:0-3286 GCA_038326205.1 Caulobacterales bacterium | reverse complement strand
CATGATCTTGCTCCGCAATCGCTGGGGCCCAGGACAGGACGGCAGCGGCGTATACCGGGAGCCTACTTGTAGCTTCAATGGCCTTCACGATCGCTTGCATGTCAGCGAGTGCACTTGCCGCAAGGAAAACTGGCACGTTGGAAAATATGTGGGGCCGAGAGCGGACGAATGTCTCGCAGAACCCTGGGTCGCCCGCCTCCTGCTCCAGCGCCCCGCACAGCGTCGCCCGGTCGAGCGTGACGCAAAAGCACTTCTGGTTGAGGCGGTCCGAAACCGACTGAGGCTGATCGGTGCGAAGGGGATCTGGGGTGTTCATGTCCGTTATCAGATCACTATCCGCCTCACAAAAAGTGCCGGGCTGCGTCATCGGTCGTGCGGGTCGTGCACCATCGCGCATAGACAGCACTGAAGATCTGTCCGAGCCAGCGCTTAGCGAATGCCTCGGGAGGTAAGTAGTCGATGAAAATACGAGGCGTTGTGGATTCCCCTCGACGAGTAGTCCCAAAGCCCATACGAAGGCGATGGGGCCAGTAAGCCGCCGTGACGGTATGCGCCGTTAGCTGCCTCCTGCCCGGCGACATCTCGCACGAACAGAATAGCGACGCCGCTCTGTCGCGGCTATCCTATCGCCGATTCGTCTGTCAGGCCGCCTTGGTGCGCGTCGCGTAGGGATCAACGGTAACCCAGTAAACTTGCTCATTACCGCAGGCGACGCAGACCAGCACCTCGCTTTCCGCTTCGACTATCGCATCGGCTGGGACAACCATCTTGAGTTGCAGTTCGCCTCCGCAGCGGTCGCAGCGCGAGCGCGGCGGCGGCTGTACCAATTTGCGCATCTGCTCTCCTTTCGTCCGACATGGTTCGGAACGCCAAGCAAGCACCGTCGCGGGACTACAGTTGGCGGGATGGATCAGGCCACTTAGGCGCAAGCCGCGTTTCGCTGCATCAACCCGACCGGCACTTTTTGCGCCTTTTCTGAACGCGCGTCCAGCCACAACGCCAGCCCCAGGACCGCCCGATTCCGCAGCGACGGGAGTCGAGGGCCACGCGATACGGAACGTCGACTCGACCATGCCCAGGTGGATTCTTCGCGCGCCGCCGTCCCATGTTGTGCAAGAACCGCAACACACAAAGACAGCGACAATGGAAACGATCACGCTTCACTGCTACGCGCAGTCGACCTAACACTCGTACCACTCGCATGGCCGATCACGAGGAAAGGCGTCACCGCCGATCTTGTACCAGTCGCGTATGGCATGCCTGCGCATCTCGAGCTGCATCCATTCGGCAAGATGCCAGTGATGACGCACGGCCAAGAGTAGGCGATCGCGTGTCGACGCAGCTTGCTCGGACCATCTCCAAAGAGCTGAGGGAAACCGACTTCGTCGCGCGATGTGGTGGCGAGGAGTTCCCTGTCTTGGCTTCTCACACGGACTTGGCGGAAGCCGCCAAGCTGGGCGAGCGGCTGCGTGAGTCGATAGCCTCAACGCACCTGATACTGGATTCGGGAATGAGCAAGATTGCCGCTTCCTGCGAAGTCCCAGCACCCGAGCGCTAGGGTGGACTGGACCGCGCTTCCTGGTACTCGCGCGCCCTCTCTGGCCATCGACTCTAGATGAGTGCCAATAACGCACGGATTCCTCATCCGACAGCATTCCCGCGAATGCAGGCATGTCGGATTGATTGTCCGGCACGGTGGTCGCCAAGCCGCCTTTGTGATCGCGAAAAGGTCCTCGTATGCGTGATGCCAAGTGTGACCGTCCTCATTGTGGGAGGCGCGGGCAAGCGTCCGCTTGGAATCCGCCGCATCCAGTTCAGCTGCCCCTCCAGGTTGGCCCCATGGCAAGAGGCGCATTGTTTCAGCGTACAGACGGACGCCGACTGCATCTGGTTCGCTGACGAAAGCTGCAATGCGACCAGTATCAAGGCTGCAGCTGCGGCCGCGCCAATTGTGACGCGGGGGCGCCAATTGTTATCTGGGTTCTCCGTCCCACGACTACTGCCAGAGGCGGCTAACCGTGGTTATGCTCGGCGCCGCCACCGCAGCCGTTCGACAGATTCCAAACCCTCGTAAGCTGCTCGCCGGTGAAACCGTGATCGCGGACCAGCTGCTTTGCAAGTCCGCCATAGACATACCAGCGCCAGCAACCGCAGCAGCATGGGCCGCGCTCGTCCGAAATTTCCATCGCATGGTCGTATGCCGATTGTTGCAGTGGAGTCAGGGTAACCTCGTAGTTCGCCATCAGCACATGCGCGAGGCCGGCGTCGATGTCGTAGGGATCGGGAGGGATTGCGGTGATGTGTCCATAGGCACGGAGGGACTTCACCTGCTCGATGTAGCGATGAACGTCCATCGGCGCGCAGCACGATCCCTGTAGCCGGGACCCGGGCGGCATGGTCGTGATCGAGTCCATGAAGGCGCCAGAGCAGTTGCTGTTGCCGTTCACGCTCAAATATTCGAACCGCTTTATCAGCGCCTCGTCGTCGGTTTCTGCAGCGATGGCGCGGACGAAGATCGCCGGCCAAGCGGCCAACGACCCGGCCGTGGCGGCCGCGGCCGCCCCAAAAGCTCGGCGGGAATAAAATGTAGCGGACATGGAACCTCCTACCCGATGGAGCTGAACACCGGAAACCGGTCGAGAAGCCAAAACGAAAAGTCGGAAAGCCTTCCGGTCATCATCGCCACCCCCATAACGATCATGACTGCGCCTGCAGCCAACTGAAGGATACGACCTGTCGCGCGCATCGACTTCAGAGCGGACGACAGTCTCGTCATGAACAGCGCCGAAATCAAAAACGGCACGCCCAGTCCGGCAGAATAGAGACCAAGAAGTGCGACGCCGTTGGAAGCGGTCGACGAGAGCGCGCTCACCGTCAGGATCGCGCCCAGCACCGGGCCAATGCACGGTGTCCAGCCGAAGCCGAAGGCGAGCCCGAGGGCGTAGGCTCCTGCCGGGCGGCCACCCTTTGCTATGCCGTGAAACCGGTGTTCCCGGCCCAGCCACGGGATCGGAATCAGCTCGGTCATAAATACCCCGAAGAGGACGATGATCGCGCCGCCGATGAGATTGGCCTCGTATCGATAGGCAAGGAGCAGGCGGCTAATGCCACTTGCGCTCGCGCCGAGGCCGATGAACACCGTCGAGAACCCGAGCACGAAGCACAACGCGAGCAGTAAGATCCACGGAGAGGTTGACGGACGTATTTGCTCGGCGCCCCGACCCCCTGTGTTACCAGCGATGTAAGACACATAGGCCGGGACCAGCGGCAGCACACAGGGCGACAA
>JBBQJV010000164.1:0-3395 GCA_038326205.1 Caulobacterales bacterium | reverse complement strand
AAGACGCTAGCCTGAAACGGCATGGCCGGGCCTCCTCTTCATGTCTCGACAACACGAAGATACAGGCATTCGCCTTATGGCCCCGGCCATGCACAGTAGCCACGTGAATCATTCCCCCGACAGTCCTGCGTTCGGGGGAGGAGGGCGGCGGTGTTGTTGTAACGGTTGCTTAGTGCGCCACTTCCGCCGGCGGATGGGCTATCGGGCAATGCTCGCCCATCACTGTGCCGCCGAACCAGGACGGGTTGCAGTCGGCAATCTGAACCGCGCCGTCATACATCATGTGAAGCGCCACAAAGAGAATGATCGCGAGGCCGACATAGGCAATCCAGCGATGTTTGTGCAGCAGGCGCGCGATGAAGGTCGCGGCGGCGCCCATCAGCAGTACCGATAGTGCAAGGCCTGCGATGAGGATGACCGGGCTGTGTCCGTTCGCAGCGCCAGCGACGGCGAGCACATTGTCCAGCGACATCGAGACATCGGCGACGATGATCTGGATGACCGCGTCACGCAGCGACTTTTTCTTGCCGATGACCTGTCCGACAATCTTCCCGCCACCGTCGAGATCCTGGCCGGTGATCGCTTCTTCGTCGAGATGATGCGGCGTCCGCAACTCGCGCCACATCTTCCAGCACACCCACAGCAGCAGCACGCCACCTGCGAGCAGCAGTCCGATAATCATCAGGAGCTGGGTTGCGACCAGCGCGAAGGCGATGCGCAGCAGGGTTGCCGCCGCGATGCCGATCAGGATTGCCTTGCCGCGTTGCTCTTTCGGCAGGCCCGCCGCCGCGAGGCCGATGACCACGGCATTGTCGCCCGCCAGCACAAGGTCGATCATGATGATAGAGAAAAAGGCTGTCACCGTTTCCGGCGAGAACAGGTCGGGCAAGATGGTGCTCCCTCAGCCGGAAGCCCCGACCGCACAAGGTTCACAGCATTGCTACCTTCAGGCAGTTTTCAAGGGGGCAGGGTCGCGAACGCGGTTGGTGCCAGAAACATTTCGCTTCGCTTCGCTGCGTCGCAACACGCAATCGCGGAATCGCGGAGTCAAAAAATGCGCTCCTCCTGTGAAGGAGAAGCGCTCGTTGATTTCAGGCCGTGATCCTAGTTCTTCTTGCCCTTGGCAGGCTTGGTCGATTTGGCGGCGGCAGCCTTGGCGGCTTCCGCTGCAGCTTCAGCTTCCGCTACACGCTCGCCGGAGAGAATACCCGGCAGGGCGTGGTTGCCTTCATGGCAGGCGTATTCGAACAGCGGCGCGCCGAGCGGGTGGAACTCGTATTCGCCGCCCCACGGCTTCTCCCACATCGTCGGGTCATCAGCGGTGAAGCTGTAGTAGAGACGATCGTCGGCCACGCGCTTGAAGCGCTCAGTGATTTTCAGATTTTCCCACGAGCCGGCCCACTGTTGCGAGCGCGGGATGTTGGTCGTCTCCACAACCAGCGTATCGCCATCCCACCAGCCGATGGAGTCGCCGAAGTATGGGCGAATTTCATCTGTACGATGCTTGGAGTTGAGGCGGACGATCCGCGCGTCGTGGTTCATCTCGACGACGATGGTGACGTAGTCGGGTGTCTGCACGATCTGGTAGTTGTTATTGTAAAAGCCGTTGGCGAGCATTGGCGGTCCGCCATTACGGCCAAACGAGACGATGCAGCGCTCGCCAGCGGAGCGGCGCTCATAGCTGTCGAACGCGCCGGAACCGGCAGGCATCTGCGGGGAGGGGGAAACGGAGGCGCCCGGCTTACGTTGCGGGAACTGGCCGTTCGGGGTGGTGAGAACTGAGGTGCGGGCTTCGCCGCCGACGCGCATGACGTTATTGCCCGGGTCGAGCCAGCCGCGGTTGTAGCCGCCGACTGCGCCGCCGGCTGCTTTGAATTCAGGGCGCTCGGATGTGGTCTTGGCGACGAAGTCCGCAGGGGCGTCCGGATCGGTGGGGGCGTCGCCCTCCGCAATCTCGACCTCGACCTGGTCTTCCATCTTTTTGACTTCGGCGTCCGTGTAGGTCAGGCGCTCGCCAAGCGCGGGCGGACGCGTGAGGGGGGTGAGGGAGGCGTTGCTCCACACGCTCTGCAGGTCCGGCTGACCGAAGGAGGTGTGCGGCGCCTTGTAGGCAGAGTCGCCGGCCTCGGGCGCGGGGGCCGTCTGGGCGTAGGCGAGACCGCTGGTCGCGAGCGCGGTTCCAACGGCGAGGGCAAGGGCGAATCTCAAGGCGACCTCCGGGTCGTTTCTTACGCCGCGTCATCGCGGCATACCGAACCTTCTAATGTTAACCCGGCGCTGGCCGCAATGGACAGAACCAGCGCCTTTGGTCACAGCTTAGAGACCAGCTTGACTTTCCGGCCACAATCTTGTCTTTCCGCCGCTTCCGCGCCCGCAAGGGCGGGACATTACGGATGATGCGTGTACCGCCGTTGAGATCGCGAGGGCCATAGGGGTCCAGCCGGGGCGCATCGAAGAAGAGGCTACCATGTCCAGGCGCCAGAACGCCAAGTACAAGCTCGACCGCCGCGTTGGTGAAAACGTGTGGGGTCGTCCCAAATCCCCGATCAACAAGCGCCAGTCCCGCCCCGGCCAGCACGGCGCCCGTCGCGCCAACAAGCCGTCGGATTTCGGCATCCAGCTGATGGCCAAGCAGAAGCTCAAGGGCTTCTACGGCGACATCACGGAAAAACAGTTCCGCAAGACCTATGACGAGGCCTCGCGCCGCGTCGGCAACACCGCCGAGTTGCTAGTGGGTCTGCTCGAGTCGCGTCTCGACACGGTCGTGTACCGCTCCAAGTTCGTCCCGACGATCTTCGCGGCCCGCCAGTTCGTGAACCACGGCCACGTCACGTTGAATGGCAAAAAGGCGAACATCGCCTCCATGATGGTGAAGCCGGGCGATGTGGTCCAGGTCAGAGAAAAATCGCGCAACATGGCGCTGGTGATCGAAGCCATGGGCTCAGCCGAACGCGAAGTTCCCGAATACCTCGAGGTCGACCAGAAAGCCGGCACCGCGAAATTCATTCGCATGCCCGCCCTGTCGGACATCCCTTACGCTGCGCGTATGGAACCTAACCTGGTGGTTGAATTCTACTCGTCGTAAGACGGACCAAACTACCGAACACGAGAAGGGGCGGTCCGGAAGCGGGCCGCCCTTTCGCTTTGTGCGCCAGGCATGGCGCGTGGCCCCGCAAGGGGCCGTTTGGTCGGGGTGGTATCCGGCCGATGACTTGGAGGTGAAAGTCCTTTGCGGGCCCTGGTGATGGGAACCGCTAGTACCGCGTCACAGAGATTATGACTCTTTGACCGGGTAGGCTTTGCGTAGTTTTTCGCGGGCCTTCTCGGTGGTGAACATCCATTTGATCCTGTCCTTGTCGCGGTTGCGTCTGCGTTGCCATGCGGTGATTTCGGCG
>JBBQJV010000163.1:0-3607 GCA_038326205.1 Caulobacterales bacterium | reverse complement strand
GCCTTCGGAGGGCAGCGCTCTATCCAGCTGAGCTACGAGTGCAAGTTGGCCCCTCATGTATCAGGGGGGGGGAAAAGGCAAGGTTTGGAGGCTGTCAGGCCTCCAGACCGAGTTGGGCCTTCAGCCGGGCAATGTCGTCCAGCCATGGTGCGGCACTGGAATCGCTGGGCATCCGCCAGTCGCCACGGGGCGACAGCGCCCCGCCGGACGTGACTTTCGGGCCGTTGGGAACCGCCGAGCGCTTGAACTGGCTGGTCAGGAAGAAGCGCCGCGTGAACGTCTCCAGCCATTTGACGATAGTGGGCATGTCGTAGGCGACGCGGTCCTTGGCGGCCGTGTGCGCCGGCCACTCGCCTGTTTTTGCGTCGCTCCACGCTGCGTGCGCCAGGAAGGCGATACGCGAAGGGGACGCGCCCCAGCGGATCGTCTGGTTCAGGAAGAAGTCGTGCAGGTTGTAGGGACCGATCGTGTCTTCGGTCGACTGGATCTTGCCGTCGGCGCCCACGGGCACCAGCTCCGGCGAAATCTCCTGTTCGAGGATGGAGCGCATCACTTTGGAAGCGCTGGCGGGATAGTGGCCGCTCGCAGCACTCCAGCGGATCAGGTGCTGGATCAGCGTCTTCGCCACGGCGGCGTTGACGTTGTAATGGCTCATATGATCACCGACCCCGTAGGTGCACCAGCCGAGTGCAAGCTCCGAGAGATCGCCTGTTCCGACGACCATGCCGCCTTCCTTGTTGGCGAGGCGGAAGAGGTAGTCGGTGCGCAAGCCGGCCTGCACATTCTCGAACGTGACGTCGTAGACTTTTTTGCCCTTGGCGAACGGGTGATCGAGGTCGGCGAGCATCTGGTTCGCCATCGGCTTAATATCGATCTCGCGGACGCTGATGCCGAGGGCTTTCATCAGCGCGTGCGCGTTGGATTTCGTGCCGTCTGTCGTCGCAAAGCCCGGCATGGTGACGCCGATGATGTCAGTGCGCTTGGCGCCCATCAGGTCGAACGCGCGTACGGCCACAAGCAACGCCTGTGTTGAATCGAGCCCACCCGAAACGCCGATAACGGCTTTCTTGACGCCGGAAGCTTCCAGACGGCGGCGCAGGCCCTGAACCTGGATGCTGTAGGCCTCAAAGCAATCCTGATCGAGCAGAGCTTCATCGTCCGGCACGAACGGGAAGCGGTCGATCTTGCGTGCCAGCGGCAGCTTTGCGTCGCGATCTGGGGCGGAAGTGAATTTGACAAGGCGGCGTTTCAGGTTGACGGCGTGATTGCGCGCGGCATCCCGGAACGTGCCATTGCGCAGGCGGTCTTGAACAATCCGGCCGACGTCGACGTCGGCCAACAACAGCGCCGACTTGTCCGCGAATCGATCAGACTCAGCGATCTTCGAGCCGAGCTCATAGACTGCGAGCTGTCCGTCCCACGCCGTGTCCGTCGTGCTCTCGCCATAGCCGGCGGCCGAATAGATGTACCCGCACGAAGCGCGCGCCGATTGCGAGAGGCAAAGCATGTCGCGTTCGGCAGCCTTGCCGATCGTGATGTTGGAAGCAGACAGGTTGGCGACGATGTTTGCGCCGGCTAACGCTGCGTAGGTGGAGGGCGGAATGGCGGCCCACATGTCCTCGCAGATTTCCACGGCCAGCGTGAAGTCCGGAATATCCGAAGCCTCGAAAGACAGGTCGATGCCGAACGGAACCAGATCGCCTGCCAGTTCGATCGCATCGACAGTCGCATCGCCCGACATGGCGAACTGACGTTTCTCGTAGAACTCGCGATAGTTGGGCAGGTAGGTCTTGGGCACGACCCCGAGGATCACGCCGCGATGAAGCACGACAGCGCAGCCGTGGATGGCTGGGCCGACCTGGATGGGGGCGCCGACGATCACTACGGGCGCGATCGAGCGGCTGGCGTCTTTCACCCGCGCGATAGCTTCGCGCACGGCTGACAGGAGCACTGACTGCATGTGCAGGTCGTCCAGTGTGTAGCCCGACAGGCCCAGCTCCGGGAAAACGCAGAGCACCGCGCCGGCCTTGTCCGCCTTGCGCATCAGCTCGATCGTCTCGCGGGCATTGGAGGCGGGGTCGGCAAGGTGAACGCGCGGGCTGGCTGCGGCCACCCGCACGAAGCCGTGCGCATAGAGATTGTTGAATTCCGTCATCACGTCTGCGCCTATCACCCGGCTCGCCCGCTCTCAACGGACAGGCTACACACGCATAGGTAATTATCAGAAAACGAAATCACAGCTTTCCGGGGCGCGTTGAACCTGCTTGATCGCCGGAAAGGCGCCTAAAAGGGAGAAATTCGTTAATGGACGTGGATGTCGTCGTCGTGGGCGCGGGCGCTGTCGGTCTGGCGGTCGCGGCGGCTTTCGCGCGGGGCGGGCGGGAGGTGGTGGTGCTTGAGGCCGCTGACGCTATCGGGACGGGGACTTCTTCGCGGAACTCTGAAGTTGTGCACGCCGGCATGTATTACCCGACGGGCAGCCTGCGACACCGGATGTGCGTCGTGGGGAGGCGGCTACTCTATCCCTATCTTGAGACGCGAGGCGTTGCGCATCTGAAGCGCGGCAAGCTGGTCGTGGCGACGAGTGACAGTGAGACCGCCAAGATCGAGAGCATCTATGCGACCGGCCAGAATAACGGCGTTGAAGGCCTCGAGCTGATTACCGGCGCCACGGCAATGGCGTGGGAACCAGACCTCCGTTGCACGGCGGCGTTGTGGTCGCCCGAGACAGGCATTGTCGACAGTCACGGCTACATGCTCGCAATGCAGGGAGAGATCGAGGACCACGGCGGCACCATCGCCTTCCTCACGCCTGTCGAGCGCGTCGAGCTTCTGGGTGGCGGCGGGTTTCGTGTCGTCACGGGTGGCGCGGATACGTCTGCAATCACTAGCCGCTTGCTGGTCAACAGCGCGGGGCTTTACGCGCAACGCATGGCACACCGTATCGAAGGGTTGGCAGCGGCTCACATTCCGAAACTCGTCCTCGCCAAGGGGAATTATTTTGGATGCGCGACCCGCCCCGCCTTTACGCGGCTGATCTATCCGGCGCCGGTCGATGGCGGTCTCGGCGTCCACGTCACTATAGACCTTGGCGGCCGCATGCGGTTCGGCCCCGATGTGGAGTGGCTCGCGGTCACCGATCCAGACAAACTCGATTACACTGTCGATCCCCGCCGCGCCGATAGCTTCTACGCAGCCATCCGGCGTTACTGGCCGGGGCTGCTCGATGGTGTGATCATGCCAGACTATTCCGGCTGCCGTCCCAAGCTTTCAGGACCGGGCGAACCCGTCGCGGATTTCCGGATCGACGGGTCTGAACTGCACGGCATCGCCGGTCTCGTGAACCTGTTCGGCATCGAAAGCCCGGGCCTTACTTCCTCGCTTGCGATTGCCGAGGAAGTGCGCCAGCGCATCGGTGGCTGAAACCTATTCCGCCAGCAGATTGCGGAAATAGGAAATGGTCTCCTTGAGACCGTCCTCCAGCTGCACTTTCGGCTCCCAGCCCAGCGTGCTTTTGGCACGCGTGATGTCGGGCCGGCGTTGTTTTGGATCGTCCGCAGGCAGAGGCATCTTCACCAGCTTCGACTTTGAATTCGTCAACTTCAGC
>JBBQJV010000162.1:0-3683 GCA_038326205.1 Caulobacterales bacterium | reverse complement strand
GCCAACGTGCTGGCACTGCGCGCGGAACGCAGTCGACCGATCCTCGATCGCATCCGGTTGCTCGCCGAAAGCCTGCGTGGTCACGGCAGCGAACAAGAAGCATTCGGCAAGGCGCAGAAGTACCTATTCAATCAGTGGCCGGCATTGGCGCGCTTCCTCGAAGACGGTCGCGTCCCGATCCACAACAATTCCTGCGAGGGTGCGATTCGCCCCGTCGCCGTCGGTCGGCGCAACTGGCTGTTCACGGGCAGCGAGCGCGGCGGGCGGGCGGCGGCGATCGCCTACTCGCTGATCGAGAGCTGTCGGCGTGTGGACGTGGATCCCTACGTCTACCTGCGCGACGTCCTCGTGCGCGTCGCCACGCATCCGGCCAGCCGCGTCGACGAGCTGACGCCGGATCGCTGGAAGCTGCTGTTCGGCCCGCAATCCGCGGCCTGAACGCACTGCGGCGCGCGATCAACACGCGCTCGAGGACGGCCAAGTTCGCCCCGACCCCGCCAACACGCGCTGCGGAACGCCGCCGGACGCTTACACTCATTCCGTGCTTGTAGAGGCGATTGATGCGAACCAACACGACCGGGTCCGTGATCTCGACGGGCATCGCCGCATAGTAGCCAGCAAGCTGCTTCAGCCCCATGCGACCGAATTGAATGCTCTGCCAGCCGCGAACCTCGCTGCAGAGGTCCGTCAGACCCAGTAGATCGATCGCCGCCGCCTCGACGCGGAACGCTGTCTCTTGATCGGGCAGCGCATGGCTCAGGACTTCGAGAGTCGGCTCAAGACCCGCTTCTCGAATCTCCCGAATCGTTCTGTGCTTGCGTTTCTCGCCCTCCTCACCGAGGTGCGCCAACACGCGGCCGTGCTTGCCCTTGCCGACGTAGAAGATCCGCCCGTCTCGGGGATCGACGTATAGGTAGACGTACCAGCCGAGTGCTCGCTCGACCTCGCTTGGAAGGTGCATCCCGGCTTCATAACTCGAATTGAGCCCGTGCTCGCGCGGGTTTTCAGGCGTTGCCAACGGCAGGAAAACCAGTTCTATCGAATCGCAATTCCCAGCCCCTGGGAGCGCCGCGATCTCCGAAAGAGCCCCTCGAACGCCGTGTACCCGCTGAACCTCATCGTCGTACTTGTTGATAACACGGGTCCAGCCGAGAGGTCTAGACGTCGGAAGGTGCAGCACCGATCGAGTCAGGAGCGGTCGCGCCGGTTGGCGAGAGCCGGCGCCCGTATGCATGTCATCTATTCGTGAAAGTTCTGCATTGGCAGCTTGATTAAGCCAAGGCCAACATCACGGTTTGACGCCGGAACCGGTATGTCTAAGTGAGCATTAGCGTTCATCCACACCCGCAGAGTGAGCGCTTGGCCTACTGGCGCTGGAAGCTCGAATCCCGCCCCGTCGTCGCACTCAGTGGTTGAAAGAAGCTGCTGGCTTTCTTGATCAAGTAGCTGAAGATACATTAGGGCATCATTCACTTGCAATAGATCCAGCGACCCGCGGACGACAAGTCTAGCAAAGAGTTCGATATCTAGCGTGTGACTAGGCTGGTCCATCCACACCTCTTTGATCTGCGCGAGCTGAGCAGCGCCCTTGCTTTCTATTCCGGTTCTCGCATCTACGCCCACCACAAGACCGCCGGGGGGGCAGCCAGCTAAAATATACCCTCCTTCTGCATTAGTCTTGCCTTCAGTAAACCATCCACCGCCAGCGCCCAGGCCTTGTGGTCGGTTGTTGTTCTGCCAAGCCACCACACGAGCCCCGGAAACGGGAAGACCTGCTTCACTTATGAATCCCTGTAGCTGGCGACCAGCGCTCAATTGAAGCACAATGTCTCCATTAGGCATGAGGGTCATTGCGTTGAGATCATCGACTATCGGCGCATAGCCATCATGTCGCGCGGTTATGATGCCCTTGACAGAGGTTGCAGGAGGGGCTAACAGAAACTCGCCAGCGCGGTCGCTCAAGCAACCGATTACGTCATCCACTGACAATTGCTCACTCCACGCAACAGAGACCCCACTCGCTGGCTCTCCGGAAGGCAGAAATACAAAGCCATGCGCACCAATAAGCTTCTTGGTCATAGCGATGTCGACCCGCCGCTCAGCAATTTGGAGTTTACCGAGCTCAAGCACGGCGACGGCGTAAGTGATACCCGCGTCCACGCGTATGCTAAGCTTGGCTTTAGGTGACAGCACACTAGGAATAAGTGCCGTGAATACTCCGGTGCTGTCGTTTACGTCATACTGCGAAAGTGACGTTGCAGTGTTTCCCACCGAACGGTAAAACTCTAGCGTGAAACGCTCAATCGGGCTGCCATCGAGGTCATGGACAAAGACTCGATATGGCACCAGCCCATCCGTGTGCATTCGAAGTACGATTTCAGGGGAGCCCGCGATTTTCGCGCGAGCGTCGGCGTACCCTTTGCAGGTTGCCAATACAAAGCAGTTGTCAGTTTCTGGCGCGGGCAATGTCGCTATGCCATGTTGGTCTATCTGCGCTTGTGCTAGCAGTGAACATTGCTTGATATCGATCTCATCAAGCATCGCTGGGAGAGCCGTCGGTGCAGCCAGCAACATACACTGTGAGTTCCAAATTGTACCTCCGGCCTCATCAACAGTCCGGCAGCGAATCTGGATCGAGTGACTAGTAGGGTAAGTGCTCTCGGCGGAAGTACGACGAAGCACCGCAGCATCGGCGCCCTGTAGCCAAGACTCAGTTACCAAGGGGGCTTCCTGAGCCTTTCCGTTAGACAACTGAGCCGTCTGCGAACCCGACCCACCCCCGCCCAATATCGCGGCGCAAATGGCGACAACTGCAGTCACTGCCGTAGCGATCGCGACAGAAAGGGTTAAGCGACTTCGAGTTCGCATTGCAATCTCTGAGTTAGCAGGGCGCCGTTCCGGAGGGGCAGTCAGAACTGCCGCAAGGGCATACATCCTCTGCCGGGGAGCAGCGCCACTTCCACCCTATGTACGCAGCCATATATACCGTCTCGAAGTGGAAACCCACTTCGCTGTTATCGGTTACCAGAAAGGTGTAACTGGTCGCGGGATGGTGGACGGTTTGCTTCCAGCACAGTTTGACTTCAATACAATCACCTTCGCCTAGCCCATTTTGGTCCCCGCCGGTTATCCCGAACAGATCACCACCCGAGTTGGTGACGGTGCCCGTGGTAACGCCGCCCGCGCCGATGCTGGCGTCACCCATTGGATCGTCGGTTGCTTCGACCAAGTCCTCCTCTCGAACCTCGGGCGTGGCGCCCGTCCATGCTTCGCCAGGATCGGCCGCCGGGCGTGTTGCCGAAATCGTCACCGAGGTGCCGTCAGGAACGCAAGTCGCGGCCACTGCGGCCAATGCCAAGCAGGTTATAGTCGCACACCAGATCAGATGCTTCATTTTCTCTCTCCGTGGGAATCGGGCGATGGTGAAGACCATCACCTTACAACGCACGTTGTTTTCGCACGAGCGGATCCGAAGGGGCAAATTGATTTCTCTGAAGTTTTGAATACTCCCTAGAATGCAACCCAATTGCTCGCCCAATTTCGCGCCCACGTAACGTTATCACTGCACACGACTTATATCTGCGCCTGGATTTCTTTGCCTGGTGGATGGCCTTTTCTCGGATGACTTTTTTCGTGTGTACCGTAAGCGTCCGGGCGCCTTCACGCCCCCGCTCTGGCCCAAC
>JBBQJV010000161.1:0-3765 GCA_038326205.1 Caulobacterales bacterium | reverse complement strand
CATCTCGTACCCGTCGCGACGCAGGAAGATCGCGATCCGCCGATAGCCATAGCGCGGATACTGCAGCGACAGCTCGACCATCCGCTTCAGCGCCGGCGCGTCCTTCACCGCCAGGCGCGAACAATAGCCCAGCGCTGATCGTGCAACATCGAGGAGCGTGCAGGCGCGGCGTTGCGATACGCCTCGGGTCATCGCGAACGCCACCGCGTCCCGACGGGCCTGCACGCTTACCATTAATGGGATGGTCCGCCTCGTCTCCCTGCCGCAGAGTGCGGTGATAGAAAGAAGGAGAAACCGATGCCCAGAACTACCCCCAGACATGCCGCAGTATTCGGGATCGATTTAGGCAAGAACGTTTTCCATGTGGCCGCCGCAGATGCTAACGGCGCGATCATCCAGCGCGTCAAATTTCGAAGAGACACGCTCCTGCAATTTTTTGAGACGGCTAAACCAGCTGTGGTCGGCATGGAAGCGTGCCCCGGCTCGCAATGGCTTGCACGCAGGCTTCAAGCAATGGGACATACCGTACGTATCATGCCAGCCCAGTTCGTGAAGCCTTACCTGAAGACAAACAAGTCTGACACGCTCGACGCGGAAGCGATCGCTGAAGCCGCAACGCGGCCAACGATGCGGTTTGTCCCGGTGAAGACCGTCGATCAGGTCGATATCCAAAGTCTGCATCGCATCCGGGATCAGTTGATCAGACAGCGAACGGGGCTGATCAACCAGATGCGCGCTTTCTGCCTCGAATATGGTGTTGCGATCCACCAGGGAGCTGGGCGGTTCAAGGTTGAGCTTCCCCACGTGCTTGCTGACACCGCCAATGATCTCTCGCCATCCATGCGTCGGTTGCTGGCAGATCAGTTCGAAGACCTGAGACGGATGGAAATCCGTATCAAGGTGGTGACCAACGAGATCGAAGCCCTCGTCGCCCGCGACGATGTTGCCCGCCGCCTGACCACAATCCCTGGCATCGGCCCTTTGGGCGCAAGCGCCTTGCTTGCCGCGGTCGGCGACGGAAAGCAGTTCCACCGTGCACGCGACCTGGCTGCCTGGCTTGGGCTGACGCCACGGGAACACTCGACGGGTGGCAAACAGAGGCTTTTGGGTATCTCCAAGCGAGGCAACACTTACGTCCGACGAATGCTTATCCACGGTGCCAGAGCCTGCCTGATCCATCTCGACAAGAGCCGTCACAGGCTAGGTGAGTGGCTCGTAGATTTGCAGACCCGGATGCATATCAACAAAGTCGTTGTGGCCCTGGCGAACAAAATGGCGCGCATGGCGTGGGTGGTCATCACCCGGCCCGGCACGCTCTACGAACGGCGCGATCCGGCCTTCGGCTGAGATCATCGCCTCAACAGATTGCGAGGCTCGGGAGGGTGATGACGAGACAGTCGATCGGCACAGCGTAAGTCCGGTGCAAAAAAACGGGCCAGCAGCCCGAACCACTTATTGGAAACGATGTGCGCGAATCTCATCATGGCCTGGCTGCAACAGCAGCCCACTCGCGAGAGGCCGGATACATTTAAGCAAACTGTTCTTCGTCAAACGATTTCCGAAATCCCTTGCAATGACGGGGCGGACCATACATTTTTTGCAGCGATCTCCTTCATCACCTCGATCTCGAGATCGCGCTCGGCGACAAGCTTCTTCAGCCGCCCGTTCTCGACCTCGAGCTGCTTCAGGCGCCGGACCTCATCGCCGCCCAGCGCGCCGAACTTCTTGCGCCAGTTGTAGATCGTCTGCTCGCTGATCTTGTGCCGCTTCGCGACAACTGCCGGCGCCTCGCGATCCGCTTCCCGCAGGATCGCCACCATCTGTTCGTCCGTAAATCGCGCTTTGCGCATCTTGCCCTCTTCCCAGAAGGCCGTCCCTCAAGCAACTTCTGGTCCGAAAATCCTGGGGCAGGTCAGGCCAAGCCTACTCAGTGACGTCGCGGACCGACGCTTTAACACGCGCGGCGCGGCTTACGACAAGATCGGCCAAGCGCCTCAACTCTTCGCGGTCGAAGTCCGCAGCGGAGATTCGTTCGGCAACCACCGGCGCCATCTCCGCTATTTTGTTGGCTAACTCCGTGGTCCGCCGTCTGACGAAGGCGCCGCTAAACCCAACTTCGTCCGCGAATTTTTGCCAGGTCTGGACGCGCACTTCGTCGAGGTTACGGGCTTCCCCGAACTTCATCGCAAGCCCTGTTGCGATGTGGGGATAGATGCCAGTGCACAGGAGGTCGTAGAGAGGCGCCAGTTCAGCGCCGCCTGGCTTATAGAGAAGGCTGTAGTTTTTTCCATGCGCGTCAGCATTGCCGATGGTGAGGTTGAAGAGTGCGGCATCGAGAAGCTTCAACACCTGGAGCGCGGGTGTCTGGCACACGTCTCGAACCAACTGGAATGACGTCTTGAAGGTTGGTCCTGCTTCTTTGGCGTACTTCTTCTCCGGCGCGATACCGAGCGCCTGGCAGAAGTCCTCTTGATGCAGGCGTCGGTAGCGTCCGCTCAGCTCCAGCTGCCGGTCGTAGCGCGACACGAGCAGAAACGTTCGCTGGCCGACCCGACGTGGCTCGACGGGGGCGACCGTAAGGCCGACTGCGGCCGCCAGTTGCATGGCGAACGCTTCATTCTCGGTCGAGTAGGGCAGGCTTCCGATTGAAGGCTTGAGAATGTGGGTGGATGGCTGACCAGGAGCAGTCAAAGCGATCTGCCCCTCGACCAGCACCACGGGCAGCTTTGCCTGCGCGCCAGCTAGCGAAACCCGCAGACCATACTCGCCCGCGAGCATCGGCCTCGTTGGCAGGGTTTCCAGAATTTTCGTGAGTGCATCGTTATCCAGTGGCTCACGAGCGGTGGCGCCATCATAGGCCGGCGGAAGCTCGCTTTCTGGCCACAGTGTGAGCGCTCCAGCAACGTCTCCCCCCAAAGCATCGAGGAGAGCGAAATCATTGCCTTTCGATAGGCCTAGCGCCCGGGCAGCGCCTTCTTTCTGCGCTCCTTCCGGGAGAAGCCCGGCAAAGAAGGGGCGCGCCCTGCGCCGCTCAAATGGCTCCGCCTGTTTCGGAAGTGAGTGGGAGAGGGCGGGGCGTGTTGAATCAGCGAGCCAAGCCGCGCTGTAGGTGAAGCTCATGTTCCCGTCGTCGTCGATCGCCAGGGCGCCGGCGACGAGATCGTCCCACCAGACCGAGAGCGCGGCTTTCATTGTTCGGCGTCCTTCGGCATGGGCGTCTCGATCAGGACGCGGCAACCAAGTACGTCGAGAACGGCTAGTGCCTTGCCGATTTGTGTCGTCGGCTTACCCGCTTCGAGCTCACCGATGAAGCGTACGCCAACGCCGGCAGCGCCGGCGAGCTGGTCCTGGCGGAGCCCGAGGGCTGCCCTTGTGCGCCGAACGATTTTACCGAGCTCAATTGGTGTCATGGCGTGTCTTCCCGATCGGTAAGATAGTCCCGGTTGCTCCGTGATTCAAGTCTAATCTTCCCGATCGGGAATAATGAATGCGCCATCTCCAAGAACCGGGTCAGATATTCCCGACCGGGAATATTCCTGCGCATGCATACCCGGATCCACGTTAATCTTCCCGATCGGGAAGACAGTGTCTGATTGCCTCAGCCAATTCGACGACAAACCGTTTCGGTGTCAGACGAAAGCGAACCCGTTGTGTAATCGCAAACCGCTGGTCAAGTCCTTTCAGGCATCATTCTTCGTCCACCGATTGACCGCTCCCCGGCCGGCGCGAGGCGGCTGTCAGCACGATGATTGCTGATCCGACTTC
>JBBQJV010000160.1:0-3800 GCA_038326205.1 Caulobacterales bacterium | reverse complement strand
CCGCCCCCGCCTGTCGAGCGCAGCACGGTCGTGTCCTGAATGGCCAGCACATGACGTCCGGCACAGCGCCGAGACGTCCGTTCCGACGCCTCCAACACCATCGCCTCGCAGGTCACCGCCTCGTTCCGCAGCCAACGCGTCTGGCGGATCTCGCCGGCACGACTGCCGCCAAGGCCCCGAACCCGCACGCCCCGTCCGGCGGTCTCAACCAGACGCCGATGCAAAAAGGCCCCCCTTTTTGCAAGCGACGGTCGCCAAACCGTCCCAGAACAAAATCCGCCATCCGCCGACTCCCTAACAGTCATTACAGGGAATCAGACCTCGACCACTCTGGCAAACCGAGATGTGTGCATCCGGTAGCTCTGGTGAGGGGCGTCTGGGGTGTGTTCCTTCTGGGTGATGTCGCTCGATGTCGGGAGCTGACCTTCTTCCACGCGACCCGTGCGCCAATCACGGCGGCGGCTGCTGAAGGTCGTCCGGCACGTCGAGGCGCCGTTGGACACGAGCCAGACAAACGCGCGCACCATAGCCCCCAGCAAAAGCTGGTGGCTTGATGGGGTAACCACTCCGTATGTGAGCGTTTGCGTTCATGTCATGGGCGCCATTACGTGGCCCCCGGACGCCCCGCCGGTTTGAATCATGTCTTTCTACCATAAATTTCAGCCAAACGTCTGAAAGAACGGGAGAAGATTTTTTGCATTTCTCCGGTTCTGCACGCCCCCCTTCCTGTAAGTGCAGGACGCCGGCGCGTTGATTCCACGCTGATGACAACCCGAGCGGGCCGCGTTATCCGAACCCCATGATTGACGATCGTTTTGACCACAGGGCGGCCGAGCCGCGCATTTATGGCGAATGGGAAAAGTCGGGGGCTTTCAAGCCTTCCGGCGACGGCGAGCCGTATGCGATCGTCATTCCGCCGCCCAACGTGACGGGCGTCTTGCACATGGGGCATGCGCTTAACAACACGCTGCAGGACGTGCTGATCCGCTATCACCGGATGCGCGGCTTCAAGACGCTGTGGCAGCCGGGCACGGACCATGCGGGTATCGCGACGCAGATGGTTGTGGAGCGGCAGCTTGCGCAGGAAGGCAATGTCGGCCGGCGCGAGATGGGCCGCGAGAAATTCCTCGAGCGCGTGTGGCAGTGGAAAGAGAAATCCGGCGGGTCGATCACCAACCAGCTGAAACGCCTCGGCGCGTCGTGCGACTGGAGCCGCGAGCGGTTCACGCTTGATGCTGGATTGAACGAGGCTGTCACCAAAGTGTTCGTGCAGCTCTACAATGAAGGGCTGCTCTATCGCGACAAACGGCTGGTGAACTGGGACCCGCAATTCCAGTCGGCGATCTCGGATCTCGAAGTCGATAACCGTGAGGTCAAAGGCCATTTCTGGCACTTCAAATATCCGCTGGCCGATGGCGCGGCGTACAAACACGTCGAAAAGGATGCGGACGGCAACGTCACGCTGGAAGAAGACCGCGACTATATCGTCGTCGCGACCACGCGGCCCGAAACGATGCTGGGCGACGTGGCTGTCGCCGTGCATCCCGATGATGAGCGCTACAAGGCTATCGTCGGCCTGCTCTTGAAATTGCCGCTGGTCAATCGCCTGATTCCGATCGTCGCGGATGAGTATGCCGATCCGACGCAGGGATCGGGCGCGGTGAAGATCACTCCGGCGCACGACTTCAACGATTATCAGGTGGGCAAACGCCACGGGCTGACCATGATCAACATTCTCACGGACACGGCGTTCCTCAACGAGAACGTGCCGGAGAAGTATCAGGGCCTTGAGCGCTTTGCGGCGCGCAAGCAGGTTGTCGCCGACATGGAGATCGACGGCTTCCTGCTGAAGATCGAAGACAAGACCATCATGCAGCCGTTCGGCGACCGCTCGGGCGTAGTTATCGAGCCGTACCTGACCGACCAATGGTATGTCGACGCGAAGACGCTGGCGCAGCCTGCGGTCGCGGCGGTGGAGAGTGGCCAGACGCGGTTCGTGCCGGGCAACTGGGACAAGACGTATTTCGAGTGGATGCGGAATATCGAGCCGTGGTGCGTGAGCCGCCAACTCTGGTGGGGGCATCGGATTCCCGCGTGGTTCGGGCCTGCGATTGAGAACGGAAAAATCGCTACTGCTCCGCGTAAGTTTTTTGTGGCCGCCTCAGCAGCTGAAGCAATTGGGCAGGCCAAAGAATACTACGGAAGTGCAGTTGAAGTTTCAGTCGATGCCGATGCAGACGAGAACAACGATCCCGTCGCGCCTGAAGGGTACACAACCAATGCGGGCGGCGTCGTCCTCGCTGTCGAGCTCTCCCAGGATCACGATGTTCTCGACACGTGGTTCTCCTCCGCGCTGTGGCCGTTCTCGACCATGGGGTGGCCGGGCGATGTCGATCCAGCGCTGAAGCAGTTCTATCCGGGCGCGGTTCTCGTGACGGCGTTCGACATCATCTTCTTCTGGGTCGCCCGCATGATGATGCAAGGCATCCACTTCATGGGCGAAGTGCCGTTCAAGGACGTCTATATCCACGCGCTCGTCCGTGACGAGAAGGGGCGCAAGATGTCGAAGTCGCTCGGCAATGCCATCGATCCGCTGGAGCTGGTGGACGAGTTCGGCGCCGATGCGTTGCGCATGACACTGGCCGCGATGGCGGCGCAAGGGCGTGACATCAAACTCGCGAAGCAGCGCGTCGAGGGCTATCGCAACTTCTCGACCAAGCTGTGGAACGCGACCAAATTCGCGCAGATGAATGGCTGCGAGCTGAAGCCGGGCTTCGATCCGGGGGCTGTAAAACACACGCTGAACAAGTGGGTAGTTTCTGAAGCCGTGCGCGCGACCAAGGCCGTGGAGCAGGGCATTGCCAACTACAAGTTCAACGAAGCTGCGGGCGCTATCTATGGCTTCGTCTGGGACGTGGTCTGCGACTGGTACATCGAGCTGACCAAACCAATCTTCATGGGCTCGGACGAGGCGACGAAAGAAGAGACGCGCGCGACGATGGCGTGGGCGCTCGACCAGATCGTGCACCTGCTGCACCCATTCATGCCGTATGTGACGGAGGAACTGTTCCAGGCGTTCGACGGCAAGCGCGGACTGTTAATCTCGCGGGCGTGGCCGTCGCTGGATGAGAAGCTGATCGATACCGCGGCGGATGAGGAAGTGAACTGGGTGATCCGCCTGATCACGTCGATCCGCTCGACGCGCTCTGACCTCAACGTTCCGGCGGGCGCG
The DNA here is from genome assembly GCA_038326205.1 of Caulobacterales bacterium. GTDB lineage: Bacteria > Pseudomonadota > Alphaproteobacteria > Caulobacterales > Hyphomonadaceae > UBA7672. Next base: position 568 of record JBBQJV010000160.1, on the reverse strand, counting down.
AAAGTGCCGCTGACGCTCGCGGGCGGTTCGGCGGAGACGACTAAGCGGCTGGAGACGTATCGCACGCTGATCGAGCGCCTTGCGCGGCTGGAATCCGTGGCGGTTGCGGCCGAGCCGCCGAAGGGCGCCATCCGCATCGTGCAGGATGAAGCGACGGCGTGTCTCGATATCGCGGCGCTGATCGACCTCAAGGCCGAGATCGCGCGCCTTGAGAAGGAAGTCGCGAAGCACAAGGGCGACATCGCGGGCATCGAGAAGAAGCTGTCCAACGAGCAGTTCGTCGCGAAAGCGCCTCCTGAGGTGATCGAGGAACAGCATTCGCGTAGGACGACGGCGGAAGCTGCGATCCTGAAGCTCGGCGACGCGCTGGTGCAGCTGAAGGCGGCGAGATAAAAATTCCCGGCGGCTGTCGGTTTCTTCCTGCTGCGATCGTCCTAGTGTATTGAACAGGAGGGTCGACCCATGAAGATTGTTACCAGCCTGAGCTTCAACGGCCAGTGCCGCGAAGCCTTCGAGTTCTACGCGAAGGTGCTTGGCGGGAAGATCACCGCCGCCTTTCCCTTTGGCG
>JBBQJV010000159.1:0-3817 GCA_038326205.1 Caulobacterales bacterium | reverse complement strand
TAATTCCTGATCCGCTTTCTGCCGCTCTGCCGCATTCTCCTGTGAGAGGGTCAGATGCGGCCCGCGACAAGGGGACCACCATGAACGCCCGCACCAAACGCCTCTTCGCCATCAGCGCCATTGCGCTCGCCGCTGTCGTGGTCGCCTGCTCGAACGAGCAGACCAGCCAAGCCGCTCTCGATGCCGGTCAGCAGGTGCTCGGAGCCACCGTTCCTGCCGCGCCAGCCGACGCCCAGACGCCCACCGCGAAGGCGCCCAAAGGGCCGGCCAAGCCGCTGCCCAAGGGCTCCTACCAGATGTAGGTCGCGCAAATTCTGGATGGTCGCACCGGGACCCCCGCCGCCCGCACGCTTGTTCCGGCCGGCTGGAAATCGGAAGGCGCGATGCAGTGGACCAATTCTACCGGCTGCGCGGATCTCGCTGTCTTCGCGTGGTCAGCCACCTCGCCGGATGGCAAGTCGACCTTCGAACTTTTCCCGAACGAGCTCTGGCAGGCCGGCAATTCCATGCAGATGCAGTGTGCGTACTGCGAACACCAGAACATGTAGTCCTATTTGACGGCCTACGTTCAGAACCACGTGCAGGGCGCGCGAGACTTCAAATATCGCCAGCGCCCGGACTTGCTCGAACCGCAGCGAGAAGACATCGAGTTCCAGAAGCAGCTGATCAACAATAGCGGCACTGGCATGCAGTTGTGGCCGGACGCCGGCGAGCTGACCTTCACCTACAAGGATAACGGTACAGCCATGAAGGGCGTCGCCGGCGGCACCGGGCGCTTCTATCTGAGCCAGGCCTACAATCCGCTTGGCGGCCCTCCGATGATGGGCATCTCCGCGCAGACCAAGTCCACCCACGCCGCCAGCTTTCCCGCTGCGGACTTCGACGCCAACCTCGTTGAGGCGATGAGTAAGTCGGTAGAGCTCGATACGAAACGGGCATCCAGCTACATGGATCTCCTACTCGAAATCGGCACCCAGAACGTGTAGGCCACCATCCGCGCCAACCAGGCTGCCGCCAACGCGGCCGTCGCCAAGGCCTACGCCGATCCGCCGATCAGCAGCGGCGCAACGGGCGGCAGAACCGCCGACCGCTCGCAACGTGAACGCATCGAAAGCATCCGCGGCGTCGAAACCTATGAGGATCCCGTCTACGGCGGCGCCGCCCAGCTCGACAACACCTACGACCACGCCTGGCGCGTCAACAACAACGACAGCTACATCCTCACCAACGACCCGAACTTCAACCCGGGTGCCTACAACATCGACACCCAACAGTTGAAGGTCACGCGCTAGCCGCGTGCAACCATCGGCGGACCCGCGCCCGGCGGTAGCAGTGCGCACGAGCAGCTCATGTGAGCCGCACGGGCAAGCTCGCCGACATCCGCCTTGCCGCAGTGCATCGCCGCGCGCCAACCCTGCATGTGTGTCGGCACCTCTTCAGAATTCAGCGGCGGCCGGAAATACCAGCGCAACATCGTCTCGAAAGCGCGACGATCTTCACGGTCACGCACGACGAGAACCAGCGCATGCGTCGCGCCCCGCGCCCTGGCGGCTTCGAGCTGGTGATGCGCGGCATAGCGCTTGTCCAGCCGCTGCGTCTGTCCCGCGTAATGGATGACGGTTTCGCCGGCTTCCTCGTGAGTCATCAGATAGACGCATGGCAGGCCAAAAAATCGCGTCTCGCCAAAGGGCACGGAGGCGAACATCTCGCCGAGCACTTCGATCCGTTTGCCCATATGCCCTCCCGAATCACAAACGCCCTCGCCCGATAGTGCCGCCAATGTCTGATTTGGTGAATCCCGAAACGGACCGCTTGCCCAATATACCTTTGCGCAGGCAGGTTGGACGCAGCAGCCAACAGAGCTGCACAGGAGACGTCGATGAAATATCTGGCTCTTGCGCTGGCAATGTTCGCCGCGGGCTGCACCGCAACGCCGCCGCCGTCCGCAGATGACCTGATCGCCACTGTCGACACCGGCACGCTGAAGCCGCTGCAAGCCAAGGGCGTTCTTGCCTTCAAGGGCATTCCCTACGCCGTACCGCCCGTCGGCGCGCTGCGCTGGAAACCACCCATGGCCGCCGCGAAGTGGGAGGGCGTGCGCGACGCCACGCGCTATGGCGATATCTGCATGCAGATAATGCCGAACCCCGACAACGGCATCGGCCAGCTTCCGGCGAGCGAGGACTGCCTCACGCTCAATGTGTTCACGCAGGACCTTGCGCACAATGGCAAGCGCCCCGTGATGGTGTGGATACATGGCGGCGGCTTTGTGAATGGCTCGGGTAGCGCTGAACTCTATGACGGCGCACAACTTGCGAAGCGTGGTGTCGTTGTGGTCACGATCAATTACCGCCTCGGCCGCTTCGGATCGTTTGCGCATCCGCTGTTGACTCAGGAGGCTAATGGCGACGCGGTGGCCAATTACGGCATGCTCGACATGGTGGCTTCGCTCGCATGGGTGAATCGCAATATCGGCGCATTCGGGGGCGACGCTGGCAACGTGACCATCTTTGGTGAAAGCGCAGGCGGCATGGCGGTGCAGAAGCTGATGACGATGCCGCTCGCGCGCGGCCTGTTCAACAAGGCGATTGTGGAGTCGGGCGCAGGGCGCGAAAACGTGCTCTATCTCGACAAGCCCAATGCGCGTGGACTTCTCTCTGCAGAATCCGACGGCGAGGCGTTCGTCAAATCTCTGAACATCGCCGCGAAATCCACGGTCGATCTGCGCGCCATATCGGCGGACGCCATCATCGCGGCGGGAGACCCTTCCACCTTTGGAGGCGGTGGTCCGATCATCGATGGCAGGATCATACCGACCACCATCGTCGAAGCCTTCGTGGCCGGAAAGGAAGCGCAAGTACCATATCTCGTCGGCTACAACGCCGCAGAATTCCCCTCCAAGCCTGCCGATGTCGATGGTTCGCTCAGGCGCACCATCGGCGCAAAATCCGCAGACCTGCCCGCGCTCGTGGCGACCTATTCCGATCAAGATGACATGGCCGCGCACATCGTCGGCGACATCATCTTTGGCGAACCCGCGCGATATCTCGCCGGCCTCCACGCAGCGCACGGGCAACCGACATATCTCTATCGCTTCGACGTGCTGTCGTCGTCCGTACGCGGCAAATACAAAGGCACGCCGCACGCGCAGGAACGACAGTATGTCTTCGACACGCTGCCGACCTCTCCCTATCCGACCGACGACAATGACAAGGTACAGGCGCAATTTGCTGGCGCCTACTGGACCAATTTTGCCAAGGCCGGCGATCCCAATGGCGCCAGTCTGCCGAAATGGCCCAGCTATGCGTCCGCGAAGGACGAGCTGATCGAGTTCACTAATGACGGCCCGGTCGCGAAGGTCTCGCCGCACAAAGCGCGTTGGGATGCGATCACGGCGCGATATCAATAGCCTTTCCCTTGTTTTCATTCCGGACGGGCGTACCGCGATCCGGAACCCAGTAGAGTGAGCGACGGTACGTGGAGCCCCTGACTTCCGGCTCTGCGTGCTTCGCGCTCCGGCCGGAATGACAGTGATGGGCAGGATCCCGCCTTCGGACCGGCGTGCGCCGTCCGGGATGAGGTGGTCTTGGGTCTCCGAATAGATGGAGGGCCCGGGGACGCGGGATGCTCCGCGTGGATTCGCGATTCTGTTGCCAGCACTACCGGCAGAAGAAGCGGTTCGCGGATCCCGCGTCCCCGGCAGGTGTTGTGCGACGGCCCGGAAGCAGCGGCGTGTTTTCAGCCGCCTGAACCCGTTTTTGGCCGCCGGCGTGGAGGTCATGGTGTTCTGCCCATGATCCCTCGAAGCCTCCCGGAT
>JBBQJV010000158.1:0-3820 GCA_038326205.1 Caulobacterales bacterium | reverse complement strand
GAACATGAAGTTCACCACAAGGACTTTGCCCTTCAGCACGTCGTCGTAGAACTTGACCTGTCTATTGTCCTGCGTCGTCAGCGTCACATTCGGAAAGTAATCCTTGCCCCACGGCGACTGCGCCGAGGCCGCAGCAGGAGCTATAAGTGTGACCGCAAGTAGGGCCAGCGCTACCCACGTTCGTTTGAATTTCGTAACCGTGTTCATCACTGGCCCTATCCTGCTCATTTAAACTTACTGAGCAGCACCAGGTGCAGGCGCTATGCCACTGCCATTGCGCCACCCCGGCAGGACGTAGCTGGGCTCCCAGAACGTGCCTTCCCAGCCGCCTTCAGGCGTCGGAACGGCGACGGTCTCGCCCGGATGGATGATATCCCAACGCAGTAGCATCGAATGGTCTTCGTGTTGCGTATTGTGGCAATGCTCCATGAACGTACCCAGGAACTCGCGGAAGCGAAGTGCAACCTCAACGGTCGCGCTGCTGTCGACGCCCGGGCCGATGCGATAGACGTCCTTGCGAGCCCAGCGTTCCCAGACCGGCGGCGCACGTCCGTCACGGCTCAGGATGCGGCCTTCTTCGAAGTGGATATGCACGGGGTGGTTCCAGCCGCCACTATTGTTCTGGAGGCTCCACACTTCCATCAAGCCGGAGTCCATGCCAGTTGACACACGCTTCATGTCCGCGGCAAGGCCGCCGCCGGCCGTGGTCCCATCGGGCAGGCCGGCATTCTCGACAAGTCCCGTCCGCTCGATCAACGGGTTATTGTCTGTCTTGATCGTCCAGGGCGAACCATCGGTGCCGCCGCCGCGACCGAACTCGAACTTGCGACGTTTGGCGCCATTGAGCTCAGCTAGGGTGATCGCCGGACGTTTGATCATGGGCAGGTGGCCTTCGGTGAACATCGCCGGATCCATGCTGAGGTCCGTGCCAGCGTATGGCTGCACCCGGAACTCCATGAACTTCCCAACGGCCGGGTCGCCCTGATAGGCGCCAGACAGGATCTGATCCATCGGAACAACGCCCTTCGGACCCGCTCCGTTGGTGTGCTCCATCGTGTTCACGAAATAGAGCTTGGTGCCTGCCGCGAACTGGCTGAAATCAACAACGATATCCATGCGCTCAGCGATGCCCATCGTTGGCAGGTCTTGCGACTGCTCGTTGGGGAACGCGACCGAATGCTCCATGATATTGCCGTCGTTGGCGATGAGGTAGAACGGAACCCGTTCCCCCGTTGCCGTCACCAGCGCGATCTTGAAATAGCGTGACACCGAGCCATCCAGGATACGGAAGCGATAACGGCGCGCGCGCACGTCGAGATAGGGCTTCCAGGTCCAGTTCACGAGAACCTGGTCGCCCAGGAAGCCGTCCAGGTTGAAGATGTTGAAGAACAGCTGGCCCGCAGCGTTCCATGCCTTGTCTGCAACCACTAGGTTGACGTCATAGTCGCGATTGCCCCAGTCGAGGGCCGTGCCGCTCGGCAGGCAGAGGTTGGGGTTGCTCTGGTTCTGAGAACGGCAGCTCAGGCCTTCATTGCCACGATCGATGGCGCTGTAGTAGTTCATCATCGCAGCGTTGCCCTTGTAGACATTCTGCGCGGTGAAATCGAGCATGTGGTCGTGGAACCAGTGCGTGCTCATCGTCTCATGCCAGTCGCCGCGGACCTTCTTGATGCCACCCACGCCGTTGGGCATGCCGGCCCAATTGTCGGTTGCGCCCGTGTTGATGCTGTCAGTACCGGCAAGCGTCATCGGCCAGCGATAATCGTAGTACTGGCCCGGATAAAAATATGCCGCCGCGAAGCCATCGCTCTCGGCTGGGTTGTGGCCGTTGTGCTCGTGCGTCGTGATCGTGTGCATGCCAAAGCCATTGTTGGCGCTCACATCGATCGGCAGGCCGTTATAATGGCGGAACAGGATCGGCTCGCCATAGCGCGCCATGAGAAGCTTCGGCGGCATCGTGCCGTCGAACGTCCAAACGGAATTCTTATTCTGCTCCGGGAAGTTCCGATGAAACTTAACCTTGATGCCTTTTGTCGTGCCATCAGAGCCCGAATCTTCGCCCGTCGTGTTAAAGTAGAGACCACCCGGGCCAAACTCGCCCGCCGCGTATTTGTGGCGCTGCATAGTGTCCCGAGCGCCGGTATTGGCGCGCGAGCCTGTCTGGACGCTTGAGAAATAGACCTTCGGGGCAAACTCATCAAAGCGCTGGTGCGCATAGAGTTCTCCGGTTGGGCGGCCCTCGATTGAGCTGGTCTGTAGGGTCTGACCGATGCAGTAGCCGACTTTGGCAGCCCACGGGTTAGGCATGTCCGTTCGGGACATACGCATCGGTAGCGGCCAAAGAACCTGCTTGATCATCTTGTCGACCTGAAAGGCCTGCGGCCCGCTCTGGCAGTTGCTCGGCGCAGCAAATGGCCCGCTCCCAGCGTTCGGAACCGTCGGTACGACCCGGGTGCCGAACTCTTCGAACATCATCATTTTTTGAGTGAAAGGCTGCGCCCCGAACAGCGGACTCGGCGGCGCGCCTGTCGGAATATCCTGTGCCATTGCCGGCGACATGCAAAGGTAAAGAGCGCAGCTCGAAAGCGCTGCACGAGTCCAGGATTTTGTCATTGTCTTCGTTGCCCCACGTATATCAAGCAACCCCACAGCTGCCTGATGCGTCGGAGCAAACACCGTGCCCGGGATATTGTGAAACCGCTTTCAACTAAAGCGGGAGCACCGGGCCAATCTTCTTCGTGCTGCGTTCTTTGAAATGAGAGTAAATGCGAGTATTTGAGAGTGTTCTACAAATTGAAGTCTCAGAAATGCAAAAAGGGCGGATAACTGACTTGTAATTTTGCTGCGCTCGCAACAAAGCCGTGAGCTGGCTCTCACTTTAAATGAACGCTGAGGGCGCACATAAGGCGAATTACTTGATTTAACGACGGCTTTTGACCTCTGAAAACAGTCTCACAATTTCGTGATACACTGTGTACGGGGTGTCCAGCGGGTGAAAATCAGGCGCTTACCGCGCCGCATAGGGATCAGTTTAAGTCACTGTATGGACGTCTGCGTCCAGCATTCTTAGATTCGCCCGGCATTTTATCGGGACCGCTGGCTGAAATCTTGCTGCCAGATCTAGCTTGTTAAAGTAATGATAATCACGTCGCGGCTTTCAGCTCGCCGCCGCACGGGACGCTCCGCGATGGTCCGCATCCTCCTATTCCTAAGCGCCCTGCTTGCCTTAGCGCCTATAGCTCAAGCTCAAGCGCCAGCGAGGACCGCCACGTTCGAGCTCTACATCGACGAAGTCTATGATCAGCTGGTCGGCGACGCCGTCGTGTTCGCTGTGGCGTTTCGCGATCCCCTCACACGCAAATCGAACCCGGCACTGAGGGTGCAGGAGGGTCAGGCCGTTGCGATCAAGATCGTCAATCGCACCAGCAAGACCCGCTCTTTTGCAATCATGAGCGTGGCCGGCGCAAGATCACTACCCATTCGCGCAGGCGCATCAGGGGTCGTCCGGTTCAAGGCGGCAGCGATTGGTTCTTATATCTACTACGACCCCCTCCAAGCCGGCAGTGGAGAGACGCGTACTCTGTTCGGTGATTTCGTGGTTCAGGCGCGCAAGGACTGATCAGCCGCCATCATTGCGGCAGCGCTTCAACGCTCCTCAGTGCTGGTGGTGAGCGTGCTGTGCGGCGGCCTTGCCTTCCATCGCGGTGATGCTTTCCTTGTCCATGAACGCGATCAAGAGGTCGATGTCGTGGTCGTCGAGCTTCAGGTTAGGCATCACAAGATTGCGGAACTGCTTCATCTGCGCCGTTGCATAGGCGTC
>JBBQJV010000157.1:0-3874 GCA_038326205.1 Caulobacterales bacterium | reverse complement strand
CACCTCTCCACCAGGCAGTACGCTCGCATCGTTCAGGGGTGGGTAGGTTCGATCGGGTTGAACCCGGCGACATACGGCACGCATTCCCTGCGCCGAACCAAGGCGGCGCTGATCTACCGGAAGACCGGAAATCTGCGCGCCTTCCAGCTACTCCTCGGGCATTCCAAGTTGGAAAGCACTGTCGGGTATCTCGGCGTCGAGGTGGATGACGCCCTTGCCATCTCGGAACAGGTCGACCTCTAACACAACGGAGTGGCCGGAAACCGTCGCGCCGGCCATTGCCTTAGCTTAAATCGTGCGTGCTGTTGCCAAAAGCAGTCAGTTGCAGCCCAATTGCGGAATCGCCCTGTCGGCAGCGCGAGCCGCTGACCTATCTGTCGCCTGGCTCAAGTCGCAGCAGCACGCTGTCCGCGCCTTCGTCGGTTATGGCATAGAGATAGCCGTCGGGCCCCTGCTCGACGTCGCGGATACGCTGGTGAAGATCGAGCAGCAGCATCTCGTTGCGTACTGCTTCCCACTTCTCGTTGAAAACGACGCGCTCGATGTGGCCGGTGCGCGGCGTCTCGCCCATACGCATTGCGCCGATGAAGAGATTGTTCTTCCAGGCTGGAAATTTGTCGCCCGTATAGAAAACCATGCCGCTCGGCGCGATCGACGGCACATAGGAAAGATGCGGGCGCGTGATGCCGTCTTTATAAGGATCGTTCGAGATAGGTTTGCCGCCATAGAAGCGTCCGTCACTGAGGACCGGCCAGCCATAGTTCTGACCCGCATGGAGGATGTTCACCTCGTCCCCGCCATAAGGGGCGTTCTCGCTCACCCAGATTTCCTTGGTCATCGGGTTCATCGCCATGCCGAGATTAATGCGATGTCCTATCGTGAATATCTCAGGGTTCGCGCCCGTGCGGCCAACGAACGGGTTATCTTTTGGAACGGTGCCGTCGTCATTGAGACGGAGCGTCTTGCCGCCGTAGTCATCAAGCTTCTGGGCGCGCATCAGAGAGGCGTCGGTGCCAAGAGCGGGGCCGCCGATCGAGACGTAGAGCTTGCCATCTGCGCCGAACGCCATGCTGCTATAGAAAGTGTCGACGTCGTCGGAGACGAAGATGTCCCTGCCGTCAATGATCGCCTTTCCGTTCCATTTGCCCCGGAAGATCGCGTTGGAGCCGAGGTCGGCGCGAGGCTTGTGGTAGGCGAAGTAGACAAGACCGTTGGTCTTGAAGTCGGGGTGCAGCATGACGTCCATGAAGCCGGTTGCAATGCCGAGATTGGCGGCTACGGTCGGCGTGCCGGCGACAGGCTGAGGATCAAGCCTGCCATTCCGAAAAATGCGCAGCCTGCCGCCGCGCTCGATCAAGAAAATAGATCCGTCGGGCAGGAACTCGATGGCGCGTGGAGCTTCGAGGCCGCGCGTGACGACAGACACTTTCAGGCTTCGCTGTTCCCAGGATTCAAGCTGGAATGGTCCATCGCCAAGCTTTGGCGCAGCCCAGGACGGCGGCCGGGTGACTTCGGAAGAATCGCGCGGATCGCGGGCGCTCCGGACGGGATAGCCAAAGCCTTCGCGGTACTCTTCCTTCGCAGTCATCACCAACCGCGTACCGCCTCCGCCCATGTCCTCTGGCGTGGTGATAAAGGCGATGACGTAGGCACGCTGCTCCGGCGTCAGCATCTTCGATTGCAACGCCATGACGCCGCTTTCACCCAGCGCAGCAAAGACACGCTCACGGTTGAAGGTATGGAGCGTGGCGAGTTGGGGCGCCGTGTCATCGGCGCCGTTATGGCAGGCGGCGCATTGGGCGGCGAAAACCTGCTCGCCGGCGCTAACCGCGGCAGCGTCAAGGGCAGCGGGTGCGGGGCTCGCCTCTGAGGGTCCCCGGGGAACCTCCGGCCGTTCCATCGAGCTGCACGCCGCGAGCGCCAGAGCAAACGCGCCAGAGAGGACCGAAAGTCGCTTCACGACTACCTCCAACGAGTTTGGTCACCAGAACCTGAAAGGCGGACTCTAGTGTGCGCCGAGGTGACCCTTGGTGCTTAGTACTCGGAGCAATCAGCTTGTGGTCAAGCCCTGCCGCAGGGGCCACGCCTCGCTAAACATCCGACCTTCCTGTGCGAACGACCAAGATGGCCATCAATTCCGAGCCCGCCACAATATCACCTGTGGCAGGGTTGCTCGTGAACCATCGCTCGTGACCACCCCTGTCTATCAGGCGGGACGTCGCCAAAAGAGGACATCGAATTGGCAAGGAACAAAAGGCGTGGAGGTCTCAAAAAGCCCGGCCTCACGCGGGCGTGCGCCCGCGGAACCAAGATTGACGTTTAGATGTGCGAGAATACTTTCTTGGCGCTTCAATGCAGACCGCCGTCCGATAACGCGTCCATGGTTGAAGAAAAGGTCATTGCTCGCTACTGGCGCAGGCGAAGCAGAGCGCTGCTTCCGGACGCGCCACCAGACGCTTGGGAGCGATCCGATCGCCGCAGCGCACGCATTCGCCATAGCTACCCTGTCCAATGCGCAGCAATGCCCGGTTCACGGAGGCAATCTCGCGGCTGATTAACGCGGCCTGTCCTTCGAGGGACTCATCATCTTGCATTTCCACCGCCTGCTCGGACAGGTCACGGTTGAGGGGTTCGGCCAGTTCCCCGGAGATCCGCTTCTGTCGCTCCTTGAGTTCTGCGAGTTGATGTTCCAGACGAACCTTAGCTGCATCGGTATTTGGCATCGACGAATTCCTCTCACGACTGCTGACGCACCATAGCAGTTCAGTACTGATCAGGCACCCTGACGGGTTTGTATGCTTCCGACGTAGGCGAGGATGTCCCTTATCTGATTTCGCCCAAAACGAAAATCCGGCATACGCGGATGGCCGGTCATGATTCCCAAGGCGAAAGCTTCTTCCAAACCTGTGACTGGGTAGCGTTCCGCCAGCGTCCGCAACGTTGGAGCGTTGGGGTTGTGGCTCCTGTCATCCGCGCGAACGGCGTGACAGCTGACGCATTGCATCTCGACAATGCGTTTGCCGCGCTCGATCTGTTCCGGAGCGGCACTCGGCGCGAACATGACGGAACCTTCGGCCGCCGGGGCAGAGGCCGAAGGCGGCAGATCTGCGGCGCAGCCATTGAGGGCTATGGTCAATAGAACGAGGGCTATGCGGGCGATCACCTACGAATTGCCCCTTGCCTGCACTGACTGAAGATAGACGACTATTGATCCGACCTCTTCAATAGAGAACTCAAACTCTGGCATCGCCGGGTGGCCGGCGCTAATCCCCTTCGTCAGCGCCTCCTCCAGTGTCGAGACCCGATAGCCTTCTGACAGGCGGCGGAACGGCGGTGCCTCCGGCGCGGGGCTCGCGTCAATGTTCCCGACGGCATGGCAGGAGCTACAATTCGCTTCGACGAGCGATCGCCCTCTATCCATTTCAGTTTCCGTTGGGGATGAGGCGCAAGCGCCCACGACAAGACCGCCAAGGAGTAGCAAGACTGTGGTCAGCGTTGAATTTATCATTGGATACTGAAGCGTGGCCGAGACCTCCGCAATAGCGGCGATCGGCTAGAATGATCATAGGACGCCCGGCTCACGGGCCCAGGAGATTTTTTAGCAGGAACGGCGCAAACGCAAGTCAGCGAACCTCGGCGAGCATGGGTGCTGCAACGGCGCGGAGGCGCGTTGCCCGATCCTGATCCGAGCATGGAATGCCTGCTTAGGGCTTGTCCATAAATAACTTGGTCATTTGTGTTTTCGTTTGGTAGGAAGTTTCGCGTGCGGCGTGATGGTGTAGTTCCACTCGCCGTGGAAGTCGTGCGGCGATAGTTTCACGGCCGCGAGTTCCTCAACCGAGACTTTGACGCCTTTAGGGTATTTGTTTTCATC
>JBBQJV010000156.1:0-3891 GCA_038326205.1 Caulobacterales bacterium | reverse complement strand
ACCGCTCGATCGGCTTCGCTGAGAGGTGCCAAGAGTGGCAGCAGGTCGAGTTGCGGCACAGGCGGCAAGGGCGGCGGCACAAATGCCTGGACCTTTTCACCAGCGACAGCAGTGCTGACATAGCGCCCCAGGCGCGGATTTGCGGTCTTTGACACGCTGACCCCCCGATGATCGGAGCCTTATTAGCGCGGTTCACTAATAAAGAAAACGTCTATATATCTTATTAGTGAGAACGCTTACTAAAGCGAGCGTTCTTAAGCTCGCGACGCCGCTCAACCTCTCCCGCCATGTCGAACTTTGAAACGGCGCCGGCGCACGCCTCACACCGGCTCACACCCGTCGTCGATGCGAGGGTTGATAAAGTTGATCTGCCCGTCGGCGCCAGGTAGTTGACGCCTCAAAGGTGACGCCGATGCGACAACGCGATCCAAACATCATCAGGTCAGGACTGTCACGGCGTGTGACCCAGGATGGCGTGACGGTCGAGGTCGTCATCTGCCGACTGGAAAACAAGTCGGAATGGTCGCTGGAAGTGGTCAATGCTGGCGGCACGTCTACTGTGTGGGACGATCTCTTTCCTTCTGATGAGGCCGCCGACGAAGCGTTCGCGCGAACCTTGGCAGAGGAGGGCATGAAGGCCTTTCTTGAGGGCGCCAATGTTGTGCCATTCCGTCGGTGAGCCAGCGTATGTCTACATTGGTCCAGGTCGCCTGAAATCCGCAGAGTCAGGCGTCGCAGTCTTGCTGCCTACCCCAACGGGACGCGTGCTCAGCCCCATGCTCCATCACCATCCGGACCGCCCGATCGCGGACCTCAGGCGAATACTTCGCTGTATGCTTCTTGCTCATGGACCCAGTCTCTCAAAGAGTTGGGCCTCCGGCAAACCCGTGGCGGTTCAGTCGGAGCGCAGCGAGGAGCCCCAAGGCCGCGTGGCAATAGGAACGATGCATCTGGCCAAGGGACTAGAGTTCAAGGCTGTTGCGGTCATAGCCTGCGACGACGATATCCTGCCTCTCCAGGAGCGTGTTGAAACAGTTTCTGACGAGTCCGAACTCGACGAAGTCTGCGAGACTGAACGGCAGCTCTTCTATGTAGCCTGCACGCGCGCGCGGGATCATCTCCTGATATCTGCGGTCGCGCCCGGTTCGGAGTTCATCGATGACTTTTTGAAGCGTATGCCCTAACGCCGGAGTGAATCGCCGCAGTTGAGGTATTCCTCATTGGCGGCGACCAAGTCGCGCACTAATGGCAAATCCTGGCAATCTTCTTGAGCGACTACGATTGCTAGAGACCAATTACGCCCGCAGAGATCGCGCGCTTTCGACTGCTGGGAACACTCCTAAGCGAACACGGCAATGACGATGCAATCATAGGCGTCCACGACGCTAACACTCTATTTGTACATGCCGACGAACTGTCGCTTGCGTGGCGCGAATATTCCGCACTAGCGGAATGTGGGCTGGTGCACTTCGACGCCCAAAATGCTCCGTATTGGCGCTGGCTCGTCGCAGCCAATGCTTTCGACGGGCTGTTTATTCCGCTTCGCACCCTGTTCGGGTCCGACGCCCTTCGGACCGGCGCATTCAAACTCATGCGCTTGCTGCAAGTAAGCCGAATAACCCGCTCGGTCTCTGTCGCTTCAAGCCGATGCGGGGTAGCGATCCGCCCCTTGCCAACCTGCTCAAGCCAGAGCTTTGTTCTGCGCCGGGGGAGTACAGTTTAGAGGTCGAACAGGGCGACGCGTTCGCGGGCGCCAGCCGCGATCGCATGCCCCAAGGCTTTCGGGCAATCCTTTGGCAGGCTGGCGGCGGCTGCCTTGATGGCAGCCTCCAGCTTGCTGGCAATGTCCCTTTCAATGGAGTCGAGCTCAGATCTTGCGAAGCCGACCGCATCGGCCGTCTCCCGGAAATGCCGGGGAACCACCTCGTCCATGCGGTAGTGGCGCGACTTGCCGACCGCCATGGCAAGCTTGGCGTTCTTCTTCGTCAACTGCCCCGTAGCGACATGGGGTTGCGTCGACAGCACGTCATAGAGCGGCGCTAGCCGGAACCGTCCGCCGGGGTTCAGCATGATGCTGAAGTTCTTTGCGTGGCCATCAGTGGCCCCCAGAACCCAGTAGATGAGAACTGCCTTCATGAAGATGCGGCGGTCCTCCTGGGGGCTGTCGCTTGTCTGCAAGAGCTTCATGCAGGCGCTGATTCCCGGCCCGCCAGCAGCTTCGTATTTCTCCGATGAGGAGATTCCCAGGGCTTGGCAGATGTCTTCTTGCGGCAGGCGCAGGAGCCTGCCGTCCTTTGTCCACCGCCGGTCGAAGCGTTCGGATACAAAGACCCTGACGCCGTCGAAATCGACGATGCTGCTTCTGGCGGTCGGGAGGCCGATCGCATCGCAGAAGGTCATGCAATACTGTTCGTTCTCGACGCTGCGCGTGAGATCAATTTCGACCCCCATGGCGAAGGGGCGCACGCCGATCTGCGGTTTTAGGATATGCGTCGTGGGTGTGACGCCCTTCGGCAACATCCACTTGCCATTCATATGAAGGAGCGCCGTCTTTTCCTGGGCGCCAGCGATCGAGATTCTGAAAGCGTCATCGTCCTCGGACAGCCCAAGCGGCGCCGTGGCGAGGCTCTTGATGATGGCGCCGATGGCGGCGTCCCTGATCGCCTCTGCTTCAATCTCACCGGGGGGCGTGCAGTCGACGTCGGGCGGCAGGAACTGGAGGGCGCCCACGCAATCGCGGCCGATTTTGGCGAGAAGGCTGATGGCGTCATCGCCGCCGGCGGCGACGCGTTCGGCGATCTGTTTGCGGACCGATGGCGCATCCGGCAGGAGGTTGTCGAAGACGTTCGACACCGCGTCACCCGAATAGGCCTCTTCACGAAGCGGCATCGAGATGGAGATCGAGAAGCTGTGCTCCCAGGCCAGCCATGCCGCCTCATACGCGAATGTGACGGCGCCATTGCCGGCGCGCCGAAGCGCCCCGACATGGCGTCCGTTGAGACAAACCTTCAGCGTTGTTGAACGAGAGCGCGCCATCAGAAGATGTCCTCAATCGAGGTGGACTTGCTGGCCGAGCGCGGCTGGACGACGAACTCCAGTTCCAGCACCGCCATGAGGTTGATCACGGTCTGAAGTTTCGTGCCCGGACCGCCCGCTTCGGCGGACGAGACGGTGTTTTGTTTGACGCCCGCGCGCTCGGCGACCTGGGCCTGGGAAAGCTTCAGCGCGCGGCGGCGACGGCGAAGAGCGGCGCCAATTTCGGGTCCGCTTCTGGCGAGGTCAGGTCTCATTTTATCCCCTGCGAGGGCTGAAAACGATTTATCCCCTGTAGGGGCTAAAATTTCATTAGCCTCTGCAGGGGGTAAAATCAATTCATCCCCTGCAGAGGATAAACGGTTCCAAGTGCCAGGTCGGAGTACCGTTCCAAAGCGTCAGACAACAGCCGGTGGGGCGACCCCCGTCGACCGATCAAGGCCATGCAAGTGCTTTGGTTGCACGTGGAGGCGAGGTTGGGTGCCGGGCAACGGAAGCGGAGCAACGGAGAGCGCCTGGCGGTCACGCTCGGTCCCGCCGCGACTTGCGCGGCTCCTACGGGCGCGACCCTGTCCGGGCGCTTCGCGCCGCCAGCCGCTCGTCGGCGCTTCCCGCCATGCAGCACCGGATAAACCCGGCGCGCAGGCTCCCTGCAGCCTTCACCTCGTCTGGCCGCCCTGACGATCGGCATGTGCATGGCCGTGCCTGCAAGTCACCAGTGGTGTCAGACGAATGCGAAGTCGTCTCTGATAACCCCGCGGCGCGAAAGTCAGCTGGCGCAGAGCTGACGCCATTCGGCGAGCGCAGCAGAGCGGCGCTCCTTGAAGATCGGTCTGTGGTTGAGGTGGCGGTCCTGGT
>JBBQJV010000155.1:0-4019 GCA_038326205.1 Caulobacterales bacterium | reverse complement strand
TCCGCCGGACGGTCCTTCTACATGGACTACCGTGACGGATCTCAGAAGTGGGAGACGTTCGTCGTCGGGGATCTGCTCGCCTGGATGCGCGCCGGCTACAACGTGCCCAAGGGGCGCGAGGGCACGCTGATCACCGGCATATCGATGGGCGGGATGGGATCGCTACGCATCGCCTTCAAGTACCCGGACAAGTTCCAGGCCGTCGCCAGCATGGAGCCGGGCGTCGAGCCCGCACTGGCTTTCAAGGACGTAAAGCTGCGCGACCGCTTCTGGCGAGACGATGCGCTGCTGCAGTCGATCTACGGCAAGCCAGTGGACGAGGCCTACTGGGCCGCCAACAACCCCGCGACGATCGTGAGCACCAATCCCGAAAGCCTCGTCGGCCTCGGCATCTATCTGGAAGCCGGCGACCAGGACATGTTCTTCCTTCACCACGGCACGGAGTTCCTGCACCGCGTGCTGTTCGACAAAGGCCTCAGTCACGAATACCGGCTCGTGAAAGGCGCCGAGCATGTCGGCCCGTCGATCGCGCCGCGCTTTCTTGATGCCCTGGCCTTCTTAGGTCGCGTACTCAATCCTCCGTCCAACTGGACCGAGGCGCCCGGCGTCAAGCAGACGCGCGAGACCGTAAATGGCTACAAGCGCAAGGCAGGCTATCCGGTGAAAGAACCGGACGGGCGGCGCCTGCGGACGGAGTAGGCTGGCCCAGGCGGCCCGCTTGAAGGGCGCAGCGATGCCCTGGCCGCCCCCTATTCACTCGGCCAAAGGCCGCAGCGATCCCCTCGGCTAGACAACTACCAAACAGGCGGCCGCAACTTCACTGTGCAGTTAGTGAAATCCGCGCAGCGGAACCTTCTTCGATTCCGGTCGAGCTTGTCCCGCGCAGACTTGCTGAAACGCGCCCGATGAGATGAGAGTGGCGCAACAATAGTGACATCGCAAGGATCACAGCGCATGTGGACCCGAAGGCAGGCCGTGCTTTTTCCCCTTGCAGCAGGTGCCTGTGCAACGGCGCCGAGCGGATCGCCGCTGGATATGCAGTTCACGAATATCGCGACACCGAGTGAGTCTGTTCATTCTGGTGTCGCATCGGAAGACGGTGAACAGCGCCTCACCATGCGCCTGTGCCGCTATCCTGAGTTAGGGCTTGCCTGGCTCTGGATGCATGCGCGGGTTGACGGCCAGTTCTACTCCTTCATTGACCACATCGCGCCATGCGGAACTGATGCGTCGCAGGTTGCCGGAGAACATGTGCGCTATTCCGATACCGCGTCCGCGCTGGTGTTCGAACGCAATGGCAAGGTCAGCGCGCCAACGTCCGCTTCCGCAAGTGGACGATGCCTCGCGCGAATGTCCGTCACCTCTGCCTTCGGCAGGGGAGACCAGCGCATGGAGGCGTCCATCGCCTTCTCGCCAGAGCGGCTCTACTCTGGCCTCAACCCAGGCCGGACCGAAGTGTTCGGCCGCGGCCGCGCCACCGTAAGGATCGATGGCAAGCGCGTGGAGTTCGCCGGCCCCGCCCAGTTCCACGAGCAGGTCCAGACCAGTCCGCGCTTCACGGCAGCCTTCTGCTACATGACCCTATGGGGTGAAGACGCGGCCTCCACCATGCTGATCACGGCGCGCCGCCGCGAGGGCTACCTGCTCGAAGGCGACAAGGCGACAGAGGTCAAAGCCGTGACCATCGATCCGCCTGCCGCGCAACGCGCTCTGAGCGTAACGCTCGCAGACGGGCGCCGGCTCACGGGAGTGGCGACGGTCAGACAGGCTTTTACGCTGCCGATCGTTGGTCACACGTGGCGCGGGCACATGATGAATGTCGAGCTCGGCGGCCGCACCTATCGCGGCCACATCAACGACTACATCATCAACGACGGCATACCGTACAACGGCTAATTCTCTTGCGTACCGCAGACTGCCGTACCCAGTCCTCCGCGGCGCCATGCCTATTCACATCGGCGAACAGCATCGCGCGGGTCTGATCCTCACGCTTGTATGAAAGGAAGATGTCCGGCACGCCTGACCCCGCTGGTGTGGACAGCAGGGTTACAGGACTGGCCCTCGAAGGTCGACTCTGACACCGAATATCAGAAGGTTACGACTGCCCGGGATTGGCGATGAACCCCCGCTCCCGTCGGCGCTTCGCATGCGGCAGGTTCGGATCAGTCCTGTCGATCGTAATATTGTGGCGACGTAGGCGATGCTGGCCCATAACTGCCATTGTCACCGAGGGTCGGCGGCAGTTTCACCGGCATTGTGAGCGCTTCAGACAACTGTACTCGTTCGGTCAAACGTCTGGATCGCTCAAGCGAACCCCGCGACTGTGTGCGGCTGGTAGGGCTCCTCAAGACGGGACACCTCTTCGGGCGAGAGAACTATCTCAACGGCCGCGACTGCATCCTTGATGTGGTCGACCTTCGTTGCGCCGATGATGGGCGCCGATACTTCTGGCTTGGCCATCACCCAAGCCAGGGCAATCTGCGAGCGCGGCAATCCCTTTTCGGCTGCAATCTCTCCAAGGCGGTCTTGGACCATGCGGTCGGCGTTGACGGATTTACGGTAGAGCAACTTCCCGAACTTGTCCGTTTCGCTGCGGTTGGTCGGCTCATCAGGCGCACGCGCGAGACGGCCGCGCGCCAGCGGCGACCACGGAATGACGCCGATGCTCTGATTGCGGCAGAGCGGCAGCATCTCGCGTTCCTCTTCGCGGTAGAGCAGGTTCAGGTGGTTCTGCATCGAGATGAACCGCGTCCAGTGGTGAGCCTTCTGCAGAGCAAGGGCCTGCATGAACTGCCACGCCCACATCGATGATGCGCCGAGATAGCGGGCCTTGCCGGCCTTCACGACGTCATGGAGCGCCTCGAGTGTTTCCTCGATCGGCGTCTCGTTGTCCCAGCGATGGATCTGATAGAGGTCGACATAGTCCATGCCGAGCCGCGACAGGCTGGCGTCGATCTCCGCGAAAATCGCTTTGCGTGACAGGCCGCGCCCGTTTGGATCGCCGGGCCGCATGACGCCGTGAACCTTCGTCGCCACTACGACCTCCTCGCGCCGCGCCATCTGCTTCAACGCACGGCCCGTGATCTTCTCGCTCACGCCCTCGGAGTAGACATTCGCCGTGTCGAAGAAGTTGATCCCGGCGTCTAGCGCCTGCCTGAAGAAGGGTTGGCTTTCGCGTTCGCCCATCGCCCAGGGGTGGCTGCCCTTGGTCCCGTCGCCGTAGGCCATGCAGCCCAGGCAGATGCGTGACACCTTCAGGCCGCTCGAACCCAGATTGGCGTATCGCATAACATCTACCCTCCCGACAGACTGCGACTCCCTACACCAGCTGCGCGCTCAGTCGAAGAGCCAGCGATGAGTAGTGGTGCAATACTGTTTGACCCTCGATCGACGATTAACCGCCGGTCCTGCCCGCTTGTCGCGTGCGGCAGGTTCAGAGCGGTCCCATCATCGGCAAGATTGCGGCGATCTGGGGCGAATGGCTCCAAGTGCTATTCGATGACGTTGAGCGCACTCAGCGCAATTTTGCAAGCGTCAGACCATCCGCCCTTGCGCGGTCCTTTATCGACTCCTCGCTGCGTGTGAGAGCCTTGGCGATCGCCTGAAGCGACATGCCCTTCCTCGCCAACAAGTGCAGTTTCTGCACTTCGTCGTTCGTCCAGGCCTGTCGGTGGCGCTCAAATCGTTCGGCCAATCTCTCATCCTCCACTCCGCGACGCTGCACATTGCACGGATGGCATCCGTGTGTCGCGTGAGCTGAAGGGCGGGCCAGGTCGGTGTCGACTTGTGGCGACGTCCCGCCTGAGGGGGAGGCAGGCCGCAACGGAAGGTCTTTAGACATCCGGCCAACGGTAAGATTGTGGCGGTGCAGGTGATGCTGGCCCAAGACGGACGGTCGCGGCTTCGCTTGTAGGAAGAGGTTGGCAAGTGTGCTGACAAGCTACATGATTTTCGGTCGAGATCCGTCCGGGTCGCTTGGAAAATTGCGGGTGGTTTCAAGATTCGACTTAGCGGCCAGA
>JBBQJV010000154.1:0-4037 GCA_038326205.1 Caulobacterales bacterium | reverse complement strand
CGAGGGCCCACGGTCGGCATGCAGGGTCAGCTGGCCAGGCGAGACGGCATTCTTCTCGACGGCGTCCTCGAACAAGGGCTTGAACAGAGCGGCGCTTTCGGTGTCGGCGACACACCAGGCGACGACCCGTCGGCTGAAGATATCGATTATCACGTATAGGTAGAAATAGGTCCATTTGGCAGGACCCATCAGCTTGGTTATGTCCCAGGACCAGACTTGATTAGGCGCTTCAGCGAGAAGCTCTGGCTTCTGGTAGATCGGATGGCGCGCCTGGCGCCGGCGCTCTTTGACTTCGCCATGCTGATCAAGGATCCGATACATGGTTCGGATCGAACACAGATAAACCCCCTGATCCAAAAGGCTGGCGTAGATCTCGGCTGGGGCGCTCTCGCCATAAGTCGGCCCATGCATCAAATCGAGCACGCTTTGGCGCTCATCGCTCCCCAGCGCCCGCGCCGGCGTTGGCCGCGGGCTTGGCGCGCACGGCCGCTTCACCGCGGCTTGCCAGCGATGATACGTGGCCAGCGAGATCCCCAATCCGCGTTGCAGGCTCCACGATATGCCACGCCCGCGCAGGACGCCCTCGACCTGTCGGCCGCCAAAACGTTCGAGCACAGGCCGCCAGTCCACCAGCACTGCGTGCCGCCCCGCATCAATCAGCGCCATGCGTCCCTGTGCAAGATCGATCCGCCGCGCATAGACGCCCTGGATTTGGTTGAGCCGCGCGGTCAGGACAGGCTTGCCAATCTCTGCCCTGAGATCGTCGGCCGCGGCGCGCACTTCATTGGTCGCCAACCAGCTAAACGTCGATTGTGGCAACACCGACTGATCGCGGCCAAGCCAGCCTTGTTCGATCAGGAACAACCGGCGTTGCTGAAGCGCGGAAGCGTACTGGCGGGCGAAGGTGCCCTCGCCCTCGGGTTGGGCGACTTCGCCCGCCAGTACGCGGTCGAGCCGCGTGGGACCGATGGCGGTTACCTGCTCGTCCAGCGTCCAGTAGGAAGCAACACCGGCAATCATCGGGTAACGCCGGGAAAGCCGTTCATCGAACAGCGTCGCCCGCTCAAGGTGGTCATGCTCAACGAGAAACACGCCGTTGGCGTCCCTGCTGATGAGGCTCATTCGTCGCATCGCTTCGAGACGGCGGATGTTTGCCTCGATCAGACTGTCACTTACGGTATGCGAGACCCACCGGTGATGCTCAGCTGAATAGAGCCCGCCAGTCCTCTCCGCGATCGCGGCAATGGCATGGTCGGCCGGCTTCGGCGCCGGCACGTTCGGCTCCAGCGTTACAAGGGAACCCGCGACGACGCCATCCAGCGTGAGCTGATCAGCTTCCCGCGCGATGCGCGCATAGCGCAACTCTCCCCTGCCCGTCTCGATGACCGCCAGAAAGTCATCGCCCATGTCGTCTGCCGGCCCATAGTGCACGAGCTGACCTTCGATCGCATCTGTGCGTACGGCAGCCAGCAGCGGCAAAAGCTCGCCAGGTCTGCGATGGGTTGAGACGGCCCGCTCGATTGCCTGGTGCTCCTCAAGGGCCTTGAGCTTGCCGAACAGGTCTTCCGAAGTACGCCAGCCATCCCGCGACCGCTGGGCAAGATCCCAGGCCTCCAACCGCTCCAGCCGGGCAATCAGTTGAGGCCGGTAGACTCGGATCATACCTTCGCCGTCCCGTGCAGCGATCAGCTCGCGGTCCAGTGACGTTGCCGCCATCCGGCTGATCTCGCGCCATTGATCGCGCGCGAGGTCGCTCTCCAGCCGGGGGCCAAGCACCCGGGTCACGACATCCTGCGCATGCTCGCGGATGCCTGAGGAGATCAGCCTGGAAGGAATGAACAGGTCTTGCCCATCCGCACGTCGTCCCCGGATCAGCACATGCGTATGCGGGTTGTCGGTATCCCAGTGGTCCACCCCCAGCCATTCCAGTTTCGTGCCCAGCTGGCTCTCCAGGCCCGACATTACTTCGCGGATAAAGGGCTTGAGGTCGCCCAGCGCTTCGCCATCTTCGGCCGAAATGATCAGCCGGAAATGCCGACTGTCCTCTGCCCACCCGGCCGTGACCGCCTTGCCGTCGACACCAAATTCGGAGCGATCGTAGAAGGCGAAGCGTTCGTTTTCTGGCGTGTCCGCGCGTTGCAGATAATCGACCGAGCGCTCAAGCCCCGGCTCGCCGCGTTCGGCAGCTTTGCCGTCGCGCGCCAGATAGCTCACATGCGCCCGCAACGACGCGCCCTTGCCTGAACCGTGCATCACGTAACGGGCCTTCACGACGACGCGACGCTGCGTGGGAATGACGGGCCTTGCCCTGCCCGCCGAGCCCTTCCGGAAATGCGCGCGGATGCCGGTCCTCGGTGCGATGCGCGTCTTCGGTGCAGCCTTCGCGCCAGTGTGCTGACGCACCTTGGCGCGCACGCCAGCAAGGGTCGAGGACCGCTCGTGGCCGATCCGGCCCAGCTTCAGTTCGAACTCATTGTCGCGCTTCGTCATGATGACGAGGATGCCGACTCCCCGCATCAATTCCAGTGCTTGCACCCCGCTCGCGAAGTTGCGGCGGATCCGCCGCCAGCGCCTCATGAAGGCGCGGCGGTTTTTTCTATGTGCAGACAGGCGGTTGGCGTCCCAACCGCCGCGCTATCTTTATCTTGCATTCCACAGCAACTCACTCAGAGCACGGAGCGTGATGGCTTCCACACCGCCGCCAAGAGGAAAATCCCTCGCACCGCCATGCACGATGAATGTGCGATCGGGTTTGAGATCCTCGATGGCGACCTTGAGCCCTTTGGACACCGATGGCGCGACCGTCCGTTTGATCTCGATGGCCCAGCGTCCCAGCTTGCGTCCGAGATCGAGAACGAGATCCACTTCTGCGCCGGCCGCGGTGCGATAGAAGGCTGCGCTGGCGTCATCGGGCGCTGCCGCCAGCAGGCTCTCCAGCACGAAGCCTTCCCAACTCGATCCCGCCACGGGATGGCCGATGACATCCTGCAAAGTGCGCAGGCTGAGCAGGGCGTGCAGGAGACCGCTGTCCCTGACATAGACCTTGGGGGATTTGACCAGGCGTTTCCCCACGTTGGCAATGAGCGGCGGGAGGCGCCGCACCAACAATAGATCGGCGAGCAGGTCGATATAGCGTGAGACAGTTGGAGACGAGACCTCAAGTGAGGCGGCAAGCCTCGAGGCGTTGAGGAGCTGACCCTGGTTGTGGGCGAGCATCATCCAGAGGCGTTCAAGCGTCTCCGCCGGAACACGTGGTCCGAATTGAGGGACGTCGCGTTCGAGATAGGTCCGGATCAGGCTCCTGCGCAGGAGGAAACTGTCCTTGTCCGTCCGGGCCAGCAGGCTGTCCGGAAAGCCGCCCCTAAGCCAGAGCCGCTCTTCCTGAGTTCGTCCCGGGTCAATCTCGAAGGCTGAGACTGGCGTCATGTTCACGTATTCGATCCGCCCCGCCAGCGTTTCCCCTGATTGGCGTAAAAGGTCGATCGCGGCTGATCCGAGGATGAGGAACTGCCCTGCCCTGCGCCCTTTCCTGCGCTGGCGGTCGATGAACCCGCGCATCGGCTGGAACAGATCAGGCGTCCGGTGGATTTCGTCGAGGATGATGAGCTTGCCGGCTTCCCGCTCGAAGAAAAGTTCGGGCTCTTGCAGCTGGGCCCGGTCCTGCGGTGACTCAAGGTCGAGATAAAGCGATGGGCGCTCCTCGGCGATCTTGAGCGCGAGCGTTGTCTTGCCCACCTGGCGCGGCCCGATGATGCCCACAGCTGCCTGGCGGCCCAGCGCGCTGCGAACGTCTTCTTCAACGAGGCGATCAATCATCCGTGTATATTTAACACAGCATGTTCAATATGCAATATAGCGCAATGGGTGAGCACCGATCTGGAAAACTCAAAAACCTCCAAAGTCCGCCTATCCCAACCCCAGACCCCGGTCAGAGAAAACGAACCACCTTTCCGGGTTGGACCTGGTGCGGCCGATACGGATGTCCTAACCACGCGAGAGGCCAAGAGCCTTTTCAAACGCTGGCTTTCGACGATCGG
>JBBQJV010000153.1:0-4114 GCA_038326205.1 Caulobacterales bacterium | reverse complement strand
GATCCGCGTACCGCGCCACCTGACTTGGCGGCGCGCCTCATCCTTCTAGACCTCTCGACTGGCTATGCTGAACTGCTCGCCGAGGTGGCGGAAGGCGCGAACCCGGCCCGCGTCCAGGCTCGGAGCCAGCAAATCACCACGCTGGCCAGTGCCGCGCTCGGCGCCATCGCGCTGGCGACCCCAATCGCGCCCTTCGCGCCGCTGCTCGTTGCGCTCCCACCGCTCGTTGAGCGGCTCGACCAAGCCCGCGCGAATGCGACGCTGAACTCCGTGATCTTGTCCGACCGCGCCACCATGCAGAGCGTGCTGCGTGCGCTGGAGGCGGATACCGCTTCCCTCTACGAGGTCTACGCCGCCGGCCGGTATCGCGACTTCACCCGGGCGCGAGCACGCGCCGGTAGCCGCGAGGAAATCCTTGGCCTTCAGCAGGCCGCACGGCGGGATATTGAGCAGTTCATCGCCGCGCTCAACGCCTATGTCAGCGCGCTCCGGGCGATGTCCGCGGCGCTCGACCAGCTTGCCGCCGGCGCCGAGGCCAGACGCCGTCCTACCCTTGCCGGCGCGACCCGGGACCTCGAGCAGGCGGTCGCCTTCGCCGTAGATGCACGCCGTTTCCTGGATACCGTTCGCGGCAGCATTCCCGCCAGCCGCTGAAGGAGAAGGCTCATGTCAGGCTCATCCGGCGATGCCGGCACAATGTCGCTGGCGGCGATCCGCGAACTGGAGAAAATCGCGAATTTCGATGTTCCCGCAACTCAGTTGGAACGCGCTAAGGCCAACGAGATCATCGTCGCATTCGCGGAGGCCAACTTACAGGAGAAGCTTCGCGACTATCGGAAAGGCACCGTCGCACTGCTCGACCTAATCGGACTGCTGGCGCCGCGGGTCGAGGCGCTCGGCAGTGGCGGCGCCAGGGTTGTCGCTGACGCCGCTGCCTTGCTCCGCCTCGTCCACGATGGAGAAGGCATGCGCTCCGCTGCTCCGGATGCCACTGCGGCCGAAACTGCCGCTGTGGCCGACGAGGCGAATCTGCCCCCGCCGCCGACGCCACCCGCGGCGCGCACGCTGTCCGCCGGCGCGGACGGACGGCGGCTAGCCGCGCCGACCCCGATCAGCAGCACGCATTACGAGATGCTGGCCGACGAGTATGTCCGCTTCTTCCTGGGTGCCGACATCTCCGAACATGGCGCGGCCGTGGGCGACATGGCCGACCGCGCCATGGCCAGCCGGCGCCGCTACGAGGCGGTGGGCAATCCCCTCGGCATCCCATGGTGGTTCATTGCCGCGATCCACATGCTGGAATCGACCTTTAATCCCAACACGCACCTGCATAACGGCGATCCGCTGGGCGCGCGGACGAAGCGCGTGCCGGCCAATCGCCCTGCGACTGGCAACCCGCCCTTCACCTGGGAGGACAGCGCGCGCGACGCACTGGCGCTTAAGCGACTAGGGGGATTGCGGGACTGGTCGCTGCCGCGAGCCCTGTTCCGGTGGGAAACATATAATGGATGGGGTTACCGCAGCCTGGGGGTTCCCTCTCCATACCTCTGGAGCATGTCGAGCATCTACGGCAGCGGCAAGTTCGTGGCGGACCACGTCTTTGACAGGAGGGCGGTCTCGAAGCAGTGCGGCGCCGCAAGCCTGCTGAAGGCGTTGCATCAGCGCGGCGCGGTCGACCTCCATCTCGACTACACCGATGATGGGGCGGAGGACGATCCGGCGCCGGCACCCGTGCCTCCCGCGCCAGGCAGCTTCGCCGCCTTCCTTCTGCGCGAAATCCCTGACCTCCAGAATTTCGAGGCAGAGGAGTTTCTTTTCCTCGGCAACAACAACGCTGCGGCTCCGCCGGCAAGCAGAAACGCGGTACCGGCGAAGGAACTATGGACGAATGTGGTGCCACTGGTGCGCGTGATGATGGAGTTCCGCAAGCGCACCAACAGGCCCGTGGTCTTCAACAGCGTCTATCGCAACCCCGTTTACAATGCCTTCGTGGGCGGCGAACTGGATAGCCAGCACATGAAGTTCAGGGCGTGCGACTTCCATGTTCTATCGGGCGGCGGCGAGGCGGGCGACTGGGCCGACATGCTTCGGACGATGCGCAGGGAGGGGTTGTTCAGCGGCGGTATCGGCCTCTATCCGCGCTTCGTGCATGTGGATACGCGCGGATTCGACGTGGACTGGCACAAGACGTGACACGACGAGTGGGTTCACCCTTGCCGGCACCGCTACCAAGCACGAGCGGCGGCTGCTCGCGGACGGCGTCGCCGGTGCTCTGCCACGCTGTCACCGCTGGGCATGCGAGCGCTTTGACTAGGAAGGCGAAGGCCAAGCCACGTGCCATGTCGGGGTCGAGGTCGGCGTCAAAAGCGCGGACCGCGCCGAGGCAGCGGGCGGAGGCAGTCTGGGCGACAGCCATGATGGCGGTGGTGACGGGGCGGCTTTCCACACGCACGCCGCGCGGCAGGTCAAGCCAATACGGCTCGGCCGGGAGCTCAAGGGTGAGCGAGGAGTTCTCCGTTCAGAAGGGGGGCGAAGATGCGTGGGCTGACTTGACAGCAGAAGCGCCTGCGCATGGCTGGCTCAGAGACATACGAATCCAGGCTGTACCAGTCGCGCTGGTTGCGCAACGCTCATCTGAAATTGTATGAAAGAGGCAAGCGTGGCGAAGACGATCATTGCAACGACGGGACTGGACGTGCATGGGAGCTCACGTCAGCTTTTAGTCCTTCTGCATGCGGCGGGCCAAGATACTAGCGGGCTCGATGCAATATCAGATGCTGTGCATTCAGTGCTGCCCGATGCCGACATTTGGACGCCGCCGCTCCCCATCCGTGCGTTTCTCTCCCGAAGCCGGGGAACGGGCATAACCGCTCAGCTGGTAGGGGCCATTCGCGATATCGTGGCAGCAAGGGCGTCGCGCCCTGATGGACTCCGCTACGAGGACCTTCGTTTTGTTGGCCACAGCTACGGCGCAGCGCTGGCGAGAGCGGTATGGGCACAGGCAATGGGAGGCAAGATCGACGGGACAGCTAACCTTGCCGATGCAGAACCCTGGGCTGAATGCGTGTCCCGCATCGTCCTGCTCGCGGCAGTCGCTCGTGGCTGGAATCAGCTTGCTCCGATGACCACCACGGTTCGCCTGCAAAGCTGGGCAGCCAGCCTTATCGAGGTAGTTTTCGGTGATGCTTTTGCGATGCTCGACATCCGCCGCGGCGCGCCATGGATAACCACCACGCGGCTGCAGACTCTGTCAGTTATGGAGGCATTGCGCGACGCCAATCGCCAGCCCCCGATTATGGTACAATTACTTGGCACGGTCGACGACGTAGTCGCGCCAGCCGACAACGTTGACCTGGCAACAGGGGCGCACTTTCACTACATCGAGGTACCCCGGACAAACCACCTCGATATCATCAGCTTCAACGGACCGAGTGGAGCGACTCGGCGAGAGTTTATCCTCACAGCGCTGGTCGGCGATGAGAAAGCGCTCGATACCGTTGCCGTCTCCCGCCGCGTTTTGGCCGATATGGTGGACGAAGCGCTCGACGATTACGACATCGATGCGGTCAACAGCGGCATCGCAACTGGCGACAGACGCGGACCCATTCAAGTAAACCGTGATGTCTCTGTTGTTGTTTTTGTTGTGCACGGTATTCGTGATTATGGGTACTGGACGCGAAAACTTGCCGTTCGAATAAAGGACCTTGCGCGAAATCGCAGGATCCGCAGTAGATCTGTGACTTCGACGTATGGATTTTTTTCGATGGGTCCATTCCTGATCCTGGCAGAACGACGCAAGCGCGCGGGATGGCTGCGTGATCAGTATGTGACAGCGAGGGCTATGTACCCGAAGGCAGACCAATTTCACTTCGTCGGACACAGCAACTGCACCTATTTGCTGGCCTCGGCCCTGCGTCACTGCCGTGCCGTTCGATTCAACAATATCGTCTTTGCAGGAAGCGTTGTCCGGAGAGACTTCGGTTGGGACAGCCTGACCAACCCCCAAGACGGCTACCTTCCGCAGGCCAAGCGCGTCCTTAACTATGTCGCTACCGCCGACACAGTTGTCGCGACAGTGCCGAGCGCAATGCGTGTCGTAAAGGAATGGGACCTT
>JBBQJV010000152.1:0-4129 GCA_038326205.1 Caulobacterales bacterium | reverse complement strand
CGCCCAAGCGTTAGTAAATTGGCTGAATGCCTCAACAGCCCCGGGACTCGCGGAATACCGTCCTCAACCTTTCAGGGTATTGGAATCAGTCCTGCGAAATATGGGGGATGACGCGTCAGCGACCGAAGTCGCCTATGCACGTCTCATACATCGAGCAGACACGCGAGTTTCTGCCGATTGGCGATCTGAATTTGGTCGGTGGGTCCGGCAAGTGATGACTTTGTTCTTTGATCGGTTTTTGCAGATCACTATTGGTTTTGGTGTCTATCCCCAGGTTGCCTTTTATTGGTTTATTGGTCTGGTCGCAATTGGAACCGCCCTCGCCAGACCGTGCCAATCACTTTGTAAACATGGGGCATCCAGAGCTTCATGGGGAGATAGTGCCTTCTTCTCCCTTCAGAACGCAATACCGTTGATGGAACCATCTTCGGACTATGCCCAAGTGCAACATGACCGCCTTGCAATACGGATGTTCTTCAATGCGCAAAAGGTCTTGGGCTTCTTGCTGGCGACTGTGCTGGTAGGCGCTCTAACATTTGGCGGGAATTGACATTGCGAGATTTGTCATTTTTCCCGCTTGTCCGCGACTGACCACACGACCGACCCGATGGTCAGCCGTGCGCCAATGACCGGCTCAATGTCGGAGGCCTGGACATAGCCCTTGGCGACTAGTGCAGTGCCAGCGACGGTCAGGATTTGCCGGATGAGGGCGAGGATTGCAGGTTTCAGCCCGGGATATTCATCGAACCCCTCTCCGAGCGGGGCTCCGGTCGGTTTCGAAGCCCGCGATGGCCTTGTTCCGGGTCCGTGAGCGGCCTCGGTCGATGGTTGGCGGGCCCGTCGGGCCCCCGGGTTCGTTTTTGGCAGGTCCCGGAGGCGGGCAGTCGCCTCTTGCGCATGACGACGGGCCGCCCGCGGGCGTTTTCGGTTTCACAGGCTGGGCCGACGTCAGGCCGCTACGGATCGGCCCAATGCAGGGCCATGATCCCGGGCCAGAGCATCGACCAGAACGGTGCCGCAGCTGAGGACAGCGCCAGCGTCATCCTGCGCCCCGAGATCAGCAGCCGCGCACCGGCCCGGAGCACCCGCTCTCGCAGGCGGCGCAGGCTCCAGCCCGTCCCGGTCGCCTTCGCCATAACGCGGCGGGCGATATGCATGATCTGGTAAGCGAGACAGGCGACAAGCAGCCGGACCTCGTTGCAGGCGAAGGCATCCACGGCCGGTGTCTTCGACTTCAGCTTCTTGCCGCGCCAGTGCGACTTTGCCCGATTGGTGGAGGAGAGCGCCGGAGCCAGCACGTCCTTCAGTTCGCCCATGTGGCCTTCGGCCTTCCCGCGTTCGCGATAGTGGGCCAGCACCTCGTGGCGCAGTTTCGCCGTCCAGCCGAGCGAGGTGACCAGGAAGAAGCGGTCGAGCAGGAGATCGTCGGCGCGCTCCTTGACGACCAGGATCACGCGGCGCGGCTTGTCCCAGCTGTCGGCCTGATATCGCAATTCATAGAGCCAGCTCCGCGGTTCTGCCGGGCGGCGCCCCGGCGGACGCTTCATGCAGGGTTCCGCCAGCCGGTCCAGCACGGGATTGGCACGCAGACGCGAGACATAGTCGATCCCGCGTGCATCAAGGCCCGCCAGCAGCGCGGCCGAAGGGAAGCCCGCATCGATGCGCACCATGGCCACGTCGCAGAAGGTCTTCCGCGCCCGGTCCACGACGTCGAGGATCACATCGAGCGCGCCGTCTGCGGTGCCGACATTGCCGGGGCGCAGCCGGGCGTCGAGCATGTCGCCGGTTTCGGCAATCGAAGTGATCAGCGGATGGTAGATCCGTGCGTTGTAGTGCCCGTTCCACTCCGCCTTCGGCTGGTGGCCATAAACCTCAATGGGGGCACTGTCGACGTCGAGCGTCACGCAGGCCATCTTCTTTCCGCCCCGCTCGGCCCTGATGCCTCTGCCGGCAAGTTCCAACACCGCCTCACGCAGGACCTTGAGGTTCGCGGGCTCCGCCATCAGCGCGGTGAACCGCGACAAGGTCGGCTGCGACGCCAGACCGCCGCCGTCTGCGAGCGGCGTCAGACCCGCCGCGGAACTGGCCGCCAGCCGGAACGCCGGGTCGTGGCGCAGGGCATCCGCGTCGTCATGGTCGCGCCAACCTTGCGCGGCCAGCAACACGCAGGTCCGGATCAGCGATGCCAGGTCATGCGTCACATCCTCCTGGCGGCGGGGGTCCCTCATCCGGGAGGTCATCCAGCCCACGATCCCGCTGCGCTCGAGGATCTCTCGCAGCACCACCACACCGGGATCCCCCGTCAGCCGATCGGCCCGGCTTTCGATCCGAAGCGAACGGTTGAACCCGGGCGTGACCGGCTGTAGCGTTTCACCCATGCGTGCGTCCGATGCTGCCGAAGGTCTTTGTGTAGCAGCTTGATTCTAAAGCACCTTCAGGCGCACGCAACCAATCCCGCTCGATTTCGGTGAATAAGCCGGGTTCAGGGAAGACGACGAGCCGCCGAACGGCTCTTCGATCGCCTTTCTCGCCGAATACAACGGCAAACGTGTGATTCTAGGCGCCGATGCCCACCCCACTCGCATCGCCGCAACACTTGCATCAAAGGGCTATAGCGCCAATAACCCGCTGAAGGTCGACCTTTTCAAGCTGTGCCACCACGGATCGAAGCGCAATTTGTCGCCCGAGCTTCTCACGATGCTCGACTGCACCCGCTTTGCTATTTCGACAAACGGCACACGTCATGGACATCCGGATGCCGAGGCTATCGCGCGGGTGTTGGCGAACGATCCCGAACGCCCGAAGACGCTCTATTTCAACAGTTCCCACGCACAGGCCGGACTCTGGTCGGACGAGACGCTTCAGGTCGCATGGCGCTACACCTGCGTCTATCCTGATCCGCTGGGTAAGCCCGGCATCGACATCGACATCTGAAAACCCATTATGCCATTTATCGCCATCGCCATCGGCAACGCCAGCTACACTCACGCCACCCCGCTCAATGCGCCCAAAGAGGACGCCGCAGCCATGGTCACGGTGTTAGAGGGGCTCGGTTTTACCGTCGTGCAAGGGTATGACTGTAGCTACCATGACCTGCGTACTGCCTGGGAGGACTTCCTCGGCCGCCTCGACAATGAGACGACTGCGCTGTTCTTTTTTTCAGGCCATGGCGCCCGGACGCCGGACGGGAAGAATTTTGTAATGGCAATCGACGCCTTGATAAAGCGTCCAGATGACCTCGGTCGGTTCGGGTATCGGGCCGACGTCTTACTCGACGAAATGCGGGCGAAAGCAAAGGTCAGCCTGATGTTTCTCGACGCCTGCCGTAACGACCCATTTTCCGCTGCCATGTCCAGCCTGCGCACCAAGAGCATTATCGCTGAAAGCAAAGGCCTCGCCGCAGTAGCGAAAAAAGACCTCGGGCAAGCGTTGGTAGCCCATGCCGCCGAGGACGGCTACACAGCAATCGATCCTAACAAGGGCCTCAGCCACTTCACTCAGGCGCTGATCGACCACCTCGCCACCCCCGAAATAGAAATCAACGAGATGCTGCGACTCGTGCGCGCCCAAGTGACGGAACGTACCGGCAATCGCCAGCGGCCCTGGACCAACAATGGGCTGGACGACAAGTTGTTTATAGCGCTGATGCGAGAGCCCCGTTCAGCCCCGCCACTGGGCAGCCGGAAACCCCGCCCCCGATTACCACCGCCGCCTCTCTGGCGTCGCTGGCTTTTCATCGTTGCTACCGTCTTGGGTCTGGCGGCCAGCGTGGCGGCCATCGTCCAGCCAGTGATCTTGTGCTCCGTGCCTGGCTTGGAACGCTTGTCATTCTGCCCGCTCAACCCGGTCATCGCGCATAACTCGGAGTTGGTTCAAAACCTGTTCGCTGACGATGACTCGGTGCGGCAGAACGCCCAGAATACGCTTGTGGGGACGCTCATGTCCGATTCCCTGTGGCGAAGTGAAGAAGTGGCGCTAATTGAAAGCCTTCTTGATTTGGTCGAAGAAAGGCTTCGTAGCGAAGATGATTCCTCGCAAAAATGGGCAAGCCTCATTTCTGTTCTGGTAGCAGTCCAGCCAGAGGATTGGCAGCAGAATGTGGACGGTGCACACTCCAGAAGAGCGGTAA
>JBBQJV010000151.1:0-4204 GCA_038326205.1 Caulobacterales bacterium | reverse complement strand
GTATCGCGAGCCGGCGCCGAGGACCTTCTGAAGGTGCGCGGTGCAGTCGATGACTTCCTGTCGGAATACACGCCCCCCGCCAGCGTAGAGGTTGTCCTTCTGAAGGATCAGTCGCTTCTGCTCTCGGAACGCGTAAACCTTCTCACTCGCAATGCGCTTTTCGGATTTGCGCTTGTCTTTCTCTTTCTGGTCCTGACGCTTGATCTCAAGCTTGCGTTCTGGGTCAGCACCGGGATCGCGACAGCCTTCATGGGCGGATTTCTGATATTCGGCGCGCTCGATGTGACGCTGACCCAGATTTCGCTTTTCGGTCTGATCATTGTGCTTGGGCTCGTCGTCGACGACGCCATTGTTGTTGGTGAAAGCATAGACGAGGCGCGTCAGGCCGGTGACGCGGGCATTGCGGCGGTGACGCGGGGCGTCAGATCCGTGGCAGCCCCCGTCATTGTTGGCGTGGCGACAACTGTCGTCGCATTTGCGCCGCTCCTGCTGACGGGAGGCGCTTTCGCTGAAATCTCACGGGCGATTCCGATCGTCGTAATCGCGGTTCTTGCGATGTCACTCGTGGAGGCGTTGTTCATCCTGCCGTCTCACATCAGCCATGGCGGCGACTGGTCGCGCGGTATCCTGAAACGCATTCAAAGACGGGTCACCAAAGGCATTCGTTGGGTTGCAGACAACTTCGTCTTCAAGACAACGCTTCTTGCCGCGCGTCGGCGCTATACCACCCTTGGCCTCGCACTGGCTTTTTTCGTGTTCTGCCTCTCTCTGGTCGGCAATGGTGTTGTCCGCTTCATTTTCTTTCCAAACATCGAGGGCAATGAGCTGGCCGCATCGGTGACGCTGCCAGCCGGTGCGCCCTATTCGCGAACCGTCGCAATTGTCGATCATCTGGAGCGCTCGGCGCTTGCGGTGGCCGACAAGGTCCGAGACGAGACCGGCGAGATACTTTTTGTTTCGGTCTCCAGGACGGCCGGAGGTCGTGCAAGTTCGGGCGGCGGTCCGCGGGATCAGAGCGGATTTTCAGCATCCGAGAATATCGGACAGGTATCGATCGAGTTGACGCCGTTTGGCGGAAGAAAAATGTCGGCGGCCGAAATCGAGCGGCGATGGCGCGAGCAGGTCGGCGTGGTCGACGGCGTTGAACGTATCAGCTTCGACTCGGCCATTGGAGGATTCGGATCCGACGTCGATCTGGAGCTTACGCACGGCAACGACGGTGTGCTCCTGGCTGCTGCAGCTACGCTGAAAGCCAAGCTTGCCAGCATAGAGGGCGCAAACCAGATCGACGACAGCTATGATCTGGGCAAGGGTCAGCTGGTCTTCAAGCTCACCCCGCTGGGCCAGTCGGCGGGTATAAAGCCCGCAGACATTGCAAGGCAGATGCGGCAGGCCTTCTTTGGCGACGAGGTGCAACGTATTCAACGCGGGCGGGAGGAGGTGCGCGTCTATGTGCGTTACCCGGAGGCGGCGCGCAGAACTCTGGCGAGCCTTCAGGACTTTCGTATTCGGCTTCCACAGGGGGGCTCTGCGCCACTTTCGACTGTCGCCAACATCGAGGAAAGCCGTGCCTACTCTTCCATCTACCGCATTGACGGGCGTCGAGTGGTAAGCGTTACGGCGGACATTGACGAAGCTGTTTCAACGGCAAATCTGGCTAATGCAAAAATTGTCGCATCCATCATGCCTGAGCTTGAGGCGACCTATCCCGGCCTTCGGTGGAACCAGGGCGGGGCTATCCAGGCGCAGTCGGAGGATTTCGCTGGCCTTGGTCAGACCTTCCTGATCGCACTCCTCGCAATCTATGCGCTACTTGCGACGCAGCTGAAGTCCTATTCACAGCCCGTGGCGATTCTCGCGTCCATCCCGCTGGGTTTCGCTGGGGCAATTCTTGGACACTATGTTCTGGGATACGATCTGTCGTTCGTGTCGATGTTCGGAATGGTCGCGCTTGCAGGTGTTGCGGTGAACGCATCCGTCGTCCTTGTTGATCGATACAACTCACTGATCAAACAGGGCTACGAGCGGGAGACCGCTGCGGCTATGGCGGCAGCGGGGCGCTTCCGCGCCATTCTCCTGACGACGGTCACGACTGTTCTGGGGCTTTCATCGCTTCTTCTCGAGACAAGCCCGCAGGCCCAGTTCCTTATACCGATGGCTGTTAGTCTAGGCTTTGGCGTGCTGGTATCGGCGTTTCTCGTGCTGTTCGTTACGCCTGCGGTCGCCATTGTCCTAAGCGATATGAACGGGCGCGCCCGACGCCGGGCCGCCGTCGCGTCCGCCGGCGCGCATGCCGAGTAGGCCGTCGTGTCGGCAGGACATACCTACTGATCAGACGATGTGGCGCGGACAACGTCTTTCACCGGCGAGGGTCTCGGCGCGCTTGTGATCACCTGGCGACGCGCTATTCCACCTGGCCTCGTGGTCCTGCGGCGCGTCGCCGATCGGACCTTCATCGAACCCATTCTTCGTGCTTTCAGTTTAGCTCAAGAAGAGAAAGATCGCGGCGACAAGCGCGCTTCGGAAGGGTCTAACGTTCCGCCTTTTTCGATGCGTCGAATGTTGAATGCGCGCAGTGGCATGGCTGCCGCAGCAAGGTCACATCTCAGCACCAACTTCAGGAGATTACCGATGTCGGTTGCTGGCGATGCCGTGCCTGATGAAGGAGGCGGCCGGGAAGGGAAGAACTGGAGCGACCCCGCCGACCGTAACATTGTGTCGGCCTCAGCATCGATGGCCCGAAGCAGACAGTCAACTTGCAGCTCCACTTTCGCGGAGAAGGCGCTCAGGTAAGGTCTGTGCTGCCCGGCCCAAAATACTGGATCAGCTTGGTTTCAAGCGTCTTCAGGTTAGCGGCCAGCCAGCGTGAGGCGAGGCCAGGTACAATGCCGTCAAAATGAACGTGCGGGCGAACTCGCAATCCGCACACATGGGCGAATGTGTCCTGGAAAAGCGTCCGGCTTGAACCCGATACGCCCTGTTCACCGAGCCAGGCGGAGGATGAACCCGAGGCCGTGATG
Source organism: Caulobacterales bacterium (assembly GCA_038326205.1). GTDB lineage: Bacteria > Pseudomonadota > Alphaproteobacteria > Caulobacterales > Hyphomonadaceae > UBA7672. The sequence goes on along the minus strand of JBBQJV010000151.1, from coordinate 1,184 downwards.
TGAATGAGATGGCGGTTGGTCAACAGCGGTTCCTGGCCGCCAGAATGCAGTCTGGCGTAGCCAAATCCCGCGCCGAAGACGCGATCTATGTAGCCCTTGATGATCGCTGGCGGTGAATTGAACCAGAGCGGATAGATGAAGGCGAAGACATTGGCGTCAGCCAGCAGTTGGCGTTCGGCCTGGACATCCGCCGCGGGGGCCCAGTCAGGTCGGCTGGGCATTTCGGACAGTTTGAGGCGCGGGTCGAAGTCGAGCCGATAGAGGTCGCGAACAAGTGTGTCATGGCCACGCGACGAGAGACATTTTGCGTATGTTTGCGCCATCGCCAGTGTGAAGCTCGACGGGTCTGGATGGCCAACTATGATGGCGTGCTTCATGGGCTCTCGCTTTTCGTCAAGCCCGCCCCCACCTGTCCGCTCGCGCTCGAATCCAACACACCGGCTTTTGCTTCCTCTGGTTCGCCGAGCGGAGACGTAGACCTATCGTGGGCGCGCATGAGTGCACCCATTTCTCCGCCGTCCTGCAGGAAGGCCAGATTTTCGCGTTCGCGTAGGTTCGTCATAAACGATGAATTTCACAACTAAGCATGGAACATAGACCGATGGATTTGAATTGCGAGGCTGACCTGCCTCAGGATTTTCGGACCATTCGCAGCGCCTCTATGGCTGCTGTTGGCGATGACGTGCCCGATGGGGCAGGTCGCGCGGAACGGAAGCTGTCGATCAGTCCTGTCGATCGTAATGATGTGGCGGGCTCGTCATCGGTGGCCCTCGCGCCCTACGGATTTGCGGTTAACTGCATCGATCAAGCAGATCACCGAGCGCGGGAATGATCAGGCACTTCACCAGATTGCGACAGCGGCATGCCTTGACCATACGCTGACTCACGAGCAGGTTAATTCAACATGCGCAAGATATGGTTCACCGTTCTGCTCGTCGCCTCGCTGGTTGTCACCGGGACGGCGAGCGCGTGGGCGGCGCAGGCCTGCCCGTACAAGGCGGCTGCTGCGGCCTCGCATGACTGCTGCCCGCAGCCACCTTCGGCGCCCGACGAAACGTCCGATCACGGCAATAAGATGGACTGCCGGTTTGGCCAGGCATGCCGGTCGGCGCCGGCCGTAACGCCGCAACTCCCTGTCGTCGCAACAGCCATTGCTCGTATGTTCGAACAGCCGTTAGCGCTTG
>JBBQJV010000150.1:0-4281 GCA_038326205.1 Caulobacterales bacterium | reverse complement strand
CACAAGAGAACATTGTCGCTTCACGCGATCTCCTTGCTGGGACCGTCCGGCGACTATTCGATTCCCTCTCCCGTCGATGGCACGATCGTCGAGGTCAATGCCATGCCCGGCGATACGATCGAGTCGATGGGCGCCGTGGTGACAGTGGATACGAGCGACGCGCTCTGGGTTGAAGCCCAAGTGCCCGCCAGCCTCGTCGCGGTCGTGAAACCGGGCAGCACCATACAAATTGTCGGTGGTCCGACGGGTCGCGTCGTGTCGATAGGCAAATCGCTGCAGGGGATGACGCGATCGGCCATTCTTTATGCGGCGATCCCCCCCGAGAGCGGACTGCTGGCGGGCCAGCTGGTGTCGATCCAGCTTCAGCGGCCTGCGGTGCCCGGCGCCTTTTCCGTTCCCACCAAAGCTATCGCGCGCATTTCCGGCCAGAGCGCCGTGTTCGTACGAAACAACGCCGGCTTCACGATCAAGGAGGTGGAGCTGCGCGGCAAGTCCACGGACGCGGCCACGATTGTCGGCGACCTTTCACCGGACGCTCAGGTCGCAGTGAGCGGCCTCCCGGGGCTCGAACAGATGCTGCAGGGGGAATAGGGTCATGCTGCGACGCCTGATCGAATTCTCGCTGACCCAGCGGGTCTTCATGCTGCTCCTGTACGCGCTCGTGGCAGGGGTGGGCGTCTATGCCTTCCGTACGATTCCCATCGACGCATTTCCGGACATCTCGCCCGTGCAGGTGAAGATGATCCTAAAAGCCCCGGGCATGACGCCGGAGGAGGTCGAAACTCGCGTCATGACCCCGATAGAGATGGAGCTGCTCGGGATTCCTGGGCTGACCATCCTGCGGTCGGCCGCGAAATACGCCGTGACCGACATCACCCTGGATTTCAAAGAAGGCACCGACATTTATTGGGCGCGCCAGCAGGTGGCCGAGAGGCTTGCCGGCGTTCGCGGCGATCTGCCTGCGAGCGTGACCGGCAGCTTGGCGCCCCTCTCCACCCCGCTGTCCGACGTCTTCATGTTCACGATCGAAGGCGGCGACCTGTCGCTCGAAGAGCGGCGCAGCCTCTTGGATTGGACCATTCGGCCGGCGCTCCGCACCATACCGGGTGTGGCGGACGTAAACGCCCTCGGCGGAATGGTGCGCACCTTCGAGGTTACACCGAACGGTGCGGCGCTCGCCGCCGCAGGCCTTGGCGTCGCCGATCTGGCGCAAGCCATCGAGGCCAGCAACCGGAATGACGGCGCAGGACGGCTCAGCGAGGGTGAGAAGGCGCTTGTCGTACGTTCGCAAGACGCCATCACGGCGCCGAGAGATTTGGAGCAGATCGTTCTCAAGATGGACGGCGAGCGCACGCTTCGCCTCGGCGACGTCGCCACGGTCAAGATCGGAAATCTCACGCGCTATGGCGCCGTGACCAAGGACGGGAAGGGCGAAGCCGTCGAGGGACTGGTCCTGTCGCTGCGCGGGGCCGATGCCAGCGCCATCGTTAAGGCGGTCCGCGCGAGGCTCGATGAGCTAAAGCCGAGTCTTCCTCCGGGCGTGAACCTCAACGTGTTCTACGACCGCTCCGACCTGATTTCCAGTGCGGTTGCAACGGTCAGCAAGGCGCTTCTCGAAGCAACGGTTCTGGTTGTCATCCTTCTGGTGGCCTTTCTCGGGAATGTGCGCGCGGCGTTTGTCGTTGCCGTGACTCTGCCTTTTGCAGCGCTGGTGACGTTCGTCATGATGCGGCAGTTTGGCATGACCGCCAATCTGATGAGCTTGGGTGGGCTCGCCATCGCCGTTGGTCTCATCGTCGATGCAGCGGTGGTCGTTGTCGAGAACACTGTCGAGCGTCTCCAGCGCGCGAAGCCGGGCTCGAGCGTACCGAAGCTTCATGAGGTTTATCGGGCGGCGAGTGAGGTGGCCACGCCCGTGACCGCCGGGATCGTCATTATCTGCCTGGTGTTCCTGCCGCTCCTGTCGCTCAGTGGACTGGAAGGGAAGCTGTTTGGTCCCGTGGCGCTGACAATGATCATGGCGCTGAGCGGCTCGCTCATTCTGTCGCTGACTCTCATTCCCGTTCTGTCGTCGTTCCTCCTCAAGTCAGGCGCACACTCCGATCCGTGGCTAGTGCGTGTGATGACACGCGGCTACCGTGCGCTGCTCAAGAAATGCCTGCGGTTCCCCCTGCCAGTGTATCTGCTCTCCGCGGCCGGGCTTGGACTGCTCGTCGTCGCCTACGGGGGGATTGGCAAGACGTTCATGCCGACGCTGGATGAGGGTGCCGTGATCATGCAAATCACCAAGCACCCCTCCATAAATCTTCAGGCGAGCATAGACGGCGACCTCCTTATCCAGCGGGTGCTGAAAGAGAAGGTTCCCGAGGTCGACCGCATCGTTGCGCGCGTGGGGTCCGACGAACTCGGCCTCGATCCCATGGGTCTCAACGAGACCGACATGTTCCTGGTTCTGAAACCCAAGGACCAATGGCGCGTGCCGGATAAGGGATGGTTGGTCGAGCAGCTGCGAACCGCCATCGCCGACCTTCCAGGCTACGAGTTTGCTTTTACCCAACCGATCGAGATGCGCACCGCGGAAATGCTGACCGGCGCGCGGGGTGATCTGGCCATTAAGATCTTCGGTCCTGACCTGGGCGAGCTGTCCGACATCGCCGCGAAGATCCAGGAGACGCTGCGCAAGGTGCAGGGTGCCGCCGAGGTTTCCACGGTGGCCAACGACACCGTCGATTACATGCAGATCGCTGTCGATCGTTTGGCGGCGGGACGCGCGGGCCTCACCGTCACTCGCCTGCAGGACGAACTGCGGTCGATCATCGAGGGCGCACCGGTTGGTCTGGTCGCAGAGCCCGGAAGGCGCACGAATATCGTCATTCGCGGTGACCCGTCCGTCCGCGAAGACCCGGACGTATTCGCCATGACGCAGCTCGCGGCTGGTGACGGCGGTCTTGTGCGGGTGGGCGACGTCGCCAAGCTCGAGCGCGTCGAGGGACCGATCATGATCAATCGCGAGAATGCGTCGCGGTTCGCGCTTGTGCAGGCTTACGTCACCGGCCGGGACCTCGTTGGCTTCGTCGAGGATGCGCAGCGTGCCGTCGCGGAGCAGGTGCCTCTGCCGCAAGGCTATCGCCTCGTCTGGGGCGGCCAGTTCGAGAATCAGCGTCGCGCGGCCACGCGCCTGTCGATCGTCATTCCCATGGCGCTGGCTCTGATCTTCGGCGTTCTGTTTACGACGCTCCGCTCCATCCGGCAGTCGCTGCTGATCCTTGCCAACGTGCCGTTTGCCCTGGTGGGCGGGATGCTCGCTCTGTGGCTGTCCGGAGAGTATCTGTCGGTGCCGGCCTCAGTCGGCTTCATCGCCCTGCTCGGCATCGCTGTGCTCAACGGCCTGGTGCTGGTCAGCCACTTCAACGAGCTTCTCGCGAGTGGCCTAGCGGTTCGCGACGTTGTGTTCGAAGGCGCGGTGCGTCGGCTGCGGCCTGTGATGATGACCGCCAGCATCGCCGCCTTCGGGCTTGTACCGCTGCTGTTTGCTACGGGCCCAGGCTCGGAAATTCAGAAGCCACTGGCGATTGTGGTGATCGGCGGGCTCGTGACCTCGACAGCACTCACCCTCATCCTGCTCCCCATCCTGTTCCGACGCTTTGGCGTTGCGGAACTCTCGTCTCAAACAACCAATGGGACACTCGCATGGACCAATCCCTTTGCAAGATCACGTTCGTCTGTCCACCAGAAAGCGCCGATCACATCGCCGAGGTGATGTTGAGCTTCGACCCACCGCTTCCGGGATTCACGACGTGGATGGCCGAGGGTCACGGCTTTGGCTTCGGCGATGCCACGGTCAGCGAACGCGTGCGTGGGCGCGTGCAACGCAGTGTGATCGTGGCTGTGGTCGACCGAGGGGTCGCGGCTGGTCTCCTGGATCTCATCGCCACGAAGGGCGCTGTAGCTCATCTGACTTACTGGACCGAACCTGTCGATGGGTTTGGGCAAATGCGGCGAACTGATTCCGTCCCTCAACGAGATAGCGAGGGACTGGATACTCAAACAACGACGGAGAGCGATGGATGACCGAATGCAACCCGACCAGACCAATCAGATTAAGGGAACGAGCCCAACGGCCCATAAAAGGGCTGTGTTCGATGGTGCTTTTAGCCTTGCTTGCAACTCAGATACTCATCGCGAATGCGCATGCGGAGCCGTCAGCAAGTGCTATGCCCAAAGCGGCGACCGCAAAAAAAGAACGGGTCGACAAAGAGAAAAGTCGCAACTCGGACGGTC
>JBBQJV010000149.1:0-4290 GCA_038326205.1 Caulobacterales bacterium | reverse complement strand
GCGTGAGGTTCTCCGGGAGCGATTTCGCTCACACCGAACCCGTGGATCCGAAGATCGCAAGGCTGCACACATCGGAAGGTATCCTGTCTACGCGGCTGCAACTCGAGAAAGCCGCCGGATGCGCGACCAAGACGGTCAGCTACTGGGGCCGCGGACACTCGCCCTGCTGGACCAGTTGTCAGCAAGCGTCAGCAACGCAGGAGATCGCACGGCGCCGTCCAGTGGCGCTGCCGTGCCGACGCGCGCGGCTTTCGAACACACAGTTTTCCTTTGCCACCTCGCCTACAACGGGGATCAGAATGCCAAGTCAAAGGTCGTCGATGCTGCGGCCGATGCCTGCTACGGGATGATCTACCTGGTGGGCAAGGACGTGCCCGCGGCCTGCCTTTCGCTGGACCGCGCCATATCGAAAGTTTTCATGATGGGCGCGAGCGATCCGCTTGCCTCCGAAGCGAACGGGCTCTCGGACAGGCTGACCCAGAGATCCGCCAGCCTCGACTGCGCCGCGATGATCGCCGCCAAAGTCGCAGCAGACAAGGCGGAGGCCGCCCGGCAAGCAGCCGCTGCTGCGTCGCCCGCGCCGGTGGTAAACCCCTATCCAAAACGCAATGACATCATCAACGCGATCAACGGTGAAAAGCAGGCATTGGACAATGACTATGACGCCGCGAAGCTCTGGTACGATCGCGGCGAAGACGCTGAAGCCTGCGGCCAGTATCAGCGTGCGATGGGCAGCTTGCGTAGGCTCGAACGGCTGTACGCAGACCTGAACCGGGAGACGGGCGACTCGGAATACAGCGCCACGTCCCGGGAGATAAACGACCATCAGAACGAGCTGCGCGAGGAAGTCGGCGACATATGCGTGGACGCGGGACGGCGTATCTACTGAGGACCGGCCCGAATTAATCGACTAATATCGACACGTGTTCAATTTCGTACCTGCTGATGTCCGGCACGCCGATCGACAGTCTCATGTTCATCGAATACGCTAGGCAGATCAAACAACTGTATGCGGATCAATATCGCGAAAATTCTGGGAGGTCTTCATGACCGCTTCGGGCCAGCATCACTTGCGCCGCCGTAATATTGCGATCGACAGGGCCGCTCCGAACCTTCAGTTCCGGGTTGTCTCCCTCATCAGGCGGGACGTCGCCAAAAGCTGCCCGCAGATACGGTAGAGAATTTCATCTAAGGTGCAGGCCACTGGCGGCGCCATCTTGCCAGACAACTTCCGCCCAGCGGCGGAGCGGTTCGCTGTGTTCGGTAATCAGAACGAGTTCGCCCAGTGGCCTCTCCTGAGGGAGCTCAATTCGAATCCCGGTCGCGCTGATGTTTTTGATCAGGACCGAGATATTCTCGCCGTCCAACATCTTGATGGTGGCGTGCTGAAACACCGTGGTCCGAGGCTGACGCGCTTCGCGAGTGTTTCCAATGCCGTAATCCGTCGATTGCGTGCGTGCGGCGATCGCATTCACTCGATCTACCGGCACTCTTGCTGGAGGAGTTCTGTCACTTCTGAACACATACCACTCCCTAGACGGTTAAGCTGCCTAGATGCAGGTAATGGGCCAACATTGCCTGGCGCAGATCAAGGTTGCGGCCGGCCGGGCCACCCCACACCTTCCAGGTTGCCTCCCCCCATCAGGCGGGACGTCGCCAAAAGGCGTCATAGACAAACTTTCTCTCTCCGGTCCGATGAATCAACCTTGCGGCGCCTGTAACTTAATACTTTGCCTCGCACTGAGTGGGGTCGGGCGTGCCAGATATCTTTCTTTACTATAACCGAGAGGACCAAGCCGTTGCACGGCGGTTCGCCGAGGCGTTCGACCAAGAAGGGTTGAACGTCTGGTGGGATGTCGGGCTTAAGACCGCCGAAGCCTACGATCAGGTCACCGAAAAGCCACTGCGAGCGGCGAAGGCCATTGTTGTATTATGCAGTCGAAAGCCGCAGGGGCCGCGCGGAGGCCCCCCCTCGCCGATCGCAACAAGAGCCTCGAGCCCCGCATGATCGAGCCTTCCGAACTTCCAATCATGTTCGAACTCACGTAGACCGCCGAGGCGGGGCACCGGCGGAGGATCTGAGCGAGCTGCGAACAGGCCGGACCGACGACCGCACCCGACAGATCCGCAGATCAGCCCAACTCCCCGACTTCCCCGCTGCGCACCGCGTGAAACTGCACTCCACCAATGGCCTTGAGCGTCTCAACAGGGAAGTGAAGCGGCGCGCCGACGTCGTTGGCATCTTCCCCAACGAGGCCTCGATCATGCGGCTCGTCGGCGCCGTGCTGTTGGAGGCCAATGACGAGTGGCAGCTCCAGCACCGCTACCTGTCGATTGAGGCGTTCACCGGCGTCAGCACCATCGAAGAGGAAGCCGACGGGTTCGCTCTTGCGCCGCCACCAGCAACGCCGATACTTACCCCGCGCGCTGCCTGAGCCGGTACACCGCTTGGCTGCCCCAATTTCCACCACTCAGGTGGACGTGACCGGATTAGACAACTTTCGCGGCTCAGTGACTGGCCTACGATCTCCCCTACCGACGCTTCGCCAACGTGCTCGCGCACGCCCACGCACGGCTCGGGGCCGATGTGGTTTGCTACTCCTTCATCGTATAGGACTTCCACCTACTACTCCTTGCCAGTCTCCTGGCGCACGCACGACCTCGCCAATCTCGGTCATCGGGCAACTCAGTATTGGCGATGCGTGGGTGGCGCGCGCGGTCTCGCAGGTTTGCGCTGGCGGGCGGGAAGCGTCATTGTCCGGAGACAGGAGGACCACGATGATGAACTGGCGGATCGGAGATGTGAAGGTGACACGAGTCGTCGAGTTGGAGACGACGGGCGGGACAAAATTCCTGTTGCCGCAGGCGACCTATGAGGAGGCGCTGACCATCAAATGGTTGAGGCCACACTTCTGCGATGAACGCGGGAAGCTGAAGATGTCGATCCATGCGCTCGTGATCGAGACGCCGACGCGACGTATGGTCGTGGATACATGCCTTGGCAACGACAAGCAGGGGCGCAAGGCCCCGACTTGGAACAATCTTTCGGGGCCGTTCCTGCGCGATCTCGCTGCAGCGGGCTATGCGCGCGAGACGATCGACACAGTTATGTGCACGCACCTTCATGTCGATCATGTGGGGTGGAATACGATGTGGACAGATGGGGAGTGGCGCCCGACTTTCCCCAATGCCCGCTACCTGATGGGACGGGCCGAGTTCGCCTACTGGCGCGCGCAGCGGGCGGACGAGGAGATGCAGCTGGTGTTCGCGGACTCGGTTAGACCGGTGTTCGACGCGGGGCTGGTCGATCTGGTGGAGACGGATCACCAGGTTTGCGAGGAGGTGTCCTTCGTGCCGACGCTGGGCCATACGCCGGGGCATGTGTCGGTGCGGATCTCGTCACGGGGCGAAGAGGCGCTTATCACCGGCGACTTCGTGCACCATCCCTGCCAGATGGCGAGGCCGGACTGGGCGGCGGCGGTGGACTATGATCAGGCAGCCTCGACGCGCACGCGGCGGGAGATGTTCGAGAAACTGGCGGAGACCACGACGCTAGTGATCGGCACGCATTTCGCAGCGCCGACAGCGGGGCGCGTGGTGCGTGACGGGGATGCGTTCCGGTTGGTAGTTGGGTAGCCGCTGTTGTCGACCGGTGACACGAACCCACCGCGGGTGTGGCAATCAATGCGATGTCTGAGCTGGGCCAGCATCACCTGCGCCACCACAACATTACGACCGACAGGCCGGACAGATGACCGCACCCGGCAGATGCGGCCATGCGGGCGCTGTCTCGCTGCGCTGAGGCTAGGGAGCTTCAGTTGCGGCTACTGGTTGGCCCACCGGGTGTTGGCCATCGTCGCCACGAGGAACACCTTGTTCTGGAATTGCCACGCCTTCGCGCGATAGGACGATCCAGGGTCGCTGGCGGAAAACTCCGGCTCGTGCCCCTGGTAGAGAGGAGCGGGCAGCGGATACTTTTCGGCGGCGTAGGCCTTCGCCTGCGCCTCGTCGGCAAACCGGACTTCGAACTCCGTCAGGATCGGGCCAACATTACTGTTGAAGCTGACGATCGCGCTGGTGAACGGCGTGCCGGGCGTATCGATGAAAAGCACGTCTTTGGCGTTGTTGGTGCGATAGGTCATCTTCCGCTCCGCGAGGTATTCGATGAAGGCGTCTTTTCTCATCGTGAAACCGACGTCGGGAAAAGCATCCGGGAAGAGATCGGCATACGGGTAGCCGAACGGCTCCTCGGCGGCTGCGGCGGCCTCCGTCGCAGGCGGGGTTGTCGTC
>JBBQJV010000148.1:0-4357 GCA_038326205.1 Caulobacterales bacterium | reverse complement strand
TGGCCTTTGCGGCGCTCCTCACAAACTTCTCTTCGAACACTGCAGCCGCAGCGGTTGGCACTCCGATTGCGTTCAGCCTTGCGGGCAAGCTCGGCATACCGGCCGAACCGCTTATCCTAGCGGTGCTGTTCGGTTGCAATTTGTGCTTCGCGACGCCCATTGCCTATCAGACGAATATCCTGATCATGAGCGCAGGCGGGTATCAGTTTCGCGATTATGTGCGGGCTGGAACGCCGCTTGTTCTGCTGATGATTGTGACGCTCTCAGTCCTTCTGGTATGGCGATACGGTCTCTAACTGGCCTTCCCCTACCCAGCGCCGCGGCCCATCTGTTGCCGTGTCAAAAGCTCGCTGATGAACTCAAGCTTGCGATCACCGTCTGCCACCTGCCTCCTGGAACCAGCAAATGGAACAAGATTGAGCACCGCTTGTTCTCGTTCATCACCATCAACTGGCGAGGCAAGCCGCTACTCAGCTATCGCACGATCGTCCAGTTGATTGCGGCCACAAAAACCGACGCCGGGCTCCGCGTTCGCGCCGAGTTGGATGAAAGAAAATATCCCAAGGGCGTCAAAATCTCCAACGCCCAACTCGCGGCCGTCAACCTCAACCCACACGACTTTCATGGCGAGTGGAACTATACTATCTCTCCGAACCGAAAGCTGCGGCCAACAAAAAAGCTCGGCGCAAAGCGCCAAGTGTATGACTTATTTTTGGACGCGCCCTTAGCGCGCGAGAAAGCCCCCAGGAAAGCTGATTTCACGCCGGCCCGTAATTACGGGCCGGCAAGCGGCCATCTCGGATCCTCACCGGATCTCCAGACCGCCTCACTCCTGTCTCTCTGTTACGACGGCCCGCGAAAAAACGACGGGTCTCAACGCGGTAACCGGAAGCTGGCGGAGAGGAAGAGATTCGAACTCTCGAAGGGGTTACCCCCTTACACCCTTAGCAGGGGTGCGCCTTCGACCACTCGGCCACCTCCCCGCACCGCATCCGCAGTTACGCGAGGGGTCTTCCTACCGGTATTTGGGGCGGGTGCAAGCTGAAAGCCGGAACGCTTCCCAGGTTCTGTCAGAGCCGTGGATCCAGACGGCCGTTCCCGGCCGGCCGCCCTCCCGTTAGCTGCTAACGGCGCCAAAAGGGGGGAAAGGCGCCTGAAAGCGCATCACTTTTGCGAATTTTCAAAAACAATCCGGCTGGCCGGTATTGAGGATTGGCCGCAGGCCATGCATAAAGACGTCGTGGATTCATGACGTCTGCGCGGGGACTTGTCGCCGTTCCGACAGTCTTTGATCTCTACCCGGAAACTGGCCTCGCGGTTAACCCGCGAGGCCTTTGTTTCTCTGCGCCCCGGTTTCGCCGACGCTACTTCTGCCAGCTCTTGATCAGCGTGTCGTAGTCGACTGTCTCGGGCTTGGGCTCTTCGTTCGCCAGCTTCGGCTTGGGGGCGCCGGGACGGTCGAACCAGACTTGCGCGGGTTCTTCCGGGTTCAGCTTCGGGCCTTTGTCGCCCTGCACGTTCAGCTCCTCAAGACGCGCCATCACGTCTTCCTGCGCCTTGCAGAGTGCGTCCATCGCTTGCTGCGCCGTCTTGGTGCCGGCAGCGGCATCACCGATGTTCTGCCACCAGAGCTGCGACAGCTTCGGATAGTCCGGAACGTTTGTGCCAGTGGGAGACCACTGCACACGCGCGGGCGAGCGATAGAACTCGACCAGACCGCCAAGTTTCGGCGCACGCTCCGTGAACGATTTGTCCTGGATCGTGCTCTCGCGAATGAAGGTGAGACCGGTGTGGCTCTTCTTCAGGTCGACTGTCTTGGAGGTGACGAACTGCGCATAGAGCCAGGCGGCCTTCGCGCGTTCGACCGGCGTGTTGGTCATCAGCGTCCATGAACCAGCGTCCTGATAGCCGAGCTTCTGGCCGGGCTCCCAATAGGCGCCATGCGGCGAAGGCGCGACGCGCCATTTCGGCGTACCATCCGCATTCACGACCGGCAGTCCATCTTTCACCATGTCGGCGGTGAAGGTGGTGTACCAGAACATCTGCTGCGCGATGTCGCCTTGCGATGGCACCGGACCGGATTCGGAGAACGTCATGCCTTGAGCTGCAGGCGGCGCGTACTTCTTCATCCAGTCGAGATATTTGACAACGGAATAGACAGCAGCGGGGCCGTTGGTATCGCCGCCGCGCGCGACGCACGAGCCGACCGGTTGCGACTTCTCGTTGACCCGGATGCCCCATTCATCGACCGGCAGGCCGTTGGGCTCGCCCTTGTCGCCAGCGCCCGCCATCGAGAGCCATGCGTCGGTGAAGCGCCAGCCGAGCGAGGGGTCCTTCTTGCCGTAGTCCATGTGGCCATAGACTTTCTTCCCGTCGATCGTGCGGCCGGTAAAGAAGGCGGCGATGTCTTGATATGCGGACCAGTTCACGGGGACGCCGAGGTCGTAGCCGTACTTCGCCTTGAAGTCTGCCTTGTTCTTGGGATCGCTGAACCAGTCATAGCGGAACCAGTAAAGGTTCGCGAATTGCTGGTCGGGAAGCTGGTAGAGTTTCTTGTCGGGTCCCGTCGTGAAGCTCGATCCGATGAAGTCCGGCAGGTCGAGCGTCGGGCTGGTGACGTCCTTGCCATCTCCCGCCATCCAGTCGGTCAGGTTGCGCACCTGCTGATAGCGCCAATGCGTGCCGATGAGATCCGAGTCGTTCACATAGGCGTCATAGATGTTCTCGCCCGACTGCATCTGGCGCTGCAGGCGATCGACGACATCGCCCTCGCCGATTAGCTCGTGCGTGACCTTGATGCCAGTGATGGCGGTGAATGCCGGGGCGAGAACGCGCGACTCATAATCATGCGTGGCAAGGTTCTCGGAGACGACGTTGATCTCCAGCCCCTGGAAGGGCGCTGCGGCGTTGGCGAACCAGGTGAGTTCCGCTTCCTCCGCCGCGCGGTCGAGCGTCGACAGGCCGCTGATCTCGCCATCGAGGAAGGTCTTGATCTCGGCGGCAGCATTCGGATTTGGCGCTTTTGCACCCGCAGGCTCCTGTGGACCGCCGCATGCCGCAAGCGCGAATACTGATGCCATCATTGTCGAAGCGAAGGCGAGCGAAAGCCCGCGCGACCGCGTACTGAACATGAAGTCCTCCCTACCAGCGCTCTCACGGCGCCAGATTCGTATTTCAGGTTTCAAACAAACCGGAAAACGAGCGCCGCGTAAACAACAGACGCAGCGGTGGCGATCCAGAGTGTAAGTTCCTTGGGGGCAAGCCCGATCCACGCGAGGTGGATGAAGGCCGCGCCCAGCAGGCTGAGGAAAAAGCGGTCGCCGCGCTGGGTGGCAACGCCGAGGACGCCGACGCGCGGCTCGTTGTTAGGGGCAAGCTTTGTCAGCACGCCCAGCGTCACAAGCGACAACGCGATAAAGCCGAAGAACAGCGCGGTCGGGAGGGTCCAGCCCATCCAGGCGAAGGTCATGGCGCTTTTCTCTGCAGCAGTTTCGCGGCTGAAGCCTGCATATATATGCCCGCGCCCATCACGGCGACACCTGCGCCAGCGCAGATGATCGCGCCGGTGCGCTGCTGCAGGAAGTAGAAAACGATGGCGAGCCCGCCGCCGAACACCATGCCGAGCATGACCATGGCCAACCCGGTCATGAACCGGGTCTGGCCTCGTTTCAGGCGATCGGCTTCCGATTGGGAGACAGCGGCAGGCTCAACCGTCATTCGGTCAGAGCCTTGAGGCTCGCGCATCGCGGATGGTGCTGAAGCCCCACCAGAACACGCCGCCGCCAACAAGAAGAGCCAGCCAGGCAAGAGCACCAAGCGGTCCGCCAAGAATTCCCAACCACACGACTTTGAGGATGGTCGAGAGAATGATTCCGACACCGCCCAGTATGACGAGCACAGCGCCCAGCAGTGTCATCTGCCGGCCTTGCGCTTCCTTGCGGGCGTTGGTTGCTTCGGGGGGAGTGTATCCATATCTGGCCATTTTTTTCTCCTGGCTCTGATTTTTATCGCGTTTCTACTCGTATCGACGCCCCTACCCGGTACTGTGCCGGGAAGGTGACGCGAGCAGCCTAGCAGATTTGGGCAGGAAAACAGCCCTTTCCGATCCGGGACTATTTCCCGCGGATCAGATCGACCCAGGTTTTCATCACGGCGCGCTGGTTGGCGGAGGCGCCGACGGCCATCTCGCCAAAGCCCATCATGTCATCGCTCAGCCCAACTTCCTTCAGCCCCCTGTCCAGCTTCCCGACAAACTCAGGTTCCTGCAGCCAGCTCCCGTCGAGGAATTTGTCGGCTTCGATCGGGGGTAGTGTGTCGCGGACATCCACAATGTCCTCGTAGTAGACGAGATCGTCCT
>JBBQJV010000147.1:0-4374 GCA_038326205.1 Caulobacterales bacterium | reverse complement strand
CGCTGGTTACCTTCGACCAGGATCCGGCCGATGATCTGGGGCTGCTGCGGTTGCGGCTGCGCGGGTGGCTGTGTCGGAGGCTGTTCGGGTTGCTGCGCCCATACGTCCTGCGCGGCGGCAATTGCGCCGGCGGATGCAGTCAGCGCCAGAGCGCTCGCAAACCAAGACCGCATCGAAACCCCTCGCACGAAACACAAACCATCTAGATGTCGGACCGCCATCCCGCAGTCTCTTACGGCGACTTATGACTACATGCCGCCTGAAAGCTCAACTCCCCCACGGTAGTCGCAGGGAATCCTGAAGCGTCACCACCAGAGCAAAGGCGGCCAAACATACAAGCCCGATTGTCAGTCCGACGTTCTGGACCTTGTCGGGTAGTGGCTTGCCGATCGCAGCTTCAGCAAGCGTCATGATCACCGCCCCCCCATCAAGAACCGGGATCGGCAGAAGATTGAAGAAACCAACCCCCACAGACAAAAGAGCCGCCAACTGAAGCAGAATCCACATCAGGTCGGCGATTTTCTGACCGAGGTCGACACCCTCTTGCTTCATGGTCATTTCGGTAACGCCACCGGTAAGGTGCAGAATTCCGACCGGACCGGAGAGCTTGTCGATGCCCTCCTTGCCTGTGACGAGACGCCTCAGGACGTTGAAGGTCTGCCCAATCGCCTCGCCGGTTCGGGAAATACCATGCCCCATAGCCTCGATGGGGTTGAGGCGGCGGATAGAGGTTTCGCGCTCAGCCAGTTCTAGGCCAACGCGACCGACCTTCTGACGGGTCTTGAGTGCGGGATCGATAACTTCCTGCTCGACGGGGGTCGCCACCAGCGACAGCTCCTCCGTGCCACGGCGGACCCGGTATGTAACGCCCTCGCCTGCATTGAGCTGGGTGGCGGAAGTCACATCAAGCGCCGTGACCACAGTGCGCCCACCGGCGGAGAGGATGATGTCGCCAGCTTTGATTCCTGCCTGTTCGGCAGCGCCGCCAGCAACAACACCACGAATGACGACCTCCTTGGCTTGCGGCACGCCCAAGGCGAAGGCGAGCACGGCGAACACGAAAGCGGCGAACACGAAGTTAGCGAACGGGCCGCCTAGCGAAACAGCGATGCGTTTCCACGGACCAAGGGCGGTGAAGGGCTTGCCGACTAACACCTGATCACCGTGCAAAATCGCAGTCTTGGCCTTCGCCTCGATAGCCTGCGCCTCGGTAGTGACGGTCTCGGGAATGTCCTGATGAAGATCCTGCGCCAGTTGCACCTCGCCGACGAACTTTACGAAGCCGCCAAGCGGAATCCAGTTGAGACGCCAGCGCGTGCCGCGCTTATCACGAAACTCAAAGAGCGAACGGCCGAAACCGATGGAAAATGATTCAACGGCGGCGCCGAACATACGACCGACCCAGTAGTGACCGAGTTCGTGAACCGTGATCACCAGCGAAATCACGACAAGAAAGATCGGGGCGGCCTGGAGAAACCAGAAGATCGCATCCATCAGCGCGTGCCCTTCATAGACCGGATATCCATTCGATCAGGCTGCAAGACGCAGCCGTTCGATAGCGCGTGATCTGGCCCAGCGATCAATCTCGTAAACGTCGTCAAAGCTGGCCGGTTCATGACGGGCGGCCGGGTTGCCAAGGAACTCGTCAAGCACCTGCTCTGCCACCTCTGCTATCGCCAAGAATCCGATCCGTCGCTGCAAAAAAGCCGCCACCGCGACCTCATTCGCTCCGTTCAGCACGATTGGCGCGCCTCCCCCCTCGGAAACGGCCGACCTCGCGAGCCTTAACGCAGGGAAGCGTCGGGGATCGGGAGGGAGGAAATCCAGCCTGCCGATCTTGGCGAGATCAAGGCGCTCACGTCCCGGCAAGGGCATCCGGGATGGCCAGGAAAGCGCGTAGGAGATGGGGATTCGCATGTCTGGAAGGCCCAGCTGGGCCAGGACCGAGCCGTCGTCATAGGCAACAAGGCTATGGATAATTGACTGTGGGTGGACGAGCACCTCGATCCGGGGTTCGGGAACATCGAATAGATAGGCCGCCTCGATAAGTTCCAGCCCCTTGTTCATCATCGTGGCCGAATCGACGGAGATCTTGGCCCCCATCACCCAGTTCGGATGGGCACAGGCTTGTTCCGGCGTGACGGAAGCCATCTCGCTCATGCTAACGTTGCGGAATGGTCCACCCGAGGCGGTCAGGATCAGCTTCTCGACGCGCTCGGGACGGTCGAGGACCTGGAAGATGGCGTTGTGCTCCGAATCGATCGGCAGGAAGCGCGCGCCTGAACGACTAGCCTCAGCCCGCAGCAGGGGCCCGGCACAGACCATGCTTTCCTTGTTGGCTAACGCCAGCTTCGCCCCCTGCCGCACGGCAGCTAGCGTGGTCTGGAGCCCGGCAATACCGACAATCCCCGCCACTACAACGTTAGCGGGCCTAGAGGCGGCTTCGGAGAGCGCTGCCTCCCCAGCGGCGGCAACAACGCCTGAGCCCGCCAACAGCCCCTTGAGAGCGCCGTAGAGGCTGTCGTCGGCGATGACGGCTATTTCTGCGCGGGCGGCTTTTGCAGCGGCGGCGAGGCCTTCGACGTTTGTGTTGGCGCTGAGGGCGACAACTTCGAACGCCGGAGCGCCGGACGCCGGGTTGGCGATGACATCCAGCGTGGATGCTCCAACCGAACCGGTAGCGCCTAGAACCGAGACGCGGGTGGGATTGCTCATTGGCCCAGCCCGATCGTCAACGCCGGGACCATGGCTGGCAGGAAGCGCGCAATGAGAGCAGCTCCCACGGTTGCCGCCATCAGACCATCGAGACGGTCAAGTACGCCGCCATGGCCGGGGATGAAGCCCGATGTGTCCTTTACGCCGTAGAGCCGCTTGAAGCGGGATTCCAGCAGGTCGCCCGTTTGCGCCACCACCGAGAGTGCGACACCGAATACAAGCCAGTGCGAGAAATCACCACCACCACCCCGCGCCACCGCCGCCCCCGCGAGGCCAGCGCAGACCAGCGCGCCAATGGCGCCTGTCCAGGTCTTGTTGGGGCTGTCCTTGGGGCTGAGTAACGGTCCGCCAAAACCACGGCCGGCAAAGTAGGCGCCAATGTCTGTCATCCAGACGATGATCAGCACGGCAATCAGCAGCAATTGGCCATGCGGGGCGAGTTCGCGGATCCAGACGAAACATCCAAACGGAAGGCTTGTGTAGATGGCGCCGAACGCCATGGAACTGATCGATCCCTTGCCGAAGAAGGCCAGGCCGCCGGTAATCGCACAACCGGTCAACGCGACCAGCGCAACAGTTTCTAGCCCGTTGCGAGCGAACACAACTGCGGTCGCAGACGTCAGGCCGAGCGTCGCATACTGCGCCCAGCGCACCCACGCCACGTCGGCCTGCGAGGCCATGCGTGTCCATTCGAATGCAGCGACGACACCGCAGGCAGCCGTTGCCAGCACCAGCGCCAAACCACCGGCATAGACCGCCCACAACCCCAGAGGGGCGAGGATCAGAGCCATCGCGACACGAAGGAAGATCTCGCGTCGCCCGCTAGCTTTAGACCTTCCCTCAGGCGTCAAGGCCGCCAAACCGTCTGTCGCGTCGCCTGAACGCATCAATCGCCTTTTCGAGGCTTTCCTTTGTGAAATCCGGCCACCACACGTCCATGAACATCAACTCGGCGTATGCCCCGCTCCAGAGGAGAAAGTTGCTCAGCCGCAGCTCGCCGCTCGTGCGGATTACGAGGTCTGGATCAGGTGAATCAGCCATCCAAAGCGAGCGCGAGACAAGCGCCTCGTCAATCTGGTCAGGCGTGATCTTGCCCGCCTCAACCAGTCTCGCGATGTCGCGCATGGCAGCGACCAGTTCACCACGGCCGCCATAGTTGAAGGCGATATTCAGCGTGAGGCGGGTGTTCGCCTTCGTGGTTTCGACCGCGTTGTCGATCAGTTCGAGAATGTCTTCGCCAAGACCATCGCGAGACCCGATAATCCGGATGCGCACACCGTCCTTGTGGAGCTTCGCAAGATCACGGCGCACGAACATCCGCAGCAGATCGAAGAGCGCATCGATTTCGCTCTGCGGACGATTCCAGTTCTCGGTCGAGAACGAGAAGACCGTCAGGTGAGAAAGACCAAGGTCGCGCGATGCTTCGACGGTCGCCCTTAGCGCATCAACGCCAGCCTTGTGCCCGAGCGCGCGCGGAAGGCCACGCGCCTTCGCCCACCTGCCATTACCATCCATGATGATGGCGACGTGCCGCGGTGGCGACCGCCAGGTCGCCACGACAGGACGTGGCGGAGAGGGCTTTGGCTCGCTCACACCTGCAATATCTCATCGGCTTTGTGTTTGAGCCACACGTCGATAAGATTGATGTGATTGTCGGTC
>JBBQJV010000146.1:0-4435 GCA_038326205.1 Caulobacterales bacterium | reverse complement strand
CTCTCCCGGTTCGGCGCGCTGGTGAATGTGCCGTCACCGGAACGCTACGCAGTACACAAGCTCATCGTTTCCGTGATGCGACGAGACACCGGGGAAAGCGCGGTCAAAGCCGACAAGGATCTTATCCAGGCCGGCATCCTTGTCGAAGCGCTCGTGGCCAAGCGCCGTCTCGACGATCTTGCAGGCGCCTTTCGCGAAGCGGCGGAGCGGGGACAAGGATGGAAAGACCGCCTCAAAGCGGCAACGGCGCGTCTGTCTGACGCGCCGCGAGCTATCGTGCAGCCCATTCTGGACACGGTCTGACGCGATACGGGTCGATGCAGGCCATCATCCGGGTGGCAGGCGCCCCATGACAAAGTTCGCCGCCTTCGACGCCATGGACGACGCCTGGAAGATCGCCCGGTTGTCGCCTTTGAGGATCTCCAATTTTCCCGAGCAGGCAACAATGCGAAGGAAGACGGGTCTGCCTGCCTGATCTCGGCGCGGCGATCGTATTTCCTCCGCATTATTGCCTGCTCGGGATAACTCGAGTTATGACGAGCTGCGCATAACTCCAACCAGGCGCCCAGATAGTCCGCATGGCGGACGGTAGGCGCAGCACTGGGTTTTCATAACTCGGTTTCAGTCAGCTAGCGAGCGCGTGAGTCGGCAAAAGCTGGTTAGCCTGCGCGATCGGGTTCCAGGCTTGCCGCGATAATCGGTCGGTCCGCTATGTGCGGGCGCCGAAGCTGTTCGCCGATCTCGCACTGGCTCATCTCGACGGACGCTACACTCGCGTGATGCGCAGCCTCAGCAGCGTCAAACTTCTTATCGTGGACGATTGGCGCATGACCCCGCTCGAGGGCCAGCAAAGGCACGACCTGATGGAGATCATCGAGGAGCGCTACGGCCAGACCGCCACGCTGATCACCAGCCAAATCCCCGTTGACCGCTGGCATGACGTTATAGGCGATCCAACCTACGCCGATGCGATGCTCGACCGCCTTGTTCACAACGCCCACCGCATCAATCTGACCGGCGAAAGTCTACGCCGGATCAAGCACCAGAAAATCGGCGCCAAAACGGTCGATTGACCGAGCCTCAAATCCAACCGTATTTATCACTCGCCAGAAGGACGCTCGACCCATGTCGAACTCACTTCGTAATCGGTGGCCGACGTGGTCGGAATCCGCACTGAAGACCCTCGAGACAAGACTCGTTCAGTATTTTGGGCCAGGATCTACAGACCTCACCTGAGGTGGGCATCAGGATTGAGCGCTAAGTCTAGGGGTGGTCAGCCTCCACGAGTTTGATCAATGCCGCGCTGAAGGATCCAGAGCTTGCCGGACTACTCGGGCTCCACATCGAATACGTTGCGCGCCAGGTTGGCGTGAACAAGCCGCGGGTGGTCGACAGCATCGACTTCAGGCGAGATTCCTCGGGAGGCATGATGCTTCACACGACTTAGTCGCTGACGGACTTTCGCGGGCTTCTTCTGCATCCCGCCTGAAGCAGTCCAGCGTTGGCAATTTCCAAACTTCCAACGTCAATAAGGCGACTGTGGGCGGGTTGCCTGGAACCAGCTGGCTTCGAGGTAAGACGAAGACGCCCCTACCCTGTGAGATTCACAGCAATACCCTGCGGCGGCACAATCTCCAGCTCGGCGATGGCGAGCCTCTCATAGAGGCGCCGTTTGCGCGACATAGGCCACCAATCGTATAGGAAGATCTCGATCGGACGCCAATTGGCGACCCACCCCACAATCACCAGCCCTTCACTTACGACTCCGGAGATCGAGCTATCAGGCAATACGCTCAGGACAATTTGCCGGGCCACCATGCAGACACCGAGCACGCAGATGCCGATCAGAAGAGCCACACGGCCGATCGCAAGCAACTCCTTCTGGTCACCGTTGACCCGATCAGCCTTGTAGGTGAAGTGACGCGAGATAGCGTCCTTCAAGGCGGCAACATCGATGGTTGAGGCCTCTTGATCGCGCAGATGCAGGCGAAGCCCGATCGGCGCGTTATGCGGTAGCTCGCGCGCCCACCCGACGATGAAATCTTCCGCACCACGCGACAAGTCCCTCGTTGGCGTCGGAAACGGGTCAAATGGATCAAACAGATACTCAAGCCGATCGACCTGAAGTTCTATCAGGTTAGTGTGCGAGGCATCGAGAGGTCGCTGAAGCATGACGCAACATAACTACGCCCGAAAGCCCCGTTCCCATAGTGGGTCCCTTGCTTCAATGCGCCACCCTGCAGGCTTCGCTTCGTTGCTGCTTCGGCGCGCCCGATGGACCTAATCGAGGACCGGTTAGCGGGTAAGCAGAACCAGCAAGCCACCGCTCCACAGGCCAACAAGGAGAAGGCCGACACCGATCGTGACGAGGCGCCCATAGGACTGGCTACCCGCTACAAACGCCGTCGGGATCTTGACGCCCATGTTGGTGGTGAGCGTGAGCACCACACCGATCGCTGCAGCGAAGACGGTTAGACGGTCGCCCGCCGCCAACGTCGCCATGGACACTGAAGTTGCGTGGGCATCCGCGAGACCCAGGATGGCTGCACCAACAAAGGCGCCTGGCGCGCCAAGCCATCGAATGAGAAACTCGGAAACGAGGCTGAAGCCGCCTACAAGTGCGACGAACAAGAGTATCGACATACCGTTGAACGCTCGACCGACATGTTCTGCCCGAGCGAGAGTCTTGTTCGGCCGCCGCACGAGCCACGCTGCATAGGCAAGCATCAGGACCGCAGAAAAGCTAAGGGGAATTGCCAGCATCAGCGCAAGGCGCGGGCTGACAGCCCAAATGATCGCAGCGAGATACCCCAGGCTACCGATCATGGACGCTACCGCGCCAGCGGCGCTCTCACCAACTTGCTCAGGCTGATCCTTGGTTTGGGAGCCCATCGCCGCCACGGCCGCGGTGCTCGACACCAAGCCAGCAGCGAGGCCGGCGACAAGCAACCCAAATCGCCGCCCCAGGAGACGCTGTGCGACATAGCCGGCGAAGCTGAGCCCCATCGCAACCACTGCCAGGCGCCAGAGCGTATAGGGGTTGAGCAGTCCGAACGGATCAACAGGGCGATTGGGCAAAACAGGAAGTATCACCAGAGCGGCAATCGCAAAAATCAGAGCATCGAACAGTTCCTGATCCGTGATCCTTTCTCTTACGATGCTGTGCAATGGCGCCCTGAAAGCGAGCAGCGCCGTCATCACGATCCCGGCTTCAAGCGCGATCGTCGGCTCCTTGTTCGCCAAGACGCCAAGCGCGTAGGTAACGACAAGCGCGACCTCGCCTGTAAGCCCAGGGTCCTTTCGATCCCCCAACACGTAGGCTGCCAGCGTACCGAGAGCGACAAAACTACCGCACACGATGATGAGGCCGATATCGCCCGCAAGAGCCGAGACGCCACCCAGCACACCAACCAGTGCAAACGTGCGCAGTCCCGCGGGCGAGCGTGATGCCCCCTCCCCCTTCCGGCGTTCGCGCTCAAGCCCGACCAACAGTCCGATCGCCAAGGCGACCAGCAGCGGCCATTCCGGACGTTCCAAAAAGGGCGTCGCGTCAGCAACAGGCATTTTGCTGCGCTAAAGAGGCGCGTTCATTCCGGCTCAATTCAGCTTCCAATTTCCGGCCTAGAAGCCTTCGGGCCGCCGATGATTTCGCCAGCTCAAGTGCGTGTTCGAGCGCGCCTTCAAAATCAGCTGTGACCGCGCAAGCTGGAATGTGGACCCGGAGGAAATCGGCCCAGGCAAATTCGCTGAACGGCGTCCGCTGCTTTGAGAAGCCGCCAGCTCGTCTGAGGGCGCTGGCCAAACTCCGAAACGGATCATCGACAAGGGCATCAATCACAAAGGGTATGTCGCCATAAGGTCTACGACGGCCCATCGTATCGAAGGGGTGGCACCAACCCCGAGCGTCAAGTTCCAGCCAGAATTCATCAGGCTGAAGCCGCCTCAGGTCTGCGAGGGGGCGAACGAGGATGTCAACGACCCCTTCCTCGATCGCCGCACGCACCAGATGGTGTCGATCCAGAAGATAGAGCCCGCCCTGCGGGCCGCGTACGACGGGCGCAACAGGAAGTAACACACGCATTCTGCCCGTCCTGTCGAAAGGAGTATGCCAGCGGCGACGCTTGTACACGACTTCTGAGAAACCCACCGTCATCTGCGTTGGGTGCAAGTCCATGATGCGGACCAAGCTTGACCGAGGGAACAGATCTCTCACCTTGGCACTATGGCTTCCTGCCTTCGTCAGCACGTTTGATCTAGTTCAAGGAGCGGGGATGACAAGTTGAGCCACGCTGGTGGCAGTGTCAGGGGAACCGGCTTGAGCCCTCTGCCCTCGCCGGCTAGCGTCACAGCATGAAGCCAAACCCGTTCAAATACTTCAAGACCTCGCCGGAAATCATCCGCCTGGCGGTGATGATGTATGTTCGGTTTCCCCTCT
>JBBQJV010000145.1:0-4479 GCA_038326205.1 Caulobacterales bacterium | reverse complement strand
ATCCACCCAGTCGGCGCCGATAGGCGTGACCTTCGGCTGGTCAGGCGGCGGGGAAGGACGCTTGGGACGGGTCGGCAGCGCGCCAAGTGTGGCCTGCAGCGCACCGCGGACAGCGCCGCGCAGCCCGGCCATGGTGGGCGGCGCGCGCTCGGCGCGGGATTGAGCGAAGTAGGCTTCCATCGCGGCTTTGCCGGCCGCTTCCGCCTGGCCAGCGCGATCGCCTGCCATGGCGGCCACGCTCGCGGACACACCCGCCAGTTCCTCGTATCGGGCCGCTGCCGTGGTGCTGAGGCCGGCTTCGGCGAGGGCCTGTGCCTTCGTCACCTGGTTCCCATCCGTGGGAAGCAGGCGGCCGTGCTCGCCGCGGCGTCGCTCAGCGGCTTCGATGTCGCGGCTTAGTTCACCGATGCGCACGCAGGCGCGGAGGTGGATCTCGCGGACCCAGACCTCGAGATCGCGGTCGTCGCGCTGCCGGGCGTAGGCGGCGAGTGCTGCGGCCTTATCCCGGATCTCCGAGGCCTCATCGATGCGGGCGCATTCGGCCAGCGCGGTACGGGCCTGCTCGTAGCGGATCAGGGCGCTCATCAGACCGTCACCGCGGACGGCATGCATGCGTGGGACGGCTGCGGGGTGCTGGTGGCGGCGCGGGTCTGCGCCGTCTCGAAGGCCTCAATATCCTCGAGGCGATAGGCCACGCGGCCACCGAGCTTAAGGAAGGCGGGCCCCTGGCCCAGCCAGCGCCAGCGCTCCAGCGTGCGGGGGCTGAGGCACCAGCGGCGCGCCACCTCCGTCTGCGTCAAATGCTTGATGGCCATCGATCGCTCCGTCGTCCTTCGCGGAGACCGACACGGACACGCCGCGGTGGTCTCGATATGCGAGGATTTTCAGGCGATTACGGGCGAACTGATATTCGCAGCCCTAATCTTTCTTGTGACGTGCGGGGCCGCGTGACTGGCGGGAAGCCGGGCATAAACCGTGGCTGCTGTGACATTCAGCCCGCCAGGTTGTGACATGGGCCGGTCAGGGCATTACGCCGAAGGGGTGTCCTTGATGTCCGCAAGCGACAGTTCGCGGAGCGTCGGGTTCAGGCGATACCCGGCACGCTCCTTGTTCTCGATGAAGCTGTCCTGATCCAGCACGACTCCCAGCGACACCGACAAGGGCTCGAGGGCAGAGCGAAGCCGGGTTAGCTGCTGCCTCATGGATTGCTCAGAAACGCTAAGCCGGTCAGCCAATTTAGGAAGCGAAAGGAATGGGACATCTTGTCCTGCGGACTTTGCTCTTCGAAAATTTTCCAACAGCGCCT
Source organism: Caulobacterales bacterium (assembly GCA_038326205.1). GTDB lineage: Bacteria > Pseudomonadota > Alphaproteobacteria > Caulobacterales > Hyphomonadaceae > UBA7672. Next base: position 3,173 of record JBBQJV010000145.1, on the reverse strand, counting down.
CAACGACTTGGAAATTCTTTCCACTAAGCGTTGATTTATCTCGGAACACTACTTTTTTGCTGTTGCGGTCGACGGCAAACTCAAAAATGGGTATAGAAAGCCGGTCCATGAATGCCTTAGCCTGCGCGTCGTAGTCTGTAGGCGGCACGATCTCGACGCTGTTCCGGGCGAAACAGATTGAGAGAAGGGACCCGGCGGGCAGCTCGTTCCGGAAAAGGGCCTCTGCGTGCTCCTTCAGCCCGTTCGCTATGACGGACTCGATAGCCTTGGCTTGCCGTTGGAAGAGATCATGGATCTGGTTGGTCGCTTCGCCTGCGGAGAGGTCAGGAAATGAATTGATGGCCGAGACGATTTCTGGGAAATCGACAACGAAGCGCTCCTTCGGCGTGGCGACGACCTTCTTGAAGAACGAGACGTAGCTTACTGCCATGCGCAGATCATCGCTGGCGCTTCGGTCTGCCGTCAGCAAATCGATCTTGTAGTTGGTGGCCGGTTCGTGCTCGCCCAGGCCGGCGGCGAGAATGCCGAAGCGGCGATCGATGCACTGGGAACAGGAACCACAGTGCATGTGGGCCCGGGTCCATGTGTGAGGTTTCGTGCAGCTGTTCGTCCGAGCAAGGAGATCGGCCATGCCCGCCCGCTGAATGAGCATCGTAACCTCGCGCTTCGTCAGCCATTGCAGCGGGTTCTCGATTTGGATGGGGCGTTCGAGGAGCGTCGAAAACAACTCCTCGAGGCCGCGGAAGACGCGAGGATGGGTGGTTCGAGTTGCTCGACCTCCGACAATGTCTCCTGCCACCGGTGGATTTATGCTGACGACACCGTTTTCGTAGAAGGTGAAGCGGTCCTTCCCCGACATGTGGGCGATCACCATGCCTAGGCAGGCGAAGAGGAAGGATCGGGTCCGCTGCGTATGATCGTTTGGCCTTATGTTTTCGTTCGTCACCCGTACCGGTATGTAGGTGATGAGACGCTCAAGTTTTCGCGCCTTCAGCTCGTCGACAAGGTGTTGCTGAATGCCCTTCACCTTCGTTGCCGACGAATGGCCGACCAGGCACACGGACCGACCCCGGAGAACGACGTCCTGCACCGCGCCCGCGAATGAGTCGACGCCGCCGGAGAACATCGCTACGGCGTCGTAATCGGACGAGGCGTCGATGAGGTCCTGGAAGTAGACGTCACGTGAGAGGAATGGAAGCGTGGCCTTACGGAACTCGAAGGTGTAGCTGTCGTCCGACAGGAAGCCGAGCGTCTCTTCGAGCAGGCGCCGCACCTCGTGCATTTGCCACAGCGACGGGTCGCGCACCGGTATCGCAAAGTGCAGGTCGCGCCGCCAGTTTTCACCGAAGTTCGTGAGCTGCACAGTCCCCCTGCTCAGCCGTTGGTCCGCACAATAGACGTAGGCGGCGATCTCCAGTAGGTCCAGCAAGAGATCCGGCACATTCGCCAGCATGCTGCGCGTGATGCAGTCGATGCGAAGATTGACGTTTTTGCCCTTGCCATGAACGTCCATCGCGATCGTATCGGGCGCAGAGGACGTTGCTACGCCGCATTCGATTCGGAACTTTCTCACGGTGCACCCTTTCGCTTGGCGAGTTCGATACGCAGCTTTTCTACGGAGTGGCCGACGAAGCGGCGGATGTCGTCGCGAGCCAAAGTCTTCCCGTCGCGATACTGATTCTTGCCGAGCCAGTCGCGCGCGTACGTGCGCATGATCAGGGATGCCTCATTACAATGCCGGCGGACCGCGCCGTTGAATGACTCGACATCGTTGAGTGACTTCGTGGCCCGTTCCGGCCCAATCATGCGGTGAAGGTTCCGGTCGATAAAGTAGTGGATAACACGATCGACGAAGCGGGAGTGGAACCGCTGCGCGAGGTCTGCAAACGCTTCAGGGCTACGTAGTGAGGCGACGGAGTGACGCAGGTCTTCGGCCGTGGACGGCCAGAGAACCGGGAGGCGTGGCTGGAGCGTTTCGCCGAGGGCGCTCTTCGCGGACTGGCGAGCCATTTCTCCGAGGTCCGTTGCCCCGCCGGCCGATCGCCGCTGCACGCGTTCGAGGGCGGTATCGAACGCCACCAGGAGATCGGGAAGCGATGCTGGCTGACCGCCTTGGAGGCCGAGTGCAGCCCATCCGTCGGTCATCGAACTGGAGGCGGCAGCCTGTGGCATGCGAACGAGAAGCCACAGAGCTTCGATGAACACTGGATCCTTTATCGCGCGCTGCAGGGCGTCTCGGCCGACCTCCGTAACCTGGTCGACCAAGTCTGCTGTGGGCGCACCGCCATCGAGGAGATACCTAACGATCTCCGGAAGATAACGATGGGCTGGGAGTTTCCCGAGGCGTTGATGACCCATGGATCAGCCGGCAGAGGCGGGAGGTTTCCTGCCGCTTTCATCTCGCTCACGGAAGGCTCGCCCCTTCTCCCGCAACCCCACCAGCCTCCGGCATGCGAATCGCAGCGGCAAGCGCTGCACCGCAAACAATGGCGAAGGGGTTGCGGTAGCGCAATCAGAAGTAGTTCAGTGTAGCTCGTAGTCCCCGTGTCGGTGTCGGCCGGCTACTGGCTCCCAACCCTGCCCATAACCGCAGAACTTCGCTTTGGTTCTTTTGTTTGCCTGGGATTTCGCCAAGAGATTGTTTTCGCTGTTCTTCTTGGTTGGGCGACACGATCTTGCCTCCCAGCCATGCCATCAAACCCCATCAATCCCCACCTCCCGCCGCACCTCCGCGAGGTGTGCGCCATCCTGGCCGCGGGGCTTGTGCGGCTGCGCAGCCGCGCTGCCGAGGAAGCTGAGCGCGAGGCCGCTGACCGCGGAGAGCAGCGCCTTCACTTCTCGGCACCCCAGCGCGTGGATGCGAACCGGAACAACCGGAGACTCGCATGACACGCAAAGCCAAACCTGCCGCGCCACCATCGCCCACCATCCCCGCCATCCCGCCGGCCGACGTGCTGGGGCGACTGGCGGCCCTGAAGACCGCCGCCACCCCGGACCTCAAGCAGCAATGGCGAGACCTTTTTGCGGCCGAACCGCCGCCCTACAACCGGCGCTTCCTGGAAAGCCGGCTTGGGTACCGCATCCAGGAATTGGCCTATGGCGGCCTGAAGCCCGAGACCGTCCAGCGCCTCGAAGCGTTGGGTGAACAACTCGACGGCGGCAACCCGGTCCTG
>JBBQJV010000144.1:0-4492 GCA_038326205.1 Caulobacterales bacterium | reverse complement strand
GAGCCAACGATCGGCGGTCTTCGGAGGCTCATATGCGTCAAGCCAGAGTGGCTCGGAGGCGTGATCGACGAGCGCTACCATCACCGCATTCAAGCTCACGGGGAGGGTGACAGGTGTGGCAGCGGGAGGCAACGCTGCAGGCGCGGAGACCGGCGACGTCGGCTGCGAAATTTCGATAGGCTTGTCAGGACTACATGCGGAAAGTGGGGACACGCCCAATCCGATAAGGGTCAAACAGGCAATTATCCGCATGATCAAGCAATGCCTTTCGATTCCACACGGGATCCACGTATCTGTAGTGTCGGATCACGCTATTTGGCTCACACCTGCTCAGGGCTTCGACTATGGCCCGCCACTCAATACGGCGGCGACGTCAACAAGCTGAACCAGCTACGTCGGCAAAGGCCAACAATGCGTCGCTAAGCGCTGAACGGTCAAACAAGGTCATAGCAAGAGGGTAGAGTCTGTACGGCGCCGCACGCGGAGCAGAATTGCTCCAGCCGCACAGCAGCATGACCATATGGTCGCTGACCGTTGCGGTCTTGTGCCGAGTCTATCGTCGGTGGACGCTTCATTCCGCGCAAACTGCTTCCCATTGAGCACATTCAAGCGAGAGACCTCGGAACGTCGCCGTAGAGCAGCCGTTCACAGGACGACCCTCCAGAACGAGTGACCTACGCCCGCGTTGCAACCTGCACGTGAGGCGAACGAATTCAGGAACAAACCGATGTCCAACGACACACAGTTGAAACAAGCTGTCCTCGACGAACTGAGCTGGGAGCCAAGAATCAACGCGGCTCATATTGGCGTCACGGCCAAGGGCGGCGTCGTCAGCCTCATGGGGCATGTCGAAAGCTACGGCGAAAAACTCGCTGCCGAGACAGCAGCGGGCCGGGTGCGCGGCGTCAAGGGAATCGCTGAGGAGATCGAGGTGAAACTTCCGTTTGGCTCCGAGCGTGGTGACGAAGATATCGCATCCGCAGCCTTGAACCGCCTCTCCTGGGATGCGTCGATTCCCAAAGACGCAATCAAGGTCAAGGTGGAAAAAGGTTGGGTGACCCTGACAGGCCAGGTTGATTGGCACTTCCAAAAGGATGCCGTCGCAATGGAGATACGCGGCCTCATGGGTGTCACCGGCGTTTCCAACCAAGTGGCAATCAAGACGCGTCCCAACACTGCGGACATCAGCGAGAACATCAAGACTGCGCTCCATCGGTCCTGGTACGACGACGACAAGGTGAAAGTGACCGCTACGGGTGGCAGGGTGCAGTTGTCGGGAACTGTCCATGCATGGGCAGATCGACAAATGGCGGCATCCACAGCCTGGGCGGCGCCCGGGACGACCAGCGTTGAGAATAATATCGCTGTGAACTGAACGATAGCGCTCCCTGCCAATCCGCTTGTCGAGGTGTCAGGGAGCGCCAATTCGGATGTCCATTTGCGTAGTTGTCGCCGTCGCTTTCGCCGACGGCATTTTTGCCTGAGGCAAGCCTGGTCGAATGATGCGCCGTTGAGCGACCCATATAAAGTCCTGGAGATCGAGCGGTCTGCGACGGCCGATGCGGTTCGCAAGGCCTATCGGCGGCTTGCGAAGAAGTTGCATCCTGACCTCAATCCCGGAAACAAGGACTCGGAAGCGCTCTTCAAGGAAGTGTCCAATGCCTACGATCTTCTCTCGGACGCCGAGAAGCGCCGTCAGTTTGATGCCGGTGAAATCGATGCTTCGGGCGCCGCGCCACCGCGTGGCCCGTTCTACAAGGACTTCGCCGGCGCCGGCGACCATGCCTACGAGAACCACTCCGCGTTCACTGACTTTGCGGGCGCAGAAGATATCTTCAACGAACTGTTCCGGCGTCAGTCTGGTCACTCACGGAATACGCGCGGCCGGAATCAGACTTACCGACTGGCGATCGAATTTCTCGAAGCGATCAACGGCGCAGTCAAACGCGTGACGCTGCCGGACGGCGGAGTGCTTGACGTCGCAATTCCGCCCGGTTTCCAGGCTGGCCAGCTTCTGCGTTTGCGTGGAAAGGGCGAGGCTTCTGTCGGAGATGGCGAGGCAGGCGACGCGCTGGTGGAGATTTCAGTCAATCCCCATCCCTACTTCGTGCGCCAAGGCGACGACATCCATATCGAGCTCCCGATAACGCTGTCTGAAGCAGTGCTTGGCGCGCGCATTAGGGCGCCAACACCGACAGGCGTTGTCATGCTGACAGTGCCCAAGGGCTCCAACACAGGCGCTGTGCTTCGCATGAAGGGCAGAGGCGTTCCGCGACAGGACGGTCATGGTGATGAATTGATCAAGCTCAAGGTCGTGTTGCCGCAAGTGGCAGATGCCGCGCTTGAGGCATTTCTTGGTGCTTGGGCGCCGAGCCCTGATTGCGATCCGCGCCGGGATATGCAGTGATGAGCATAGACACATCCGAATTTCTGATACGTGCGCGACTGGATGGCGAAACCCTTGAACTGTGGGTCGAGGAGGAATGGCTGATCCCTTCCGATGCCGGGTGCGGCCGCAATTTCTCCGAGGCGGACCTGGCGCGCGCTTTGCTGATTCATGATCTCACGCGGGACCTCGGCGTGAACGATGAGGGAGTGGGCGTCATCCTTCACCTGCTCGATCAGGTGCATGCGCTGCGAAAGGTGCTGGCGCATACAATGGACGCGACTGCGAGGAACGCAGTTCGTTGATTTGCGAAGGGTGAAGGCCTAACGGCGGGAGAGCCGGGGCGGGCAGCCAACTATGTGAGGGAGAACTCGACGCGCGTAAACGCCGGTGCATCGAGGACGGTTGTGTACGTGGCGCCAAACTCCCTCGCCAGCCCCAATATACGTGTATTGTCGCGCGCGACGTCTCCCCATGCGCACGATGCCCCGCGTGTCCGTGCGTAGTCGAGTATGCTCGAGAGCAGGACAAGACCTAGACCCTCGCTCTGGGCATCTGATCTGACCATGATCGCCAGTTCGCCTGCTGAAAACTCAGGGTCGAACACCAGCCGCGATACCCCTGCAATTGATCCATCGGGCAGAATGGCCGCGAACGCCATCTCGCGATCATAGTCGATCTGCGACAGGCGAACAGCGAGGTCATCGAGGATGCCGCCGATTGCTCCATGGAAGCGAAGCCGCATGTCGTCGGCGCTCGTGGCTCGCATCATGTCGGCGAGCGCGATTGCATCCTCCGGTCGAAGCGGCCGTATCTGCATGTCTTTGTCTCCCACCCGCTGCCGGCGGGAAAGTTCGCTGGGATAGGGCCGGACCGACAGCCGGGAAGCAGCGTTGACGATGGTAGGCTGCACGATGATGCGGGCGTCGAGGGCCAACACGCCTTCGGCGTCGGCAAGAAGAGGATTGATATCCAGTTCGACAATCTCGGGGTGATCGATGATGAGATCCGAGAGCGCGACCAGCGCCGCAGCCACAGCCGCGAGATTCGCCGGCGCACGATTGCGGTAGCCCGCTAGAAGCTTCGCAACACGGGTTCGCGAGATCATGTCTCGCGCAAGATTGTCGTTGAGAGGAGGCAGCCCCATCACACGGTCTGCGATGACTTCTGTCGCAACACCTCCATGACCAAAGAGCAGACAGGGACCGAAAGTGGGATCGTCCACAGCGCCCAGAATAAGCTCTTCGGCCAGAGGACGGTTGATCATGCGCTGTACGGTAAACCCATCAAGCTGTGCCTCTGGAGCGATCTTCAGGATAGCGGCATGCATCTCCTCCGCCGCCGCCGCGACCGCGTCGGCGCCCTCCAGCGCAAGTCTCACGCCGCCGACGTCCGACTTGTGTGTGATCTGGCGTGACAGGATCTTCAGCGCCACGGGACCGCCGATCTGCTCGGCGAGGATCCCCGCTTCCCTTGGCGTTGCGGCCATTCTGGTTGTCACGACCGGGATGCCATAGATCGCCAGCACCTCCTTGGCCTCCAGCTCGGTAAGCGTGTTCCGACCGTCGTCGAGAACGAACTCGAAGATCTCATGCACGGCCTCACGCTTCTCGGGCGGCCGCGCAACATTGGCTATCGGAGCCTGCAGCAAGGATGCCTGGTTCCGCGCATGTTCAACGAGCTGCGCGAAGGCACGTATAGCTTCATGCGGCGTCTCATAGTTCGGCAGCCGGGATTTCGAGAGCAACCGCCGGGGCGCCTCTGCAGTGGCTTCGCCCATCCAGCAGGCAAGCCAAGGCCGTTCTGGCTGGCGGATGCGGGAATTCACAACGGCTGCGGCGGCCTCCGCGTTGTCAGCGACCCCTGTTGGGCAGTTCATCACGAGCAAGGCGTCCCAGCCCGGGTCGCCTGCTATTGCGTCGATCGCTGCTTCATAGCGTGCCCCCGGTGCATCACCGATAATGTCTACCGGGTTCGCGTGCGACCAGGCGGCGGGCATCGCGGCATTGAGTTTGGCAATGGACGGGTCCGACAGCACTGCCAGCCGGCCACCTTCCTGTTCAAGCGCGTCTGCTGCAAGGACACCAAGGCCGCCGCCGTTGGTTA
>JBBQJV010000143.1:0-4740 GCA_038326205.1 Caulobacterales bacterium | reverse complement strand
GAGAAAAGAAACCGCTTCGCCCAGCGCGCCAGCCTCGTTCGTAACTCCGTCCATCGCCGCTCTCCACTCATGGAACCAGTGGAGCGGCATCGATTCAGTTCATCCTCATGATGTCACGCGGTTTTTCACCCGATCCCCCTGCAATAAAACCTGTTATGGCTGGCTTGTGGTTCTCGCATCGCGTTAGCTTGCGCGAGGGTGGGGCACAAGGGCCATAGGGCCATGGGTGGGCAATGGTCGAGATGGCCAAATCCATGAAGGTGTTCGTCTCGTATTCGCGAGCCGATGTGTCGTTCGCAGATCAGCTTGTGCTGGCGCTGGAGGACAAGGGATTCGAGGCGATCCTCGACCGGCACGACATCAGCGGCGCCGAGAACTGGCGCGAGCGGTTAGGCAAGCTGATCCTGTCGGCGGACGCGGTGGCGTTCGTGCTGACCGCAAAGTCTGCGGCGTCAGAAATCTGTTCGTGGGAGGTCGATGCGGCAGTGCGCCTCGGCAAGCGCATCATCCCGGTGACACCCGGCAGCATCGATGGCGTGACGCCTCCCACGGCGTTGAGCGAGCTCAACTGGATTCCGTTTTATCCAGATCCTGCGATACCGGGCGCGGGGTTCTATTATGGCGTGAAGCGTCTGGTCGGAGCATTGAGCATCGACCTTGACTGGCTGCGCGTGCAGACGCGGTATTCGGAACGCGCGCTGGAGTGGGCGAAGGAAAAGCCTGAGGATCTGCTACTGCGCGGCGAGGCTCTGAAAGAAGCTGAGGCCTGGCAGGCGCGGTCGCCGGCTGGATCGCATCCGCCCGATCTGGTGCGCGAGTATCTCGCGGCAAGCGGGGATGCGGAACAGCATCGACAGGTTGCAGCAAAAGCCCAGCTGCAGGAGCGCGAGCAGGCGCTGAAGACAGCCGAGGCGGCGGTGGCTGACTCGCGCGCGGCGCAGCACAAGCTGAAGCGTTTCACGCAATGGGCGCTGGGTGGCGGCGTCGCCCTGTTGCTGTTGGCTGCGATCGGAAATTTCTTTGCAGTGACGACGACGCTGGATGCGAACGATAGACGCGCGGCGTTGTTTGCGACGGCGGCGAACCGCCTCTCGCAGCAGGGTGAGTATCAGAAGGCAATGCTCGTGGCGCTTTCGGGCGATCCCTCGGCGCGCGGCGGCATGATTGAAAGGCTGTTCCGTCCGGACGGAAACAAGGCGACGCGAGCGGCGCTTACGCGCGCGTTCGCCGGCGATCGTTTGATCAGGGCGACACCGATCCCACGGGAAGCCACTGCCATGGTCGCACTGGCTGACGGCAAGCACTTCGTGACCTTCCTGACTGATGGCGCTGTCCTGACCTGGGATGCAACAACGGGTGAGCGCGTGCCCGATGCACAATCCGTCAAAACACCCTTCCTTGTCGACAAGGCTTATGCCTTGCCCGGCGGCGACCTTCTTGCAGTTCTATGGAAGGAGGCTGGCGCTGAGCTGCCTGCATTGTGGAGCCTCCGCCAGAAGAAGATCGTTTTGAAGTTCGAACTGGACCGTCAACCTGAAATCGAAACGCCCAGAGCTCTCGGCATTAGCCCGGACGGCAAGTTCCTAGCGGCCGGCGCGGGCAGTTTCCTGGTTTTGTGGGATGTCACAAAAGCCAAGCCCATCCACATGAAGCAAACCGAACTGAGCGGTCCTTCGGTGATCGCAGTCGCCAATGATGGAGAGTTTGTCGTCGCAGCAGCCTACGACCGGACAGTGTCGTGGATGCCCGAAGACGATCTAGTCAACGGCCCCGTCGAAGACAACAAAGGCTATATCACCGCTCTGTCGGTCATGGGCGATGAAGGTGTGTTTGCCGGACTCGACACCGGACAACTTGGAATCATCAATCCGTCGACGGCGAGGATCTCCGACTCGCAGGCTGTTCTGGCGCAAGACTTGTCTGACAGCGAGGGGAACGGGGTCGCCAGCATGGGCTTCTCCCCGGACCAACTCCTTTTCTACATGCTCACGACGCGCGGTCGTCTCAAAGCCGTGCGTACTGAGAATAGTCTGGACCTCGATGTCGTTGGCGCTCACAACGGCATCAAGCATCTCGTCTGGCTTCAGAGCGCACGGGCGTTTGCCACAGTCTCTGAAGACAGCATCGTTCGGGTGTGGCGCGCGATTTCCGGTGAACGAAGTGACGTGCTGCGAGATCAGCTCGGCGCCAACACCGTCGAGGGGATTACCCCTTCCGGCATTGTTTATGGCTTCGCGCGAGACGGTGTGCCGTTCAGGGTGACCCCCAACATTGACGCAGTGGAAGTGATCGACACCGGCAGCCTTTCCGATCCAATGGCCGCGACCAGCGATGGTTCGTCCATTGTTGCGACCGGCGTCGGGGGGCTGGAGGTGTGGCGCATAGCGGCCAAGGCAGTTGAACGGACTATCCCGTTCAGCGCGCTAGGCGAAGGCGCTGACTCAGTGCGGCAAGTCGAATTCCTACCGGACAACAAGCGTTTCCTCGTGGTCAGCAACAATTACCTGGCGACGATGTGGAGCCTCGACAGCGAGGCTAAAGTCGCCGGGCCGGTGAAGCTTGAGTATTTTGGACGAGCTGCTGTCAGTCCCGACGGTTCATGGATCGCGACGAGCCTTGGCGGAGGCGACAACGGCTTTGACAATGGCGTGTCCGTGGACGTTCTGGAACAATTGCAGTTGGGCAAGCGGAGCGCGCTCGGTATCTGGAGCATGACCGGCGGCGAACCGCAGCGCGTTTATGTGAATGGCGACGTCACCGCGCTGAGCATCCATCCCGATGGCCAGCGCATTGTCTTCGGTTTGAAGGATGGCGCGATTGGGCTGCTTCAAAAGGGCGAGACGACTCCGCGTCGCTTGTTCACTGGACACAAGGGCCGCCAGGTCGTCCGCTTCGCATTCCACACCAATGGCAACCTGATGGTATCCACGGGTTATGATGGCGCGGTTCGACTGTGGCGGCTCGACGAGCGCGAACCGGTAGAAACTTTCGAGACTCTCTCCGAACGGACGAAGTTTGCTGCGTTCGATGCAGATGGAACGCATGTTATTGGCGCCGACAAGCAAGGTCTGGTTCGCTGGGCGATCAGTCCCATGGTGCTAGCGGGCGTCGACGACCAGATGAAGCTGGCGTGCGGTCTTCTCGAACAGCGCGGGATCGAAGGATTTTCGCGTCAGGACAAGCTGGAGATGAGCTTCCTCGATGACATCGACGATGCGCCGTGCGTCAAGCTGGGATACACCAAGGCCAAGCCGCAAGCACCCGCGCCGCTGTAGCCATCAACGGCTGGCGCCAAACCTGCCGAGTGATGTTGCGAAGGCGTCCATTCCGTTGAAGGCGGCCGGGTTGGTCGACAGCAGCGTGCCGAACAGACGCCCCTTGGTGCCGTCGGGCAGGCCCTTGAGCTTCAAAAGCACCGTGCGTCCGAGCTGGCAGAAATTCACGTCGTTCAGTGCGCGAGACTGCGCGTCGTAACCGCCGGCCTGCGCTGCTCCCACAGCCTGGACGATGCGCATCACCAGGGGGTCGCCCATCATCGAGAGGAAGTTGGACTGGACGATACTCGCGTCGTTGGCCGTCAGCGTTGTCGAGACGACGGGCAGGTTGCGGCCCGCTGCGGCGAGATTCACAAACGTGCGGTTGGCGCGCATTGCGGTGTGGTAGGCCGGACCATCAAAGCGCGTGAGGCGTTCGAAGAACTCAGGCTGGGATACCTGCTGGAATTTTGCGCCGGTGCAGCCACCGACTTCCTTTTCGAGCACGACGAGCACGTCATCCAGTACTGCAACGCCTGCATTGAAGCCGCGCGCACCTGTGCGGCCGATGGCGCGCATCTGGCCTGGCACGAAGGTCAGCGAGAACGAATTGAGTGCAGCGTACATGTCGTCGCGATCGCCACCGTTCATCGCAATGTCGGTGACTGAATCAAGCAGCTGGCCGTGCTCGCGGGGGAAAGTCGTGGCGAGCGTGGACATGAACGCGCGTCCGTCGGCGTCCGGGAAGGCTTCGACGCTTAGGGCAGTGCGGACAGATGCGCGGTCGAGGCCAGCGACGACTTGTACGATCGGGCGAACGCCGCCTGAGAAGACTGAGCCAAGCGACGGCAGGGCGAGGGCGGCGCCGCCAGCCAGAATGACGACGCCGATCGCCAGCGCGATGAACTTGCGGTCGATGTCACCAGGATTTGCAACGCGCGTGCGGATGGCGCCAAGACCGGGCGCACACAGCAGCGTGTCTTCGGAGGGGTCAAATCCAGCAGCCGGCGGAGCTGGCGGCAGATCACCCGCGCTGCGCTTTCCGAATGCCATTGCTTCCCCCCACCCAGCGTCTGGCGAGAACATTACCAAGCTCTCATTTCGAGGTGGTTAGTCGCGATCCGTCAAATTTCACTGATCGCGAAAGGAATCAGGAGGCAGTCAGGCGCTCAATAGTAGTTCTTGATCGATGCGCCGTCATAGTCGCGCAGCTCGTCCTGGCGGCCGTGCTTTACCTTCAGCGCCCATTCCGGATCCTGCAGCAGGGCGCGGCCGACGGCGACGAGATCGAACTCGCCACGGTCTAGCCGTTCGATGGTTTCATCGAGCTTGCCGGCGGCGGAGCCTTCGCCACGGAACGACGCGGTGAATTCCGACGAGAGGCCGACCGAGCCGACGCTGATGGTGGGGATGCCGGTGAGCTTCTTGATCCAGCCGGCGAGGTTGAGGCCGTGCTCGCCATCGATCTCGGGGAATTCGGGTTCGA
>JBBQJV010000142.1:0-5040 GCA_038326205.1 Caulobacterales bacterium | reverse complement strand
TCGCCAGCACGCCGCACCGAGTGATCAATCGCAGCGGGCATGAGCGGATGTCCATTGCTACCTTCTACGATCCGGACTTTGCCGCGCCGATTGATCCGCGGGCCTTGGGCGCCACCGAGCCGCTCTATGAGCCGACGACCTGCGGGGTGCATATCCTTGGGCGTTTTGCGGCTGCTTTTGCGTACCGCAAAGCGCCATAAGTCGTTGAAATATTGGCGGGCGCTACAGGGATTGAACCTGTGACCCCTGCCGTGTCAAGGCAAGGCGTAGACTTCTTTTTCATTTGTTCGTAATCATTCTTGCCTCTCTATCCAATCTTATACCTCATTTTCTGCTTAATTCTGGTTCGAAGCTGCTTGCTGCCTAATGTGCTAGGCGGCCACCTAGACGATCCTAGGTAGCGGTTAGGGGATACGGAGATGGCCACGGCGGCGGGGCAGATCGGGCTGACCGAAGTGCTGGAGTTGCCGCCCAACTCAGAACTGTTCGACGGCGGCAAGGGCGGGGTGCCTGGCTTTGGCATCCGACGCCAGCGTAGCGACGCGGTTGCCTATATCGTCCTATTCCGCACAGCCGAGGGGCGCAGCCGCCGCCTGACCATTGGGCGCCACGGCGCGGGCTGGACGCCTGACGCGGCACGAGCCAAGGCCAAGGCGATCTTGAACGAGGCGGCAGGCGGTTCTGATCCTGCTGCCGCAAAGAAGGAATTGCAGGAGGCGCCGACCGTCGCGGAGTTGTGCGAACGGTATCTGGCCGCCGCCGATGCCGGCCGGCTGCCAACACGGCGAGGCGGCAGCAAGAAGGCCAGTACGCTCGCGGTGGATAAGAGCCGGATTGATAGCCATGTCCTGCCGCTCATCGGGAACCGAAAGGCGCGCTCCATCATCACGGCCGATCTCGAAAGCTTCATGCACGATGTTGCGGATGGGAAGACGCATCGCCGGGAGAAGCTGGAAAAAGCTCGTGCGTTCCGAAATGTCAGGGGCAGCATGGGCGCTGCGTCACGCACCATCGGCATGTTGGGCGCAATCTTTGCCTATGGAGTGAAGCTAGGAATCTGCACAGACAACCCGGCGCGTGGCGTGCTGCGCCCGGCCGATGGAAAGCGCGCGCGTCGGTTGACTGAGGCCGAATCGCGCCGGGGGCAACTTGCCCGCTTCCACGTCCGCCTCTGAAGTGGACCCTGCTATCAATGTTGCTATACGGGTCACACAGTTTTTGGGATTGACCCGATCTGGTGGACACCCTGAATCTTTTTCCAGAGGTGCCGTCCATGGTTAAAACCCGACTACCCTATTCGCCTGAATTCCGCCGTCAGATGGTTGAACTGGTTCGCGCTGGTCGCGACCCTGACGATCTCGCGCGAGAATTCGAACCGACCGCCCAATCGATCCGCAACTGGATCGCGCGGGCAGACAAGAAAGAGAGCCGACAGGCGGATGCGCCACCCGGCCTGAGCGCGGTCGAACGTGACGAACTGTCGCGGCTCCGGCGTGAGAACGAGCAGCTGCGCGTGGAGCGCGACATACTCTCAAAAGCCGCGGCCTGGTTTGCCCGGGAGACCGGAACGCTGCCGTCCAGCTCTTCGGGTTCATGAGCACGAACCAGGCCCGCTTCCCGATTGCTATGATGGCGCGCGTGCTCGGCGTCTCCAAGGCGGGCTTCTATGCCTGGCGCGACAGGCCGCCATCCGCTCATGCGCAGGCCGACGCGGTGCTGCTCGCCCGTGTGCGGACGGTGCACGCCATTTCCCGCCAGACCTGTGGCGCGCGCCCCGGGTGCATGCCGATCTGCGCCACCGCGGTGAACGACACGGCCGCAAACGGATCGCGCGGCTGATGCGCCAGGCCGGGCTGGTGGGCGCGAGCCACCGGCATGGCGGCCCCACCACCAACCGACGCGACCACGATGCCCGGCCCGCCCCTGACCTGGTGGACCGGAACTCCACGGCTTGCGGTCCGAATCAGCTGTGGGTGGCGGACATCACCTACGTGCCGACGGCGGCGGGGTTCCTGTATCTCGCCATCGTGCTGGAAGCGTGGAGCCGCAAGCCAGACGCAGAGCGTCAGTCTGAGATTGTCGGCTGGTCGAAGGCCAATCACCTGCGGGCGGAGCTGCTGCTGGACGCAATGGAAGCGGCGATCGGTCAGCGCCGCCCCTGCGATGTTATCCGTCACAGCGACCAGGGCAGACAGTACACGTCGGTGGCCTTCGGCAAGCGCTGCGGTGAGGCCGGAGTGCGGCCATCGATGGGCTCGGTGGGGGATGCCTACGACAACGCGATGGCCGAGAGCTTCTTCTCGACACTGGAGGCGGAACTGCTGAGCCGAAGGAGGTTCACGTCGCAGGCCGAGGCCCGGATTGCGTGCTTCAGTTACATCGAGGGCTGGTGCAATCCGGTGCGCCTGCATTCAGGCCTGGGCTGCCGATCCCCCATGACCTACGAAGAAGGACCCGACGTAGCCCTGATAGAAACATAGCCCGCGAGCCCAAAAACCGTCCACTGAAACGGGGCAATCCCAATTCGACAATGACCCGTCGCGCCGGCCGGTTGGTCCATCAGTCAATCGCATAGTACACGGGGCGCCGTTCTGAAAACTCAGCGAAAGACCAAGGGGCGAGTCCATTCCATGGAACCCGGCCCCCATCCACAAGGCGGAGGATAGGGCACCCATGCCAGATGCGAAAACGACGTCCGAAAAGCAGCAAGCCACCAGGCAAGACGTTGTTGGATTTCAAAAACCGCTCGGATCGTTCGTGGTTGCAGCCGAGACGACGTGCATGCCGATGGTATTCATCGGCGCGAAAGTATCAGACAACGCCATCATCTTCGCCAATCAGGCGTTTCTGAGGTTGACAGGATATGAAAAACAGGAAGTTCTAGGCCAGAGCTTCAACTTCCTGATGGAGCCTGTTGCTGATGGCGGGGCTCTGACGGAAATACGAACGGCCTTCGAGGGCGCGCTGGATCTTGAAACGATTCTACGGTGCCGCCGCAAGAACAATACAAGCGTATGGGTCAAGCTCTTTATGACACCAGGCTGGGACGACGCAGGAAGTCTCGTACAGTATGTCGCGTCGTTCGTGGACCTCACCCAGCACAAGGATACCGAGGAACGCCTTCGCGTACTTCTTCTCGAGTTGAATCACCGCACCCAGAATACCCTTGCTACGATGAGGGCAATCGCGAGGCTGACCCTGCACGATATGACGGACGAAGGAACAATCGCGACCCTCGACGGCCGCATCCTGGCACTGTCGAAAATCCACGGGCTACTCGATGCCGAAAACTGGGACAAGCTGCGGCTTTACGACGTATTGAACGAAATATTATGGCCTTTTGGCGTGACAGAGCGGTTTTCACTCCAATTGGATGAAATCCGCCTTCCACGGGAGGCCATTCAGGCCCTTGCCATGACATTTCATGAATTGGCCGCAAACGCTGTCAAGCACGGTGCACTCTCAATTGCGTCCGGTGGCCGTGTCGCTATTACTTGCCGCCTCGAGGCGACCCCCGGCAAGCCACAGATGCGACTTCTGTGGCAGGAAAGCGGTGGTCCGCCCGTGTCTCCACCAGAACAGAAGGGCTTTGGCTCGCTTCAGATCAATGGGGCGGCACATCAGTTGAACGGGACGGCCAGCCTGAATTTCGAACCCGGTGGTGTCGTCTGCGAAATCATCGTTCCCGTATCGGGTGACTGGGACGGAAATTGTGCTGGATAGCTGCCGGCCAGCAGTCGATTCCGGTTTGACCATTGCCGGGATTTGCCGACAGCCTGAAGCAGCCGCTCTCTCCACCTCCAGCCAACGCAAGAATGGCGCTAATGACGGCCCGACGCGCGTCAAGGCTCTGCTGGCCTTGGCGGTCTGCGCAACCAACTGATACCGAACAAGCTATCTTTCCGTTGAGGCTGGTTGGACACGGTCCAAATAGTTGGACAACTCATTAACCCATCTGCGTGACGTGCCGAGATCGGCAAGCTGTGCTGCGCATTCGAGGCTGGCACCGATTTCGGTGATCGTCTGAAAGCCAAAGCCTCCGCCAGATCCGCGCATGTTGTGTCCAAGAATGACGACGGTCTCGAAATCGGCCTGATCCAGCGCCGCAATCATCGCGATCACATTGTGCCGGCAGTTTTCGAGATAGGCCGGGCTGCGTTCCGCCAGCATCTGCGCCGCCCGCGAGGTCCTGTCCTGCGACGCTTCTCCCGGTTGTGGTTCGGGCTCCCCTGGCATCGAATAATCCTTGATCGCCTGGAGCAGGACGTCCTCCTTGATCGGCTTGGCGAGATAGGCGGTGCATCCCGCCGCCAGGCATGTCTCGCGATCGCCCTTCAGGGCGGAGGCGGTCAACGCGATGATCGGCGTCGGCGTCCGGCCATGGGCCTTTTCCCAGGCCCGCATCGCCCGCGTCGCGGTCAGCCCGTCCATGCCCGGCATCTGACGGTCCATCAGGACGAGGTCGAAGCGGCCGGCCATGAACAACTGGCAGGCCACGTCGCCAGTCTCGGCGACCGTGACCTGGTAGGGCGTGGATGCGAGATAGGCGAGGGCGATGGTGATATTGTCGGGCGAGTCTTCCGCCATCAGGATTCGCAGCGCCGGTAACGGCACCTCGGGGCCAGCACCAATCGGCGCGGCCACTTGTCTGTCGGCGGCGAGCCAAACCTCGAACGGCACGGAAAAGGCGAACACGCTGCCCTTGTCGACGGCGCTCTCAACCCAGATGCGGCCGTCCATCAGTTCGACCAGGCGTTTTGAGATGTTGAGTCCCAGCCCCGAGCCGCCGAAGCGCCGCGTGGTTGAGGAATCCGCTTGAGTGAAGCGCTCGAAGATCTGCCCCAGCTTTTCCCGCGCAATGCCGATGCCGGTGTCCGATACGGTGAATGTCAGGGCTGTCGGAACCGAGATGTCCAAATGTCGCTCGACCTTCAGGGCGACCTCTCCAGTCTGCGTGAACTTGATGGCGTTGCCGAGCAGATTGAGAAGCACTTGCCGCAGACGGGTCGGATCTCCGACCAGGTCATTGCTGACTCCGGG
>JBBQJV010000141.1:0-5060 GCA_038326205.1 Caulobacterales bacterium | reverse complement strand
GACGCGTTGGCTGCGGAACGAGGCGGTGACCTGCGAGGCGATGGTGTTGGAGGCGTCGGAACGGACGTCTCGGCGCTGTGCCGGACGTCATGTGCTGGCCATTCAGGACACGACCGTGCTGCGCTCGACAGGCGGGGGCGGTCTTTACCTGCATCCGGTATTGGCGGTGGATGCCGACGATGGGGCGATCCTTGGGCTGACGCACGCCTGTTTTCTGAAGCGCACCGAGGGCAAGAAGGCCTCTAGGCGAGCCCGAAAGATCAACGACAAGGAGAGCCAGCGCTGGTTGGGGGGCGACACATTCTGCGAGGGTCTGCCGTGACGCGGCACGTGTAACGGTGGTGGCCGACCGGGAGAGCGACATCTATGGCGCTTTCGCTCATCGACATTCGCATTGTGATCTGCTGGTGCGCGCAGCGCACGACCGCGCACTGGAGGACGGTGGACGCCTGTTTGGGACCCTCGACACCCTGCCGGTGGCGGGCCGCGCGGAGTTGGACCTGCCCCGCGAAGGTAGGACGCAAGGCGCGGACGGCCAAGATCGTGGTGCGCTTCATGAAGACCAGCCTGGTGCGGCCGCGCCATGTTATTGACGACAACCTCCCTCCAAGCGTGCCCATGACGGTGGTCGATGTCCGCGAGGTCGATGCGCCGGCAGGTGCGCCCACCCCCGTTCACTGGCGGTTGCTCACCACCCGCGCCGTGGCGGACGCCGCCGAGGCTCTGGCCATCGCCGATCTCTACCGCCGGCGTTGGGCGATCGAGCAATTGTTCCGGACCATGAAGACCAAGGGCTTCGATATCGAGGGGCGCTTGTCGAGAAAGAAGCCCCTTCACCCGACTGGCCATGGCCACCCTCATTGCCGCCATTACCGTCCAACAACTCGTCCACGCCAGGGACGGGGCCCAGGGGCCAAGCCCACTTTGCCCGATGACCGACGCCTTCGAGCTTGAGGATCAACCCCTGCTTGAAGCCTTCACCGCCAAGCTCGAAGGCAAAACCAAGCCTCAGAAAAACCCACACCACACAGGGTCCCTCGCCTATGGCGCATGGGTCTGCGCCCACCTCGGCGGCTGGACCTCCTATTATGGAAAGCCTGGGCCAATCGTCATGCTCAACGGTTGGTTACACTTCCAGCAAGCCAAACACGGCGTCGCCGTCATGGCGGCAATCCATGATGTGTGAATCCACTAGGGCTTCGGGGGAGAACTACCTCAGCGCCGGCCTAACTCAGACAGCGCTTATCCCCCACACAACCCCGGCCGCGGGCTGGCATCCCCATGCCAGAAACACAAAAAGCGCACCGGCAAAGGTGCGCCCTGTGGCGTGATAGTCCGTTGGATCAGGCCAAGTCCGTTTTGATGTCGCTCCAGGCCGCGACGGGCTTCCTTGCGGTGACCCTAGCGGGCCATGCGGCGGATCCGGTCGATCTCCTTTGCAACTTCGGCTTCGACGATCTGCGGAAGGTTGGCGTCGAGCCACTGCTTCAGCATCGGTTTCATGAGGTCGCGCACGACATCGTCCAGCGTCGCGCCGGAAGAGACGAGCATCGTACCCATAAGTTTGGAGAGAGCGCCGGCGGTCTGACTTGCGACCGGCTCGCTCGTCAGTGTTTCCTGCTCCATCGGCCGCCATTCTGCTTTCGGTGCAGACGCAGCCTTGGGAGTCGGTTCCGGCGGAGCGGGCCCTTCTTCGAACTCAACTTCCTGCTCGTTCTCGACGATCATCAGATCGTCTTCGAGAGCACGCGCAGACATGGGCTCAGGTTGCTCGAACGCTACAGGGGCCGCGCGCGTATACGTTTGCTCAGGGCGCGGTTCCGGCTTGGGTTCGGGGCGCGGCGGAGCCTTGGTCTCGACCACCGGGGGCGGCTGGAGATCCAGCACATCGCCGCCTGATTCGGGCGGTCGGTCTTCTTCAGAAATGATCCGGCGGATGGAGGCGAGAATTTCCTCCATTGTCGGCTCGCGTTGAGCTTGTTCCGCAGACATTGCCGTCCTCATCAATCGCTTGGAGTCTGGGCAATTTCAGTCAGCCCGGCCCACATGATTAAGGAATAGACAGCCCTATGGTGTGGAAATCGTTAACGACGATTTCCGGCGATTATTGCTTGGCAATCATCTCCGGACGCAGCTCGCCCATCGCCGCCAGGAGGTCGTGCGCGGCCATGTAGGATGAACGCTCTGAGTCCACCTGGCCAAGTTGGGCATCCAGAAGCTCGCGCTCCTGATCCAGCACGTCCAGCGTGATCCGCTCGCCAACTGCCAGTTCCTGTTGCGCACCTTCCAGAGCGATCCGGGCAGCAGCCACGCGGCTGATTGATGCGGAAATCTCTTCACGGGCGGCGACGACCTGATGCCACGCGGTCGAAACCTGCGCGGTCACCTGACGTTCAACCGCCATGCGCTCATACTTGGCACGGTCAGCATCCAGTTGCGCGCCACGGGTGCGCGACGTCAGCAGTCCGCTGTCGAATAGCGGGAAACGGAATTCAGCAGACAGGCCGACATTCGAATCATCGAAACGCTGGTCCTGCTGGGTTGAGACGAAGCCAGCGTTGCCGACCAGATCGAACTGCGGGGCAAGACGGCCACGCGCGGCGTCGACACCCTTTTCGCCCTGAGCTTCTCGGGCGCGAGCGGCCATGATCGACGGGTTGTTGGCTTTCGCAACGGCGATCGCCTCATCCAGCGTGCCCGGTAGGACCGGAACCACCGGCGGGGCGGCAAGTTGCAGCGGCGCGCGGCCGACGATCTGTTCGTAGCTCGCATAAGCCTTGCCACGACGGGACGTTGCAGCGGCGAGTTCGGCTTCTGAACCGGCTTTGCGGGCTTCGGCTTGCGCCACGTCTGTGCGCGTAACTTCGCCTGCGTCGAAGCGGTCTTTCGCGGCTTTCACCTGCTCCGTGAGGGCGGTGACGTTGCTCTGGCGGATTTCGACTTCGCGATCGGCGCGGCGCACGTCCATGAACACGGTCACGACGTTCAGGACCGTTTGCTGTTCCGCGTTGATCAGCTGCGCCTGCGCCACATCGACGCCAGCACGGGCAACGTCACGCTGGGCTGAGAGCGATCCGCCCGACCACAGCGACTGCCGCGCTTCAAGGCCGACGCGGGCGCGCGTGTTGTCGCCGGAATAAGGGAAGGTTCCCGAAGCCGTCGTCACCTGACGGCCGACCTCGGTGTAATCGTAGCCCAGCGATCCGGTCAGACTCACTTGCGGCCCAAGCTGCGAGTTTGCCTGGTTGAGGGTTTCGTCCGCGCCCTGCCGCGCCTTGCGCTCGGCCATCAGCTGCGGGTTGTTGCTGATCGCAGAGTCGACGGCGTCAGCGAGCGTGTCGCGGCTCGCCTGCGCCAGCGCAGGTGTCGACACGGAGCACATCAGGACGATGGCGGCCAGGATTCTCATGGCAATTTCCTCAAGACAGCGACCGATATCCAATCGCGAGCATTGCGCATCAACGCAATAATCGTGCCCGCGACCGTCCCCGGTCCGCGTGCAACCTGCGAGTATAAAGGTTGATTTCGATCTAAAGTCTTGTTTCGCCTCAAAGGCGAAATTCAGCCGCCCGTTCAAATCCCGGCAACATCGGCATGGGCGTGTCGAACGGCGTCCGCCAAGCCGTCTTGCCGCCCGAGGCCGTATAGATGCGGGCCCGCCGCACACACCCCTCCGCGACGGCAACCACCAACCTGCCCCCCTCCGCCAGCTGGCTCAGCCACGCCGCAGGGACTTCCTCGATCGCGCCGTTCACGAAGATGACGTCATAAGGCCCCTTGGCGGGGACGCCCGCCTTGAGCGGCCCCGCAACGACGTCGACACCGGCGACGCCGGCCGCAGCGAGCCCATCCTTCAAGATCCTGGCGGCGGCATCGTCCTGTTCAAGCGCAACAAGGGACCCAGCAAGGCGGGAAAGGACCGCCGCTGAATATCCCGTTCCGGCAGCGATATCGAGCACGCGATCTTCCGGACGGATGGCTGCAATGCTGACCAACTTCGAGAAATCGCGGGGCGCCGTCATCCAGCGTCCCGGGGCGGCCTCAACCGCCATGTCGGCATAGGCAGAGGCCCGCAGGCTGGAAGGCAGGAAGAGTTCGCGGTGGACGGCCGTCATGGCGGCGATCAGCCGACGGTCGGTGACGTCGTTGGGACGCACCTGGCTGTCGATCATCGCAGTGCGGGCGGCTAGAAGATCCACGAACAAGCCCCTATCTCGTGCACAGAATCGCCAGAATAAGCCGGGGTCTTGTGCGCCCGGGGCTCTTAGCATACGCACCATCCGGCGCAACGCGCCTGAACTAATGTGAAAGACGGCCCTCGCTCCGCCAGCGACGGTTCCGGTGAGGCCTCGTGGCGGAGTGGTGACGTAGAGGACTGCAAATCCTCGCACCCCGGTTCGATTCCGGGCGAGGCCTCCAACCTTCACAAAGTTGCGCAACTTCCTGAAATTTGAGGCGTCCCGGTAACGTTAACCTCTGATTAACCGGTGCGGGGCATGGTGATGCTGTCTTCCCTTGAAGACACCCCACCATCACCCAAACGCCTTTGCGGGAGCCTCTGGCTCCCGCCCTCTTCTTTTTGGGTCGGGTGTTCGGGTTTTGCGCCGGGATGTGGCGTTTTGCACAGCGATCGGGACATCGCGCCTCAAATCGCACTTTCAGACGGTGTGTCGCTATTGAACCGGTAACACCCGGCGGCTATACCCCCGCCTCCAACCGTGCTCCCTGATAGCTCAGTTGGTAGAGCATTCGACTGTTAATCGAATGGTCGCTGGTTCGAGTCCAGCTCAGGGAGCCAGTTCGCTTTTTCGCGGTTTTTGTCCCCATCAGCGCTGGTTGCGCTATCTGGACTGGCAAAAGTTTTCGCAAGCAAATCAAAGGGCTGATTGAATTCAGCGTGTAGTTCGCCGTTGGCCCATGTCAGGTTCGAACACGCAAGATTCAAAAGCATTCTTTTGCGAGCGGACGGCTCAGTTACGAAAATCGCGCTGGCTTTCTGGGCAAGCGTGAGCAACGCGATGCCGTCGTCCATGTAGTCCCAGCTTGCCTTGTCCAGCGTT
>JBBQJV010000140.1:0-5075 GCA_038326205.1 Caulobacterales bacterium | reverse complement strand
CTCAGCCCCAGCCCCCTCAACAGCCGCAGCAGCAGCCCACCCAACAGCAGATTATCGGTCGCATCCTGGTCGAGGGTAACCAGCGTATCGAGGCTCGCACGGTCCTGTCCTACCTGCTCGTGCGACCGGGCGATGCTTTTGACGAAGAGCGCATTGGCCTGTCGGTTCGTGCGCTCGGCGCCACCGGCCTTTTTGCGGATATCCAGATCGAAACGCGGGGTACGGACCTCGTCATTCGCGTTCTGGAAAACCCGATCATCAACCGCATCATGTTCGAAGGTAACAGCGCGGTCACAACCGAGAAACTGGGAGAGGAAACCGAGGCGGAGCCCCGGCAGACCTTCACCCTGTCGCGCGTCGAACAGGATGTGCAGCGAATTCTCGAAGTTTATCGCCGCGCCGGCCGCTTTGCGGCGACCGTGACGCCCCAGTACAAGGTTTTGCCGCAAAACCGTGCGGACCTCATCTTCGTGATCGACGAAGGCCCGACCACGGGCGTCAGCTCGATCAACTTCATCGGCAACGAAGCCTTTCCTGATGACCGCCTGCGTCGTGAGATCACCACGCGCCAGTCGCGTTGGTGGCGCTTCTTCGAGCAGGCCGACAACTACAACCCCGGTCAGGTCGAATACGACCGTTCGCAGCTCACCGAGTTCTACACCAACCAGGGTTATGCAGATTTCCGAGTGATCTCGTCGGTTGCTGAACTGACGCCGAACCGCAAGGATTTCTACCTAACATACACGATCGACGAGGGTGAAAAATACACTTTCGGCGACCTCTCGGTCGAAACGCAGCTTGAGAAGCTGTCTGGTGAACGTCTGGCACTGTTCCTGCCCATGAAGAAAGGCGACCAGTTCCGCTCCAAGGGTATTCAGGACGCGATCGACGCTTTGACCTTTGCTGCCGGTATCGCTGGCTACGCCAACGTGCAGATTCGTCCGCGCGAAGTGCGCGATCCTGTCACCCACACCATTGGGATCAAGTTCCAGGTGGACGAGGGCGCCCGCGTTTATGTCGAGCGTATCGACATCCAGGGTAACACGCAGACGCTCGACCGGGTCGTGCGCCGCGAGATCCGTGTGGCCGAGGGCGACCAGTACAACCCGGTTCAGCTCGACAACGCTAAGAACCGCATTCGCTCGCTCGGCTTCTTCAATCCGGACAAAGTTACGGTTGACGATGAGCCAGGCTCGACGGCGGACCGTACCGTGATCAAGGTCAAGGTAGAGGAAGAGGCAACTGGCGAGTTGGCTTTCTCTGCAGGCTTCTCGTCGCAAGACGCGTTCCTCTTTAGCGCCAGCGCTCAGCAACGCAACTTCCGCGGCCGCGGCCAGTTTCTGTCCGCGCGGATTCAGACGACGTCACGCCAGCAGGACCTCGAATTCCGTTTCACCGAACCGAAATTTCAGGATCGCAACCTCGCCGTGGGTCTCGACCTGTTCGCCACGCAATCGGACTTCTTCGACATCGCGGGCTTCCAGAACAACATCGTCGGCGCTGGCGGTCGATTGCTGTTCCCGTTGTCGGATACCGACCAGCTTGGCCTGCGCTATCGTTTGCGCAGCGACAATCTTCAGCTTGATGAGCTTCAGGCCGGCCAGATTAACGATGGAACCAAGACAGATTGCTCGCTCGCCGGTTTCGCGCGCTCATCGCTTTGCGACCAGCGCGGTAGTCGTCTCACGTCATCGTTTGGCTACACGGTGACGATGAACCGGACGAACGACTATATTGAGCCGACGCGTGGTTTCGACCTCAACTTCAGCCAGGATGTTGCAGGTCTCGGTGGCGATGTGAATTACCTGCGCAACGAGTTCGAGGGCTCGCTGTACTACGGCATCGCGCCGGGCTGGCGTCTGCGTTCGCGTCTTGAAGCCGGCTATATCGAGAGCTGGGGCGATGAAGGCATCCGCATCAACGACCGCTTCTTCAAGGGCGGGAACTCGTTCCGCGGCTTCGACGTTGCAGGTCTCGGCCCCCGCGAAATTCGCTACAGCTACGCAACCGAGCAACTCGCGCTCCCGGTAGGCGCCGCACCACGCGAATTCTCCACTCCCGTGCTGAATTCCGATGGGACTCAAGCGACGGATGATTCCGGTCAACTTCTCTATACTTCTGCGCAACGAGATGCGAGCGGCGCACTCCTACCGGCGACCGTTACGCCCCTCAATGCTTTGGGCGGCAAGGCATATGCTATTGGGACCTTGGAATTGTCCTTCCCTCTGCCGTATGTTCCGGAGGAGTTTGGTCTGGATGGCGCCTTCTTCCTCGAGGCGGGCACGGTGGGAATCCTCGACGAGTTGGACAAGGATCGCCGCGCCCAGATCGATCCTTTCAACGTGGTCCGCGTGGACGACAGCGCCAGCATCCGCGCCAGCGCCGGCATCAGTATCGGGTGGGACTCGCCCTTCGGGCCCATCCGCTTCGACTTCGCCCAGATTCTTGCAAGCGAAGACTACGACCGAACCCAGAGTTTCAGGTTCGCAACCAACACAAGGTTCTAGTGTGATGAAAGTTCGTAACCTCGCGCTTTTGGCCACCCTCGTCATCGGGTTGAGCAACACGGTAGGCGTGGCGATGGCGCAGACCAAAGTGTTCGTCATCAACGAGCAGCGCATCCGCGCTGAGACTAAGCTTGGCAAGGAAATGGATTCCAAGCTGAATGAAGTCGCGGCGGCAGGGGTTGACCAACTCGGTCTCAAGACCCTCAAGACCGAGATCGACACAGAGGCCGCTGCGCTGAAGCCGCAGACGCAGTCGCTGTCCAAGGAAGCGATCGCGGCGAACCCTACGCTCAAGGCACGCGTCGAAGGCCTCAACAAGAAGGCCAACGAGCTGATGCAAAAGCAGAATGCCCTGAACCAGGGACTGGAGAAAAGCGACAACGGCCTCAACGGGGCCTTCATGCAGGTGATGGCGCCGGCTGTTGAATCCGTCGCCAAGGAAGCTGGCGCTGACATCGTCGTCAGCTTCTCCTCGACCTGGTACATCAAGGACGCAACTGACCTCTCGGCCAAGGTCATCGCGCGGCTCGACGCGACTGTGCCCACGCTTGCTGCTCTGCAAGCCGCCCTGCCGCCTCCTCCGGCAGCACCGAAGGCTGCTGCGCCGGGCGGCGGCGAGTAACTCTGCCAGGAAGTCTGGATGTCATGAAGGCGGGGCTGTGATCGATCCGAGGTTCTATGAGGTTCCACAGCCCCTCTTGGCCTCGGAGATTGCCAACCTTCTGGGCGCGGCGGTTACACGCGGGGATCCTGCTACAAAGGTAACCTCACTCGCGCCGGCATCGCGCGCTGGAATGGCGGATCTCGCCTTCGTTGAGGATCCGCGGGATGTGGATGGCCTAAGGCCTGGCAGCGTCTGTCTGGCGCCGACCGATGCTGTCGATGCGATTCCCGACGGCCCCACGCTCATTGCCGTTCGATATCCGCGCGCGGCGTTTGCGACGATTGCCGACAAGCTCGTCCGCCTGCGCACGCTGCAAGGGGGTGATGTTCGCATCCATCCGTCTGCAAAGATCCATGCGTCCGCCACGATCGAGCCCGGCGTGGTCATCGGGGCTGGCGTGGCGATCGGCGCCAACGCGCGGATCGGCGCCAACGCCGTCATCGGGCCAGGCGTTCAGATCGGCGCCAACACGAGCTTCGGCGCCAATGTCAGCATTCGCTGCGCGCTGATCGGTGATGGCGTCAATATCTATCCCTCGGCTGTCGTCGGCGAAGCGGGCTTCGGCCTTGCCGCGGGCGGAGCGGGCGCACGATTAACGCCTCACTTCGGACGGGTCATCATCCAGAATGGTGTATCGATCGGGGCGGGTTCCTGCATCGACCGCGGCCTGCTCGAAGACACAGTGATCGGCGAAGGCACGCACATCGATAACCTTTGCCATATCGGGCACAACTGCCGGATCGGCGCTCATGTGGTCATGGCCGCCTTCGCCGGCGTCTCGGGATCCAGCGAGGTCGGCGACGGCGTGCATTTCGGTGGTCGCGTAGGCCTCAAGGATCATGTGCGTATTGGCGCTGGCGCCCGCATCGCGGCAGGCGCTGCGGTGTTGGGAGATGTGGGGGAGGGGGAGGTGGTGGGGGGATATCCGGCCAAACCGATCCGGACTTGGATGCGTGAGCTTGCATGGCTGGCGCGGGCAGCGCAAAAGCGTTCCACAACCACAGAATAGCCGGGAATCCGGCCAGGGGCGCCGGCGACATGGCTGTCAATATTCATCCCACGGCCATCGTCGACGCAGGCGCCA
Organism: Caulobacterales bacterium; assembly: GCA_038326205.1. Classification (GTDB taxonomy): domain Bacteria; phylum Pseudomonadota; class Alphaproteobacteria; order Caulobacterales; family Hyphomonadaceae; genus UBA7672. The sequence continues at coordinate 820 of JBBQJV010000140.1, read as the reverse complement.
AGCTTGCCGACGGCGTCGAGATAGGGCCGTTCTGCACGGTCTCGTCCAAGGCTGTGCTGTCCGACAATGTCCGGCTGGTCTCCCACGTCTCGATCGCAGGTTCGACGACGGTTGGCGCCCGCACCGTGATCTACCCCTTTGCGACGCTCGGCCATCCTCCCCAAGACAACAAATACAAAGGCGAGGACACGCAGCTAATCGTTGGAACCGACAACCAGATCCGCGAAGGCGCCTGCCTGCATTTGGGCACCGTGCATGGTCGAGGCCGCACCGTCGTGGGCAACAAATGCCTCATCATGAATGGCGCGCATGTCGGCCACGACGGACTCATCGGCAACGGCGTCACCTACGCGACCCATGCCGTGACTGGCGGTCTCGCCATCGTGGAGGATTCCGTAATTCTCGGAGGCAACAGCGCCATCCACCAGTTTGGCCGCGTCGGCATGGCCGCATTCATCGGTGGCTGCGCCCCAGTTGTTGGCGATGTGATCCCCTATGGTATGGTCGACAACAGTGGTGGACTGCACGGACTGAATATTGTCGGCCTCAAGCGTCGAAACGTCAGCCGCGAGACCATCCACCTTCTGCGCAACATCTACCAGGTGTTGTTCCACGGCCCTGGCTATTTCGAAGACAGGCTGGCCAGCATCACGGAACGTCATTCGGATGTCCCTGAGGTGAAGCGCATTCTCGACTTCATTGATGCAGGCGAGAAACGGCCGCTATGCGTCCCGAGACATTCCTGATGGCCACTTCGCGGCTTGCCATTGTCGCGGGTGGTGGAGACCTGCCGCGTCGTGTCGCGGAACAGGCGCGTCGC
>JBBQJV010000139.1:0-5097 GCA_038326205.1 Caulobacterales bacterium | reverse complement strand
GTTTACCGCGCGCGGCAAACCGCCCAAAGTTGCCATCACCGCCATCATGCGAAAGCTTGTCATCCTCGCAAACGCGCTAATCCGGGACGACCGCGAATGGTCTCCAAGAGTGGCTTGATCAAGACGGATACTCTAGCTGATGTTGATCGTTGCCTCGAATTCCTTAAGTTGAACCGTGGCGCCAGTCGGCGGCATTTCTTCCCACGTGTGTGCATCGAAGCGGACCCGCGCGATCTCGCCGATCCCCTGCACAACCACGCCCGCCTTGCCCGCTGTGACGTTGACCCCCGCAGTGTGACCGTTTTCGAAGGCTTGAAGGTTCCCGATCGCGATTTGACCCGGACGTTGGCGCCGGGCGTCATTGCGTCGACAAAAACCGCGGCTGCGTGTTGCCGGAGAGCGACCTCCGGCTATGGCGCGCATGCGCCAACCGCAAAAATCATCCCCGCACATGCTAGCAAACGCATTTCAGCCTCCGTCGGGGTTCGCAGCGTTGATCATAGGCGGAGCTGTCATGCTGACAAAGACGGTTCGTGCGCCTACGCAAGTACGATGACGGCTTCCACCAAACTGAACCGCACCCATCGCCCATGGCTTCGCATCGCCTTGCGCGAACTCTCCGGCGGTGTGGCGGGCTTCTGGATCTATCTTGCCTGTCTCGCACTCGGCGCATGGGCCATCGCGTCGGCGGGTTCCATCACGGACTCGCTTCAGACAGGGCTCGGCCGCCAGTCGCACCAGTTGCTCGGGGGCGACGCCGCGATCACGCTCTCCCAGCGCGAGGCCAGCGCCGAACAGCGCGCCTGGCTGGATGAACGCGGACAGGTCAGCGCCGCGGCCCAGATCGACATCATGGCGCGCGCCGGAACCAAAGTGATGCAGGTCGACGTGCGCGGCATCGACGACGCGTTCCCGCTGGTCGGCAGCTTCACGTTCGAGGGCGACATTACCCTGCCGAAAACTCTCGCTCGCGAGGGCGACAGCTGGGGCATCGCCGCCAGCGCCAGCCTCGCCAAGGACCTCAACATCAAAGTCGGAGATCGCTTCGCCCTCGGTGGCATCCCCGTGGAACTCCGCGCCATCCTCCTGCGCGAACCCGACCGCATCGCCGAGCCAGGCATGTTCGAACCGCGCGCGATCATCGCCATCGAAGCCTTGCAAGACTCGGGACAGATGCAGCCCGGCGCGCTGTTCCGCACCGCCTACCGCATCGCCCTCAAACCTGAAGCCGCCGCCACTTTCGAAGACGACTTCAACCAGCGCTGGGAAGCCGACGGCTTGCGCTATCGCGGTCCCGACGACGCCATCGACGGTCTGCGCAACATGCTCGGCATGCTCAACACCTTCATGACTGTCGTTGGCATTTCCGCGCTGATCGCCGGCGGCGTCGGCGTCAGCCAGGCGACCTCCGCCTTCCTCGACACTCGCCTCGATTCCATCGCCGCCCTGAAAGCGCTCGGCGCAGACGGCGGCACCATCCGCGCAGCCTATGGACTACAACTGGGTGTCCTCGCCGGCGCAGGCGCGCTCACTGGCATAGCTCTCGGCGCGCTCTCGCCATGGATCGTCAGCGCGTTTGCGGGCGATGCCATACCTCTGCCGATGCAGCTAGGCATCTACCCGCTCGCCCTCCTGAAAGCCTTCGTGCTGACCTTGCTCGCCGCCGCGATGTTTGCCGCCCCGCCGCTCGGCCGCGCCCGCGCGACATCACCCGCCGCCCTGTTCCGGCGCGACAGCGGCGACGCCCCCCAGCCCGTCCCGAGAACAGAACGCGCGGCCTCCATCCTCGCGGCGCTACTTCTCGTCGCCGTGGCCATGCTCGGCACTACCCGCCCCCTGATCGTGCTCGGCCTGATGATCGGCGCGGCCGTGGCCTACCTCATCCTGATCGGCGCAGCCATTCTAGTCCGCCGCCTCGCCCGCCGCGCATCTGCGTATGTCCGCGGCCGCCTCCGCCTCGTCCTCGCGAGCCTCGGCGGACCCGGCTCACTCGCGCCCATCGTCGCACCGGCCCTCGGCCTCGGGCTCTCACTGCTGACCTTAGTCACCGTCGTTCAGGAAAACCTTCTCGGCCAACTGCGCGACACTACGCCCGACGAAGCCCCGTCGGTCATTTTCCGCCAGATCCCCGCGAAGGATGCGGCACCGTTCGACGCAATGATGCAATCCTTTGGCGTCGAGACCTCGAACCAGATGGCCTACCGCCGCGCCCCGGTCCTGATTGGCCGCGTGGCGGCGCTCAATGGCGAAAAGCTCGACGAAAAGAATGTCGCCGCCGAAGCGCGCTGGGTTACGCGCAACGACACGTTGATGACGCTGCTCGTCGACAAACCCGTCGAGGCCAACCTCGCAGCCGGAGGCTGGTGGCCGCCCGACTATGCCGGTCCACCGCTGGTATCTGTGGAGGAGGGCGCCGCCCACGGTCTCGGCCTTGCCGTCGGCGACCGCATCACCTTCCGCATCTTCACCCGCGAGATCGAGGCGAAGGTCGCCTCCCTCCGCAAGGTCGACTGGACCGGCTTTGGCGCCAACGTCGCCTTCATCCTCTCGCCCGGATCCGTCGGCGCGTTCCAGCCGGCGCAGGCCGCCATCGTCATCGTGCCGCCCGACAAGGAAGCTGCGCTCGTCGCTGCCGTAGCGGAACGCTGGCCGAACGTGCTCGCCTTCCAGGTTCGCAAGACGCTCGAGACGGCCGCCGACCTCTTCGGCCAGGTCTCCGTCATCGTCACCGCGCTTGCGAGCGTGGTGCTGGCCGCCGGCGTGCTGGTCCTTTTCGGGGCCTTCGCCGCCGCCGCGCGCCGCCGCCGCCGCGAGTCCGCCTTGCTGAAAGTCTTCGGCGCGACCCGACTCGCGATTCTCTCGCTCTACGCGCTTGAGTTCGCGCTTGCGGCATTCCTCGCCGTATTGCTCGGAAGCGGTCTGGGCATTGCCGCGGCTCACCCGATTGTGATTCTAGTCTTCGACGCGACCTGGCGCTTTGCATGGTCGCCAGTCGTCGCAGTTGCTTTCATCACTGTCTTATCCGCAGCAGCAGGCGGCACCGTCGTCGGGTGGTCGACTTTGTCCCACCGTCCGGCGCGAGTATTGCGCTCGTCATGAAGCTGGGTATGTTCCCGGTGCGTCAGCCCGACGCTTGTTCTCGATAAACCGCCCGCAGCAGTTTGCGGAGACGGTGACGGAAGACCGTCGCAGGGGACGCATCTACGGTGATTGGGCGAACGGGGAGGAGTCATGATAAAGCTCGTATCTATGGTTGCATTGGCTGTTGGCCTTGGCGCCTGTCAGACGATGCCGATGGACCACTCGTCCATGGCGTCATCGGCAGATGGGATGGCTCATGCCTGGAAAGCCAAACGCGGACCTGATGGCGTCCATCCGGACCTCAATGGTGTCTGGAAGGTGATGAACACAGCGAATTTCAACGTCGAAGCGCACCCGGCTCAGGCCGCGCTGCAGCTGCGCCCTGGCCCGTACGTTCCGGTGCCTGATGCTCAGGTTGTGGCTCTGGGCGCTATTGGCGCAGTACCGGCTGGCGTCGGCATCGTCGAAGGCGACGGCAAGATTCCCTACACGGCTGACGCGCTCGCTACTCGCGACGCCAACCGCGCCAAGGCGATCGAGCTGGACCCAGAAGTGAAGTGCTATCTGCCGGGCGTTCCGCGCGCCAACTACATGGACAAGCCGTTCCAGATTTTCCATTCCGACAAGGCTGTGTTCTTCGCTTATGAATACGCTGGCGCTGTCCGCAACGTCTTTCTTACCCCGCAACCGCCGGCTCCCGCCCAGTCCTGGATGGGTCAGTCGTCCGGCACGTGGGATGGCGACACGTTCGTTGTCGAAGTCACCGATCAATACGGGACCACCTGGCTCGACCGTTCGGGCAACATGAAGGGTGAGAACACCAAGATCGTTGAACGCTGGACACCGACCTCGGACAACACGATGCGCTACGAAGCCGAAATCTCGGATCCGAGCGTTTATACCAAGCCGTGGAAGATGAGCTTCAACCTCTACAAGGCTGTCGGCGAAGACGCCCAGCTGCAGCAGTTCAAGTGCGTGGAGTTCGTTGAAGAGCTCCTGTACGGCCACCTGCGCAAGAACCCGCTGCCGGGTCCGGCACTGGATCGTGCGAAGCGTGAAGCCGAAGAGCGCGCTGCCGAAGAGGCCGAACTCGACGCGAACTAGGGTGACCCGGCTGCTTCAGAATGTCCCGCCCCGTACAGGGTCAGGGCATGACGGAAGCAGCCGCCACCTGCGTTGAATAAAGCGTGATGGTAATTTGCTTTGCCGGCCCACAGTTCCGGTTTCTGGCCAAAACACTGCTGGAATCCGGGTAATCGGCGGTTCGGCGCATAACAGATGCGCCAGACACACCAGGTGAGCTGTATGAGTGAAGCCCTTGAGAGCGCCGACATACAGGTTTAAAAAGAGTTGAAATTCAGGGGTGCTGGTGGGGCCGATTCCCGACCGCGACAAGCTCTTGGAAGTAACGCTGGACACATACGGCAGTCTTAGCTGCCGACTCTGGAGGAAGTAGATGAAGAATAAAGTTCGTCTTGCTGTTGCGGCGATCACTCTGGCCGGTCTCACGGCCGCAGGCGCCGGCACAGCCGCCTACGCTCACCACGCGTTCGCCGCCGAATTCGACGCGAACCGTCCGGTCCTGCTGAAGGGTGCTGTAGACTTCGTCGAATGGACGAACCCGCACACTTGGATCCACATCTCGGTCAAGGACGTGAACAAGTACGGCCAGCCGAAGCCCGGCTCAGATCTGAACTGGGCGATCGAAGGCGGCACGCCGAACACGATTTTCCGCGGCGACCTGTCGACCACGGATGCCAAGTCCAAGGCGATCCCGAAGGGCACGCAAGTCGTGGTCCGCGGCTATCAGTCGAAGGACACCGTCTGCTCGCGCAAATGGGGCACGGGTGCCAAGCTCGAGAACATCACCTGCAAGGCCAACGGCCGTGACGTGACCTTCCCGAACGGTTGCAAACTGTTCGTCGGCGGTTCGTCCACGGGCGCTCCGAAAGACGGCGCTGAAGCTGGCGCCAAAACGGATTGCACGGCCACTTCGGCTCCGGCGTAACAGCCACT
>JBBQJV010000138.1:0-5298 GCA_038326205.1 Caulobacterales bacterium | reverse complement strand
CGCGTGTCACCATTCCACAACGATTTTGCCGAAGTGCTGGTTTGATTCCTGCCGACGGAACGCGTCGGCGAGCTTTTCCAGCGGGAACGACCGATCGAGCACCGGCTTGATCCCGTTGGCGTCTATCGCGCGTATCATGTCCTGCTGGTGCTGGCGCGCACCGACGGTGATCCCGATTAGCCGGATCTGCATGCCCATCAGCATCGCTGTGTTGATGGTGCCAGCATAGCCCGCCAGCACACCAATCATTGAGATGTGGCCGCCGAGCCGGCTCGCGCGCATCGACTGCTCCATGGTGCCTGCCCCACCGATTTCCACGACGTGATCGACACCGCGGCCGCCGGTGAGTTTCTTCGCGGCGCCGCCCCAGTCCGCGTCCTCCCTATAATTGATTACGTGATCAGCGCCGAGCGTCTTGAGGCGCGCGGCCTTGTCTGCGTTCGATGTCGTCGAGATCACCGTCGCGCCTGCAGCCTTGGCGAACTGAAGCGCAAAGATCGAGACCCCGCCCGTTCCCTGCGTTAACACTACGTCGCCCGCCTTGATGTTTCCATTCACAACGAGCGCGCGCCATGCGGTCAGGCCAGCGCATGTGAGCGTCGCTGCCTCAGCGTGCGAATATCCGCTAGGCGATTTCGTAAATGACATCGCCGGCGCGGTCACGACCTCACGCGCATAGCCGTCGGTGCGGTCACCGGGAACAGCGCGAAGAAGCTCGACACGCGCGTCCCCGCCATGCCAGTCCGGAAAAAACGTGGAGACGACATTATCGCCCGTGGAGAACTCCGTAATGCCCGCGCCGATCGCGGTCACAACGCCCGCGCCGTCCGACATCGGGATGCGGTCCTCCTCGACCGGAATCTTACCCGTTACGACAAGATAGTCGTGAAAATTGAGCGAGGAGGCGTGCAGCCTCACGGTGATCTCACGTGGCCCCGGCGCGGTCGCCGGCGCCGTGCCAACGGATATATTGTTGAGACCCCCGGGCCTCTTCAGACGCATGGCCTTCATGGGTAGCCTCCTTGGTTCCAAGCGCATCTTGGCGTCGGATGCGGCAGAAGAGCAAGGCGCGTTGGAAGAACCGACGTTGGCGCTCCCCCCTAGCGGTTGGCCGAGCCTCACCGGGAATCGCCTATGACGGCACAAGGATGTCAAAGCAGCCCGCTGTCGGAGATCGCCAAATCTATCAAGCGACGTAATCTACGATCTCGAATTGCTCGCCTGAAACTCCATTTCAAAGCCTGATGGAGATGGTCTTCGACATCTTCGGGGGTGGGGCAATCAACCTGCCAAAGGCCGCGATTTCTGGAAGCAGGCTTTTTGGGTTGCGGGGGCCTTTGCACAGCTGCGGGGTCAACAACCAAGCATCTCTTGCGCTTGCCAGGCGGACAGATATCGCGCGGTTTGTGGCAACACAGCTGCGCGTGACTTGCCTCTTCGCCGCAAGATGCGACAGTTGAGCTGTCGAGCTTTCCAGTGAGGTTTTCCGATGGGCCTTAAACAGCTGTCGATTGTCGCAGCCTGCGCAGCCGCGTTCCTTGGAAGCCTTTCTTCAAACGCACAGACGGCGCCTGCGGACAAGTGGCAGGGCGATCTCTCGCCGATTGCGACCAAGGACTGGAATGCCGAACGGGCGTCTCATCTGCTGGCGCGAGCTGGTTTCGGCGGGACGCCGGAAGACACTGCGCGGCTAGCTGCGATGAGTCCCGCCGAGGCTGTGCGCAGTCTCGTCTATTTCGACACGGTTGATAACAGCCAGCTGAAGCCGTTCGATCATTCCGGCATTCACGATCCGGGCCTCGAGCCCTTCCCCGAAAGCCGTCCCGCCGCGACAGACCGCGCCAAGGAAACAGGCGAAGCGATGGGCATACGCGTGAAGCCCACAGGCAACCGCCCGGTGCAGGCCGTCACCAACAAATTCTTCTACTGGCTCCGCGCCAGCGCGCTGGAGACCGGGCGCGTCGGCTACTGGTGGGCCAACCGCATGCTGACCAGCAACACCCCGCTGCAGGAGAAAATGGCGTTGTTCTGGCACGGCCACTTTGCCAACAACGAAGACAAGGTGCGCGACTATCGCAAACTGCTGAACCAGCTCGAACTTTTCCAGACGAAGGGCACAGGCAATTTCCGGGATCTTACCGTTGCGGTCGCTCAGGACCCAGCAATGCTGACCTTTCTCGACGCCGGGAAAAATGTGAAAGGGGCGCCCAACGAGAACTTCGCTCGCGAGATCATGGAGTTGTTCACCATGGGCGTTGGCAACTATTCCGAGAAGGATGTACGCGAGGCGGCGCGCGCCTTCACGGGCTGGAACTATTCCGACGTGAAGTTCGTGGTGAACGCCGACGAGCACGATGCGGGACAGAAGACCTTCCTCGGCAAGACCGGAAATTTCGACGGCGTCCAAGTCATCGACATCATCATGGACCAGCCCGTCACGGCCAACTTCCTTGCGGGCAAACTCTATCGCTTTTTCGTCCGAGAGGACCTCGATCCAAAGCTGCAGGCGAAGCTCGGCGATATACTGCGCAATAACAGGTACGAGATCGCGCCTTTCCTCGAGGCAGTATTCCTATCGAAAGACTTCTACAGTCAGGCTTCTGTCGGCGCGCAGATCAAGGGCCCGGTCGAACTGGCGATCTCCACTTACAAAATGCTCGGACTAAAGGCTACGCCCGGCGCGCCGGACTTCAATGCTGCGACCGCGGCGTTGGGTCAGCGTCTGTTTGCCCCGCCGACCGTGGCGGGCTGGGCGCAGGGTCGCAGCTGGATCACGCCGGGCCTGCTGCTGGAGCGCGGTAATTTTGCGCGCGACGTACTCTTCCCCGACATCAACTTCATCCCGCCAGACCGCTACAACTTTGCAGGCGATATCCGCCAGGTCTCGCAGCGCATCCGCGAAGGAGCGGACATCGCGACCGCCACCAGCCAGGCGGAGGGCGTGATAATTGCCGAGTCTAACATGGCGGCCGACCGGGACGAGGATTTCAACACGCGCTATGCAAGCTATCGCGGGTGGCAAATGGCGATCGAGCGTGTGAAGGCCATCCCGCGGGATACAGCGCAAGTGAACCTCAGCGCCATGGTGCGCGAGAACAAGCTGACCAGCACAACGCAGGTGGCCGATTACTTCCTCGCCCGCTTCATGCGCGTGCAACCCGCGCCGGATGCCCGTGCAAAGCTCATCAAGTTCCTCGATGCCGATCTCGGCACGTCCGACATCGCCCGCGCCGACACATACATGGAAGACTCCCTGCGGATGCTAACGCACCTCATCATGAGCCTTCCCGAATACCAGCTGGATTGACCGTTCAAGGAAGTCCACATGACAAAGTGCAATCACGATCACGGCCTGACACGGCGCGGGATGATCGGCGCCGGGATGGCGGGGCTCGTCGCCCCTCCTCTGATGTTCGCGCCATCGGCGATGGCGCAGGCGAAGCAAGGCCCGGACGGCCGTATTCTCGTCGTGCTTGAACTCTCAGGCGGCAATGACGGGCTCAACACGGTCGTGCCCTATGCGGACGACGCCTACTACCAGCGACGCCCGCAGATCGGCATCAAGGCGCAGCGCCTTCGCAGGCTGGACGACCACTTCGGGCTCAACGCCGGCATGGTCGGCATGGAGAAGCTGTTCAAGGACGGCAAGCTCGCCATTGTGCATGGCGCCGGCTATGCTGATCCATCCTTCTCGCACTTCACTTCGATGGCCTACTGGCACACGGCTGCACCCAACAGCGGCGAGCCGTATGGCTGGGTGGGGCGGCTTGCGGATGCGATGGCGCCACAGGCGCCTGCCAACTTCCTGATCAATATTGGCGCGAACCAGTCGCTCGCCGTACGCGCAAAAACGCATGTGCCGGTCGTCTTCAACAACCCTGACAACTTCCAACGCGAAGCCTTTTTCGAAGAGAAGGAAGCGCTCGCGGCCCTTTCTGATCCCGGCAAGGTCCAGAACGCTTCACGCCGCTACCTGCTCGACATCGCGAAGAGCGCCAACGACGCCTCCACCCTGGTTCGCAAGGCATGGGCAGGCTATCGCTCGCCGATCGATTACGGTATTGCCGACCTCGGCCTGCGGCGCGTTGCGGCAATGATTAGCGCAGGCCTACCGGCGCGGCTCTATTACACCTCATACGCCAACAACGCGTTCGACACCCACGTCGTGCAGAACGATCTGCACGGGCGGCTGTTGACCTACACGTCCGACGCCATCTCCGGCTTCATGCAGGATATGGAGCGCCTCGGCCGCGCCGATGACGTGACAGTGATGATCTTCTCCGAGTTCGGCCGCCGCGTGCCTGAGAACACCAGCCTCGGCACAGACCACGGCGCTGCGAACAACATGTTCGTCGTTGGAAAAAAGGTGAAGGGCGGCCACTATGGCGACCTGCCGAGCCTCACCAAGCTGGACGCTGGCGACAATCTCAACTTTACGACGGACTTCCGCCGCGTCTATGCGACGATGGTTGAGGGCTGGCTGAAGCAGAAGGTGACGCCGGATCTTCTCAACGGTACGTTCAAACCGTTCGAGATGTTCGCCTGAATTCGCTGACGAATGTTTGAGCCGCAGCGCATGGCGAAAATTGCCCCAGGTCAGCTTTCCCCGCCACACCATTTCGACCGACGGTCCTGATCCAGGTCTTCCGTTCGGGGCTTCCTCCCCTACCCGGCTCACCTACCCGGCTCACCTACCCGGCAGTTCCGCGCCAGAAGCGGTCACGTGTATTATATCAGAAGCCAGTGTTTCCACGCCCCATCAACCAGAAGCCCTTCAGGCAACTGGTGGCGGAGCAGGTTTAGCTTTGTGCTTTTTTACGTAGTCACTCTTAGAGCCTGAACGAAAAGAAAGTGAGCGATATCATCGGGCTGTGATTCACCCGTCTTTGCAAAGAGATGGAGAAATCGATGGCTTGGGACAATATCGCTCGTGCGAAGCATAGACGGGAGATGGATCGGTATCCAAGCGATTTGAGTGATGCGGAATGGGTAGTGGTCGTGGCGCTCCTGCCGGGCCCGAGGCCGGGTGGCCGACCGCGTACGACGAAGCTGCGCAATGTGATGGAGGCGATCCTCTACATGGCTTCGAGCGGCTGCCAGTGGCGGATGTTGCCGAAGGAGTTTCCGCCAGTGTCGACCGTGCAGGGCTATTTCTATGCCTGGCGCGACATGGGTTTGTGGCCTGCGATCAACGAAGTCCTGGTTGGCTGGGCCCGCGCCCTGGAATTTCGCGCCGTCTCTCCCACCGCCGGAGTGATCGACAGCCAGAGCGTCAAAACAACAGAAAGCGGCGGTGTT
>JBBQJV010000137.1:0-5315 GCA_038326205.1 Caulobacterales bacterium | reverse complement strand
GTCCGGCCACGCTTCGAGCAGGTCCACCGGATCGCCATAGCGCGCCGCCATCTCGACAACCGCAGGGTCGCGCAGTGATTCCAGGAAACCCTCGGTGATGAGCGGCGTGTTGCCCGCGGTGACGGTCGTATCGAAGGAAACTAGGTCCATGTGCACGGGCGGTTCCTCCCATTCAGGCATGACGCGGCGGATGTAGTCACACGGTTTGATCAGGTCGATGCCGTAATGCAGCGCGCCGGGGCTGTTCGATCCGGCCGGATAGATGTTCCGGCGCGGTGCTTTCGGGTTGAAGCCGCAACCGAGCTCGATCAACCGCCCACCGACCAGCATGTCGCGGAAAACTTCCGCCAGCTTTGTCGCGCCATGCACCGCGACGATACGGTCGTCGCGAAACTCCACGCCGATTTTTTCGTCGAAAGGCTGCGCGAAGCCGACCGCCCATTCCGGATACACCACGCCATTCACCGGCACGATCAGGTGTTCGTCATTGTCCACGCTGGTGCGGTCATACAAATTCGGGCCGTGCGTGGGCAGGTAGTGCACATAGGCGCCGTTTTCGTCCGGCGTCATCTTGCCGCGCCAGCGATTCGATTTCAGCTGGAAGTGCCGCATTTCGGGCGTGAAGCCGATGGTGAGGTCGGTGCCGCGCGTGTCTGTGAATTTCAGGTCGAAGGGAACGTCCGTGGGATAGCGCGCCGCTGTGCCGCGGATGATTTCGCCCACGATGTCGATCGGGAAGCGCGCCTGCGGCGTCTTCAACGCGTCGAGGCTGCGGAAATAGGTGATCTTCACCCAGCGTTGGCCCTTCTTGCGTAAGCCGATGCAGAAGGGATCGATGATCGAGCAGAACCAGGTGGAGACGACGAAACTCGCGCTTTCCAGCAGCGGCTTCACGCTGTCCGGCACTTCGAGCACCTGCGTCGTGTCGGCCATATAGACCACCGGGCGCACGCCATTGGCCCGCGCGAGGCCCGAGATTGCCGCGATCACCTGCGGGTCGAGGTTGCGGTCGGCGAGGAACAGCATCGTGTCATCCGGGCGGGGCCGGAAAACGCGCGTGAAATTTTCGAGCGCCTCGAAATACTGGCCGGTCATCACCGTGGGCAGCACGCTCTCGCTCGGCAGGCCGATACCCTTGAACGGCGCCATGCAGCGCTTCTCCCCCAATGCTTCGTAACCTAAGCAATGCAAGCCGAACCGCCGCTAGTCAAGCCGGCCTCGCCGCCCCCACCAGCGCCGCGCCGTCCTCCGTTAGAGCATAAAGAGTTCGATCGAACGCAGCTCGTGCCTTGCGTCGCCATACCCGGCGCGCCGATGCCCCACAAAGAAAAAGGGCGCCTTGCGGCGCCCTGTCTCGAAACCAATGGTGCCGAAAGATCAGCGCAGGACGATCTCGACGCGGCGGTTCTGCGGCTCACGCACCTGCGGGCCGGTCGGTACCAGCGGGCGGGTGAAGCCGAAGCCCTGGATGGTCATGGCGCTGCGCGCCACGCCACGACGCTCCAGCTCGGCAGCCACGGCATTGGCGCGGCGCACGGAAAGGGCCTGATTGTACTGCGGCGTGCCGACGGTGTCGGCATGGCCGGAAACCTCGATGCGGGTCGTGCCGGCGCGCTGCGAGTTCGTCGCCGCTTCGGCGATGATCTGGCGGGCGCGGTCGGTCAGGTCGGCACGGTCAAAGTCGAAGAACACCAGGAAGGTGCGGGCCGGGGCCGGGGCGGCGGCCGGCGCCACCGGGGCCGGCGGCGGCGGCGTCACACCAAAGGCGTAACGCAGACCGACTAGCAGGCTGTGGTTGAAATTGTCCACTTCAGCGGAACCGCGCGTCACGATGCTCGGCGAGGTCGCCGTGCGCGTGCCGAGGCTCGCCTGCTGCGTGGCCATGAAGCGGTATTCTGCGGTGAGCGACAGGCCGGGAACGGCGGCGATCGGGAAGGCGGCACCGGCGATCGCCTGCCCAGCAAACAGCCACTCGCCGTCGTTGACGAACACGCCGGCGCCGTTGGAGCCACGCGCGATCACGTCATCGTACTGGTGAACCTGCGCGCCAATACCCAGGCCGAGATAGGGGTGGAAGAACGACTCGGCGCCGAGGTCGAAATCGTACAGGGCGTTGACCATGACGCCGTAGCTATAGGCATCGCCACTCGACCGGACCGGCCGCGTCAACGTGCCCGGGAAGCCGCTGATGCTGTCGACTTCATTGGCGCGATAGCTACCCTCGATCTCGGCGCGGAGGCCGTTGCCGTAGCCGTAGCCAGCGCTGATCACACCGACATATCCAGTGGAGAATTCAGCGGAGCCCGTGCCGTTCGGCAAAACGCCGCGGAACTGGCCGGACAGACCGACATCGCTTTCCATCAGCCAGTTCGCGCCAGCCCCGGCGCCGACATAAAAACCGCTGACGGGCTGCGCCTGCGCCGCCAAAGCGGCTGCAATCAACGCTGTTGCCAGAAGGGCGCCTCGAAAACTCTTCACTAAAATTCTCCATCCGAACGAGGCAGGACCGCTCGGCCCACCGGTCACAACTCCGTCTGCAACAGATTAGACCCGGGGGCGCCGATCGGGAAAGCTTCGCGGCAGCGCAACAGCGCGAACCCACCTACTTGTGACCAAAATGGCACACCCAAGCAAGGCCTCTGCTCACCAAGCGGTGCTGCGGCTCAATCACGCGCATGCAATGGCTGCGGTACCGCGACACGTTGCCGCCACGCCGCGGCGGAAGGCGCTGGCTGTAGACGCAGTCCAGAACGACTTTAAGCTAAGACAATATTACCCTGCTGACAGGGAAAAAGCAAGGAAGTTGCGGCGCTCGGAGACGTTAATCATGCAGGGAGCCGCAGAAGACTGCTAATTTCAGGGCGTCGCTCAGAACAGGCGGTGGCGGCGCGGCTGGTCCGCACCGCCTCCCATTCCGTTCGCATAGGTCAGCCGCGCGCCGGTGACCTGCGCCGGTGCCGAGCCGCTGCGCGTGATGGATCCCTACGACTTGTTGAAGGCGGTGTCCGCCTCGGAGGACCAGTCCGACAGCGTCTGCCGAATGATGTGCAGCTCGGGGGAGTGTCGTGAATTTCGTGTGTTGCCGGTCATGATGGGAAAGAAGGAGGACCCCCATGGCCCGACGGAAAGAGCCTCATATTCTTGACGCGGTTCTGGACCAGTTGCTGTCTGGGGCGGATGCGAAGACGGCGTTCGACCAAGGTGGCCTGCTGGATGCGTTGAAGAAGGCGCTGGCGGAGCGGGCGCTGAACGCGGAGATGGATCACCATCTCGCGGGTGATGGCGGCGCGGCCAGCAGCCGCAATGGCCATAGCCGCAAGAGCGTGGTGACGGATACTGGCCGGATTTCGTTGGAAATCCATCGAGATCGGCTTGCGAGCTTCGATCAGCAGCTGATCGCCAGATACAAGCGCCGCTTCTCGGGGTTCGATGACAATGTGATCTCGATGCACGCGCGGGGCATGAGCACGCGCAAGATCGCGGGGCATCTGCTGGAGCTTTATGGCGTGGAGGTCTCGCCCGACCTGATCGGCACGGTGCACGGCGATGGGTCGTCGAGCGCTTCTTCGCCTGAATCAACCGCAATCGCCGCCCCGCCAAGGGTTTTGAGGCATCCATCGCATCAGCCGAAGCCTTCCTCTACGCCGCATCTGTAATGCTCCTGCTGCGACGCAGTGCTCGTTGCAGTTGAGATTCGAGACAGACTCTGAGGTAAACGTTGGTTGAAGATTCCACCCCTCCTTTCATTTCGATATGCCCCTTCCCTGTTTTGCATTTTTGTAAAATTCATACGGCTGGCACCGAAGAAGGGCGGTCAATCGCTCGTGACGATACCGAACTCGCGTAGGAGTGCGCCTATCTGGGTTTTATCGAGCTTGTTCATCAGCATTGTTTGCAGGAACGCAGGCCCGGGTAGGTCGATTTCCTTACCGTCCCGCAGGCGACCGGTCGCGGACAGGAGCATACGAACGTCGTAGGTGGAGTTGAATACTTCTGGTACACCACGCTCGACGTTGAGCAGCGTGTAGACAGCCTCCATCGGCGTTCTTACCGAGTACTCGGTGGTGAAGATGCAGTCGCGCTGTTTCGATTCTGCAAATTGGCCAATGAAAGCAAAATTCACCGAGCCATCGGGAACCACATCTGGCCGGTCACCGGCTTGGCGTGGCATGAAGAAGGCGGTCACGTACGGCATCATAACAGGCACGGCTAACGCACCCGTTGCGGCCAGTTCGGGGATGTCCTCGACCTGCACGCCCAAGTGGTACAGCCATTCCTGGGTGATCTCTTCGCCGCTGCAATCTTGCATCGGCTTCTTGACGTAATCGCCAGGTGTGTCGACGAACAGCCCGTAGACCCAAACCACGATTTGGTCCTTGGGCTGCTGCTTGAAGTGCGGCTGCCGGTTCACGGTCCAACTGAGCAACCAGGCTGAATCCTTCGCCGTCACGATCCCGCCAGTCACCACCCTGCCGCTGAACGGATCGCGCTTGGCGATTTTCTGGATGTACTTCGGGATGCGCTGATCGAGCGTGGTGACGGTGGCCGACTCCCATTTGGTCTCGGGGATGTGCGAGCCAAACACCTCCGGGCGCCCGAACGCTGGATTCTTTGCGGCGATGCGCCGCCAAAGATCCCATGCCGGTGCAGGCCCCAGGTTGAGCTTCGCCGGTGTGTGGTGGTCGCCGTTGTCGGAGTTCTCGGTGAGCGAGCCGATGGTCATGAACACCAGGTCGTCGGGGCCAAGATCGACGCCGTCTTCGACGCCGTCCCTGCGCCAGTGGATGCGGGAAGCCTGTTTGCGCCCGGGTGCGATATTGAAATCGACATCAATCACCTCAGTCCCGTAATGGAACACCACGCCATGATCCAGCAGCCACTTGACCAACGGCAGCACGAGCGACTCGTACTGGTTGTACTTCGTGAACTTCAGCGTGGAGAAATCCGGCATACCGCGGATTTGGTGGATGAAACGGTGCAGGTATAGTTTCATCTCCAGCGCCGAGTGCCAATCCTGAAAGGCAAACATCGTGCGCCAATAGAGCCAGAAATTGCTGCTCAGAAATTCTTCCCCGAATACCTCGGTAATCCGCTTGTTTTCCATTTCCTGGCGGGTGGCGAGGAAAAACTTGATGATCTCCTTCTGCGCCTGCTCGCTCAGCGTGAACAGACCGTCGGTATGCGCATCCTGACCGCAATTTACCGTCGCGCGCTGCAAAGAGGAGTTCGGATCGTCCTTGTCGAGCCAATAGAACTCATCAAGCACACTGGCCCCCTCGACCTCGAGCGACGGGATCGAACGGTAGAGGTCCCAC
>JBBQJV010000136.1:0-5343 GCA_038326205.1 Caulobacterales bacterium | reverse complement strand
GCTGAAGGCCTATACGCCTCATGGCCACTGGCGAACGCTGACCTTCCTGGGCGCGCTGCGCACCAGTGGGTTCACAGCGCCCTGTGTCTTCGACGGACCAATCAATGGCGAGGCCTTCCGCGCCTGGGTCGATCAGTCCCTGGTGCCCAACCTCAAGCCCGAGGACATTGTCGTGATGGACAATCTCGGCAGCCACAAGGGAAGCGAGGTCCGCCAGATGATCCGCAGCGCCGGCGCCCGCCTGTGGTTCTTGCCGGCATACTCGCCCGACTTGAACCCGATCGAACAGACCTTCGCCAAGATCAAGCACGCGATGCGATGCGCCCAACAGCGAACCATCGACGCCGTCATCGAAGAAACCGGTAGGATCGTCCAGGCCATCAGCCCGACCGAATGCCGCAACTACATCCTCGGAGCTGGATACGCTTCCACCAAGACATGAAACGCTCTAGGAACAATGGGCTTCTGCCGATACTGCGGAAGCAGAGTGTCGTTGTTCGGCCCACATTACGAAAGGCGGCTGTTGGTGACCTGCCGCGGGATTTTTGGGCCGCGGTTTGTTTGAGCCTCGATGCTTTCGATACAGAAGTTACGGACGGCACCTGTTGGCGACGAACCCCCGCTCCCGTCGGCGCTTCGCATGCGGCAGGTTCGGATCAGTCCTGTCGATCGTAATATTGTGGCGACGTAGGCGGTGCTGGCCCAAAGCAGTCATACGCAATGGGGTGCGCTTGCCGCTCTAAACGCAAGTGCGTTTGAGGTTAGCGTCGATCATGCCCGTGCCCGTGATGCAGGTCGGGGAAGTGTGCATGGCTATGGATGAGCGGCGCGTGACGGTGCTGGTGCGAATGCGGCTCGCCCGGCGGGTCGTTTGCGCCGTGCGTGTGCTGATGATGGGCGTCGTGGGTGTGGACGTGCTCGTGTTCGAGCGGCTCGTGAGTGTGCATGTGCTCATGCCGCTCCGTGAGATGGAGATAGACGCCCAGGCCCATCAGCAGGGCGGCGGCGGCAAGTTGAAGAGTTGGCGATTCGGTGAGCAGCAGAAGGCTCGCGGTCGCTCCTATGAATGGTGCGGCGGAAAAATACGCCCCAGTGCGGGCAGCTCCTACGTGGCGAAGGGCCAGAACGAACAGCACAAGACTCACGCCATACCCGATCAGGCCGACCACGCCAGCCGCCAAGGTCGTGAGCAGCGACGGAAACTTGGCGCCCAATGCAAGCGCTAGACCCAGATTCACCGTCCCGGCGACGAGGCCCTTGATGGTCGTGATCTGCATCGGGTCGGCACCGGAGATTTTTCGCGTGACGTTGTTGTCGACGCCCCAGGCCAGGCAGGCGGCGGCGATGGCGAATGCTCCAACTCCGAATTTTAGGGCCCCACCCTGCCAAGAAAGGACGACGGCTCCCGCCAGGATCGCCGCCGCACCCAAAAGGATGCGGGGGCCGGCGTTCTCGCGGAAGATCAGCCAGGCGATGACCATCGTCGCCAGGCCTTCGAGATTGAGAAGAAGAGCGGATGAAGCCGCGGGTGTCGTCGACAGACCGATCATCAGCAGGAGAGGTCCGGCGACGCCTCCGGTCAGCACGGCCGCCGCAAGCCAGGGAAGATCAGCGCGACGCAGAGGCGTCTCAACGACCTTTCGGCCGGCAGCACGACCCATCAGAATAAAAGCAAGAAGGCCCAGCCCAGAGCCTAGATAGAGCAGCCCCGCCAGCATCTGCGGCTCGATCTCACCTAGCAGCCTCTTGGCGAGCGGCGTGCTGATCCCGAACAGGGCGGAGGATACGAGGGCGAGACTGGCGCCAGTCCAGCGGGTGTGGTCCATGACGGCTACTGGCCTTCTGAGACATCTATGCCGTTGAACGGCTGCCTGATCGGTTGCTCTGGGCGGCCCTGTCGCTCAAACAGCCGAGCGCCTGCGAGAATGCTGGGAAGGGCGTAGTTGCCCTCGTGGCAGGCGTATTCGTAGACCGGTTGCTTCGAGCTCCTGAGAGTCATTTCGCCCCGCCACGCCGCCGTGTAGATCGTCGGGTCTTCTACGGTGAACTTGTAGAGGATCTGGTCCTCTGACCATCTGGTAAACCGCTCCGTCAGCTTGCCGGCGCTCGTGATGTACGACCGCTGCTTCGGGTTGGGGTTCACCGTCTCGACGATCAGGGTTGCGCCTTCGTAGCGGCCCACTGAGTCGCCGCCCCACTTCGAAATGTTGGCTGCGCCATGCGCGCCGCCAATTGGGATGATGCGGACGTCGTGGATCATCTCTGTAAGGATCATCACCGCGTCGGGCGTCTGCACGATCTGATAATTGTTGTTGTAGCTGCCATTGTTCATCACCGGCCCCGCGCCGCCCGTAAAGCTCATGAGACAGCGCTCGGACTGGGGCCGCACCTCGGGCCCGTCGAACGCCTGGATGCGGGTGAGCGCCGCGCGAGCCTTGTCCGTGTACGGGATAAGACCGTCCAGGGGATCAACGACCCAGGACGTGCGGTACTCGCCTTTCACCTTGGCGTAGGCCGAGCCGGGGTCGAGCCAGAAGCTGTTGTATGCGCGGGACGTGTTTTTGTCCGCCAGGAGGCGCTGCGAGGACTCCCAGCTGAGGCTCGAAGTGGTGCTGTCGCTGGAAGCGGCGCGCGAGTAGACATTCATGCGAGCCAGTTGCTCGGCTTCGTCCTCGCTCACCGCCAACTTTGTGGCGATGGGCTGCCGCTCCATGCTGGTCAGCGACGTATTGTTCCAGAAGCCCTGCAGGTCGGGCGCGCCCCAACTTGTGACGGGCGGTGCGAAGCCAGCCGCCGGTTGCGCCAAGGCAGGCGACACGACAACGACGACAACCGCCGCCGCGACAGCCAACGGAAGGAGAGACCTATTCATCGACTATTCCCATTTGCTGAGGAGCTTACGCCGTCTGGTCGCGAACCGGTACCGCAAGTGAAAATTCGCCGGCCAAGGCACTTCAGTCCATGTCGCCCGCTGCCTGCGCCGGCGGCCATTCTCTGAGAGCGCACTCGACACCAACTCCTACGAGAAGGGCATCAAAGTCAGCGACGCCGAGATGAAGCGCCTCAGTATCCACGGCGACGCATTCCATCCCGAGTGGAACTACACGATCACGCCCCGAATATCGAAATCGTAGCGGTAATCATTGCCGCTGTCCTAAGCCCCCGGCGACTTCGCGTTCCACACATCTGTGAAGCCGATCCGTCCGCCCGTGCCAGCCCACCGGATCAGGGCGGTAAGCGCCGCGCGCCGCGTCATGCGGCCGTGCGCGCCGCCAGCGCGGCAATCGCATCGCCGACCTGTCTGTAAAGACCTGGCGGTAAATCGTGTCCCATGCCGTCGATCAGCACGAGGTCGGCGCCTGCCACGTTGGATGCGATATCCTCGCCGCAGGCCGGCGGGAATAGCCGGTCGTGGGCGCCGTGCACCACCAGGGTCGGCGCCGTGATCCTTACCAGCCGCGAACGGATGTCGCCGGTGGCGGCCATCGCGGCGATCTGCCGGCCGAAACCGGTGGGATTCCAGGCGCGGCTGGTTTCCGCGCGGATCTGGGCGCGATGCCACTCCTCGTCGAACGGATGCCCGGGGCCGGCGATGCAGCGGGCGAAGCCGAGGCTGTGGGCGAGAAATCCGGCCTCGTCCGCGAACGGGTCGGGAGCCGGCCGGGTCATCATCGCCATGACATCCGCATCCGCTGACGGCAGCGCCGGGTTGCCCGTGCTTGACATTATCACCGTCAGCGACATCACGCGTGGCGCGTGGTCGCTGGCGACCAGTTGCGCGATCATGCCGCCCATCGACCGGCCGACCAGATGCGCGCGCGTGATCGACAGGGCGTCGAGCAGCCCGACCGTATCCGCAGCCATGTCATGCAGCGTGTAGGGTACGTCGGGACGCTGCCCCCGCGCTAGCGCGGCGGCCATGGCGGCAAAATCCGGCGCCGGTGACTCCGAAAAATGCGTCGACAGCCCCGCGTCGCGATTGTCGAAGCGGATCACGCGGTAACCGCGCGCCGCCAGATCCTCGCACAACGGCACCGGCCAGTGGGTCATCTGGGTGCCCAGCCCGGCGATCAGCACCATGGCATCCGCGTCGGTCGCGCCAAAACTGTCGTACTCGAGGGTGATGCCGTTCGCGTGCACGCTGGTCATGGTTATGGTCCTCGGGCCTGCGCCGGCCATAGGTGGTGAAGGGGTAGGCGAGGGGCAAGCTCGCCACGGGCCGCGGCAATGACCCGCCCAGGGCGAATGACCCGGTTTATACCCGGGCGAAAATGCCTTTGTCAATATTGCCCGGGTAATAATATCTGGCCGAGGGCGGTCGACGGCTTCGACGGTGAAGGAGCGGGCGCATGGGCAATGGCAAGACAGGCGAGAACAGAAAAGCGGCCATTGCCGCCTAATTCTACTGCGTCACAAATATCTCGCCTCACTCCGTGTGTGCCGCGCTCTTGCGCAACATGGACATCGACCGAGGCGACGCACGAGTGCGTTGGCGAGGCGTCGTCGCAGTGTCGCGATCGAGTTGGTGATGTGTCGCTCGGTCCGGATCGGGAGATCCGCGGGGTCGATAATCGGCGGGAAGGCCAGGCGCTTTGCGTCGTGAGGCTTTGGCTCTGGCCCGGATGCGAGGTCCTGAGGGGGGAATCGCTCCCCTTTCGGAGATCAGGAATCCGTAAGCTGCAATCGACAGGGTTGCGTGATGGTGGAAGCCGCGCCAACCGCGGCCTTCATAATCGCCGAGCCCGATCTCCTGCTTGAGGTCGTGATAATCGCGCTCGATGCGCCAGCGCAGCTTGGTGATCTCGACGAACGGTCGCAGCGCGATGGCTTTCGGCAGGGTCGAGAACCAGTATTTGGCGGGCTCCTTTCGCCCTTGGGCCATTCGATCAGCAGCCATTCGACGGGCCGCGGGCTTTTGAGCTTGGCGTCGCGATGGCCAGGGCGCACGCGCACAGCTGCAAAGCGTGAGGAGAGAGGCGCATTGCTTCCTTCTCGCCATGTGACGGTTCGCCATGCGCGGGGCGGCAGGCTGATGGCCAGGCTCTTGGCTGAGACCGGCTTGTGAGCATCGGTGCGGCGCAGTTTTGAGGTGGGTCGGCCCCGTCCGCTCCAGGCCTTGGCGGGCAAGGGCTCGAGCCCTGGCGGCCACACGCTGGTCGAGCCCTGAACGCCCATCACATAAGCAAGTACGAGCTCTGTGACGCCGGTCCGAAAGCTTGTGTCGACACCGTAGCCTGCGTCAGCCAGAACCACGCCGGGCGTGACGCCGGCAGCCTGTGCAGCCCGGATCTGTTCAAGCGCGATCTGGGGCTTGGTCCTGAAGAGGATATCGTCAGGAACCCC
>JBBQJV010000135.1:0-5382 GCA_038326205.1 Caulobacterales bacterium | reverse complement strand
CTCGCTTTTCATGTCACGCCGGGCAAACCCGGCAATGACACATTTATTGTGCTCGATGCTGGCGGCGGCCTCGACGCATCTTACTGGAACGATTTCGTCCCAACACTGTCTCAGCGCACTGGCGCGACACTTATCACATATGATCGCGCCGGGATGGGAGAGAGCGACGAGGCGCCTGGTCCATGGGATCTCAACGAAGCAACGCGCGATCTGGAGCACGGATTAAAGAAACTGCATGCGACCCGGAATGTGATTTTGGTGTCGCATTCGCTTGCTGGCGAGATCGCAACCGACCTCGTTGGCCGCCACCCGGACTGGTTTACCGGGGGCGTTCTCGTCGACGCCAACGTGCCGGATGTTTACACAGAGGATTTCATATCGCGCGCGCAGGTCACCTACGCATCGATCCTGGTCGAGTTACGCGCCGCCCCTCCCACACCTCAGGGACGCCAGCTCCTGGCTCTGTCGGAATCTTTCGTGGAAACGTCGCGGGCATTTCATAAAATGGTTTGGCCGAGCTCAGTGCCGGCGACGGTGATCGCGGCGGAGCGCCCGCCGTTTGAGTCCGAGGTCGATGCGCAGTGGTGGAAGGATGCGCACGCGCAGTTCGCGCGTGGCGCCGCAAACAGAACGCTTGTCGCCGCTGATCGCAGTTCGCACGACGTGGTGCGCGATCGTCCCGACGTAATCCTGGACGCCATCATCGAGCTGTCCCAGCGCGCCGACCGCCACTAGCCGTCATACTTACTCGCGCGCCCGGCAGACCGGTGGTGGTCCAGGGCAGAGGGCGTTTGA
The DNA here is from genome assembly GCA_038326205.1 of Caulobacterales bacterium. Classification (GTDB taxonomy): domain Bacteria; phylum Pseudomonadota; class Alphaproteobacteria; order Caulobacterales; family Hyphomonadaceae; genus UBA7672. Next base: position 4,587 of record JBBQJV010000135.1, on the reverse strand, counting down.
TAGTCCGTGGCGAATACGACTGAGCAGGGGTGTCCGCAAATGGCGAGGTCGTGCCTGATGAGGGAGCCAAGCCGGAATGGAAGGTTCGGGGTGGCCCTGTCGATCGTAATATTGTAGCGGGGCAAGTGATGCTGGCCCAGGGGACGCCCCAGGAAGCTAACTGTGCAATGTTGTAGCCCCCGGTGAGTGGTCCGGCGAAGTACGCAGCTGCACAGCGCGGAGGTCGTCTATGAAAATAGGCATAGTTGGAGCGGGCATCGCTGGTCCGTGCCTCGCCTACTGGCTCCAGCGAGCGGGTCACGAACTGACTTTGATCGAGCAAGCGCCGGGTTTTCGTACTGGCGGCTACGTCATTGATTTTTGGGGCGTCGGTTACGATGTTGCTGAGCGGATGGGTCTTATCGGGGCTGTGCGCGAACGCAGCTACGCGGTGGACGAAGTCCGGCTCATGAAGGCGAGCGGCCACGCTGCCAGCACACTTTCCGCCGAGGTGTTTCGGCGCTTGACGCATGGTCGCTACACCAGCCTTGCGCGCGGCGATCTGGCGGAAGTGATCTTCAACAGTGTTCGAGACAAGGTGGAGACCCTGTTCGGCGAGTCCGTCGTCGCTGTCGACAATGCTGGCGCACACGTGGACGTTTTGCTGTCAGGTGGCGCTTCGCGCGGGTTCGATCTATTGGTCGGCGCGGATGGATTGCACTCGCAGGTGCGCCAGCTCGTATGGGGTGACCAGGATGGGTTCGAGCGCCCGTTGGGCTATCATGTGGCCGCTTTCAGCATCGAGGGGTATCCATATCGCGACGAACGTATCTACGTCACTTACGCGGAGCCTGGGCTTAGCGTTTCCCGCTTTGCGATGCGCAAAGGTCGATCAGTTTTTTTGCTGGTGTTTGCCGATTCTCTCTTCGCTTTGCCTGAGCCACATGACACTGCCACACGCAAATCCGCACTCCGCACCGTTTTCGGCGCTTGCGGATGGGAAACGCCGGGAATTCTTCATGCGCTCGACGACACGGACGAAATCTATTTCGACCGCGTGAGCCAGAGCTGTGTTCCGAGTTGGAGCAAGGGGCGGACCGTATTGTTAGGGGATGCAGCGGCGTGTCCTTCGCTGCTGGCGGGTGAAGGTGCTGGGCTGGCAATGACCGAAGCCTATGTGCTCGCGGGCGAACTACACGACGCACGGGGAGATATTCCATTAGCGCTTGCTGCCTATGAAACGCGGCTCAGGAGCTTTGTTACTGACAAACAGAAATCTGCGCGTGCGTTTGCGTCATCTTTCGCGCCCAAGACCGTGTTTGGAATCTGGCTCCGCAATGTTGCGACCAAACTGATGGTGTTTCCGCCGATCGCTGATCTGCTGGTTGGCGCGAGCGTTAAGGACGCCCTTGAGCTACCTGACTACACCATCTGACATTGGCATTCGAAGAGTTGAATGACCAAAACTGGCGATCAATACCCGGTCCCGTCGACGCGCCGCATGCGGCAGGTTCAGAGCGACGCCGTCATCGATAATATTAAGGCGATCTGCGCCGGATTGGCCCTAACCCGCCGGTCGAGGACTTGTCCGGATGAACAAGACGCCAAGCAGCGCTGCCGCTACGGGGAAGACGCCCACATAGCCGATGATCCCGATGTTTCGCAGCTGCATGTTGCCGGATACAACGCCGCTCAGTCCCGCGAATGCAAGCAGACCGCTGAGGCTCAAAAGCCCACGGATCAATTTGGTTAGGCGGCTACCCTCGAAAATGCAGGCGGCGAACAAGACCGACAGGCTAAAGAAGACGTCCCACGCAAGTATGTCCAGGGCGTAGACGACGGACGGCCATCTGAAAGCCAAGAACAGAGGCGCAGACGTGAGAGCGGCCACGGCGGCATCCCGGCTAACGGTGAGGATTACGAAGTGGACGCTGCAGGTAGTGACCGCGAGCAGGCTCATGAAGACGAGCGAGAGTAGCGCATAGACCTTCGACGTTTCGGGCGCCCAAGCATGCATCGCCGCGGCCAAAACGACCATCAGCGGGGCCAGCAGAAGGATCAATATCTCAAGGACAGAGAAGAACGGATCGCCGATTGGGTCCTGAGGCGTTGGCAGGGACAGCAGGCCTACGACGAGAGCGGTCGCGTAGAGCGGGCAAAGCACCGCGACACCGAGGGCGGACAGGATTCCGATCCTTCGGGCGCCGACGCTGAAAGTTGCAGGCAGTTCCATGGACTGATGATAACATAGTTCGCCGGATCTACTCGCCGTATCAGGCGATGGATAGACATGTACCGGTTATCGGAAAAGGGGTGAGCAATGACGCGATCCCTAATCGTCGGCGCTGCGTATTTCCTGATTGTCTTCGCGGTTGCATTCGCGCTTGGCGTCCTGCGCGTCACTTTTGTCGTGCCAGCAGTTGGAGCTGTGTGGGCGACCTTGGCGGAACTTCCCTTCACGCTTGCTGCGTCGTGGGCAACTTGTGCATGGCTATGTCGTCGTTGGCGAATGTCGTCGTTGGCCCAAGCCGCCAGCATGGGTGCTTCTGCGTTTGTCTTGCTCATGGGTGCCGAGGCCGCGGGCGGCATGATCATATTCGGTCGCACGCTCGGGGAGAATTTCGGCTTGTTCGGAACTGTTGCGGGTGTCTTGGGACTCTCTGGGCAGATCGCTTTCGGTGTCTTCCCAATCGTGCAGTTTTTTGGAGCAAGGCGGTAGTGGCCGCGGACAGAGGACTGCAGTCTTAGGGCGGGCGGTCCTGCTTCGTCCGTTATTGGCGAGGAATGCTCGGTCCCGTCGGCGCTGCGCGGGTGGCAGCTTCAGATCGACCCCGTCATTGGTAAGATTGCGGCGGTCTGGGACGGATTGTCCCTGAGCGGACCTTGTCGTCCTGTTCACTCCGTCGCAAATAAATTACCGTCGACGCAACCCTTGTTGCTGAACCGGCCCCGATTATGCCAAAAAAACTCAAGCGGCTTGCTCCGGGAATGGACCTGCAATGAGCGTTGTTGCGGCCACGCCAAGAAGCACAGCGCCAAGGAGCGGTAAGATCCTTGTCGTTGCCATCCTGATGGGCGTGGTGACGGCTGTTATCGGCACGGTTCCTTGGATTCTGTTGGCGCCGCTGAATGCGCGCGAGCATCCGGAGTTGCCGTGGGCTGCGGCGGCGACCTGCTTTTGGCTGCTAGTCATGCTGTTGTGGCTCGGCGGCTTCGGCTGGCCGCGCAACACGTCGGCTTTTCGCTGGTTTCATCTGCGGTTGTGGCGACCGCAGCCCGGCGCTTGGTCAGGCGGAAATCTGGCGACGATCCTTGGTTTGATCGGGGCGGTCGTCGGGCTCGCCGTATTTTGGATTCTGATGCAATCCGGTCAGCAGCCCGTTGACGTAGGCGTTTATCCGACGACCGCTATTCGCATTTCCATTTTGATCATGGGTGCAGTCGTCAGCGGTGTTGTTGAGGAGGCGGCGTTCCGTGGCTACATGCAGAGCCATTTGGAGCGCATTAGTCCCACGTTCGCGATCCTCGTCACGAGCACGGTGTTTACTCTGATGCACGTAACTCATGGCCTGGGTTATCTGCTCGCTGTCGCGCCTGGCTTTTTCCTGATTTCGGTAGTTTATGGCTATCTCGCCTTGAAGTCGGGATCGATCATTCCCGGTATGCTGCTGCACAGCGCCGGCGACGCCGTACATACCTACTTCGTACTGCTTGGCGGCAACGCGGCGTTGCTATTTGCAAGTTAGGCCGGTCCTGTCCGGCCGCGCTCGCCGCTTTGGCTATGCGTCGGGTGTCCGTTATTGGCGATGTACAGCCCGAGAGGGGAGGTAGCCCGGAATGGAAGGTTCGGATCGGCGCTGTCGGTCGCAATACTGTGGCGGCGCAGGCCTTGATGCCCCGAACCGGTCAGTTGCCGCTTCCAGGTGAGCTCGCTAGCGTTTGCGGGTTAGTCGCGCCGAAGGCCCGCGCCAACCGTATCGCGCGCATCCCAGTTGCGCGTCTCTCGCCTCTGCGCAATTCTCGATGGAACAAGTGAGCCCGACGAACCTCATGGCGCAGCACCGGATTTACACAGTGAGCTTCGCCAGCGTCTATCCGATGTATGTCGCCAAAGCCGAGAAGAAAAAGCGCACGAAGGCGGAAGTCGACGAGGTTGTCCGCTGGTTGACCGGCTACACGCAAAAAGGGCTCGAAGCGCAAATCAAGAAAAAGACGACTTTCGAAGCGTTCTTCGACACCGCGCCCAAGTTGAATCTGGCGCGGGATCAAATCAGCGGCGTCATCTGTGGCGTTCGGATCGAAGAGATCGAAGACCCATTGATGAAGAACATCCGCTATCTGGACAAGCTCATCGACGAACTCGCCAAGGGCAAGGCGATGGACAAGATCCTTCGCAAACAGCGTGGCTGACAGAACGCATCCGCCGCTAACCTAGCCAGGCACACCAAATTCGTGAATGGCGGCTTCTGGCGATGTGGTGCCTGATCGGCAGGTGGCTAGGAGCGGCGGTTCACGAGCGACCCTGCCATAGGTAAGATTGTGGCGACCTCGGCATCGTTGGCCCCAAACTGCCCTTCACACATGGTGTTGCTCTCGACCGAGTATCCG
>JBBQJV010000134.1:0-5417 GCA_038326205.1 Caulobacterales bacterium | reverse complement strand
ACGGTCGCCACCGCCGCGATCACGTCATCCGCGCCAAATGGCTGGCGAATCCTTGCTACGGACAAAAGCAGGTCCTGGTGTTGCGCACTCCTGGAGTCATCCATTGTGGCGGAGGACACAATATTCGGCGGGGGCGTATCGCCGAACGCGCCGCTCTGAAACAGGCGCAACTCGGAGCCGTCCAGTCGCGGCATGTCCAGTTCGGCGACGATCAGGTCTATCTGGTCTGGCGGGGCATGGTGCAGCGCCGCGATGCTGTCATTGGCGACAACACATTCAAATCCACATGTGCCGAGGATGTCGACAACACCGCCCTGTGTCTGTTCGTTATGGCCGACGACCAGGGCGCGAAGCGGCATCATATCTCGCACGCGGCGCCAGCACACCAGCCGATGCGCTGTCGCAAAACTCCGCGGCAAAATAACGTCGCCAAGCATACCGCCAGTTCGAACGAGTCATATAGTGCATTCAACTCGAACATCTGCTGAGGGTGATTTGGGTAGATGCGTCTGCATGGTCCCGAACAAAGCGACGCGGGCTAACCGCTAGCCCGTCGCGTCGCGCAGCACGTACTCAACATTCGATCCCTCTGTGGTGAAGGCGCACTTCACCCAGCGGCCAGCGGCGTCATACCAGAAGCTTGCGTCGATCTCGGACGACACATCAAAACGCCGTGCCGGGATGACGCTCACGGAAGTTTTAACTGGCTCGACGCCGCGATCCGTCACGGTGATCGGCAACATTGCGCCCGTCTCGGTCGAGAACATGCCGGGCTGTTTCATCTCGGCGATATTCCAGTGCGTCGAGGGGATCACCAGCCCTTGCAGGACGCCCTTGAACTTCGCGCCGGATACCTTCAGCCCGGCGCCTGTCGCCTGCGCGTCAATCGCGCTCCACTTGCCTTTGCTTTTGGTGCGCCCGCTGACCGAGGCCAGCTTTCCGCCCGCCCAGCGCTCGGTGATATCCTGCACATAATGAAACGCCGTGATCGGACCGAACGACACTTTAAGTTCGATGTCGGTGTCGATGGTCAGCGCATCGCCGACGCGCGAAAAGCTCACCTCGTGCTGCCCGAACTTGCTGCCATTGCGGAACACATCGAACACCAGCCTGTCGCCATGCTTCGGCGACCAGGTCAATGATTCACCCGCCGGCGGAGTCTGCGCGCCAGCGACTGGCAAAAACCAGATGGCAAGTGCTGCAGCGAATACGCGAAGCGCGCTGTGCGTCATTCCCTCACCTCGTTTTGCTTGCCTGCCCAACCGAACAATCCCAGCAACCCGCTCAACGGACGTCCCGCCTCGGTCGCGATCAGACACACGCACGGCGCGCCCCCAACCGCGCGCGGCTCGTGTTTCATGCCGGGTTCCGCGAAGGCGATATCGCCGCGCTCATAGACGCCGAACTCATCTTCAAAAGTTCCGACAAGCACCACGGTCACATCGCGCCGGCCATGGCCGTGCGGCGGCGCCCGCTCGCCGGGATTGAGACGCAACAGCTCGGCCATCTTCAGATGGGTCGGCAGCGTCTTCACGCCGAAGATGCTCCGCCGCCAGGGCAGCGCCACCAGGTCGTGATTGAGATAGCGGTCGAGGGGCGCGGATTTAGCCCGCGACAGAGGCGACGGCTCATCGACGTGATCAACGTCAAGCTGCCGCGTGAAGCCGGACGCGGCCCCCTGCTCCAGAATCGCCCCGCCAAGCGCGTCCATCATGGCGGCGTTGCGCCAGCCAGCCGGTGATAGTGCACGATGCAGATCCGCCGCCAGCGTCTCGGCTGGCGACAGCGACCCGGCCGCATAGTCCATCATGAACGCCGCATAGGCGTTGTCGTGGAGGTTCATTATTCGCCCTGTCGAACTAAGGGAGTCTGCGGGGGAGTACGCAGCCGTACCCGGTCTGGATCAGCCAGGCCCATCTGGCTACCCTGTCGCCTGATTTCGCGGGCGCGGTTGATGTGGCGGAGCAATATCCCTAGTTGATACTCAACGTCGCCCGCGGGGGCGGCCTCGGGGCTTGTCTATGCAGACCTTCACCAACGTCGTCGACGCCATCGGCCACACACCCCTGATACGCCTGCGCAAGGCGTCCGAGCTGACCGGCGCGAACATCTACGGCAAGGCAGAATTTCTGAACCCCGGGCAGTCGGTGAAAGACCGCGCCGCCCTCGGAATGATCCGCGACGCCGAGAAGTCCGGCGCACTGCGCCCCGGCGGCCTGATCGTCGAAGGCACCGCTGGCAATACGGGCATTGGCCTCGCGGTTGTCGGCAACGCCCTTGGCTACCGCTCCGTCATCGTCATGCCGCGCACCCAGTCACAGGAAAAGAAAGACGCCGTCCGCAGCCTTGGCGCCAAGCTGGTCGAGGTCGACGCTGTCCCCTACGCCAACCCCAACCACTACGTGAAATACTCCCAACGCCTCGCCGAGGATCTCGCCAAGTCCGAACCCAATGGCGCCATCTGGGCCAACCAATTCGACAACGTCGCCAACCGCCGCGCGCACTACGACACAACCGGTCCCGAAATCTGGGAACAGACCGACGGCAAGGTCGATGGCTTTATCTGCTCGGTCGGTTCGGGCGGCACGCTCGGCGGCATCTCGATGGCGCTCAAGGAGCGCAACAAAAAGGTCCGCATCGGCATAGCAGACCCGGGCGGCGCCTCGCTCTATTCCTATTACAAGACAGGGGAATTAAAGGCCGAAGGCACATCGATCACGGAAGGCATCGGTCAATCGCGCATTACAGCTAATCTGGAAGGCGTCGAGGTCGACAGCGCTTATCGCATCAACGACGCAGACGCGCTGCGCATCCTGTTCGATCTGACGCGCGATGAGGGCATGTGCTTGGGCGGATCGTCGGGTATAAACATCGCCGGGGCGATCGAACTGGCCCGTGAACTTGGGCCCGGCTCGAACATCGTCACTGTGCTGTGCGACTACGGCAACCGCTACCTGTCCAAACTCTACAACGGCGCCTTCCTGAGAGAAAAAGGCCTGCCGACGCCGGATTGGTTTGAAAGTTAGGTTTGGCTTGAAGGCCGGGCAAAACCGTCGGCCCTGGCTGATTGCACTCAGCTCAACAGGCGCATCGCCAGATAGCTGACGCCGCCCCAGAAAGCCGCACAGAACACGATCACCACGACGGTGACTTTCCACGGCGGCCACTTCGCATCGGTCTCGCCCGGTCCTTCGCTCGACCAGCCGCTGCGCGGAAAACGCAGACGCGAGCGTTCCGCCACATCATCGAAATGGGCGACCGTCATGTGCGTGCTGTTCGGGTGCTGAGCCAACCTGCCTCCGAGGGTGCAATTTACAGCCAGGTCCCGCCTGGCTTGTCGATCCTAACAGCCGACCTTCAGTTACCACCCTTAACATTCGGTCAACTGGCAAGATCTTCGTGACAAACGGTTTAGAGATCTGACTGACAGAGGGTAGAAACCAAGCAACTACGTGCCGAACAACAAAGCATGCAGTCGCGAACAAGTTCTATTGCTCATCAACTGCAATACAGTGACGTCATGTCTCGTATTGTTGCTTGAACGACCCGTTTTGGCGAACGCCTTCATTGACCAAAACTTGTGTAGACTCAACGCGCACTTTTCAGCGTCTGGCAGAGACCGTCTTTACAATAAGGTCTAGTAGGCGCCCTTCGCGAACAGCACGACCGGGATCGCTTTGAAAACGATCTTCAGATCTTTCCAGATCGACCATGTCTCAACGTAATCGACATCCATGGCGACGCGCTGTTCATAGGTCAGGCTGTTGCGGCCACTGACCTGCCACATCCCGACAACGCCGGGACGAACGGCGCTGTAATAGCCAAACATCGGACCGTAGCGATAGATCTCGCCCGACGTGATCGGACGCGGCCCGACGATCGACATGTCGCCGCGGAGAATGTTGAAAAGCTGGGGAAGCTCGTCGAGGCTGCTCTTGCGCAGGATGCGTCCAATCAGAGTGACGCGCGGATCATTGCGCAGCTTCTGGAAGGTCGCCCACTCCGCAGCAGCGGTAGGATCGTTGTCCAGCAAGGCCTGAAGGCGCTTCGACGCATCCGTGCGCATCGTGCGGAATTTGTAGCAATCGAATGTGCGGCCGTTATGGCCGCAGCGGCGCTGAACGAAAAACACCGGACCGGGATCCAGGATTTTGAGCAATGCGAAAATCGTAAGCAGGAAGGGCGCGATGATGATCGCAAACGGAATGGCCAGCGCGAGATCGAAGACGCGCTTCAGCGGGCTTCTCTGAGCCTTCAAAAGCCGGTCAGCCGGCCGCATGTCGCTCCAGCTTTGAGCGTACCGGCCAGATTCAACGCCACTACCATTCTTCATATTCTACTACCCCTGTCCGGGCCCTAAGCGCCGAACACCCTCACGCAATACCCGGACCAACCCACCCGGGGACCGGAGCTCTCTGGGAGCTGCCAAAATGACAGGCTCAAAGGCGCCCAATGCGCGGTCACCACCTCATTGTGGGTAACCGCATGGGTGCGGAACGGCCCCACGCCGCAAGAAAACACCCAGTTAACCCAACAAAAGCGCTTTATTGCCCCGGAAACAACAGTCTTCTCTCTCGGGGCGAACTCGACTGCGTCTGTACTTGGCAGATGCCGTTTGCGAGCCCGTCCTGTGCCGTTGCTGGACACATTTGCTGCGTCGCACAATCCTCTTTCGCCTGTTGAGCGAAGACTTTCTGCAGCTGGTGATAGGTAAATTCAGCGCGCTGAAATGTATCGGATGATTTCCCCTCTTCCGCGTGCGGGCATGACAGCGCTTGCGCAGGCTCCGGCCTCTGGATACGTGGAACTCGTCCGCCCGTTTTTCGATCTGACTCGCGCGGTTTTGCCCGAGCAGAACCATCCGGGTCCGTCGACCAACCAGGGGTCGGCCAGCAGAGGTAAAGTTCGCCATGGTCGCCCGTTTCACCCCCGATCAGCCGATCATCGGTGCAGACTGGCTGCTCTCGCACCTCGGCGCTCCGGATGTCCGCATCATCGACTGCAGCTGGTTCATGCCCGGCGCCAAGCAGACTGGCCGCCAGATCTACGACGCCCACCACATTCCGGGATCGCGCTTCTTCGATATCGACGACATTGCCGATACCGACAGCCCGTTCCCGCACATGCTGCCCTCCCCGGAGAAGTTCGCCTCGCGAGCCCGGCGTCTCGGCCTTGGTGATGGCCATCGCATCATCTGCTACGACCAGAACAGCTTTGTGGCCTCGGCCCGCGCCTGGTGGATGTTCCGAGTCATGGGGCACACGGACGTTGCTGTGCTCGATGGCGGCTTCGCTGCCTGGCGCGCCGCCGGCGGCGCAATCGAAGACCTGCCGCCATCAAACACACCAGACCGCCATTTCACGCCGCGACCGCGCCGCCACATCATCCCAGACCACGATCAGATGAAACAGATCGTC
>JBBQJV010000133.1:0-5706 GCA_038326205.1 Caulobacterales bacterium | reverse complement strand
CTTCTCGAGTTGCGTCGCGAATTTCGCGAGTTCGATATTGCCGTCGAGCTTGGCGCGGTGGGCAAGGCCGCGCGTCCACGCGTAGATCGATGCGATGGAGTTGGTCGAGGTCGACTTGCCTTGCTGGTGAGCGCGGTAGTGGCGGGTCACCGTGCCGTGGGCGGCTTCAGCTTCAACGGTCTTGCCGTCCGGCGTCATCAGAACCGAAGTCATCAGGCCGAGAGAACCATAGCCCTGCGCGACGGTGTCGGATTGGACGTCGCCGTCATAGTTCTTGCAGGCCCACACATAGCCGCCCGACCATTTCAGGCAGGCCGCAACCATGTCGTCGATCAGGCGGTGTTCGTATGTGCCGCCGAACTCTGCGAACTTGTCCTTAAACTCGGTGTCGAACACTTCCTGGAAGATGTCCTTGAAGCGACCGTCATAGGCTTTGAGGATCGTGTTCTTGGTCGAGAGGTATACCGGCCATTTGCGCTGGTAACCGAAGTTGAGCGAGGCGCGCGCGAAATCGCGGATCGACTTGTCGAGGTTGTACATGCCCATCGCGATACCGGCGGCGGGGAAGTCGAACACTTCGTGTTCGATGACCGGGCCGCCATCTTCCGGCACGAATTTCATCGTCAGCTTGCCCTTGCCGGGGATGAGGAAATCCGTCGCTTTATACTGGTCGCCGAAAGCGTGACGGCCGACGACGACGGGTTGGGTCCAGCCGGGGACGAGCCGCGGCACGTTCTTCATCACGATCGGCTCGCGGAAAACGACGCCGTCGAGAATGTTGCGGATCGTGCCGTTGGGCGACTTCCACATCTTCTTCAGCTTGAATTCCTCGACGCGCTGTTCGTCGGGCGTGATCGTCGCGCATTTCACGGCGACGCCGTATTTCTTGGTGGCTTCGGCGGCGTCGATGGTGACCTGGTCGTTGGTGGCGTCGCGGTGCTCGATGCCGAGGTCGAAGTATTTTAGCTCGATATCGAGGTAGGGGAGGATCAGGCGTTCCTTGATGAGCGCCCAGATGATCCGGGTCATCTCGTCCCCGTCCATTTCGACGACGGGATTTGCAACCTTGATGACGGTCATGAAAAGCTCCTGAAAGGCGACGTAACCGGACTTACGTTGTTCTGGGCCGGGCTATATCAGACATGCCTGCGGGCACAATATGTCCGAGGAAATCGAAGGGCGAGGCGGATCACATGCGCGTAAAACCAGCGATTTCACGCCTCGAGACCTTCAACGCGCGTCGGGCAGATACAGCCGCGATGCTGTCTGTCGCACCTAACACCGCTAGAGCGCCTGCATGATCCCTCCTGCCTTCATCCTCGTGGCCCCGCAAATGGGCGAGAATATCGGCGCGGCGGCGCGGGTGATGGCCAATTTCGGGCTGGCGGATTTGCGCCTTGTCGCGCCGCGCGATGGCTGGCCGAACCCTGTCGCCGAAACCATGAGCGCGGGGGCGCTGTCTGATGTGGTGAGCGTCGCGGTGTTCGATACGGTGGAGGCTGCGATTGCAGATTGCGCGGTTGTGTTCGCAACGACCGCTCGCCCGCGCGAGATGGAAAAGCCCGTCGTCGGCGCGTCGGAAGCGATCAGCCGTATTCGCGCGATGCCAGTGCGCTCTGCAGTGCTGTTCGGGGGCGAGCGCGCCGGCCTGCCCAATGAAGCGGTCGCGCTGGCGGATGCGGTGCTGTCCTATCCGGTCAACAGGACGTTTGCGTCGCTGAACCTCGCACAGGCCGTGGCGCTGCTGGCGCATGGCTATGCCGAAGCGAATGCCGGCGGGCCGCCGGCAGGGTTCATGGAGTCGAAAGAGGTCCCGGCGACGCGCGAGGAGCTGGTCGGCATGATGGAGCATTTCGAGGGGGAGCTGGATCGCGCCGGGTTCTTCTACCCGGACGCCAAGCGTGCGCCCATGGCGCAGAACCTGCGCAATGCTTTCACGCGGGCAGGATGGACGGCGCAGGAGGTCAGCACGTTTCGCGGCGCGATCAAGGCTCTAGCCATCGGCAGGGGCAAGGCGCGCGTTAAGCGGGAAGACTAGAGAGCCAAGCGCCTCATCCTAGTGCGTGACTGAAATGGGTGTCGCGATGATTGGCTGTTGGTTGTTGTTCGTTGTGGTTGACCAGTTGTCCCACGCGCGATCAGCTTCGGCCTTCTCGAGCACCTGAATGATTGCCGTGCCATGATCGGTGGGGCTCGCGCTGGCGCCTTCCAACGCCTCGACCGTATAGCTGCCTGTGTACGAGTTGCTGGATATCTCGAGCGGCTGAATCTCGTCTCGATAGCTTGCATCGGCTAAGTCGTCGGGAGCAATCCAGCCCCGCTTGTCGACGGCGTCGGCGGCCTCTTCCATCGCGACATCGACGACAGTCTGTTGCGCCTGAGCCTTAAAACCGAGTTGCACAGGCGCCGTTTTGTTCCAAGCGTCGGGGTCGATGATCGGGCGGCTGTCGCCAGTACGGACAGGCGGCGGTGACATCAGATGGCCCGCGCCGAACGCCAAAAATGCAGCAAAGAACACTGAAGTCGCCAGAACCGGGACGGAAACGCCACTCATAACTCTCAGCCTTGCGGTGTTGGATCTGCCATTGCCCGCGTTGGGCACAGTTCAGGAACGCACGTCCCGGGGTCTGGTTCAGTGGCTGACGAGAGTTTCCTTCCGTCCTAGGCTTGCCGCGACCCAGACAGCACAAAGCTGCGGGCCGACGATGGATCGGGGAATGCCGCCGCGCGCCAGCTGCGCTGTGCGGAAGCAGGGTACAGGCGATGATAAAGACCGTGCTGTTGAGCGCAGCCCTCGCGGGCGCTGGATTTGTGGGCTGGATCGGCGGCAGCATCTGGCCCGCACCGCCCGAATGGACCGACGCGGTCAACCGCACGGCAAACGACCTGCGCGCCAAGGTGCGTCTCGCCAACATCAGTTTCGATGGGCTGCGCGAGTTGCTGCCCGCTGATCGCTTCGCCGAGATCAAGTTGCAGATCGAACAGCTGGCGGTTGCGACCGGCAACATGATTGAGGTCGACCACGATCTAGGCAGCGTTGAAGATCAGCTCGACAATCTCGCCCTCGATGCGGACACGGCGATCCCCGAAGGCATGGAAGTGATCAGCATTCCGGCTGCGCCCGCGCCCGCGCCGGGGCCAGACACACCCGCACCGCTAGAGGCTGGCGTAACGCTGCCGCCAGCGCCGACAACACCGGCGCCGACGGGGCCGACGACGACGCAGATCATCGTGCCGAAGGCGGGCGATCCCGCCGGCAGTTTCGCGGCAAGCCTGTCGCTCTGCCCGGGCATGACCGTCACAAACCAACCGCTGGCGATTGACCGTGTGGTCATGGATTTTCATCCGATCGTGATGATCCGCGCTGTTCGTATCGCGACATTCCCCACGCCGGGCGCATGCATGTCGTCGGGCTTCGGTCCGCGCAATGATCGCCTGCACAAGGGCCTCGACTACCACGCCGACATTGGCGTGCCGGTGCTGGCGGGCGGCGATGGCCAGATCGTCGAAATCAAATACCGCGAGGACTACGGCAACATGATCCTGGTTGATCATGGCGGCGGCGTCTTCACCCGCTACGCCCACCTCGCCTCATTCGGACGCGGTCTGTCGCAAGGCGTCACGGTTAGGGCAGGCGACCGTCTAGGGCTGATGGGTAATTCTGCCGGCTACCAGGTTCCGATCCACCTGCATTACGAAGTGCTGATTGGCGACTATGGCAATCCGAAAGAATCGTTCGGTCTCGAGCCGGTCAATCCGCTGACCTTTCCCGCCGCGCCATAGAAAACGGCGCTGGTTCATCACCAGCGCCGCCGCCCACTGTGCACACTGCGGAAGCTAGCACACAGAAACTAGTGCGGTTGCGTCGAAGCCGATGCGCCGCCCGAAGCGGAAGCCGAGACGCCTGGGCCGTTCTGGCTAGCGTTGCCCCCACCCGAGGCAGCGGCGCTGCCCGTCGACGGAACAGTCGGCACGGCGGACTTGGCCTGCGCGGCGGCGCCGGCAGCCTCGTCCTGAGCAGTATTGGTGGTCGAGCGAGCAGCACTGCGTGTCTCGCCGGCGGCGCTGCGGCCCGCGGCCACGGCGCCTTTCGCATCGACATTGGCATTGCCGCCAGCTTGTCCGCCGAGACTGGCGCCCGGCGCACCGACCTGGCCAGCGCCGTCTCCGCCGAGGTCGAGCTGCGGTGAAGGCGCCGCCGACACGGCCTGCTGCTTGGCGGCCTGCGCTTTGGCCGTGGTTTCTGACCTCGCCTGAGCGGCCCGTTCACGCGCCCGTTCCGTCGCCGTCGACGTGGTGCTCGTGACGCGTTCCGTGGCCGCCGCGCCGCCAAACGAACCCTGCGCCGATCCACCAATGCCACCCAAGGATCCGCCAATGCCGCCACCTCCGCCCAAGCCGAGTTGGGCGTTGGCGGGGAGGGGGAGGAGGGTGGCGAGGGTGAGGGCGGTGATGAGGGCGGTGCGTTTCATTGGGTGTCTCCTGTGATTGGGCTTTCAGGGGGGAGACGGCTCAGGCCGAGGGTTATTCCGCCGAAAACAAAAAAAATCTCAGCTCCCAACTAGAAGCCTAGTTGACGACATATCGATAATCGACAACAACAGGACTCACTTAAGGAACTAGTTGTTCCGTCGAAGGTCAGACGTCGGTTCAGAAGAGATCAGGCCCAGAAGTAACGAGAAGACCCGGGCCACCGGGCCCGTCAAAAGAGAAAAAACGCTAATGCCGAAGCCACGCTCTGACGTTCTGACCGAAGCCGAACAGCGCATAATGCGGGTGCTGTGGGAGAAGGGGGAGGCGAGCGTGCGTGACGTAACAGATGCACTCGAACCGACTTACCCCGTTGCCTATAACACCGTCCTTACGCTCCTGCGCATCCTGACCGACAAGGACTATGTCCTGCCGCGCCAGGATGGGCGGGCTTTCATCTACAGACCAACCGTTACGCGCGCCGAGGCGCGCTCCCGCGCGCTTCGCAAGATGGTGTCGACCTTCTTTGAAGGATCGCCCAACGCTCTTGCGCAGCATCTCATCAGAAGCGAGACCCTCAGCACCGACGAGATTCAAGCGCTGAAGGAAGAACTCGACAACATCTCCCCGGAGGACGGCAATGACTGACATGTCCCTCTCTCAAACCCTCGTCTTCGGCCATCTCTGGCAGAGCGTTGCGATCGCGGCAGTGCTCGCGGCCGCCCTGATCATGGGCAAGCGCATGCGCGGCGCTACACGCTACGGCCTTGGTGCGGCGGCCCTGATCGCCAGCCTGGCGTTGCCGATTGCCGCCTTCATCCCCGGCGAGACGATTGTCGCGGGCCTGCTCAAACAGCTCAATGCGCCGGTGGCGATCGATACCGCAGCGCCGACGATCCATGTGGCGTCGCTGCCGATTTCGGAGATCGCCGATCGCGCGGCCCCGGCCAAGGCCGCAGCGGCGATGACGCCCGTGAATTACAATGAAGCCTCGCTCGGGTATGCATCGAGCGCGCTTGCTCCTGAGGCTTCGTCGGTTGCGCCCGCGTCGCGTTTCACCATGCCGCAGATCCCGATGCCGGACGTCGGCTTGCCGCTGTTGATCATCTGGCTCGGCGTCGCTGCTATCCTGATCGGCCGCACCATCCGCGATCTCGTCGCCGTCGAGCGTCTCGTCGCGCGCGCAGAGCCAGCTGAACTGCCCAAAGCACTGCAGTTGCGCATGAAGGGCGTCCG
>JBBQJV010000132.1:0-5715 GCA_038326205.1 Caulobacterales bacterium | reverse complement strand
GGTTCGCGGATCCCGCGTCCCCGGCAGGTGTTGTGCGACGGCCCGGAAGCAGCGGCGTGTTTTCAGCCGCCTGAACCCGTTTTTGGCCGCCGGCGTGGAGGTCATGGTGTTCTGCCCATGATCCCTCGAAGCCTCCCGGATTTGTCGGATTCACCCGGGCTCTTCACGCTCGCCTGCAACTCCACCCCGCGCCGTTGAACGGTTGCGCGACCGTCGCCCCCCCTGCGAGGTGGATGAGAGGAGTATCGCACGGGACGGAAACTGTAGGATTGAGATATTGCGGATTCAACGTTTTGAAACGGTTAGTGCGTTGAGATTGTTGGCGTCGGGTCGGGAACCACGCGTGCAGATTCGGCGGATAAGTCGGATCTGGGACCGCCGGGCGCATGCCCGGCAATCGCTGCGAAGCGGCGAGCCTGTTGGATCAATCACGCCGCTGACGCGTCGTGCTGCCGGGCAAGCGCCCGGCGGTCCGCTAGTCGTTGACGAACGGCGCAGCTTTCGCGACGTCGGCACCGATGGCGGTGTAGTAGACTTTCTGGATGTTGCGCGTGACCGGGCCGGGTTTACCGGAGCCGAGCTTCACGCCGTCGATCTCCACCACCGGCGTCACCAGCCCAGTCGCCGCTGTGGTGAAAGCCTCGACCGCAGCCTTTGCCTCTTCGACAGTAAAACTGCGCTCCGTGATCTTGCCGCCGCGCTGGCCTAGCGCATCGAACAGCGCGTACCGCGTCACGCCGGCCAGGATCATGTTCGACAGCGCGCGCGTGATGATCTCGCCATCCTTCGTGACGATCCATGCGTTAGCCGACGCGCCCTCGGTGACAAGTCCATCCGGCGCCACGAGCCACGCATCATCCGCGCCGCGCGCCTTGGCCTCGGTCTTGGCCATCGCCTGCGCCAGCAAGCCGACCGACTTGATGTCGCGCCGCGCCCAGCGGATGTCCGCCAGCGTCACGATGCTTATTCCGTTACGCGCTGACGGCGTGTCGATCAGCGAGCGCTTCTCGGCAAACATGAAAATGGTGAGACGCGGCGCTTCGGGTGCGACGAAATCGCGAGCGCCATAGGCTCCGCGCGTGACCTGCAGATAGATATAGCCCTCGTCGATCGCGCTATTCGTCACCAGCGTGCGGTGAACTTCCTCCAGCTCGCGCCGGTCCGGCATCGTTCCGAACTTCAGTTCGCGCAAGGAGCGCTCCAGCCGATCAAGGTGCCGCTCCATGTCGACCAGCTGCCCGTCATAAACAGCCGTCACCTCGTAGACCCCATCAGCAAACAAGAAGCCGCGATCGAAGGGCGAAATGCGCGCCTCGTCGGCGGCGACATAGACACCGTTCACCCATGCTTGTCGTGTCATTGCTTGCCCCTTCCCGTTCTGCCCCGTCATTTAATGTTTCCTGCCTTGGGGCCGCCTAAATCGGGATCAACGTTGTACAAGTCAGAGGTGCGCCACCCAGCGCCCCGGCATCAAGGGGGATTTCATGCACATCGCGTTTCGTCCGCCTACTGGTCGCCCGCTCATCGGGTTTTCCGCTGCCGTCTTGGCGGTCGGTTTCGTTCTTCTCGCTGGCCTCACGGCTCCGACTCAAGAATCGACGTTGCATGTCTCGGCCAAATGCCCCGGTGGGGCTGACAAATCGCCGCTGCAATCGGACACTTACGGGGCAGAAAGTCCCGCCTGACGGGCCAATCCCAGCGAACCGTTGCGGCATGGTCTATGCGCTGCTATTGCAGTGCAACAAGATTGCTTGCAATCCGCTCATGTCTTGGACAATGTGTCGCCCGCTTGAAGACCCATTTGCCGCGCCCGGACAAATGACGGCAGCGCGCCAAAAATCGAGTGACAGCGGGAGAGTTATTACGTGGCAGACGGCGCAGCGAAGCGTGAAGTAAAAGACCTCTACGCGGTCGGCGAGATTCCGCCGGAGTTCCACGTACCCAAAAACATGCACGCCTGGGCGATCCGGCGCGAGCGTCAGGGCCGTCCGCTGACAGCGATGCAGCTTGAAGTCGTGCCGACGCCGGAGATCGCATCGGACGAAGTGCTCGTCCTGGTGATGGCGGCTGGCGTCAACTACAATGGCATCTGGGCTGGCCTGGGCGAGCCGGTGTCGATGTTCGACGTCCACAAGCAGCCCTATCACATTGCGGGTTCCGATGCCGCGGGCATCGTGTGGGCCGTCGGCAAGCGCGTGAAGCGCTGGAAGCCGGGCGATGAAGTGGTCATCCACTGCAACCAGGACGATGGCGACGACGAAGAGTGCAATGGCGGCGACCCGATGTTCTCGCCGACCCAGCGCATCTGGGGCTACGAGACGCCGGATGGTTCGTTCGCACAGTTCTGCCGCGTGCAATCACGACAGCTCATGGAACGGCCAAAGCATCTCACATGGGAAGAGTCGGCCTGCTACACGCTGACCCTCGCCACCGCCTACCGCATGCTGTTCGGTCACCGTCCGCACGTGCTGCGTCCGGGCCAAAATGTGCTGGTGTGGGGCGCTTCGGGCGGCCTTGGCTCCTACGCGGTACAGCTCTGCGCTGTGGCCGGCGCGAATGCGATCGGCGTGATCTCGGATGATTCCAAGACAGACTTCGTGCTGTCGATGGGCGCCAAGGCGGTGATCAACCGCAACAACTTCAGCTGCTGGGGCCAGCTTCCGAAAGTGAATACGCCCGAGTTCAACGAGTACATGAAAGAGGCCCGCAAGTTCGGCAAGGCGATCTGGCAGGTCACCGGGAACAAGGACGTCGACGTGGTGTTCGAACACCCCGGCGAAGCGACAATGCCGGTCTCGGTGTTCGTCGTGAAGCGCGGCGGGATGGTCGTCATCTGCGCGGGCACCACTGGCTTCAACCTCACCATGGACGCACGCTTCCTGTGGATGCGCCAGAAGCGCGTGCAGGGTTCGCACTTTGCCAACCTGCTGCAGGCGAGCCAGGCCAACCAGCTGATGCTGGAACGCCGCCTTGACCCGTGCATGTCCGAGGTCTTTCCGTTCGCCGACATCCCGCTGGCGCACGAGAAGATGCTCGACAACAAGCACCTTCCCGGAAACATGGCCGTGCTGGTGACATCGCCGAAGCCGGGCCTGCGGACGGTGGAAGACGTACTCGAGGCGGGGCCGACCGCGTAACCAAACCAGCGCCGCCTGCGTACTAGGGATTGTCCACTTTCCGCACTACATTGCGGGAAGCAAAATCCTTAGGAGACCCCGATGACCACCGAACGCGCAGTTCTTGCTGGCGGCTGTTTCTGGGGCATGCAGGACCTGATCCGCAAGAAACCTGGCGTAATTTCCACGCGCGTCGGCTATTCCGGCGGGGACGTTCCCAACGCCACCTACCGCAACCACGGCACGCATGCCGAGGCGATCGAGATCGTATTCGATCCGGCCAAATGGTCGTATCGCGACCTGCTAGAGTTCTTCTTCCAGATTCATGACCCGTCGACCAAGAACCGTCAGGGCAATGACATGGGTATGAGCTATCGTTCGGCGATCTACTATGAGAGCGAAGCGCAGAAGCAGACCGCCTCCGATACCATCGCCGACGTCAACGCTTCCGGACTCTGGCCCGGCAGGGCTGTCACCGAAGTTGAACCGGTCGGTCCGTTCTGGGAAGCCGAGCCGGAGCATCAGGATTATCTCGAGCGTATCCCCAACGGCTACACCTGCCATTTTGCGCGGCCCGGCTGGAAACTGCCGAAGCGGGCGGCAGCGGAGTAACGAAGTGACTGCCGAAATCACAACGTATCATCCTGGAAGCGCGTAGCGCTATCCGGGACCCATTGCTCAGCGCCGAAAGAGCTGAAGAATGGGTCCCGGCTCTCCGCTTCGCTGCGGCCGGGATGACAAGTCTTCTTGCTTCGACGAATTCGGCTTGGGCCGCACCTACTGGCCGAACAGGTCGCCGTGACCCGCCGCCTTCGCGACTTCGATCTCAAGCAGCTTGAGCTTGGTCATCGCTCCACCCCGCGCCGAGAAACCGCCGAGCTTGCCGCCCGCCGCCGTCGCGCGATGGCAAGGCACGATAGTCGGCCACGGATTCTTGCCGAGCGCCTCGCAAACCTTGTGCGCCAACAGCCTGTCGCCGAGTTTCACGGCGATCTCGCCATAGGTCAGCGTCTCGCCGGAAAGTATCGCGCGCGCAATCGAATAGACCTTTCCGTGAAACTCAGACACCGCGCTGGATCGAGCGGTGCGTTCGACAAGTCCGCGTTCTCTGCACGCAGCAGCGCTTCGACGCCTTTCACGACGCCAGCGATTTCTGCAGATGGCGGCGTCTCGACCGCGCCCGGAAAGCGTTGCCTCAACGAGGCGCGGACAATTGCCGGGTCGCTCTCCGGAAGATGGGCGCCGACCAGACCTGCATCGCTCCAGGCGACGCCAGCCCATCCGATTGCCGTTTCGAAGAGGTGATAGCCTTTCAGGCCGGCAATATAGCAACGCACGTCACCCGGCGCAGCCGATTTCCTGACACGGTAGTCGACCAATCGTTCAGACGAACTTTGTCTTCAGCACCTGATCTATGACGCTGTCGTCAACCGCAATCATGCCGTCGAGCAGCAGCATGGCGAGCCCGTGCACGATCGACCACGCCTGCAGCCGCCGGATGTTTTGCTCCTGCGATGACATCTTGCCGCCGCTCAGTTCGTTCAGCGCACCGGTCAGCATGCCCATGCCGCGCGTCCGCTTCCGGTCGCCGGTAGTCTTTCCACTTTCCGCGTCCGGCGACATCATCAGCTTGAACAGCGAAGGGTTCGCCAGCGCAAAGCGCACATACGCGCCGCCCATGGCGTTGAACGCGTCCTTGCCCGGCTTGGCTGACGCCATCGCATTCTGGAACGCGTCCGCCATGCGTTCACCGCCAACATCGCTCAGAGCATTTAGCAGCGCGGCCTTGTCGGGAAAGTGGCGATAGACCGCCGTCGCCGACACGCCGACATTGCGCGCCACCTCACGCAGGCTCAACGCTTCCGCCGGTGCGCTTTCCAGCCGCTTGAGCCCTTCATCCACCAGCGCCGACCTAAGGTCGCCATGATGATAGCGCTCCGCCTCGGAATTGATGTTGACACTGTTATCATTTTTCGTCATGTTAGCAGTGTAAACATGATTTGCCGGCTTTGAAACCGGACACTTCGCCGCCCTGAAAACAGAAACAAAAGGGAAAATGCCATGACCAGCCCCGTCGAAACGGCCATCCGCGGAATCGTCACCACCGGCATAATGGGTGTCGCCAGCATCAACCGCACCCTGCGCCGCGCCAAGGGACCGAACCCGTATCTCACCGGCGTCCACACGCCGCTGAAGGACGAGAAAACCATCACCGATCTCAAGGTGACCGGGACGATCCCTGCCGGCCTAAGAGGCGTCTATCTCCGCAACGGGCCGAACCCGCTGAAGATGCCGAACCCCGCCACGCACCACTGGTTTGTCGGCGATGCGATGCTGCACGGCCTGCGCGTGCAAGATGGCAAGGCGCTCTGGTATCGCAACCGCTGGATCCGCTCGACGCCCGTCAGCGAGGCGTTGCGCGAAACGCCTGTGCCGGGCCCGCGCGGCCGGGGCAGCCCCAACACCAACGTCGTCGGTCACGCCGGCAAGATTCTCGCGATTGTCGAAGCCGGCGGTTATCCAGCCGAGGTCACGGAAGAGCTCGAGACGCGTCGCTTCTCCGATTTCGATGGAACGTTCGGCAAGGCGTTCTCTGCTC
>JBBQJV010000131.1:0-5804 GCA_038326205.1 Caulobacterales bacterium | reverse complement strand
GAAACACCACGCCGCCATCGTGTTCGGCGGCCGACAAGTGCACATTGGCAGCTTGCGGATACTCGCCGTCGAGCTGGGTCAGCTCGAAATAATGCGTGGCAAACAGGGTCAGGCTGCGGTTGGTCTCGATCAGGCGGCGCGCGATGGCCCAGGCCAGCGCCAGGCCATCGAAGGTGGAAGTACCGCGCCCGACTTCGTCCATCAGCACCAGGCTCAGCGGCGTGGCGCTGTTGAGAATGGCCGCCGATTCGGTCATCTCGACCATGAAGGTCGAACGGCCCTGCGCCAGATCGTCGGCGGCGCCGATGCGCGTGAAGATGCGGTCGATCGGGCCGAAGCGCGCCGCGCGCGCCGGCACGAAGCTGCCGGCATACGCCAGCAAGGTCAGAAGAGCGGTCTGGCGCATGAAGGTCGATTTGCCGCCCATGTTGGGGCCGGTGATCAGGAGCAGGCTGCGCTGCGGGTCGAGCCGGCAATCGTTGGGCACGAAGTCGGCTACCTGCTGCGCCACCACCGGATGGCAGCCGGCCTCGATTGCAAGCCCGGGCGCATCGTCTAACAGCGGCGCGTTCCAGCCCAGCACATAGGCACGCTCGGCCAGGCATGCCAGCGCGTCGGTCTGGGCGGTGGCACGCGCGGCGCGCTGCAGGGCAGCTACATATGGCTGCAAGTCATCGAGCAGCTTTTCGTAAAGCGCTTTTTCGCGCGACAGCGCACGGCTTTCCGCCGACAGGGCACGATCCTCGAAGCTCTTGAGTTCCGGCGTGATGTAGCGCTCCGCGTTTTTCAGTGTCTGGCGGCGCCGGTAGTCGTCGGGAATCTTGTGGCCGTGGCTGTTGGTCACCTCGATGTAATAGCCGTGCACGCGGTTGTATTCAACGCGCAGGTTGGGAATGCCGGTGCGTTCGCGCTCGCGCGCCTCCAGCGCCACCAGGAATTCGCCGGCATTGGTGGTGAGCGCACGCAGTTCGTCTAGTTCGTGGTCGAATCCGCCGGCGATCACGCCACCATCGATCAGGCGCGCGGCCGGCTCGGCATGCACGGCCGCCTGAAGCAGGGCGGCTAGCCCGGGCGGAACGGCGAGGCCGTGGGCCAGCTCGGCGAACAGGCCGGCTTGCGGCAGGCAAGTACCAATCACCGGCAGTGCCGTCAGCGATTCGCGCAAGCCCGCCAGTTCGCGCGGGCGTACCGAGCGCAGCGCGACCCGCGTGGCAATGCGCTCGATGTCGGATACCGCGCGCAACATTTCGCGCGGCTTGTCGAAGCCGCGGCCGCTGTCCAGCAGTGCGGCGATCGCCAGATGGCGTGCCTGCGCCACGCGCCGATCGCGCCGCGGATGGTGCAGCCAGCGTGCCAGCATGCGGCTGCCCATCGAGGTGATGCAGCTGTCGAGTGTGGCGAAGAGCGTGGGGGAGGGCGCGCCGCGCAGCGTTTCGGTGATCTCCAGGTTGCGCCGCGTGACCGCATCGAGCGTCAGGTATTCGTCGCCGCTCTCGACGGCGATGCCCTGCACATGCGTGAGCGCCTGGCCCTGCGTGGCTTGCGCATAGCGCAGCAGCGCGCCGGCGGCGCCCAGGGCCAGGCCGAGGCCGGCGCAGCCGAAGCCGTCGAGTGTCGCCACCTTGAATTGGTCCTGCAACAGCTTGGTGCCGGCGCGCAGATCGAAATTCCAGGCGTTTTGCAGCGTACGCGCCACCCCCTCGGGCAGGCCGGCGCCGAGGCTGAAGCTGGCGCCATCGGGCAGCACGATTTCGGCCGGGCGCAGGCGTTCGAGATCATGCGCCAGTCTGGCCGGGGCGATCTCGGCTACGGTCAGCTCGCCAGTAGCGATGTTGAGCCAGGCCAGCCCGTATGAACGCACCTGGGCGCCGATACCGACCTTGTCGGGCAGCAGCGCCAGCAACAGGGCGTCGGCCTTTTCCGGCAGCAGGGCCTGGTCGGTGATGGTGCCCGGCGTGACCACCCGCACCACCTTGCGCTCGACCGGTCCCTTGGAGGTGGCGGGGTCGCCGATCTGCTCGCAGATCGCCACCGATTCGCCCAGCTTGACCAGGCGCGCCAGGTATTGCTCGAGCGCATGCACCGGCACACCTGCCATCTTGACCGGCTGGCCAGCGGACGCGCCGCGCGTGGTAAGCGTGATGCCCAGGAGGCGCGCTGCCTTCTCCGCATCGGAGTAGAACAGCTCGTAGAAGTCACCCATGCGGTAGTACTTCAGGGTCGCCGGATGGTCCGCCTTGAGCGCCAGGTACTGGCGCATCATCGGGGTATGGTTGCTGATTGCGGGGTCGTTCAAGCTCTTCTCGTCTTTGGCAAAACTGCGGGCAACCACTTGTACAGATGGCGCTTATTTCACATTTCGGTCTCTGCTGGATGACTGGATTCGACCAGTCTTGTCCAGCCTTGTCAGTCGGTTTGGTGGAGGTGGCGGTATAGGTCTACGCTGCAATCGCAATGAAGAAACCGCCACCAATGCTCACCCCCCCCCCGCATTGTCGCCGACCTGCGTTCGGGAGACGACTGCGCCGATCCCGATTACCCGGGATTGCGGGTACGCCGCAATGGCGAATCCGTTTCGAATGGCCCGAGGGGCAGAGCGGACCTTTGAACGTCGAAATCGTGGACTACCACTGAAAGGAACTTGCCCATGGCCCGCACACCGATCCACCCCGGCGAAATTCTCGCCAACGAACTCGAGGAACTCGGCGTCAGCCCGACCGAGTTGTCGCGGCAGATCCGGGTGCCCGCGAACCGCATCAGCCAGATCATCAACGGCAAGCGCTCGATTACCGGCGATACCGCTCTTCGTCTCGCGCACTGGTTCGGCACGAGCCCACAGTTCTGGATGAATCTGCAGGCGCTCTACGACGTGCGAATCGCCGAGGAGGAGGCCGGCACGGAGATCAAGACGCTCCCGACCAAGCCGGAAAAATCCCCGACCGGCCAACCGCAACCAGCGTAGCGCGGGAATCGTCATGCCGGGAACGAACGAATAATTGTCGCGAAAGAAGCCAATGATGCCTTTGACAGACGCCGAACGAGAGGAACTGAATGCAACGCTGGCAATGGGCAAACCGACGATCAGCCAGGAACTGGGCCACGGTCGCGAAAGAATCGCATCGGACTATCTCGGCCGATAGCGGATTCTGGCGGCAATCGAACGCGGGCGACGATGCTGTTAGCAGTGCTGACACGCCGCAACGACGTGAAATCGGAACGGCCGGCATGCGCACACGCCTGAACGCGCCCGCGAACGGCAGCGATCGCGAATCGGAAGTGCTGACCTTCAGCGCGCTGCTCGTGCTGCTGGGCCGGCGGTCCCGCCAGTCGATCTACGATCTGATGCGGCGCGACCCTTCGTTCCCTCGGCCGCGGCAGCTTGGCAGCGAATTCTCCATCGGCTGGCTGCGAGCGGAGGTGATGCAGTGGTTGCACTCGCGGCCGCTGGTCGAGCTGAACGGGCTCGATGCAGCGGAACGCCGGAGGAGGGCGCGTGGATCACGGCCAGGGGAGTAGGACGGAAAGTAGCCGGGCCTCATCGTCGCTTCAGCCGCCCGGAAACCCAATGAAATCTCGGGTTTTGCGCGGCAGCTCAGATCACCGCTTCCAGTCCCTTACGATCGAGCAGGTTGAGCAGTTTCAGTGATGGTCCGCTCGGATGCTTGTCGCCGACCTCCCATTTGCGCACGGTCGAGAGGCTGGTATTCAACACGGCGGCGAGTACGGCCTGGCTCACCTGCAGGTGATCGCGCAATGCGCGAATCTTTTGGCCGTCGTATTGCGGAATGGGGTCCAGGCATAGGGCATCGAACTTGCGCATCTTGCGTTTGTCGATAAAGCCCAGGTGATGCAGATCACCCGCCGTTTCATGCACGGCTTCAAGAATTCGGCTCTTAGCTCTGGATTTCGCTTTCATGACAAATCTCCTGTAACGAACCATCCCCTATCGCCTCGTCGAGCTGCCTGCCTGTCCTCGCCAGCAACTGCTCCGCGATTTCCTTCAACGCTTCCAGCTCATCGTCGGTGATGTTGGCTCGATCGTTCTTCTCGAACCCATAGAGGAAGAACCATCGGTTCCCCCTGTTTGTCGCAACAAGTGTTCTGGCGCCGCCTCGCTTGCCGCGGCCGGCAAGCCCGACCCGCTTTTTCACGACACCGCCACCCAGGTCAGCATCGATCAAACCTTGCGCCATCTCGGCCACCGCATGACACAAGGCGCTGTCGGTCAGCTCCGTCTTGCGCATCCACCGGCTGAAGAACCGCGTCTTGAACACTCGCATAATTTTTTAACTATGCCACTTAGTGGCATATATTGTCAACCGAGCTTTCGCCTCGCCAACGGTGAACCTAGAATGGACCCCATTCAGTCCTGCGTCGTTTTGGGGAGAGCGGCCATGCGTTTCTCACAGATCAAACCCATCAGCTACTTGAAGGTCAATGCCGCGGTGGTGCTCGACCGCCTGGCCGAGAAACGGGAACCGATGTTGATTACGCAGGAGGCTTTCATTGCCCGCTATTTTAGTGGGTTCGTGCCATTTGCCTGCCCCGCAGATCCATCCCACTTTGCGTGCGAAAGCAAGAAGCATCCTGACCGCAGGGAGGACTGAGCCATTGCTGCCATATTTTTATAAATCCCCGCGTCTTTATTGCGTTTCAAGTCAAAATACTGCCATCACGACTTGCCGGTGTGGTTTGTCCTTCGCGGAGTCCGGCATCCTGATCCGGCATCGAAAATGACGGACATGAAGAAGAACAGATACAGCGAGGAACAGAGTCCTACATCGACAGAGGTCAGCCATGCGCGCATCACAGATCAAACCGATCAGCTATCTGAAGGCCAACGCTGCGGAGGTGCTCGACCGCCTGACCGATAGACGGGAGCCGATGTTGATCACTCAGAACGGCGAGGCAAAGGCGGTGATCCAGGATGTTGCGTCGTACGAGCAAACACAGGAAACGCTGGCGCTGCTCAAGATTCTGGCGTTGGGGAACTTCGAGGTCGAGGCGGGGCAAAGTCAGACCCGTTGCTGATGTCGTCCGCCGCCTGCGGGCCAGGAAAGCGGCTGCCTGATGGCCTGCGAGGTTTTGCTCACGGCGGGCGCCGAGCAAGACCTGGAGGGCATCTACGACACCATCGCCGAATCGGACACGCCCGCCAAGGCTGATTTTGTACTGACCCGGTTGTTGGAAGCAGCCGACCGGCTGGCCGCTTTCCCCGATCGCGGCGCCCATCCGAGACAGCTTCAGGCGCTCGGCATCCGCGAATACCGCCAGATCTTCTTCAAACCATATCGCCTGATCTATCGGGTGATCGCTCGCCAGGTGTTCGTCTACGTGATCGCCGATGGCAGGCGGGACATCCAGTCGCTGCTCGAGCGCAGGCTGTTGGGCGCTTGATCTCGGTGACACCGCCCATGGGAATTTCCAGGAACGATCGCGGAAGTCTATGCGTGCACCGACTCGGAGCAGGTATTCGTGCGCGAGTTCGTGACGGCCTGGAACAAGGTGAGGAACCTGGATCGCTACGACCTGGCGTGAGCGATGCTGGAGGCGTAACGCACTGCCGAAGTGCGCAGATGCCTGATCGTCCTCGTTCTATTTGGGCTTACCCGAATCAACAGGGTCTGTCGCATCCGACCGCGGATACGTGATTGCCGTGCCGTTCACCCTGGCAAACGGAGTCAGCGTGTGTAACCGGTGTTTGGTCTGGTTGATGATTTCTTCCACTCGCAGGCCATGAACCAGCAAAGCGTCCGCAATGAGCGAGCGATGACAGCGCCATGGCACGGCCTCGGCGCACATCA
>JBBQJV010000130.1:0-5815 GCA_038326205.1 Caulobacterales bacterium | reverse complement strand
GCCCGTCGGCAGACGATTTGGCATCAAAGCGTAACGCATGCCATTCGCGAGCACGCCAAAGGTGACAGCTTGATCTGGCTGTATGTCGCTTCCGGTATGTGGCCAGGCGGGAGGGTTGGCCTCTGTCGTCTGCGCCGTGGTATGGACCTCCCCCGTTTCCGTGGACAGTTAAGGTTTTGGGATCAGGCTACTATATCTGACGTCATCCTGCTCCTCCCTTCCGGCTTTTCCTGCCTGTTGGCGACATCCTTGTGTTCGGCCTGAGGGACGCCCATCCTTCCGTCCCGGCCCGCACATTCAACACGCTGGCGCGCGGAGGGGCGGTCAAGGCCGCGCACTTTGCGCGCCCGCGAGGGCTTGGCCTTGAGGGGCCTGAGCACGACGGCGCGATCGCCTGCGCCGGGGGAAGCTGCACTCACCAGGTGCTGCCGTTCGAACGCCATCGGTGAGACGTACCCGAGCGAGGAGTGCCGGCGCTGCGGATTGTAGAAGCCTTCAATGAAATCGAAGATGGCGTTGCGCGCGTCGCTATGCGTCTTGAAGCGGCTGCGATCCAGCAGCTCGCATTCCAGCGTGGCGAAGAAGCTCTCGGCCATCGCATTGTCATAGCAGTCGCCGACCGAGCCCATCGATGGCCGCACGCCAGCCTGGCGACAACGATTGCCGAACTCGATCGACGTATATTGGGCGGATTCAACCGGTCGTCGCAACACCCCGATCGAGGAGGTTGCGATGAAGGCCCACAAGCGTGCTTCGGATCGGTGTACGCGCAGGAAGCTGCGCTCGCCTGGACATCCGCCCGGTTGGCAGCGTGAGAACCTCTGCCGCTTCTGGCGAGCGATAGCTTGTGGAAGATCGAGCGAGGACGCAGCGAGAGATGCTGGCGTTTCGGCGGCCGTTGGCGCGCGCTGGTTTCGGGGAGCAGGGGGAATGCCGCCAACCCACTTATCGCCCTCGGCGACGCCTACGCATGGGCGTTATCTGACTTTTCCCGAGCGCGAGGATATTGCGATCGAGGTGGCCAAAGGCACGGGGATCAACGCCATTGCTCGCAAGCTTGGACGGTCTCCGAGCACGATCTCGCGCGAGCTGAAGCGCAATGCCGCCACCCGAAGCGGCAGCTTCGATTATCGGGCGAGCGCCGCGCAGTGGCATGCCGACCGGGCGGCCCGACGGCCAAAGCCGAGCAAGCTGACGATGAACACGGCGCTGCGAGACTATGTGCAGGAGCGGCTTGCTGGACAGGTTACCAACCCTGACGGCGTCGGCTTCAGCGGCCCTGATGTGATATGGAAGGGACGCCGAGCCGTTCACCGCCAGAGCCGGCGATGGTCGTCGGCATGGAGTCCCGAACAGATCGCGCATCGCCTCCGGCTCGATTTTCCCGAGGACCCGACGATGCGCATAAGTCATGAGGCGATCTACCAGTCCTTGTACATTCAGGGCCGCGGGGCATTGCGGCGGGAACTAACCGCCTGTCTCCGCTCGGGCCGAGCCCTTCGCCTGCCCCGCGAGCGGGCTCGTCGTCGCGGCAAGTCCTTCCTCGCTGAAGCCATCATGATTAGTGAACGGCCGCCGGAGATCGCAGACCGGGCGGTCCCGGGGCACTGGGAAGGCGATCTCATCCTCGGCCTCTGTAGCTCCGCGATCGGAACGCTAGTCGAACGGACCACATGCTTTACGATGCTGTTGCACCTTCCACGCATAGAAGGCTATCGGCCCGGAGAGACGATCAAGAACGGGCCACCCCTGGCAGGCCACGGCGCCGAAGCCGTACGCGAGGCGATCGCGACTTCGATGTCCAAGCTCCCCGAGACATTGCGTCAGTCGCTTACTTGGGATCAGGGCGCCGAGATGGCCCAGCACGCCAAGCTGCACCTCGATACCGGGCTGCAGGTCTACTTCTGCGATCCGCAAAGCCCGTGGCAGCGCGGCACGAACGAAAACACCAATGGCCTGCTGCGCCAGTACTTCCCAAAAGGCACCGACCTGAGCTGGCACACCTCCGACGCACTCGATGCCGTCGCCCACGCCATCAATACGCGGCCGCGAAAAACGCTTGGCTGGAAGACGCCCGCCGAAGCCCTCGACCGGCTGCTCGTAGACGTTCATACTCGGGGTGTTGCGACGACCGGTTGAATCCGCCTTGCGAGCCTTGGTCCGAATGATGAATGACGCCTCTCGGACGCCGCATCGTCAGCGCCATGCTCAACGCATCCAGAACGACCGTCACGTGTAGCGTCGTCGACATCGACCAACCGACAATCCGGCGGCTGAAGACGTCGAGAACGACCGCCAGATACAGGAAGCCCATCCACGTCGGAATGTACGTGATATCGGCCACCCACAGCACATTCGGCGCATCCGCCGTGAACGCACGGTCGACCAGATCGGGCGCTTGACGCTTGCCATCGCGCACCGTCGTCACCACGAACTTGCGCCGACTGACGCCGACGATATTCGCCTCGCGCATCACGCGCGCGACGCGGTTCCGACTGGCCAGAACCCCTTCGGCGACAAGCTCAGCATGAACGCGCGGAGCACCATAGGTTCCACGGGATACCGCATGGATCGTGCGCACTGTTTTGGTCAGTGTGGCGTTGTCCTGCGAGCGCCGCGAGGGCGCACGCTTTACCCACGCATAATAGCCACTCGCAGAGACCGCCAGCACGCGGCACATGGTGGCGATCGGAAACTCGGCCTGATGCGCTGTCACGAATCTGAACCCTTCGGTGGGATCACATCCGTCTCCCGAGCGAACCAGGCCGCGGCTTTTGAGAGGATGTCACGCTCCACTTTGAGCTGGCGGTTCTCACGCCGCAGTCGGTTGATCTCCTCGCGATCCGCCGTCGTCGAGCCATCCTCGCGCGTACCTGCATCGCGGCCCGCTTGCGCGACCCAGTTGCGGATCGTCTGAGCCGTCGGCTCGAACTCCTTGGCGAGGCTCTCCGGACTGCGTCCGGTTCGAACCAGCTCGATCATCTGACGCCGGAACTCCGGCGTAAACGGTTTGGATTTTTTGGCCATTGCGGACTCCTGGAACACAAATGTTCGGGTGTCCACGAAACCGGGGGAACATCACGCAATGTGTCACAGGAGCCTCGCGCAACAACGAGGGCAAGCTCCACCTTGGCTTTGTATACGGAAACGATCCCAGCCTTGCTACCGCAAAACTGATGACGCGAAGCGCGCTAAGTTTTCGGAGAATCATTCGCCGCTGGATTGGCGAAGAGGTGAATCGGATACCGGTAAGCACCCCCTTCTATTATCAAGTTGCGCGGGACGGCCAGCTTACCACCGACAAGTGCCAGGCGTACTTCTCCCAGGTTCATCGGCTTTGCCTTGAGCATGTCGATGTGCATGGTCTTGACTACTTCGGAAAGGATCTGCGGGCGGGCCCAGCACAGGTTTCGAATCCGGACGAGATCGGACTTTCGGCTAGCGCAGGCGACGTATTTTCTACTAGTGAGATCGCGATCGATCCAGAGCATCTGGCAAAGGCCCTCGACGCGCGAGTACGCGCTGAAGCTCGAATTGGCCTCCATCTTGAATGCGAAGTTCACCGCGTTCGTAGGCTTGATCGCGGCTTTGAGGTGACGTTCAGACAGTCTGGCGAGTTCGTGCGAGAGCGCTATGATTGCGTTGTCAATGCGCTCTGGGATGGGCGGCTGAGGATCGACGAACAATTGGGATTGCTGCCAACGCGCCCCTGGTTATTTCGCTACAAGGAACTCGTTCGCATTGAAAGTGACGGTGCGGCTGATGTGCCGTCAGTGACGATCATCCAAGGCCCGTATGGTGACGTCGTGAATTACGGTGACGGTCAGATCTACATGTCGTGGTATCCGGCAGGACTGCGCGCGACCACGGATGACGTGATGCCCGCTAGTGCGGCAGACGTGGTCCGAAATCGCAATCCCGAGTCCATAAAGGTCGCCATGCGGGCGGCATTGGCGCAATTTGCACCGTTGCTTGAGTGTGTCGCGAGCAGTGAGATCAAGAACGGAAGAATCGGCGGCGGCTGGATATTTGGTTGGGGCGAAAGCGGTATCGAAGATCGAACCAGCGGGCTACACAAGCGCTTTGACGTTGGGCCCCAGCACGCCGACGGTTACATTTCGGTAGACGCTGGCAAGCTCACCTCGGCCCCGCTTTTTGCGCTTGCCGTCGCCGACATGATAGCGCCGCATGTCTGAGCTCACGCCACCGCGGGTTTCATTCGGCATCCCAGTCTATCGCGGCGTAGGCTTGGTCGAAGACACGCTGACTCAGATCGCCGCACAGACGTTTACAGATTTCGAAGCGCTTATTTCTGTCGACGGTGACGATTTGGAGTCGGCAGAAGCCTGTCGCCCCTTTGTCGAGGCTGATCCGCGATTCCGGATGGAGATCCAAGCAGACCGTCTTGGTTGGTCTGGCAACATCGCTTGGACGATTCGCAATCGGCGCGGCCGCGATTTCGTCTATCTCCAGCAAGATGACGGTGTGACGCCGAACTATCTCGAGGCCCTTGTCGCCGCCGCGGATCGGCATCCGCAAGCCTCGATCGTTTATTCCGAGATGAGCGTCTACGGGAGCGAAACGTGCATGGTGCGTCACGAACCAATCATCGGTGATCAGACGACGCGGGTGCTCTGCCATCTCGAACGCATGGACACGAGTATGTTTCGTGGCTTGATCCGCGGCTTCGCTCTCGCGCAAATTGCGGGGCCGCGATCCAACGACGACGTTGAGAGCTTCGGTGCAGATCTCGGTCTTTTGGCCGAGGCAGCAGCAGCCGGCGAAATGTTGCGCGTGGAGGGCGCTACATATTTCAAGAGGCTGCACGACCGAGGAACGCATCTGCGTTGGTATCACTGGCCAAGCGCGAAGAAGCGCGAGGCGTGGGTGTCCCTTGGCGCATGGATGGCTGCTGCGATCGTGCCTGTCGGCCTAAACCCTTCGGATTGTCGGCGATTGTTGATGGCCACGCTGGATCGTTTCGCGGTCTGCGGGGGCGGCAGCCGGTGGATGTTTTGTGAGATCAACGATACGGATCCAGCAGTCCGTGTAGACATTGCCTCAGCCATTCTTGACCGGGTTTTCGCTGAGGGCTTGCTCGATCTCCCTTCACTACTTCTTCTGGATCGCCACGAGATTGAAATGTGTGTGCGGTTCGCTTTCAGCACGTGAGGGCTGCTGTCGGTTCAGCGCGGAACTGTCGAGGCCTCGTTCTGGAATTCATCTAGGAGCCGATGGCGCAGCAGCGCAAGTTCATGCGCGAGCGCATCGCGTTCAGCCTCGAGTTCCCTCAAGCGGCGGCCGGTATCCACCTGTTCGCCCAGCATCGGCGTTGACGGGGTCGATAACGGGACGGAGCCGCCCGCGGCGACCTTGGCGACGAAGACCTGAAAACGGGGTAACCGAACAATCTTGGCAGCCCGTCGACGGAAGAACACGACGCTCATGCCGCCTCTCTCGGTTTTGGCATAGCAGCCGCATGGATGTCGGCGATGGCCCTGCGCATGATCGCCTCGAGGCTCGAGAAGGTATGCGAGGCGGCGTTGTCTTCTACGGCCGCGAGCGCGCGACGCAGCGGCACCTCCTTCTCGGGCTCCTTGCGGTGCTCGGCCACTTCGGCGTAGCAGCGCAGAATCTCGACGAACAGGAAAACCAGGAATTCGCGCGGGAGATCGGGGTCTTCCAGCCATGCCTTTTCGTAGAGCCGGAGACGGCCCTCGAGGCTCGACAGGTAGGGAAATTCATTCGACTTGCGCAGGTGAACGCCGAGCAGCGGCGTGTCGATCTTCAGTGCCTTGCCCTTGCGAGCGATGCG
>JBBQJV010000129.1:0-6081 GCA_038326205.1 Caulobacterales bacterium | reverse complement strand
CAAACAGTGACCAGTTTGGACGAGAAGATCTCCTTGCTCGACAAAGAGATCGCCCGTCGCGCCAGGGAGGACGAGGTCGCCCGGCGGCTGATGAGCATACCCGGCATCGGTCCGATCACAGCCACCGCCATAGCGGCCCTGGCGCCGCCGGCGGAGACCTTCAGGAAGGGGCGAGACTTCGCCGCCTGGGTCGGCCTCACGCCCTTGCAGAAATCTTCCGGGGGCAAACAGAAGCTCGGCGCGACCTCAAAGATGGGAGAGCGAACCATACGTCGCTTGCTCATCATTGGGGCGGCAACCGTAGTGCGGCACGCCGCGATGCGCGGAGCGCCGCCGACAAGCTGGCTGGCGCGTATGCTGGCGCGCAAGCCGCGCATGCTTGTGATCGTGGCTCTGGCCAACAAGATGGCCAGGATCGCCTGGGCGCTGCTGGTCAAAGGCGAAGATTACAAGGCTCCGGTGGTTGCGGCGGCGTAAGCTGCTGCGCGCTCCCGCGAGGTCGTTGAAGGCGTAAGGTGGTCAAAGGAAAATATGGCGCAACGGTCGTGAGACGAGGTCAGGAAAACCAGTGAACCTCAGCGTGCTTGAAGCACGATGAACTGATTTGGACCTGACCTTCGAACTCCCATATGGGCCCGCGGCGATCTTTCCAGCCGCAATCGAGGCCGGACAGATGACCGCACCCGACTAAGCGCAAAATTTTCTCGAGAAACATCTTGCGCCGGGGCGGGCGTCCACAGATGAGGTTCGTTCCTGATGGGATCGAGATCGCTGTCGTTTTCGATCCAGCGCAGATAGCCGCCGCTGGCGCTCTCGAATGCCGGTTTGAGAAGGTTCAACGCTACAGCCGATTCTCCTGGCAGTGAGGCGAATGTGCAGGCCAGATTGTAACCCATCCGGATCTTGTCCGGATCATAGAGCTGCGCGCGTTGAGCCCACACGCGGGCGCGGGCGACTTCCCCAACACGTGCAAGAGCATAAACATAGGAGGCGAGCGCGCTGCCATGTGTCGGCTCAATGGCGAGGATACGATCGAGATTGGCCACCGAGCGTCTCGCGGCATTCTGGCAGCCTTCAGTGTCTCCTACGGCTTCGTACGCCTGCAGCACCATGCCGAGCGGTCTGTAACTGTCAGGATCAAGTTCTGCTGCGCGCTCGAAATATCGGATTGCGTCGTTGAACTGCTTCGTCGAAACGCTGCCATAGCCAGCAACCATGTTGGCTTCAAAGCAGTCTGGATCGAGAGCCAGCGCCACCTTGGCCACTTTTATGCCCTGGACGAGATCGA
Source organism: Caulobacterales bacterium (assembly GCA_038326205.1). Lineage (GTDB taxonomy): Bacteria > Pseudomonadota > Alphaproteobacteria > Caulobacterales > Hyphomonadaceae > UBA7672. The sequence goes on along the minus strand of JBBQJV010000129.1, from coordinate 4,793 downwards.
CGCCGCGGATCAACGTCTCGGCAAGCGCGGCGCGCGCCTCCGCCAGATCAGGATCGAGCCTCACGGCATTTTCGGCGGCGCTTCGTCCGTCGCCCTCGGACAAATTGTTTTGTGCAAGATCGCTCTGTGCAGCCGATAGTAGCGCCCATGCCCGGGCGAATTGCGGGTCGAGCTCTACGGCTTTCTGACATATAAGGACGATGATCGGCTTCATGCGCTCGCTGCGATGCGGCTGAACTGGCGCGCCAGCAGAAAAAATTCGTAGGCTTCGGAGTTGGAGGTCATGCGCTGTTCAAGCGCCTTCATCTCCGATGGAGCGAGGCGGAGTTTCAACGCGGCGACAATAGCCTGGCTGATCTCGTCCTAGATGGCGAAGATGTCGTCGAGGGTGCGGTCGAAGTGGTCCGCCCATACCTGATCGTCGGTGGCAGCCTCGACCAGCTGAGCAGTCAAGCGCACACGATTGCCAGAGCGCCGAACGCTACCTTCCAGAATGTGAGTAACGTTGAGATCGCGCGCCAGCGTAGCTGCGGCGATCGTGCGGCCCTTATAGGCGAAGGCGGCGTTGCGCGAGACAACGAACAGGGCTAATACCCGGCCGAGGTCCTTGATGATGTCTTCGGTGACGCCGTCCGAGAAATACTCCTGCTCCTGATCGCCACTCATGTTGATAAAGGGCAGGATCAGGATGACCGGTTTGTTGGAGCCCGCGCCGGGCTGTGATCTCTGTACCGGGACAGCGGCGGGGGCATGCGGTACCTTGCGGCTCTCAACCAGACGACGAACGTCCGCCACGACGGAAAGCCATGCCGCGTCGTTCGTCGCGCCTCTCCAGTGCGTGAGGTCGGTCGTTTGGGTCAGCTCGAACATGATGGGACGATCGCAGGGTTCGATCATCACCGGGAGCAGCGTCTTGCTACGATCGGGCAGTGTCGCTTCTGAACGGACCCAGCGAGAATCGACCTACGCCTTCGACCAGAGGACAACGACGGCCCTGGAAACTTTCAGCGCCTATTCGGTGACCTGATCATAGGCTTCCCCGCCGCGCAGCGCCGTGTCCCACCAGACCTCGAACCCCCGCGCGGCAGATGTTTCTGCAAAAATCCGGGCAACCGCCTGATCTTCGCGGCTGTAGGAAATGAAAATATCGGGCACTAACGTCCCTCTCGCGCGCCTGCCCACGCGCTGGACCTATTTGGCGCCGCAACTCCAAGGTCGATATTTTCCGACGGCTTTCCGGCTTACGCCGCGCGTTGGTCGAGGCCAAGCTGTTTCCAGATCGCCAGCAGGGCCGACACCAGCTCGTCCATCATCGCTTCAGTGTGTTGCGGCGAGGGAGTGAAGCGCAGGCGCTCGGTGCCTTTGGGAACAGTCGGGTAGTTGATCGGCTGGACGTAGATGCCGAAGTCGAACAGTAGCGTGTCGGAGAGCGCCTTGCAGCGTTCCGGGTCGCCGACGAGCAGCGGCACGATGTGGGTGTCGGCCATCATCACCGGCAGTTTGGCATCGATCAGCTTCTTTCGAAGCATCTCGGCCTTTTCCTGATGAACCTTGCGCAGATCGCGGCCGAAGTCAGACCGCAGCTTGCGGATCGAGGTCAACGCGCCGGCGGCGAGCACCGGGCATGTCGAGGTCGAGAAGATGAAGCCCGGCGCCATCGAACGAATGGCGTCGACGATGGCGGATTTGGAGGCGATATAGCCGCCCATGACGCCATAGGCTTTCGCCAGCGTGCCTTCGCAGATGGTAATGCGGTCCATGACATTGTCGCGCTGGGCGACGCCGGCGCCCTCTTCGCCGTACATGCCAACGGCATGCACCTCGTCGAGATACGACATTGCGTCGAATTCTTCGGCGAGGTCGCACATCGCTTCCATCGGCGCGACATCGCCATCCATCGAGTAGACGGATTCGAAGGCGATCACCTTCGGCGCCTCGGCCGGATCGTTTTCCAGCAGGGCGCGGAGATGCGCGAGATCGTTATGGCGGAAGATGCGCTTGGCGCAATGGGCGCGCTTGATCCCCTCGATCATCGAGGCGTGGTTCAGTTCGTCCGAATAGATGATAACGTTCGGCATGATCTTGGCGAGCGTCGAGAGCGTGGCTTCGTTCGAGACATAGCCCGAGGTGAAGAGCAGCGCGGATTCCTTGCCGTGCAGGCTGGCGAGCTCTTTCTCGAGTTCGACGTGATAGCGCGTCGTGCCCGAGATGTTGCGAGTGCCGCCGGAGCCGGCGCCGAATGTGTCGACCGCTTCCTTCATGGCCTCGATCACGTCGGGGTCCTGGCCCATGCCGAGATAGTCGTTCGAGCACCAGACGATGACGTCCTGCTCGCGGCCATCGGTGTGGCGGACGGAGGCTTTCGGGAATTCGCCGCGATAGCGTTTCACATCTATGAAGACGCGATAGCGGCCCTCGGAACGGATTTCTTCCAGGGCATTCTCGAAGGCGGCGAGATGTTTCATGGGCGTTTTCTCACGTCGCGGCGGGGCGCGCTTCTCTGACTTATCCGGATAGTAAGCCATGTCTGGCTCAGTTTCCTAGATTTAGATCAAGCGTATCGCGTCACTGTGAGCAGAAGTCGCAGCTCTATTTGCGAATCGATCGCAAGTAGAGCTGCGGTTGAATTCAACCTGACGATTTACAGCAAGAAGCAAGCCGCTATGCGCAGGCGAGTACGCCCGCTTCTGCCCCTGGCGACTGACACTACAAAGCGGTCGTATAACGGCGTGGATTCGATACTCGCTGCGTGCGAATGTGCGATCGGCTTGTGCGCCCCAATCGCTTCATGGCGGAGGAAGCCTATGGTTCGTGCCGCAGTATTGGTGCTGATTGCGGCGCTGATTGCGCCGGTTGCGAATGCGCAATTGTTGCGCGGGCCCGACGGCCATCCCGATCTTGGCGGCAACTGGGACGGCACGTGGTCGATAAGCATCGAAGCCTCCGCGCCGAACGAGAAGCTCGAACTGACAGACGAGGAAGTGGCGGCGCAGCTGGCAATGCGGCGGAAGCGGATGGCGGGCATCGACTTCCCAATCGATCCGCTCGCCTACGGCGTCGCAGAGCGTCCAAACCCGCGTATGGCTGGCAAGCTGCGCGCGCGCATGGTCGTGGTCCCGGCAGATGGACACATTCCCTACACCGAAGCCGGCCGGAACACTGCGGCTGCATGGCGGCGGAGCAATGTGAGCGGTCCTGCCCCCGGCCCGCGTGATGATCCAGAGGCGCGGACATTGCCCGAGCGCTGCATCGCGCTGAACGGACATCCGCCGTTCATGTATCCGCACGAGCCCGGCGGGTTGCGGGAGATTGTGCAGACGCCCGGCTATGTGCTGATCCACAGCGAGACGGGGTCAGATACGCGCGTCATCCGGATGGATGCGGGTCACAATCCAGCTGCGGTACGCACGCGGCTGGGCGACAGCATCGGCCGGTGGGAGGGCGACACTCTTGTGGTGGAGACGACCAACTTTCCCGCAGTCGGCATGCTGATCGACCTGATTCAGCAGCCGCCCCTTCAGTATGGTCCCGACAGCCGTGTCATCGAGCGCTTCAAGCCGATCTCCGCAACGGAGATGATCTATCAGTTCACCATTGAGGACCCCACGATCTATGCCGCGCCGTGGCTGGCGGAATATCCGCTCATGCGAACATCTGCGGTGGAGCGGGAGTATGCCTGCCACGAAGCCAATCTTGGCCTCGCCAACATATTGCTCGGCGCGCGGGTCGAGGAAGAGCGGGCGACGAAAGCCGGGAATCAGTGAACTTCCGTCTTGCGCTCGCAGGCTGGTGTGGCGAGAAGGCGGGCTGTTTTTCCGGGGGTCGACATCTTGCGCGTGGCTTTTGCCGCTCTTCTGCTGCTGGCGATCCCGCAGGAGGTGCTTCCGCAGTTCGCTATGGCGCAAGCGGCGGACATCCCGCGCACGGCGGAGGGGCGTCCGGATTTTCAGGGCGTTTGGGAGAACCGCTGGATTACCCCGCTCGAGCGGCCGGATGACACGACGGCTGCAACCGTCAGCGGCGATGAGGCGACGGCTTTCGCGGCGGCGCGCTGGGCGGATTTCTTCAAGGACGAGGGCGCGCTTCATCCCCAGGGCGATTTCGATTTTGCGGGCCTTCTGCCGACCGGCAACGGGACATTTCGCACATCCTTGATCGTGGGGCCCAACAACGGCAAGCGTCCGGCCACCCAACTCTCGAAGGACCTCGGCCCCATCCGAAGCGCGATCAGCAAGGCGGCTGAAAACCCCGAGGGCCTGCCGAACGACGCGCGCTGTATGAGCGCCAACGGCCGCGCGCCGCTCGGCATCAGCCCCGGCAGCATATACCGGCAGATCGTCCAGACGCCGGAACACGTGATGATCTACACGGAAGACCAGATGGTCTCGCGCGTGATCGGGATAGGCACCGCGCCGCGGCCAGACGCGCTGGTGTCGCTCGTCGGCGACTCTGTTTCGAGCTGGGAGGGGGACACGCTTATGGTCGTCACCGACAAGATCCGGACCCAGCTGGCGCCGCCCGGAATCCCGGCCTTCAACCAGGAACGACGCGTGGCCGAACGCTTCAGCCTGATCGCCCCCGACCAGATCAGTTACGACTTTGTACTGGAGGGCAACGCGATGCTAAGGGCTTGTCCATAAATAAATTGGTCCTTTGTGTTTTCGTTTGGTAGGAAGTTTCGCGTGCGGCGTGATGGTGTAGTTCCACTCGCCGTGGAAGTCGTGCGGCGATAGTTTCACGGCCGCGAGTTCCTCAACCGAGACTTTGACGCCTTTAGGGTATTTGTTTTCATC
>JBBQJV010000128.1:0-6240 GCA_038326205.1 Caulobacterales bacterium | reverse complement strand
ATTTGCATTCGTCCAGATGCCTGTGAAATCCTTGGGATGCGAGGCGAGCGGCGCGTTCTGGGCAAACGCTGCACCGGCAAACAGCCCAACCGCCACGAGCAAACCGGTGCTCAAGAGAGCTGCGCACACCCTGTTGGAGTTAACAGCGACCCTCTCCCTGATCTCGTACATCGGCGCCTCTTTGGTTTTTTTACTAGCCGGATCCGGCTGCGCCCAATCGGTGCCCTCAGGGAAAAGGCCGTAATCTTCCTTCATCAACCAGCCGAGGGATCGCATGTTGTCGTTGTCGACGCAGGACCGGCAGGCCGGAAGTTCAACAATATCCTGGGCGCTTTCTGGACGGTCCTGTGCTTCCAGCCGATCGGGCCAGATGTTGCGATCCTCGTCGATGCGCGGCGCCCCATCTCCAACAAGTTCAGGCGCCAGCACTTTTTGCCTTAGAAAAGAGTAGCGCAGCGAACCGGTCTTCCGCCGGCCTGCGGCTTCGATGATGGCCCTGCTCGACACCACGTTGAAACCGCGCTCAGCAAACAGCACCTCCGCCGTCCGCTCGACTTTCCCCTGGGTGATATCGCCACCACGCATAAACGGACTATTTCAAGCGCACGATCTAAGTCAACGCTTCAATAGACGCTTCGATTTGTTGATGCTGACCCGCCCCAGGGATTTCCGACCACAGATTGCTTGAGGGGCGGCCTTCTCGGAAGGCGGCGATGTGGCGTCAGCGCCTCGCCGAAATGGCAGCTAGAGGCCAGCACCGCCAACGTCGCCATGGGCTGGCGGTCGCAGGGAGCAGCGCGGATGGCGTTTAACCTCCGCTATGCGCGGACATACTTGTTGAACCACGTGATCGTATTGGCCCAGGCCTCGGCCGCGGTCACCTTGTTGTACCGCTCAGGCGTAGCATCGTTGAAAAAGCCGTGCACCGAGTTCGGATAGAGATGCCCCTCGTGGACGATATTGTTCTTCTCCAGCTCGGCGATCTGGGCGGGATATGCGTTCGCCAGGTTGGTATCGAGCGCGCCATGGTTGATGAGCATCGCAGCTTTGATCTTCGGCACGTCAGCCATTGCGGTCTGGGCGCCATAGAAGGGCGCGGCCGCTGCAAGCTCCTCGCCCAGGATGGCGGCCAGCTGGTTTGACAACCCTCCGCCAAAGCAGAATCCGGTCGCTGCGATCTTGCCGGAGCAGTCAGCGCGCGTCTTCAGCCAGCGCGCAGCGTTGACGAAGTCCTGCGTCCGCTTGCCCGCATTGATCTGGCTGAACAACTGGCCGCCTTTGTAGTCATCGCCCGGATAGCCGCCGACTGAGGTCAGCGCGTCTGGCGCAAACGCCATGAAGTTCTCAAGGGCGAAGCGTCGCGCAACGTCCAAGGTGTGCGGGTTCAATCCTCGGTTCTCATGGATGACGATGACGCCGGGAAGCTTGGCCGGTGTAGCGCTTCGCGTATCAGCGCTGACCGGGCGCACCAGATAGCCACGGATGGAGCCGTTGCCGTCCGGCGACGGCACGGTTTCCCACGTGGCCTTGATACGATTGTCATCGTCGCGCACCTGCTGGGCTTCTGCGTATTTCGGCATCAGGGCATTGACGATGACCCCGCTGGTGAGGCCTGCGACTGCAAAGCCCTTCACGCCATTGACGAAGGCGCGACGGCTGATCTCGCCATGGATGAAGCGCGTGTAGAGCTCGACGGCCTCGGCCGGAATTTTCGGTTTGTCGGTCATGGCATGCGTCCTTTCCCAAAAGAAAAACCATATCACCGACCAGCCTTGTCGGAGGGCGGGCGCCCAATACTACAGTACTCCGGCATCCCTGGCAGGTCATGCCATCTCTGGCGCGATTGCAAGCGTTGCAGCGGGGACTGTTTCAATCGTCGGTCTTCTCGCCAGCACTGGTCGTCTCCGCCAATTTCCGACTGGTCCGCAACAGAACGGTTGGAATGGACGCCAACGCCCGGCCCGCCGCACTATTCCGACGGCCCAAGGCGCTCCAGCTCTTCCGGTCTGGGGTTCTCCCCCTGTCAGGCTTGTCCTCGCCAAGAGTTGCCATTCCTAGACTTGCCTAGAGGCCGGATCATTCCGCTCTCAACCGCTCAAGTGGCCGTTCATTTGGACATGGCGGTCAGGCGATGCGTTCGGCCTGCCGAGTTGGATGGGCGAGGACACCTCGCTGGATCCTGCGGCAAAGATCCGCTCTACTTCACCATGATGAGGAAGGCCTATGCGTGGTCTGAAAACGAACATGCTGTCGACCAGGCGGCTCACTAGAACTGGCCGGCGATCTGGATGGTGTAGGAGCGGGTTCCGTCCGAGCCGCCGCCATTTGATCGCCGCTCGGTGCGCAGTAAGGCGCCGCTGCCTCTGTCTGGCGTATAAAAAGTGCGCTCGCGGATTTCCTGCGGCGAGGAGATGTTGCCGAAGCCGAGGCGCAACGTGATGCCCGGAATGGCGGTAGTCTCCCAGTTCACATCGACCCGATCGCCACGGCTGATGTCGACGTACTCGATGCGTTTGTATTCCTTACGGTCCGCATTGCGCGCAACGCTGATGGACAAGGATGACTTCAACGCTGGGATGTCCTGCCGGAAGGACGCGACATAGCCCCAGTCGCGATTGCCGACATTGAGCGGCGGCGGCCCGCCAGTCGAGCTACCGCTCCGCGGCGCGGGCGTGCTGTTGTCTCCTGAGGAGAATGAGCGCGTCTTGGCCGTGAGTGGGTCCGTGACGCGCGTCTGCTGATAGATGCCGGAAAGGCGCAGTTCGGCGCTGGGCAGACCGAAATCGTCCAGCGGCAGCGTACCGCGGAATTCGACGCCGTCCCGAACGCCGCCGCCGATATTGCCGTAGGCGTCGTTACCGCCGATCACGACCAGATCGCGCACATCCTGCACCTCGTCGTGAAACAAGCCGAGGGTGTAGGCGCCCTTCTTGCCGAAACGGTGGTCCCATTCGAGCCTGGCCTTCCAGGCTTTCTCGGGTTCGAGATCGGGGTTGCCGACGATCGTGGTGGTGTCGATCGAATTGAACGACGAGGCGAACTCGGCGAAGTCGAGCTGTGCGATGTCGCGCTTGAGGCTTGCTCTGACGTCGTCGCTCGGGTCAACTTTCCACGATGCGGTAACCTGGAGCTTGGGGTAGGTGAACTCGCGCTGCTTCACGGCATCGCCCGTCTGCGTGATGCGCGATGCCTCGAAGGTGAGCTCGCTTGTCAGCGACACAGCATTGGAGAGACCCCAAATGTCGGTGAGGAAGACTTCGCCGCGCGTTTCCGTTACGCGCGCGTTGGCGACGTCGAAGACAACGGGCACGGGTGCGCCGCCGGGCGCCTGATTGGTGAGGCCAAGGCTGGTCTTGCGAAAGTTGAAGGCGCCCTCACCACCAAACTCCAGCGTGTGGACGTCGTTCGCGCGCCAGGTTGCGACGGCGCGACCAACCGTTTCACCTGTCTGGGTATGCGATGTCTGTACTTCAGTTTTGGAAGGCGTGTCGCCGAGGAAGGTGTTGAGTGTCTGCGTCATGTCGATGGTCGATGTTGCGCCGAGCACGATGAACTTTACGCGGAAGGCATCCGAGAATGTGTGCTCCCAGTCGCTGCCGAGTTCGCCACGGTAGTTGGTGGGGTAGTCGGCCCGGCCATAGGTCTGTTTGAGCAGCGTACCGTCAGGCGCGTAGACGACGGAGCCGATGCCGGTGGAGTTGTCGGTCGGGTAGATCAGGGCGTTGAGGTTGAGCCGGTCATGCGCGTCGGCGCGCCATTTCAGGTTCGCCGCCAACTGCAGACCAATATTGTTCAACTGCGTGTATTGCTGGCGATACTGGGTCAGGTCGCCGACAGCCGAGCGCACGGCCTCATACGCGACTGTGCGTCCACGAATATTTGGTCCCTGCAGGTCGAGCGCGAGTTCGAGATTGTCGGCCAAGCTCAGCGTCTTCGAAAGTTGCATCGTATAGCCGATGCGTTCGGAGTATTCGAGCTGGCGCACACCGAGGATATAATTGGTCGGAAACGAGAGGCCCTTGCTGGGCTTCAGGATGACGTTTGCGATGCGCGATTGTCCGCTGGCGTCCGACGAACCGCCGCCCGAGAGGATTTCAACGCGCAGCACGGATGCGGAGGGAATGCGCTTGAGCTGTTCGGAGATAGTAGCCTTGGAACTGGGGCGCTCGCCGTTGATGAGGACGTTGCCGCCGGTTGCGCCGAAGCCGCGACGATCATCTCCGTCATTGATCTCGAAACCGGGGACGCGAACGACCATGTCTGCTGCCGACAAGGGATTGTAGCGGGTGAAGAAGGTCGCCTCGAAGACCTGAGGGGCGTTGTCCTCGGCGCGGGGCGGCAGGGTGTCGGCGTCTGGCGTGGGCGGACTGTCGGCCTGTTGCGCCTGTGCTGGGAGTGCGAGAAGGCCAGACAAGATGAGAGAACCGAACGTAGTGCATAACGCCGCTCGCGCACGCGCGTGCATCGCTGTGTGCCCGGCTTGCGCCATCTGTTCCGTCCCTCGACATTTCCCCTAGGGAGGTTCCTGTAGTCCTTTGCCTGCCAGGGTCAACGGACCGACTGACGCGGTCTTAAAAGAAGCGGCGCTACCTAATTCTTGCCCCGCCGCGCACCGGCCGGGATCAGCGACGGAGATTGTCTCTGAGTTTAAAGTGCCAGACACGCCATCAGAAGCGGTCCGAAGGCCGCCGAGCCGGCCATTCCCCTCGATCCGACCGTGGGTCTGGACCTCGCCAATCTGCGTCAGTGGCATCGCGCTAGTGGTCAGAAGATCCAGGGGCAAGTCACTTGCAGCTCGGGGGCCGTCAACAGAAGACAGGCCCCTAGAACTTGCCGCTTATCCTGACGAACCCCCACGGACCCGTACGTGATTCATTTACCTGCAGCAGAGCCAGGTTCCCGCTCGATCTTGGAGCGTCATATACGGCACGTGTGTTGATGAAGGCAGTTTCCAGAAGGTCATTGATCCCGGCACGAATGTTCAAGCCGAAGAACTCCTTAGTTTCAATAAACACGCTGAGGTCGTCCCCCGTACGTTGGCGTTTGGACGTTTCCCTCAGTCTGTACGACGTCGCCCCGCCACTTTCATTGAACGTCAGACCGTAGCTGAACCCGTACTTAGGCAAGTCTTGTCTGAACGAAATGCGCAGGTTTCGGCTTAGGTTGAAGGCGTCGGAAAACTCCCGAACAAGGCCGGTTACAGGGTCGAGCACTTCAGAGTTGCCGCTGCTGAGCTCGACGTCCAAGCGTGCGTCAGGCACACCCAGGTTCATTAGAGGTATGCTTGCCTTAACGCCCAGCGACCATGTCTCTCCTTCTCCCAGATTGCCGGGACCATCGAAGGCTTGGAGCAGAGAGCCGCCGAGCGGGACAACAGGAACCTGATCCTGTACGTCGGAGATCTTCTGGAACGAGCCGAGAAGTGTCAGCACGCCATCGACCCAGAATTTCTGCTCGAACTGACCCTCCAGAGCCCAGATCTTCTGAGGTTCAAGATCAGCGTTGCCGCCGGTCACATGGTTGTTGACGACCTCGACGACCGAGACGAAGTCATAGAAATTGAGCTGTGCGACCTTTCGCTCGAGGGACACTCGCAGCTGCTGCGTTCGGTTCGGTCGCCAAGTCGCCGTGATACCCGGCTTCGGATACGTGAACTCGCGCGCGGCAAAGACACTGGTCGTGCTGGACAGGCGGCCTTCTTGCTTGATCTGCGAGTATTCGAACTTCAAGCTGGGTTCTAGGGTCACATCGGGCGTGACCTGCCACACATCCGATATTTGAGCTTCGCCACGAAGTTCTTCGACAATCGTATCAGATCCCGGCGGAGTAGCATCCGCGCCGGTATTCAAAGTCACCTTTCGAATACTATCGAGAAAATTGTAGGCGCCTTCGATTGCGACCTCAACCGTGTGGTTATCGCCGAGCGGCCAACTCATCGTTCCGCGAAGAATGGATTCCCCACTTGCGTCTTTCGACTGAACCTGGACCGAACTGCTGAAGGATCCTGAACCAGCATAGAAACCGAAAAGGCTGTCGTTTGTGCTCTCAGATCGTTGATGCAAAGCGATCAGCTTCGTCGTGCCGCTACCCAATTGGAACTGAACGTCGCCGTTCAGCGCGTAGGTGTCACTCTCAAAGGCGCCTTTATTTGTTTCAAGTCGGGAGACCGGTCCGGCAAAGCTTGGAGAATGGACTTCGGTAAAGCTGCTGTTATTGCTGTCAGTCGAGTTGAAGGAGCCG
>JBBQJV010000127.1:0-6744 GCA_038326205.1 Caulobacterales bacterium | reverse complement strand
GAGAATGGCGGACTGTCGTACGTTAAGATCAGGACCATCCGCACGAACAGTATCGGCAAGAACGTCCTTCAGAAGGGCAAGCGCGGAATCGCGATCCATGTCAGCTCCATTCAGCCGGCCCCACAGAGAGACTCGCGCGTTTTCGTCTCGCGGGCAAGCAGAACAAATGGGATCAAACATATCGTTTTTTCAACATAGCCCAGACGGCGCGTATTCCGCACGCCGCAGCGCCAGCAGGACGTCCATATCTTGCGGGTCGCCACGCCCAGATATCAAAATGCGCCCAGCTCGGCGCGTTTACAAATGCCTTGAGGAACAACGCCGCCGTGATGGAACCGCCCATCGGGCCATCGCCGAGATTCTTCATGTCCGCGATCGGTGATTTGAGGCCAGCCTCATATCCAGTCCACAGCGGCATGCGCCAGACCGGATCGCCGGTTCCCCTTGATCCATCGATGATATCGGCCGCCAGCTTCTCGTCGTCAGTATAAAGAGGAGCTAGGTCCGGCCCCAGCGCCACGCGGGCCGCCCCCGTCAGCGTCGCGAAATCGATGATGAGTTCCGGCTTGTGCTCACTGGCCCGTGTCAGTGCATCGGCGAGGATCAAGCGGCCTTCCGCGTCAGTATCCTCAACTTCGACCGTCAGCCCCTTGCGTGACTTCAATATGTCGCTCGGGCGGAACGCATCGCCGCTGATCGCATTTTCCACCGCTGGCACGCAGCAGATCAGCCGCACCGGCAATCCCGCGCTCATGATCATCCGCGCTAGGGCGAGCGCATGAGCGGCGCCACCCATGTCCTTTTTCATCAGCCCCATACCGGCGGTCTTGATGTTGAGACCGCCCGTGTCGAACGCCACGCCCTTGCCAACCAGCGCAATTTTAGGGTCGTTCTCCCTGCCCCAATGGATCTCTATGAAGCACGGCTTTTGGGCGATCCCGGCACCCTTGCCGACCGCGTGTACCATTGGATAGCCACGTTCCAGCGCTTGGCCTTCCGTGATCTCGATGCTTGCGCCGAATTCAGCCGCCATCGCCTGCGCCTCCGCCGCGATCTCGACCGGCCCAAGGTCGCAGGGCGGCGTGTTAACGAGATTGCGCAGCCAGTCGATCGCCTCGGCTTGCCGGTTCACTTCGGTCTGATCGACAGATTTCGGCATCATCAGCCGCCGGGCCTTCTCGCCAGAACGGTACCGGGTGAAGCGATAAGCCCCGTCCGCCCAGCCGAGCGCCAAAGTCTCGCCACACAGGCCGTCGGGAATCTCGGCCAGAGTGTAGTCGCCCGCCGGCAAGGCTGCCGAGACGCTGGCGAGGACGAACCCGTCCGCTCCCTCACCCAGCCCGACCAGCACGCCTTCGAGTTCCCCGTCGGTCGAATGCAGCAGTAGGAGCTTGCCCGGATCGCCCCGGAACCCTGACGTATCGACCAGTCGTTTCACCCTGTCCGGCTGGGACTTCGTCCAGGGCCCCAGCCCCTTGGCCGTCACCAGAACCATTGGCGTGGCGGCGTCGGGATGGGCATGAAAGGCAGGGTGCATGATCTGATCCGGTAGCAAAAAGCCTGAGCGCCACTTTAACCAATCCTTGATCCGGCGCGCGTCAAGGTTCCGGTAATATCCGGGGATTGCCCATGTCTGCTACCTACAAGTCTGCCAGCACCAAGTCCGCCACCCGTCTCATTGCCAGCGCCAGCCTCCTGGCCCTGCTGACCGGCTGCATTACCGCCGAGGCGCCATCCGTCCAGGAACTTGCGGTCATCGATAAGGCGACCGTCACCCTGATGCCCGCCAGCGCCGCCGACCGCGCCATGGCCGACAAGCAGGACGTGCTAACCCAGGCCAAATTCTGGGCAACCGAATACGAGAAGAACCCCAACGAATACGAAGCGTCGCTGAAATACGCCCGGGTACTTCGCGGCATCGGCTCTGCGCCCCGCGCAGCCGAAGTCGCCCAGCAGGCCCTCACCCTGAAACAGGGCGACGTCGACCTGACCCTCATTTACGCACAGGCCTCGCTTGATGCCGGCAAGGCCGAAGATGCCGCCTACGCCCTCGCCCGCGCCGAAGCGAATGGCCAGACCGACTGGCGTCTATTGTCGATCATCGGCGTCACGATGGACACACTCGACCAGCATGGGCCGGCGCAGGACTACTATCGTAGGGCGCTGGCGGTTTCCCCGGACAATCCCAAAGTCCTGTCGAACCTCGCCCTGTCCTACGTTCTCGAAGGCAAACCGGCTCTGGCTGAACAGACACTCCGTCAGGCCGTCAGCCAGCCGGGGGCAGACAGTCGTATCACCCAAAACCTGATCCTGGCGCTCGGGGTCCAGGGCAAGTTCGAAGAGGTTGAGGCCGCCGCCGGTACGGAACTGCCCAAGGCGATGATCGATGCCAATCGAGACTATTTCCGCTCGCTGCTCAATGCCTCCCGCACTTGGGAAACCTTGCGTGGCAGCAAAAACTGACAATTCTGACAGCAAAATAATCCATCACTGAAACGGCATCTGGCGGTGGCCAGCGCTAGCGACACCCGCTATCAGTCGCCGCAAGGCTTCAGGAGGGTGATATGCGTGCGTTTGGTGGGGTTTTTGTTGCATTTGCATTGGGGGCAAGCACCCTCGCAGGTTGCAGTCAGGGCGGATCGGGCGCACTTGCCGCCGTCGATGTTGATCCCACGGCAATCGAGGCGCAAGTCGCCAAGCTCGCGACCGACACCCTCAAGGGCACGACCACAGAGGCTGCCAACCTCGATTCTGTAAAAGCCCTTCTCCCGGCTGAAGTCGCGATGTCGTGGGGCAATCTGTCCTTTGACGCCGCGACCAACTCCACCCTGGTCACCAATCTCAAGCTGACGCCGAAAGACATGCCGTCAGTTGGCGTGCAGATCGCTGAACTGCGCCTGTGGGATTTCGACGCCAAGCTTCTCGAAGATCGCGTCTCGGGCAAGCGTCTGACGGAAACCGTAAAGCTTGCAAGCCGTATCGACGCCAAGAACATCACGGTGTTCGGTCTCGTCGACGCGATCAACAACGGCATGGGCGGCATGGAACCGGCTCCGATGCCGGACGACGCGACTCCGCTGAAATTCCAGCCCGACGATCCGACAGCTCCGGTCATCATACCGCCCGGCGCCGAGGATCCGTTCTCGTTTGATGGTATGGCTGCGTACACGCCGCCGCAGATCAGCCGCATGGATATTTCGATTGGCCGCATGATCATCGATGATCTTCAGCTGCGCCCCTATCAGGTTGTGCCCGCCCCGGCAGGTGCCCCGGATCCGAACGATCCGATGACCTTCATGCCGGTGTTTCAGCAGCTGATCTCTGCCGCCCAGTCCTATGGCGTCGATACCGCTGCCTACTTTGACTACAAGATCGGCTTCGACGTGACCGAGGCCGGCCAAAAGGTCGTCGGTGATATGACGATCAAGACCATGGGCGCACGCGGCATGCGCGGCGGCGATCTCGACGGCATGTTCATCCGCGATATCGCTTATGGCTTCAGCGCTGCGGTAGAGCCAGGTGCGGCCCCGTTCGACTTCAATTACAAAATGGGCTTGATGACTCTCAAGAATATGCGCCTTGAGAAGGCCCTCGCTTATCTCGTGAAGGGCGTCATGCCGCCACGCACCGAAGCCAACCTGATGGGCCTCGGCAAATGGCACACGGAAAATGAGTCGCTCAACATGGCCGGCCAGCAAGTCTACTCTGCGGCTGAGACCAATTTCGACGCGACCGGTTTCCATTGGTTCATCCCGACCAAGCTCACGGCCTCGGGCAAGAACATCAATGTGAACCTCGGCGCATTTGTCGACATCGCCGAGAAGTATTCGACGGGCGCTGCAGCCACGGATGATCCGGAAGGCGCCGCGACTGCGGCTGCCGAACTTGCACAGGCCAAGGCCTTCCTCACCAAGAACGGCCTCAATACGATTTCGTTCGACAGCAATTTCGGGTGGAACTGGAACGCCGAGAACGGCGATACGAAACTCGAATTCGGCGTCAACGGCAAGGACCTGCTCAACGTATCAGCAAGGTACGAAGGCGGCTTCCCCACCTTCAAGGCTGTGTCGGACCTGATCCCGGAAACCGGCGAGCCGAACGAGATGGCCATCGCCGACGTCTTCCAAACGAACTCGTCGCTGAAACTCATCGACCTCAACGTCCAGGACAATGGCGGCCTCAACAAGATCTTCGCGATCATCGGCGAGATGTCACCGGAAATGACCGGCGGCCCAGCCATGACTGCCGATCAGGCCCGCTCGCAAGCGGTCGAAGGCGTGAAAATGATGGCGCGTCCGGACGTCTCCGGTATTCCGGAACTGGCGACGCTGATGACGCCCGTTGCAGACTTCCTGGCGACCGGCGGCAAGCTGCGCTTCCTGGTGCAGCCTTCGAAGCCGATGCCGTTCGGAAGCCTCGTCGGCACGGTCATGAGCGCTGGCATGGGCTCGCCTGCCCAAGCCATCAAGGATCTCGGCCTCAAGGTCGAACACTCCAAGTAAGCTTCCCAGGCTCGGTGCGATGCGCTTCATAACGCGTTTCGCGCCGAGCCCCACGGGACGCCTTCACCTCGGCCACGCCTACTCTGCTATGCTCGCCGATCACGCCGCCCGCTCTGCCGACGGTGTTTTTCTTTTGCGGATCGAAGACATCGACCGCACGCGTTGTCGGCCTGAGTTCGAGACAGCCCTGCTCGAGGATCTCGACTGGCTTGGGCTCGACTGGCCCCTTCCCGTTCGCCGCCAGTCTGATCACTTCGACGACTACACTGCTGCTCTCGAAAAACTCCGTGCGCGCGGCGTGCTCTATCGCTGCTTTCTCAGCCGCCGCGAAATTGCCGAGCAGTCCCTATCGGCGCCGCACACACCGGGAGAGGGAATCGAAGGCGTCATCTATCCTGGTCCTGCGAGTCCGATGTCACTGGACGAGGAGCAATCGCGCATCGCAGGTGGCGAACCATTCGCGTGGCGCATCTCGATAAAATATTCACAGGACCTGCTAGGCGAAGATTTCCCGCGACTGGAATTCGTCGAGCGCGACCTCGCAACAAATACGGAACGCAGGATAACAGCGCATCCACATTTGCATGGCGACGTCATTCTCGCGCGCAAGGATACACCGGCGAGCTATCACCTCTGCGTTGTGCATGACGATGCACTTCAGGGCGTGACCGACATCATTCGCGGCGACGACCTCCGCAGCTCCACGCACATCCACGTCCTGCTGCAGAAGCTGCTAGACCTGCCAACACCCATCTATTCACATCATACCCTGCTGACCGGCCCCGACGGCAGACGTTACGCCAAGCGCGACCAGTCGCTGACACTTGCGGCCCTGCGCGAAGCGGGCTTATCCCCAGCGGACATACGCGCACGCATCGGATTGCAAACTTGAACACGCCGACAGCCACAGCCCGCCCTGCTCCGGCCTGGGCCGGCCCCGCCATGCTGATCTGCGGCGCGATCGCGATCGGCTTTGCGCCGATCGGGCTACGCCTGTCCGCATTCGAACCACAGGCAACCGGCTTCTGGCGCTTCACCTTCTCCCTGCCGCTGATGGCGGGCCTGATCTACGCGCAGGGCGGCCGCATTGGCCGACCGTCGAAAATGGCGCTTCTGGCCGGGACGTTCTTTGGTCTCGACATCGCCTTCTGGCACGCCTCGCTGGTGATGACGTCGGTCGCTAACGCCACGTTCCTTGTGAACCTCGGTAACGCAGCAGTCGGCCTCATCGCATGGGTGGCGCTCGGCGAGAGACCCGCGCGCATCTGGCTGGTCGCACTGGCCATCGCACTTGCGGGCGCCTTCATGCTTTCCGGCGGCGCAGCCAACATTGGCACGACAGCGCTCACAGGTGACGCGCTCGCCCTGATCGCCGCCGTGATGGTCGGCCTCTATCTCTTCTTCGCCAAGCTCGCCCGGCGCGATACCGGCGCGATGCAGGTGCTGTTCTGGTCGACCGCAGCGACCCTTGCCGTAATGGCAGTCGCCTGTGGCGTGAAAGGCGAGGCGCTGATCCCGCCCAGCCCGGACTGGTTCATCTGGCCTCTGGCGCTCGCGGTGGTCGCCCATGTCATCGGGCAAGGGCTGATCGTGGCTGGCGTTGGGGCAACCCCTGCAGCGCTGGCTGGTTTGCTGCTGCTGATCCAGCCCGTAACCGGGGCGATGATCGCCTGGCTGCTCTTCGGGGAGGCGCTAACCCAAATCCAGCTCGCTGGCTGTGCACTTGTGCTCGTTGGCGTCTGGCTTGCAGGGCGACGTTGACGGGTCGCCCCTCCGCAGCTACCGATCTAGGGGGATCAGGATTGCCGGCAGGCAATTGCGGACAATGAAGATGGCGGATCAATACGCCGCGGGCAAAGGCGCCTCCAGGCAGGCTGTGATGGGCTCACGTCCAACGCTGTCGCCGTATTCGCCTGACGCCTGCATTCTGAGATACGTGTCGCGCGCGTCCCGCGCGGTTGTCGCAGCCTACGATCCGGCGCTGGCGCCCTTCGGCCTCACGGGCCACCAGTTCAACCTGATGATGACGCTCGCCAATATGGGGCCGCTGACGGTCGGCGCACTCGCTGACACTCTGGGCATGGATGCGTCAGGCGTTCCGCGCGCAGTCCGGCCTCTCGCAGATGACGGCATGATTTCGGTCGAGCGTGGGGCAGACCGTCGCCAGCGCGTGCTCAGCCTAACCATGCTTGGCCGCACGCGTCTTGATCGTGCGCGGACTGCGTGGTCGCGCGTTCAGGAT
>JBBQJV010000126.1:0-6831 GCA_038326205.1 Caulobacterales bacterium | reverse complement strand
GACCGTCTTGGTCGCGCATCCGGCGGCTTTCTCGAGTTGCAGCCGCGTAGACAGGATACCTTCCGATGTGTGCAGCCTTGCGATCTTCGGATCCACGGGTTCGGTGTGAGCGAAATCGCTCCCGGAGAACCTCACGCGGCTACAGGTGATGAGGTTTTCATGCGATCATGGCTTGGCACAGATCGCCCGCGCCTTCGGCGATGTGTTCTTCTGCCTGGATAGCCGCCGATACGGGCGCATCGCACATGGTGTCCGTGATGCCCATCGTGGCGAATGCGTTGGCGCGGTCGAGCACCGACTTGTCCATAGAAGGCTTCATGCGCGCGATGGCCGGCAGCGTCACGTTCACATAACTCGAGACGGCCCACTCCGTTTGGGTCTGCGCTCAAGATAGCGATGCAGTCAGGCCGCCGCCGAGCAACGCCAACCCGATGCAGGCTCGCGCGATCCAACGATTGGGCATGATCGCCTCTGACCCCGTTCGGAAAGCTGGTTACGGCATGCGGCCGATCCGACGGACCCCAAGGAATTTGTGAGCGCGGAATCGACTGCCTGTCAATTTGGGCGCTGCGGCTTGCAGGCTCATATACACTGCGAGCGCCGATCCGCCGCGTCAGCCCTTATGCGTCAGGGACGGGTCGAACAGCCATACCAATGGTCGCCCCATGATGGCGCGTGATGCACCTGTCCGCTGAATATCGCGTTCGCATCGCGGAACATGTCGGCTTCCGCGGCATCGAGGCGACGCACGCGGCCTGCGAATTCGGCCCCGCGAATGCGGTCGGTGGCGTCGTAGCAAACGCCGCTCCAGTGTTTGCCTTCTCCGCTGAACTGGAACGCCACACGCAGAGGCTCGCGCGAATCGATCCGGCAGGGAGTTACGCAATCAGCGCCCAGCCCCACGGCCGCCACCTCCTGCGCCAGAGAATTACGAAGTGCGTCGAACCTGCCGCGTTCAGCCATGTCCTCCCCAAAAAAAGTTGCAAGCGCTGCCAGCACCGCCAGCAGGATCGACAGCGATCGCCACGCGCCGCGAGGCAGGACCGCTGCGGTCGTCGCGAGCGCAACCATCGTGGCGGCCGCGACCATGGTCACCGCCATGAATGGGCGCTGCATGCGCCAGAAGTCGCCGCCGGACAGCCACATCGTCCAGAGCAGGGCCAGTCCCGCAAATCCGACAAGGGCTGGCTCTAACCAGCGACGTTGGTGGTATCCGTCTTTGTGCTGCAAGCGCGATGCTCCCGTGGTTTTGGTAGTGGCATCCAGTTCCCGGCGCGCCCACGATTGACGATCGAGTCTCCTCGGCGGCTCTCGTTCATGGAGTGAGCAGAGTAGACATGCAATCGTATGCGCCATTCGTGAGGGGCGCCAAAGTCCGTTGTTGGCGCGCGCCGTGAAGATGTCCCCCCAAAGTCTATTCAGCCCAGTTGTGCAACAGAGGAGCAAAGGGCACGGGGCGGCGGGCTGATTCAGCATAGGATCAAAAGATTACGACCGACGGCTGTCGGCGGTATCCTCAACTGGTCGATGCAACGCACTCGCTAAATCTCTCTGCTGGAGTTTGGAAGTCCAGTGTTTTTCTCGTCCGCTCGTATGGTTGTGGCGGCTGACCCGGTTCGTCCATTGAGCCCGCGGCCACACCCGCCTTGTCGGAGCGGCGGCCCGAGCGTAGCAATGTGAGATTGGTCGGGGTGTCGGTTCATGACGATCACACAGCCGCTATCTCCTCAGCTGAAGAGACCGAGCTTTGTCGAGCTGTTCACTCCGAAGCTCGTAACGGTGCTGCGCGAGGGTTACACGTTTCGGCATTTCCGCGCCGACGTCATTGCTGGCGTCACTGTTGCGGTTGTCGCGCTGCCGCTTTCCATGGCTATCGCCATCGCGTCCGGCGGCAAGCCTGAACAGGGGCTGTACGCCGCAATCTTCGGCGGCGTGCTGGTGTCCGCCCTCGGCGGCAGCCGCTTCCAGATCGGCGGTCCAGCCGGGGCCTTCATTGGCCTTGTCGCAGGAACAGTACTGCAGCACGGCATGGATGGGCTCATGCTGGCGACACTCATGTCGGGCGCCATGCTGATCGTCGTTGGGCTATTGCGCCTTGGCGTCTTCATCAAGTTCATCCCCTACCCAGTGACAGTCGGATTCACCGCCGGCATCGCGGTGATCATCTTCGCTAGTCAGGTGAAGGACCTGTTCGGCCTGAAGCTTGGCGGGCAGGAACCGCAGCCGCTGGCTGACAAGTTGCCGGTACTCTGGCAAGCGATGCCGAGCGCCAATGCCACGGCGCTCCTGATCGCGCTGGGCTGCATCGCCACTATCCTCTTCGCCAGGCGCTTCCGCCCAACCTGGCCGGGCATGCTCTTTGCCGTTGTGGGCGCCAGCCTCCTTACCGGGCTCTTGCAGCTTCCGGTCGAGACCATCGGTTCGAAGTTCGGCGGCATCCCGGGCGGTCTTCCGATTCCGAGCCTGCCGCCGATCAGCTTTGAGAAGGCACAGGCCGTTCTTCCCAGCGCGATCGCGTTCACGCTGCTGGGCTCGATTGAGTCGCTACTCTCGGCCGTCGTCGCGGACGGCATGACCGGCCGCCGCCATCGCTCCAACTGCGAGCTAGTGGCTCAGGGCGTTGCGAATATCAGCTCGGCGCTGTTCACCGGCATCTGCGTCACCGGAACGATCGCCCGCACCGCCACCAACGTAAGGGCGGGGGCGCATGGCCCAGTCGCCGGCATCCTGCACTCGGCCTTCCTGTTGATTTTCATTTTGGTCGCGGCGCCGGTCGCGAGCTTCATTCCGCTTGCCAGCCTTGCCGGAGTCCTTGCCGTTGTCGCCTGGAACATGATCGAGCGCCACGCTATCGCAACCTTGCTGCGAACCTCTCTAGGTGAAGCGCTTGTGTTGCTGGTGACGTTCGGCCTGACCATCTTTCGCGATCTCACCGAAGCAATCGTGGTGGGCTTTGCGCTCGGCTCGGTTCTGTTCATATACCGAATGTCACAAGCGACCGCCGTCGAGACCGACACGCCCTTCGTTGCAGATGATCAGGCCGACAGCTCGCCCGGTGCCCAGGCCAATGACGAGCAGATCAGCGATCGCGACGTTGCGGTCTATCGCATTTCCGGAGCCTTTTTCTTCGGTGCCGCCAGCGCCGTTGCGTCGCTGTTCGACCGCATCGGCGATAGCCATCGCGCGCTGGTGATAGATTTCGTAGCCGTGCCGTTCATCGATTCCAGCGGCGCACACGCCATCGAGGGACTGGTGCGCAAAGCACGGAAACGTAATGTCGAGGTGTATTTCAGCGGCACATCAGCCGCAGTGCGCCGCGAGCTTGTTGTCCACGGGCTCAAGCCGCCGGTCGTTCACTACAAGCCGTCGATCCAACATGCACGCACGGCGGCGCAGCAGGAGATCGCGTGACCCATGCGCCGGCAATGGTCTATGCCGCCCACCTCTAGCTCCCGGGAATGACGCATTTTGGCGACGCCCCGCCTGATGGGGGATGTAGTCAGGAACGGAAGTTCTGGAGCGACTACGGCGGTCGTATTATTATGGCGGGCTCAGAAATGCTGGCCCAATCCCATCATTCGTTCTGCTACAAATGTTCGCCCGATATCGGACTGTACATTCGCGGCAGGGATCAGGGTGAGAGCGTGGAGGATCGTACGGATCATCTCCTGACCTAATTCTTCGCCTTGAGCGCCTCGGTCACTCGAGCGCCCGAGAGGATATTGACGAGGCCGTAGTTGCCTTCGTGACATGCAGACTCGAACATGCGCGCAGGGGTTCGGACCAGGATGATCTCAACGCGGAGCGGAGCGGTGAACATAACTGGATCCTCAATGGTGTAGCTGTAGCCAAGCTCGTCCGGCGAGTTGAACTGGAAGCGTTCGGTGATTTTCCAGCCCGGCTGGCCCGGTGACACATTCGGGCGCGCAGGTTCGGGGCGCACGCGCCGGGTTTCCACCGCCAGCACGTCGTTTTCCCAGCGACCGGCTGAATCGCCGAGCCATGAAACCACCGCGTCGGGGCGGGGGCGGTCGGTCATCTCTATGATGCGTGTGTCGCCGAGCCCCTCGGTCCAGATCACCACGTGTTCAGGTGTCTGGATAATCTGGCGGTACGACTGGTCGGCGACCACGCCCAGCGGCGCCCCGCCGCCCGAGCGCAAGCAGCGCTCCGAGAGGCCGCGCGCTTCCGGTCCCTCTGCTTTGTCGGTGCTTTCCTTTACAGTTTTTTCCTGATCCTGAGCGGCCTGGTTCAAGGGGCGCTTGCCGTCTGAAGGCTCCACGATGAGGGAGGTGCGATAGCCTCCACCGGGCGCGGGCATCAGCGGGGCCCAGTCGGAATCGGAGTCAGGCGACTGATTGCCCGATGCCCGCATCCGCGCGTACAACGCCGCAATCATGGCATCGGCCCTGTCCGCTGCGACAGTAGGGCCATCCGCCTCAATCGGCCGCTCGAACGGCGTGCGCCAGCGGGCCTCCCACACGCCTTGGAAGTCTGGACGCCCGTCTGCGGTGCGCGGGATGTTGCTCGCCTGCGCATGAGCGCTCGATGCGAACAGCGCCGCCAGAACCACAAGCCGCTTCAACATGATCCTGTCGCCCCTGCGGGAGAATCCATCCCTCACAACTTGTAGCGCAGTAGGCGCGGTCAATCGAGCGCGGTCGCTGCTTGTGGGCTTGTCCGAACAAGCCGAAGTGACGAATGCCTCCAAATGGCGAGGTCGTGCCTGATGAGGGAGGCAACCCGGGACGGGAGGTTCAGAGCGGCCCTGTCGATGGCAATATTGTGGCGACGTAGGCGGTGCCCCATTGCAGTCGCTCAGCGTACGCTGATCTTCGCCTGTGGAATCCTTGCTGAAGGCGTAGTTTGATTCCTCCATCCGGCACGATCATGAGGGCGGGTATGCGGTCGATTGCTTGCATTGCATTTTCCGGCGCCTTCGCCGGCGTGGCGGCTGCGCAGGATGCTATCGTTATTGAGGGTCAACTCGGTGAAGCGGTTAAGGCGCTTCCACGCGATCGGATCCTGAATGACGCTGACGCTCGCTGCCTAAACAGCGCGGCAATGTCTAGCGGCGGTCTGGACCTTGTCGAGAAGGCGCTCTTCGACAAGCTGGCAACCGGCCAGCCGGTCACCGTGAGCGTGGAAACGTCGCAGCTCACCTTGAAGACTGATGCCGATGCACGGCGCATAGCGAGCACGTTGACCGGCAAGCTTGACTTGCCCGCGATGTGGGCGGACTCCGCGCGGCTGGGCGAACTCGTTGAAATTAGCCGCTGGTCATAAACTGGGATGCGGCAACGCGCGCGGCAGGCGCACCTCTCTACGCGGCTCGCCTGAACAGCAATCAGGCCAACAGCTTCGGACCTTTCCGGATCCTGCTCGACGAGAAGTGGCAAGCGATCAAAGCGCTTCCCGAAGCGGATGCACGTGAGGCTGGCCGAGCCGTGCTGTTCAGGGCAGTCGAGCTGGTTCAGGAGCAGATCAAAAAATCTTACATCGAGCTGCCTGGCTTCGCGTACCTCTGGCTAAATCCGGACGAAACCAAAGCGTCGCTTAGATAAGCCAGTCTGGCGAGGTCGTGCCTGATGGGGGAGGCAGCCCAGAACAGAAGGTCTTGAGAGACCCGGCCAACGGTAACACTGTCGCGACCCAGGTGATGCTGCCCCAAAGGCGTCACTGGCGCCACGATCCGAAAATCGTTGCTGTCCGCCGGTCGCGGGAAATGCGCGGCCGGGCAAAATGTATGACGTCGTGCTGCTGAACGCAGCATGCGCCGCCGTCGGGTGCATTCCCCCGCTGGTGCAATGAGTGGATGCGACTATGGTCCGCCAAACTCATCAGGGGTGACGCAATGGCGGCAAGACAGTTTCTGGCGACGACACTGGCTGGTGTTTGCCTGCTGGCGGCATATGGAACCGCCACGGCACAGCCGGAGCGAAAGCTTTGTATGGCGTCGTTTGCGTTGTCCGATGCTCAGGGCGCCATGGCATCCACCCATCTGAAGGAGGGCGGGCTGGAGCGGCTCTATGTCGAGATGGGCCCCACCCGCACCGCGCTAAAATTGAAAGGAGAGGGGGTCAGCGGAGCATATACAGCCAAGACGCCGGAACTGACCTACTGGCTCTATATGAGCATCTACCAACCCGCCAAGGAATGGCTCACGCCGGGCAGCGTACGCCTCGACTATTCGGGCTTCCGTATTGGCTGGCCGGAGTTCCGCTCGGGTGGCAAGGTCGTGAAGAGACTCAAGCTGACCGTAACACAGGGCGACCAGACCATGGCGATCGATGTAGGCCCCGACGCCAAGGGCGTCGTGATCAACAGCCGGGTGATTGCAATCGATTCTGAGGACATGCTGATTGGCGCCTATCCGGCGGTGCGTGTCCCATCCCACAGGGCGTGGCGCATAGCTGCGGATGCGAAGTACCCCATTTCAATTACCCTGACGGACGCCAGCAACGGCAAGGTCATGGCGCGAGGCGAAGTTGCTCGCTTGGCTGATGACTCCTTGCAGACCTTGTTGAGCGGCGGTTTGAACGCTCTGCGCGACAAGTTCAAAGCAGGTCGATGCGCCTGAGTTGAGGTTGGGTGATGGCCGTGAAGGACGAATACCTTGGCCGTGGTGTTGTGACTCACACATGCGGAGGCCGAGCCTGCGTGTTCGGACCAGCTGCGAACGCCTGCGTTTGGCGTGCGCCGTGACAAGGCGGCGCTTTCCAGTGGGTGCAAACCCCACCCGGCAACCGCTCCAGCCGGAAGCAACCGGAGCAGGCATGGAGGAGACGAAATGTCTGAAGCCTTCGGATAACGGTCACAACTTTGGTGACC
>JBBQJV010000125.1:0-6886 GCA_038326205.1 Caulobacterales bacterium | reverse complement strand
GAACGAAGGCCGATTTACCGCATTATCTCAATAACTTGCTTAACGTCACTTTCCGCACCAAAATGACGTGGACCCCCCGTTGCGCGTGTTCACGAAGTAGTTCGATACCTGCCCCAGCAGAATATGGGCGGCGCTCCTGTCGAGTTCGTCGAAGACCAGATAGCCCATCGGATCGCCCGGCAAACCGTTAAGGAAATAGTAGAAGCGCTCGAACAGGAACGCATAGTCCTTGCGTAGCGCCTCGCTGCGCTCGGGCCGCGGTGCCTCCTGTGGCACGATCGTCGCGAACACCTTCGCTCCGTGGCGACGCGCCAGGTCGAGGCTGAAGCGGCAATACTCGACCTTGGCCTGTCCGAGCGCCGTCAGTCGCGCCTTGGTCACGGCCGTCCCGTCGATCAGCAGCTCCCGGGCGAGCTGCGCGCGCTCCGCACGCTCGATCGGCTCGAGCTGGGCCGCGTGTTTGAACGTCTTCCTGTCCAGAAGCTTCTGCTTTTTCGCTTCGCGGCCATACGCCTCGAACAACCGCATCCCGAAAATATGCTGCTGCGCATCGGACAGGTCGCGGATCAGGGGCCAAACCCTGTGGTCCTCGACAGCGATGCCAGCCAGGACCTCGTAGGGCGAGTGACGCTGATCTTGCCCCGATTCATCGATGAAAAAGCTCCAGCTCATGGCCGTGTGCGCATCCACTCTTCGCACCAACGGCCACAATTCACGGCCGCGCCAGCGCGCTGAGGCTCGACGCTAGCCCGTCTTATTCGTGACGCTTGCCAGATGAGCCCGAGATCGTGGTTTCGCGGGCTGGCGTCGGGTTTTTGACGCGGGCGACGGTGGCGCCGTGGGTGCGCGATTATCGGGGTTTGCGGGTTGCGGTTTCGAAGGCTTGGACGGCGGCGCGGCCGCGCCGGTTACGGGCTGGCGGCGCGCAGATTGATCGCGGCGGTTTTGAAGATCGCGGCATCGGGACAAGCACTCGCGAAGGCGATGCGGATGCGGGTTGCAGTCTCGACAACGCGGGCGGCGACCTTGATCATCCGGGACCGCAGCGTGGCGAACTCGGCGGACCTGAGTGCGGTGGTGGCCGGGATGGCCTGACGCAGCTTCCACATCAGCCAGTAGGCGGCTGTGTGGAGGATGAGGCGCATCTGGTTGGCGTTGGCCGATCGGCACGAAGTGCGATCGCTCTTGAGTTGCGCCTTGTGAAGCTTGATCAGGTTCTCGGCCTGGCCGCGGGCGCAGTAGAGGGTGTCGTAGATCCGCTCGGCGCTGCCATCGGCGAGCGAGGTGACGACGAAGCGGATATCCAGCCCCAGCGTACTTGCCTCGATCCGCGCCACCACCCGGCGTTTGTCCGTTCCCCACGACCTGGCGGCGTAACGGGTCTCGGCGTAACGGCGAAGTTCGACCAGCTTGCGCTCCGCCCGATCGGTGGCGCAGGCATCGCCCTGGGTCACGATGACGGGATCGGCATGCAACATCCGGTTGCCGGGAAGGCCGAACACATAGTCGATGCCGTTCGCCTCGCACCACGCCATGATTTCGGGGCGGCCATAATGACCATCGCCGCGCAACGTGATCGCGGTGTCGGGCCAGTGACGGCGGATACGCCGGATCAGTCGCCGGATATGCCCGGCCATCTCGGCACCCGAAAGCGTCTTGCCGGTCCGCAGCAACATCGCCACCGGGCGGCCGGTCGCTGTGTCATAGACGTGGATCGGCAGGAAGCAGCGTGTCCCATAATGGCCGTTCCAGAACGACAGTTGCTGGCCGCCGTGGACGACATCGACCGTCTCGTCGATGTCGAGCGTCACCACCGCCGGCGGCGCCGGATAGCTCGCGCAGTAGATGTCGACCAACGTGCCCGTCAGCCGCACCAGTTCGCGCGTGGTCGGCGCATTCTCCCAGCGCGACATCGTTGGCTGGCTCGCCAGACCAACAGGCCCACCGGGCAGCTTGCCCAGCGCCAGCTTGAAGCCTGGATCATGGCGCAGCGCATCGAGGTCGTCGGCGTCCTCATAACCGCACGCGATCGCCAGCATGCGGGCCCGCAATATGTCGTCGACCTCATGGATGACGCGGCTCTGGTCGCGCCGGTCGGCAATGCAGGAGGCCAGCGCCGCAGCAATCCCCATTCGTCGCTCGGCCTGCGCCAGAAGCAGCACGCCGCCATCCGAAGTCAGCCGCCCGCCGTCGAACGCCGCCGTCACCTTCTTGGCGCAAACCGCTGGAAACACGAAGCTCGGCGCACTATCGTCTGACATGGCGGGCGTGGCACTTTCTGTCCGGTGTGGAGGGATGATTTAAGCACCCTTTCTCTAAACCAAATCAGTCAGTTATGCTACGTTCGCCAACCCTGAACAGACCGTCCGGTGCATAAGACAGGCTAGAACGACCGAGGGCAGCGGAGCAACAGGTCGAACACAAAAGCCGGTAGGGCGCGACCCTGTCGGGCACGGCTCTATCGGCACTGGCGCGCCGACCGAGCCACCGTGCCGGCGTCTCGTCCCCCCTGGGTCACGATCCTCGCGCTAGCTGTGCCACATGGCACTGCTCTGGCCCACGCCGCGACGTGGACGTCGGTTCGAAGAGCGCCGCTGCCCTCCTCTGGAGGCCCGCCGACGCGGGGAACACCAAGGGCTGCTGCCCTTTCGTTCCCGAAGGAAAATAGACGGCCCCGTGTTGTCCGCCAAGAGGCGGCCCGCCCGCGCCAGGCCATCGATTTTCCTTCTCCCTCCCCATCCCGCTCCTCGCCGGAGAGCAGAGCCGGTTGCTGTGGCAACCGGCTTTCAGCCTCGAAAGAAAGGAAACAGGACAGTGACTTACATCCGATACAAAGGCGACCCGTATTGGAAGCGCGCGAAGTCCATGACTGGAACCAGATGAGCCGGACCTGAGAATTCGCACTCGGGAGCAAGCTGAAGAAAATCCGGCGAGCTTTATGGCAGCATTTTTCTGTTCCTGATCAATATTTTGAAGGCCGATTCGAATCCCTGCAGTCGCTTTGGCCTTCATGCTTAACGCCCATCGGCAGGCGCTAGAAAAAACTTCATAATTCAGTCACGTCAGAGTCACGCTCACTCACTAACGCCACTCCTTGTCAGGTTGGCCGACGAGTCTCGTCACATAGAGGGGTCGATGCGTTTTAAGCTACAAGCAGCGGCCTTGGTCGGGGTCATGTCGTGCCCGGCCGCGTCGGCGCATGATGGTGTCCACCAGATTGCGCCCTGGCAAGCTGCAAGCAGCTGGCCGGACCGCGTCATCGCGACGTTCGAGGGGGACCCTGCACGGTCGATCGCTGTCAGCTGGCGCACAAACGCCGATGTGAAAGCCACACGTGCCGAAATCGCACTCGCTGTTGCCGATGCGCGGTTTGATATGGCCGCACAGGGTGGGCCCGCGCAGACCGTGACGCTGGATCTGGCGGCGGTTGACAGGGCCGGCGTGAAGATTCCGATGCAGGACAATGCCGGCCTGCCGCCGGTGAGCTATCATTCCGTGCGCTTCAACAGGCTGAACCCGGACACGCTCTATGCCTATCGGGTGATCGGCGCGGATGACAAATGGAGCGAATGGTTCCAGACCCGGACGGCGCCGGAAAGTGGCCCGGTTCGGTTCATTTACCTCGGCGATGCGCAAAATGGCATTCTTTCGCACTGGTCGCGCACCATCCGGGCAGCGTTTCAAACTGCGCCCGATACCAGGTTCATGCTGCACGCCGGCGATCTGGTAAACCGCGGATCGCGGGATTTTGAATGGGCGGAATGGTTCAAGGCCGGCAACTTCTTGCACGCCATGGTTCCGGCTGTGCCGCTTGCGGGCAACCATGAGTATGAGTCGATCGGGCTGACCGAGGCGGACCGGGCACGCACCCTGTCCTTCTTGTGGCGGCCGCAGTTCCGGCTGCCGGTCGAAACCACGCTTCCGGACGTGTTGCACGAGACTGTATATGCCCTGCGGTATACGCGGGACCTGCATCTGTTTGATCTCGATACCAACCAGGCGGACCTGGCTGTGCAGATCGACTGGCTGGACAAGCAGTTGGCGGCATCACAGGCGCGGTGGCGGATCGTGTCGATGCACCATCCCGTATTCTCGTCCGGCACCGGGCGCGACAACGACAAGCCGCGCGAAAAGCTTCTGCCAATCCTTCTCAAGCACAAGATCGATCTGGTGCTGCAGGGGCATTACCACACCTACGCACGCGGCATGGTCGGGCCGGACCAGCAGACACCGCGGCGGACCAGCTTCGGAGCGGGCGAAGTGCTCGGCACCATGTTTGTCAATTCCGTGTCCGGCCCGAAGCAATACAAGTTCAAGCAGGATGGCTGGACCAGCTACCAGCCGAGCGGCGTAACTCTGGAACGCCAGGGTGAGAACAGCCAATTCTATAAAGTTATAAGTGTTGATGGCGATAAGCTTGATTACGCTACCTATACTATAGACGGCATTCAGTATGATCGTGTAGTCATAGAGAAGAAAACGGATTGCTTAAAAAGAGTTGTGTTGAACGATAACAAACCCCCGCCACAGCGGACTTACGACAATACGTTGCCGTACAAGAGCCCGAACTTTTAGTTCTTTACCAGAATGTTTTCCAACCTAACCATTTTTCAGAGGATTTATGATGACGGATTTTGCGCCGATGATGAAGGCAGGCCTGCTCGCCAGTGCCGCTATGCTTGCCCCGCTGCCGATGATGGCAGCGCATGCCCAACAGACTTCTGCCATGGTCGCCCAGGCGGGTGATGGCCAGATCAACGGCATCGTCTCGAATGCCAATGGCGATCTGGTTGCGGGCGCGACAGTTCGCGTCGAAGGGTCGAACATCGTCGAGGTCACCGGTCCGGGTGGCCGCTTCACGCTGCGCGGTGTGCCGACCGGCGATCAGAAGCTGACCGTTCGCTATTTCGGCGTTGAAGACGTGACCCGCACTGTCACCGTCACTGCCGGGCAAGCGACCGAGGTCGCAGTGTCGCTGGCGCCGCAGGCCAATGCTGATGGCGAAATCGTCGTCACTGTGTCGCGCCCGATTGCGGAATCGGAAGCAGCCGCCTTGCAGTTCCAGCGCTCGTCCACCTCGCTGGTCAGCGTCATCGCCGCTGACAGCATCGGTCGTTTCCCCGACCAGAACATTGCCGCTTCGCTTGCCCGCCTGCCCGGCGTCGCCGTGCAGCGTGACCAGGGTCAGGATCGGTTCGTCAGCCTTCGTGGTGCGCGCACCAGCTGGACCACGGTGTCGTTCGACGGCATCAACGTGATCAGCCCTGCCGGCCGCGAAACCCGCTTCGATACCATTCCCGCCACCATCGCGTCGCGGGTAGCGGTACGCAAGGCGGTAACGGCCGATCTCACCGGCGAAGCTGTGGCCGGCCAGGTCGATATCCGCACGCGCAGTGCCTTCGATTATCCCGGCTTCAAGGTCGCACTCGATCTCGGCCTCGGCTTTTCGGCGCTAGGCGGCGGCCGCCAGTATAACTTCGCCGGCCATATCTCGGATCGCTTCTTCAACGATACCGTCGGCATCCTGCTTTCGGCTTCAAAGTTCAGCGTTGATATGGTCACCGACAACTTCGAGGCCGATCCATGGGAGCGGGCGCCCGAAGACCAGCTGGCCGGCAGAGAGGACCGTGTTTGGGCGCGCGAATTCGAAAACAAGCTGTATCGGCTGACCCGGTCCAACACCGCCTTCAGCGGCAAGATCGATTGGCGGCCGGACAGCAACAACGAAATCTTCCTGAGCTCGGTGCACACCGAATTCCGCGACGACGAACTGCGCAACCAATATCTCTTCGATTTCGATCAAAACGCGGTTTCGACCAGCAGCACGGCAGCGCAATCCAGCGCGCGTCGCACTGGCTACGCCGATATCCGCACCGGCAACACGCCGCTCCAGGGCACCTTGTTCGGTATCGAAATCGACAGCACGCTCAACAGCCTGTCGTCACGCCAACGGATTTTCACCAATACGCTCGGTGGCAACCATAACCTTGGCGACTGGCGCGCCAGCTGGCGGCTGAACTACACCCGCGCGCAGGATGACAGTCGTCACCCGTTTACCTCGACCTGGGTGAGCCCGTCCGATCGCACGCTGCGGCCCAGCCTGATCTATGATCTGACCGATCCCAGCAACAACCAGGTAACTTTGTTCACCACAGTAGCCGATGCAGACCAGAATTATTCGCTGGGCAGCCGCCGCGATATCATCTCTACCACCGAGCTGAATTTCGTCAACTTCAGCCGGTTGAACCGTCGTGACCAAACCAACGCGTACACGGCCCGGCTGGACCTCGACCGCAATATCTCCCTTTTCGGGCAGGACACGAAAATTCAGTTTGGCGGGCAGTATAATACCCGCACCAAGGATTCCAACCGCACGGTAATCGAGACGCGTGCCGCTGAACTGACCGCCGCGGGCATCCCGCTCCCACGCCAGGACGCCATTTCGATCAATGATCAGCTCAGGGTCGGCATCCCGCTTGGCTACAGCTTCCGCTATCATGATTCCAAATTGGGAACCGCCCTGTTCGACAGCTACATCGCCGCAGGCGCGTCGCGGATCCAGCCCAACACCACGGAAAACAACTTTTACGAAGTGACCGAGAAGATTTACGCCGCCTATGTGATGGGCACGATGTTCTTCGACAGTGGAAACGTCGTGGCTGGTGTTCGCGCCGAGCGGGTGGACAACACCGGCCGGGCAAACGGCACCATCAATGGCGTGCGCCAGGAGCTCACTGCAGCCTCGGGCAACACGCTGTTTTTCCCCAGCCTTCACATCAACTATGACGCGACCGACGAGATCAAGTTGCGCCTGTCGCTGAACACCGGAGCGGCGCGGCCCGATTATGATCTGCTGCGTCCGAACCTGACGATCGACGATAACTTG
>JBBQJV010000124.1:0-7160 GCA_038326205.1 Caulobacterales bacterium | reverse complement strand
AGTACGCAGACGCGCTCATAGCTCAAACTGCATCGTTAGCCGGCGCCTCAGAGACCGTCACCTTTGACCAAAGCGCCGCCTCTTCGTTGGGCATGCGCTTATTGGGGTGAATAGGCCGGGTGAATGACTTTGACCAATGGCAGGAAATGGCGATGTCGTGCCCGATCGGCAGGTGGCTAGGACCGGCGGTTCACGAGCGACCCTGCCATAGGTAAGATTGTGGCGGCGCAGGCATCGATCGCCCAGTTCAGCCATGCGCCCGCGCCTGGTCCTCGCGGTTGTAAGAGAGGAAGATGCGGGGAGGGGCGGTTATGTGCCGAGCCCTTCAACCGCGGTCCAGCGCGCCTTTGCCGCTTCCATTAGGGCGATGAAGCGCGGCGCCTTGCGGATCGGATCGAGGCTGGTGTCTTTTTCCATCCAGGAGAGCCAGCCGGCGTTCACCACCGGTACGACGCGGTCGAAGAGATCGCACGCGGCATCGACTTCGCTGAGGCCAGCCATCGCGCAGCCGATGTTGTAGAGCATCCGCGTGTTGTCGGGATCGAACAGCATGGCGCGGCGCGCCCAGTCGTGCGCGCGGTCGGTCTCGCCGAGATCACTGAGCGCTGAGACCATCATGCCAAGCGCTTCGCTGTGGTCGGGCTCGGCCTCGAGCACTTTCTCGCACGCGGCAAGAGAGCGTCGCGCCGCGGCGAGCGAGTTGACCTTGTCGCCGATCGCTTCGTAGGCCTGCACCACCATACCGCACGGCCGGACAGCGCCAGGGACCAGCGCAATCGCCTTCTCGTAGCTGCGAATGGCATCCTCGTAGTCGTTACGGGCGAGGTGAATGTAGCCGATGAAGAGATTGGCTTCGTAGCAGTTGGGATCGATGCGGAGCGCGGCGTCGGCAAACGGCTTGGCGCGGTCCATGTCCATGATCTGGCCGCGGCCGATCACCTCGGCCATGGCAGCATGTGATTCTGCGAGGTTGGGATCGAGCTTCATGGCCATCTCTGCGGCGGCGACGCCGCCGTCGTGACCGGCGACGGAGGCGCCGCGCTGCTTTTCCTCAGACTGGGCGAAGGCGATCTGGGCCCAGGCGCGGGCGAAGGTGGGGTCCAGCTCGATTACGCGCTGGCAGATGCGCACGATCAGCGGCTTGACGCGCTGGCTGCCCGAGCGGGCGAACTGGCGCGCCATGAGGAAGAGTTCGTAAGCTTCCGAGTTGGTGGTGTCGCGATGCTCGAGCGCCTTTTTCTCCGCGGGCGCCAGCTTGACCTTCAGCGCGCCGACAATGGCCTGGCTGATCTCGTCCTGGATTGCGAAGATATCGTCGAGCGTGCGGTCGAAGCGATCGGCCCAGACCTGCGCGTCGGTGGCGGCCTCGACCAGCGTCGCGGTGATCCGGACGCGTTGGCCGGACTTGCGGATCGAGCCTTCGAGGATGTGGGTGACCTTCATGTCGCGCGCGAGCTGGGCGGCGGCGATGGTCTTGCCCTTGAGCGCGAAGGCGGCATTGCGTGAGACGACGCTGATGGCCGAGACGCGGCCAAGGTCGGTGATGATGTCCTCGCTGACGCCGTCGGAGAAGTATTCCTGCTCGGCGTCGCCGCTCATGTTGATGAAGGGCAGGATGAGGATGGCGGGCTTTGCGGAGGCCATAGCCGGCTGGGACGCGGCGAGCGGCGGGGACGGAATGGTGCGCTGCGTGGGTTCGGTGCGGGTTCCGACAAAGCGGCGCACGTCGGCGAGGAAGCCCTGCCAGGCGCGGTCATCCGACGCGCCCTGCCAGTGCGAGAGTTCGGCAGTCTGCGTCAGCTCGAACATGATCGGCCGCTCGCACGGCTCTATCATGCAGGGGACCAGGGTCTTGTTACGATCGGCCAGCGTCGCCTCGGCTCGGACCCAGCGTGAGGCGACGGATTTCTGCGACCACAGCACCACGACGGCCTTTGCTGTGCGCAGCGCAGTCTCGGTTACCTCGTCATAGGCTTCGCCGGATTTTAGGGCGGTATCCCACCAGACGTCGAAGCCTTCGCGCGTGAACGTCTCAGCAAAACGACGTGCGACCGCCTGGTCTTCGCGGTTGTAGGAGAGAAAGATGTCCGGCACGCTCGACCCCGCTGGTGTGAATGGCAGGGTTACAGGACAGAGGCCGAAAGGTCTAATCCCGCCTCGGATTTCGAGAGATTGCGGATGACGGCTAGTGGCGAGGAATGCTCGGTCCCGTCGGCGCTGCGCGGGTGGCAGGTTCAGATCGACCTCGTCATTGGTAAGATTGCGGCGGTCTGGGACGGATTGGACCTTTGCCGCTGTTCTCAACTGTGGGTTCAGGGCTTCGCTTTTGCCTTTGGCCCCGGCTTTTTCTGTACAGCGTCGGCCAGTGCTCCCCGCTCGGCTTCCCGGCCCGTTTGCAAAACGTAGAACAGGCCGTAATTGCCCTCATGGCATGCGAATTCGTAGACGGGCGCGGTGGTTCGCGTGAACGAATACTCGGCCGTCCAGGGGCGGTCATAAACTGCCGGATCGTCGATCGTGAACTGGTAGAGCAGCTCGTCCGCCGAGAGCAGCCGAAAGCGCTCGATGACGCGCGATTGCGGGCCGACTACGACGCTTCCTCGCCGAACCATTTCTTCGGACCGTGCGTGAGTTGTCTCGACCACAAGCGTGTCGCGGTCCCACACTGCCGTTGAGTCTCCAGCCCACGAGACAAGCGCTGACGGCCGATGACCTGCGCCGATGCCGACAACGCGCAACTCGGCGTAGTGGTCCGCGAGGAAAACGAAAAACCCCGGCGTCTGGATGATCTGATTGTACATCCCCTCAACGGGCGTCAGGATCGGTGCGCGACTGGGGCCGGCAAGGCAACGTTCGCTGTTGGCGCGTTCCTCGGGGTTATCGATTGTTCTTGCGTCAGACTTCGGAAACACATTGCGTATGGCCAGACCCTCAGGAGTAAGTGGCAGCTTACCGTCTGGAGGATCGATGACCTGCGAGGTTCTCCATTCGCCCTTGACCTTCGCGAGTTGCCTCGCTTCCGGGTAAGCGGCGCCCGGGTCGAATTTTTCCTTCCCGCGCTCGGCGATGATGCCAGCAACCAGGGACTTCGCTTCCGTATCGGACGCCACCAGCGACGTTGCGCCCTCAATCCGTTCGACCGGCGTAAGAAATTCGTTCGACCAATAGCCCTGGAAATCCGGCCGCATCTCAGCGGTGCGGGGGATGTCCGGCACCTGTGCATGTGCGTGCGCGCCTGACGTAGCAAACGCCGCCAGAAACATAAACCGCTTGAACATGATCCCGTCCGCCCATCCCAAGAGTCCACCTGGGGCAGCTTCTAGCGCAATGGGCGCGTTCAATCGAGCGCGGTTACGAATGCCGCCAATTGGCGATGAACCGCCGAATTCGTTGGGGCAGGATGACTGGCGGCTATTGGGCGATGCAGCCGTATTGCCACGTTCCGGGTTTCGGCGAACTCGGTGTTTTCGTCGACATCAATTGGCAGGGTGGCTCGCAATTGGCCCGATACCGAGATCTTCGGTCCATTCATTGACGCAGGTAATGAGGCACGCCGACGCCTTAACGATGGGCGCGCGGTTAGACCCGCACCGTGATGTGTTTGCCGCCGAACGCGGCCTGCCGGTTCTCGATCTCGATAATGACGATATCGCCGGCCGCATACGCTTAGATGAGCAAACCAGGCGCATTCATTAGAGATCGACAACTGTTCCGCTGTATAGCAGTCTCGTCGGAATCTCGCTGCTTATCCAGAAGTACCTCCCCCGGGATCGGCAAGCGTCTGCGCTGCGACGTCGGCGGTCTTTTTCGGGAGCGAAATCTTGCGTCAATCCAATCGAGCTGCACTCGCGATCTGTCTGCTGGCGCTTGCGGCCTGTTCGCCAAAATCAGAGGCGCCCGTCGTCAGCGCGAAGAACGCCAACGTCGACGATGCGCGACTGCTTGACGCCAACAAGGATGGCGCGAACTGGATGTCGTATGGCCGTACCTATGACGAGCAGAGATTTTCGCCGCTGACGCAGGTTGACGACAAGACCGTGAGCGGGCTGGGCCTCGCCTGGTCATCCGATCTGGATACCGCTCGCGGTCAGGAAGCGACGCCCATCGTCGTCGATGGCGTGATGTACGTCTCGACGGCCTGGAGCATGGTGAAGGCGTATGACGCCGCCACGGGCAAGGCGCTGTGGTCGTATGACCCCGAAGTGCCGCGCGAGAAGCTGGTCGATGTGTGCTGCGATGCAGTCAATCGCGGCGTCGCCGTCTACAACGGCAAGGTCTACGTCGCCACCATTGCCGGGCACGTCGTGGCGCTTGATGCAGATACCGGCAAGGTCGTGTGGGACCAGACGTCCGTACCGCCTGACTCGCATATGGCAATCACGGGCGCGCCGCGTATTGTCAAAGGCAAGGTGCTGATCGGCGCGGCCGGATCAGAATACATCTCGCGCGGCTATCTGGCCGCCTTCGACGCTGAAACCGGGGTCGAGGCGTGGCGCTTTTACACAGTCCCCGGCGATCCGTCGAAACCATCGGAAGGCAAACACCTTGATGCCGCTGCCAAGACCTGGAGCGGCGAGTGGTGGAAGCTGGGCGGCGGCGGCACCGTCTGGGATTCGATCACGTATGATCCCGAGACCGACCTCGTGTATTTCGGCACAGCCAACGCCGAGCCGTGGAACCCGGAGTTCCGCAACACCAAGGAGGGCGACAATCTCTACACGGCATCAATCGTCGCGATCCATCCGGACACCGGAGAGTATGCCTGGCATTTCCAGGAGACGCCGGAAGATCGTTGGGACTTCGATTCCGACCAGCAGATCATCGTTGCTACGCTGCCGGTCAATGGCACGCCGACGCGCGTCATCATGCATGCGCCCAAGAACGGCTTCTTCTACGTGCTCGATGCAAAGTCAGGCAAATTCATCTCGGGCAAGGCCTTCGCCACGGTCAACTGGGCGTCAGGCCTTGATCCGGTCACCGGCCGCCCGAACGTCAATCCTGAGGCGCGCTACGAGATCACCGGCAAGCCGTTCCTTGCGCTGCCCAGCGCAACGGGGGCACACACTTGGAATCCGATGTCGTTCAGTCCGACGACCGGACTCGTCTATATTCCGAAGAATGAGGCAGCCTTCCCCTACACCAGCGCAAGCAAGGACTGGAAGCCGACCAAGATCGGTTTCCAGGTGGGTCTGGATCTCACATTGACGGCGGGCACAGTTGATCCGAAGTCCGCAGCGGCCGCCGCCGCGGCGAACACGGGCGCCCTTGTCGCCTGGGACCCGGTTACGCAATCCGCACGCTGGACGGTTAAGTATCCGGGACCGTGGAATGGCGGGACGCTCGCGACCGCCGGCAACCTCGTCTTCCAGGGCACGGCGGGTGGAGAATTTCTCGCCTACACCGCCGACACGGGAAAGCAGCTCTGGTCGTTCCCGACGCAAACCGGCGTGATTGCTGCGCCGATGACCTATTCAGTGAACGGCACGCAGTATGTCGCCGTTCTCGCGGGGTGGGGCGGGGCGTGGGATCTGACCTCTGGCGACGCAACGCGTAAGACGATCGGCATGGTGCGCAACATCAGCCGCCTCCTGGTATTCCGCATCGGCGGCGATGCTGCCTTGCCGCCCCCGCCGCCCACCGCGACGGCTGTGCTGGATCCGCCACCCTTCACTGGCACTGCCGCACAAGTGGCTGATGGCGCAACTCTCTATTCGAACAAGTGCATCGTCTGCCACGGCGTTGCAGCGGTTGCCGGCGCACTGGTAACAGACATCCGCCACTCCGCAGCGCTCAACAGCGACAAGCAGTGGCAGCTGATTGTACACGACGGCCTGCTCAAGGACAAAGGCATGGTCGGCTGGGCTGGCGAGTACACGCCTGAACAGATTGAAGCCATCCGGCAGTACGTCATCCGCCGCGCCAATGACGACAAGGCGTTCGAGAAACAAGCGAAGGTAAAGGGCGGCGGACAGTAGACTTCGTCCCGCGCCACCGAGCGTGAAGGATCAGAGTGCCGCTATGGCTGCGTTTGGCGATGACGTGCCCTATGGGGCAGGTCGCGCGGAACGGAAGCTGTCGGTCGGGCCCGTCCGTCGTAATGTCGTGGCGGGCAGACCTGACTTGGCCCTAAGTCGCTGTTCGCGGTGCGCTTGGCCCGCAAATTCTGGGGCAGGTCACCTTGTCAACAAACCGAGTAGTTTGAACCGAGGTTTGCTGGATTCGGCCCCGTCACCAAAACCAGACCTGCGCCTTGTGGGCGGAGGACTGAAGGAAAGCTAGAAGAAATCGTCCGTCGAAGGACAGCAGCCCGCGGCGCTCGCCGCGCCGCAAGCGAAGCACATCTACGCCGCCTCGCTTGCGGCCTTCTTCGCTATCTCCGGTGCTATCTCGATTACGCGCATGAGCGTCGCCGCCGCGCGCTCTGGCGTGCGGCGATGTTGCTCCCAGTCACGCACCGCGCCGAGCGTAAAACCGAATGTCTTAGCGAATTCATTCTGCGACATGTCGACCTTCGCACGGACCGCTTTGACGTCGACCGGCTTGCGGGCAACCAGACCCGGAACGTGCTCGCCGCGCGCGTGCGCGCCAGCCTGCTTGATGGCGACGGCCGTACGCTCCGCCATAGAAGGGCGGGCCGCAACCTTAGCGGCTGCCTTCCTAATCTTTTTCATTTCCAAGCTCCTTCTTCATCAGGTCTTTCAGGAACTGCAATTCCTGTTTCGTCAGGTTCGCTTTGTCGCCTTTGGCGAAGACGGTCAGCAGATAAACTGTGTCAGCGCCCTTGCGGTAGCCAACCAGCATTCGCCAACCCTTGCTCTTGCCGCGACCGGGACGAGCGACGCGGACCTTGAACAAACCGCCGCCGAGTTCGTCGCCATCTTCCGGGTTGCGCGAGACGTGATCTACAGCCGCTGAACGATCTTCTTCATTCATCCCCGCATAATCGGCGTCGGAAAGGAAAGCTGGAGTCTCGATCACGGTCAGCAGCCTATCCATGACCCATATATACGGCAACGCCGTACTTCGTCAAGAGCGAGTTCTGATCCGCCCCCTTTGAAGTGGTCCGCCCGTAGGTATGTTTTTGGGCGGAATGGAGAAGGCGGTGACCTGCATCAGGATTTTCGGGCCAGGCGCGGCGCGTCAATGACCACTGTTGGCGA
>JBBQJV010000123.1:0-7239 GCA_038326205.1 Caulobacterales bacterium | reverse complement strand
GAACATGAAGTTCACCACAAGGACTTTGCCCTTCAGCACGTCGTCGTAGAACTTGACCTGTCTATTGTCCTGCGTCGTCAGCGTCACATTCGGAAAGTAATCCTTGCCCCACGGCGACTGCGCCGAGGCCGCAGCAGGAGCGAACACGGACAACAGCATAGGTAAGGTGGCGAGGAGAGCAATCGCCGCAGAGCGACACGCCGTTCCCAACAAAGACTTCGAACTCAACATGACAGCCCTCTCAGGCGAACGCTTAACCCGACCAGGAAAGGCTACGGGGCAACTGTACCCGTGCGCCAGGTCGGCAGCACGTAGCTCGGCTCGTAGAACATGCCTTCCCAGCCGCCTTCCGGTGTCGGGATGGCAATCGTCTGGCCGGGGTTCACGATATCCCAGCGCAGCAGCATCGCGTTGTCTTCATGCTGCGTGTTGTGACAGTGCTCTACGTATGAGCCCAGGAACTCACGGAACCTAACGGCGATCTCGATCTCCGCGCTGCTGTCCACTTCCGGGCCACCGCGATAAACGTCCTTGCGAGCCCATTTTTCCCAAAGCGGCGGCGGCGCGCCATCACGGGTGAGGATCTGCCCCTCTTCGAAGTGCACGTGGATCGGGTGGCTCCAGCCACCGCTGTTGCTGATGAGTTTCCACACCTCAACTGCGCCAATCTCCGGTGCAGCCGAAACCCGATGCGTGTCCGCGGGCAGTCCGTTGCCGCCATCCGTCTTGATCGTCCAGGGCGTTTCGTCCGTGCCGCCGCTGCGACCGAACTCGAACGTGCGACGCTTCGCGTTGGCAAGCTCTGCGGCCGTGAAGGTGGGGCGCGGGATCATTTTTTTCTGACCCTCGACATAGTCGGCAGGATTCATGCTGGGATCCCTGCCAGCGGAAGGCTGCACCCGGAACTCCATGAATTTGCCGACAACAGGATCGCCCTGGTACTTGCCAGTCAGAATGTCGTTGAGCGGGATATTGTCCTTGGGACCAGCACCATCGCGGTGCTCAAGCGTGTTCACGAAGTAGAGCCTGGTCCCCGGAGCGAACTGGCTGAAATCGACGACGATGTCGTAGCGCTCGGCGATCCCCTGCGTCGGCAGGTCTTGCGATTGCGCGTTCGGGAACGGGATCGCGTGCTCCATGATGTTGCCGTCGTTGGCGATCATGTAGAATGGGACCCGTTGGCCATCCGACGTGATCAACGCGAGGCGGAAATAGCGCGAGACGCTGCCGTTCAGGATGCGGAAGCGATAACGGCGCGCGCGCACGTCGAGATAGGGCTTCCAGGTCCAGTTCACGAGAACCTGGTCGCCCAGGAAGCCGTCCTTGTTGAAGATGTTGAAGAACAGCTGACCAGATGCGTTCCATGCCTTGTCGGCGAGAAGCAGGTTAACGTCGTAGTCGCGATTGCCCCAGTCGAGGG
Source organism: Caulobacterales bacterium (assembly GCA_038326205.1). Taxonomy (GTDB): domain Bacteria; phylum Pseudomonadota; class Alphaproteobacteria; order Caulobacterales; family Hyphomonadaceae; genus UBA7672. The sequence continues at coordinate 5,819 of JBBQJV010000123.1, read as the reverse complement.
CCGTGCCGCTCGGCAGGCAGAGGTTGGGGTTGTTCCCGTTCTGGTGCCGGCAGTTCAGGCCCTCATTGCCGCGATCGATGGCGCTGTAGTAATTCATCATCGCAGCGTTGCCCTTGTATACATTCTGCGCTGTGAAATCCTGCATGTGGTCGTGGAACCAGTGCGTGCTCATCGTCTCACGCCAGTCGCCGCGGATCTTCTTGATGCCACCCACGCCGTTGGGCATGCCGGCCCAAGTGTCGGTTGCGCCCGTGTTGATGCTGTCATGACCGGCAAGCACCATGGGCCAGCGATAATCGTAATACTGGCCAGGATAAAAATACGACGCCGCGAAGCCATCGCTCTCGGCCGGGTTGTGGCCGTTGTGCTCGTGCGTCGTGATCGTGTGCATTCCAAAGCCATTGTTGGCGCTCGCGTCGATCGGCAGGCCATTATAATGGCGGAACAGGATCGGGTTGCCGTAGCGAGCCATGAGAAGCTTCGGCGGCATCGTGCCGTCGAACGTCCACACCGAGTTCTCCGCCTGAACCGGGAAGTTGGGATGGAAGCGAACGGCGATCCCCTTGGTGGTCCCTTCGAAGCCAGGCTTGCCGATCGTGTTGAAGTAGAGCCCACCGGGGCCGAATTCGCCCGTCTGGTAATGGTGGAGCTGATATGAGTCCCGTGCGCCCGTGTTCGCACGCGCGCCGGTCTGCACGCTGGTGAAGTATTGTTTCGGTACGAACTCCTCATAGCGTTGGTGCGCATAAAGCTCGCCAGGCGGACGTCCCTCGATGGCGCTGGTCCTTAGCGTCGCGCCAATACATTCGCCAATCTTGGCAGCCCAGGGGCTGGGCATGTCCAGACGAGCCTCACGCGTAGGCAATGGCCAAAGAACCTGCTTGATCATCTTGTCGACCTGAAAGGCCTTCGGACCGCTCTGGCAGTTGCTCGGCGCAGCCAATGGCCCGCTCCCAGCGTTCGGAACCGTCGGGACGACCCGCGTGCCCAACTCTTCGAACATCATCATCTTTTGAGTGAAAGGCTGCGCCCCAAACAGCGGGCTCGGCGAGGTACCCGTTGGGATGTCGTATTTGAGGTTGGTCAAGGAGCTTGCGGCAACGTCCTCGGCAATCGCCGGCGGCACGCAAATGGCCATCAGCCCCGCCAGAACGGCAGCTACGGAAACAATTCTCAATTCAGACACGGTGAGCCCCCACGGCTTTTTTGTTTCTGCACTTACGCAGTTCCGTACATTACCATCCCGCAAGCCTTTGCTGCAACGCGACGAACAGTTTTATTCTTAGCTTTCCGCATGCAAGGGACAGAAATGTTGTCGCATCTGCAATATTCGCGACGTTTTTGAGCGTCCGGCCTTGCACACCTGCTGACTATCATATGACTATACGCGAATTTAGAGTGTTCGACAGCAGCAACTCTCCTATCTGGAGAGTCGTATTCTTGGATCGAATCAGAAATATCGATCCGAAGTCCCACTTTATCTTCACGGGTATAGAGAGCGCCGGCCGCCAGTCAGCTACAAGGTATGGAAGCTTTTCCGGCCAGGCATGCCTCGCGACCTGACCTGCTTCCCAAACGAAAAGGCGGAAGCGGACCAGCCGCTTCCGCCAATTTTCGGTCCGCAGTCCAGGGTTCGCCTAGTGCTCGCGGCCAACCTTCCAGAAGGTCGAAGCCAACGGCTCCAGCAGGTAACCAAGGGCTGTCCGCTTGCGCAGAGGCACGATCACCTGGGCCGGAAGACCGGCGCGTATTCCACCATCCGCACGGAACTCTTTCAGCTTGGCCAGCCCCTCGGGCGGCACCATCACTTCGATCTCGAAGTAATGGGCGCCTGTGCGCTGGTCCTCGAAGCTGTCAGCCGACACTTTGGAAATCTTGCCCTCAATGATCGGAATGTCGCGCTCCTGCAGCGCCGGGAAGCGGATCTGCGTCATCATTCCGATATGCAGGTCGTCGCCGTCGGTCGGCGCAGCCTTGGCCTCGATAACGAGGTTGCGGTTGTCCGGCACAATTTCCATCAGCGTTTCACCGGCGGACACGACGCCGCCCTCGGTGAACACTTTAAGCGCTACAACCTGGCCACTCGCCGTCGCCCGCACAGTCGCCCGGCTGATCTGCTGGCGGGTTGCCACCAGTTTCGGCATCAGCTCGTCAAGGCGGACCTGAACGTCGCGCAGATCTTTCGCAACCTCTTCCATCTTCCGGCGGTCGATGCCGAGAATTTCCAGACGCGCTTCGCCGATGGCTTCGGTCAGGCGCGCACCATCGGAACGCAACGTACCTTCCCTGCCGTCCAGGTCAGCGACACTACGCTCCATGGCGCGAACACGATTAAGCGCGACGTAGCCAGAGGGAACCAGCTTGCGTAGACCGTCGAGCTCTTCGCCGAGAAGATCCTTCTGCATTTCGTTCGAAAATTTCTGCGACTCGATGCCCGCAATCTGCTCGGCATGTTGACGGATACGTTGCTCAAGAACGCTGCGCTCCGTCTCGTTCGAATTGCGTCGACTATCGAACAACAGTTGCTGGCTGCGGAGCGCCTCAGCGGCCAGTTCCTTGTCTTCTTCCGGTATCGTGGCGAACTCGACAGGCGGCGCAAACGAGCGCGCGCCAGAGCGCTCCGCGACCAGACGCGAGCGCTGTGCGAGCAAAGCATAGGTTTCGCCAGAAAGGCCGCGCTCTTGTGCAACCAGTTCCGAAGCAGAAATCTGCAGCAGGAGGTCACCCTCTTTGACGAATTGTCCTTCCTGCACATTGAGCTTGGTAACGATACCACCATCGCGGTGCTGCACGGCCTGACGGTTGCCAGCCACAGCCACAATGCCTTCGGCAGTCGCGGCGGCGTCGAGCGGCACCAGAGAGGCCCAGCCCAGCAGGCCAACAAAAAAGACGCCGGCAATTGCAACGCCAGTCCGCAGTTCAGGCAGGACGGCGTCACGCGAAGGCGACATCCAGCTCGGAACGCCGGCGCCGCCAGCGTCGTTCGCCGCAGGCTCTTCGACCTTCATGTCGAGGGCTTTCATGTAATCAGCGCTCACAGCGTCAGACATGATCAGGTCCTCCCTCCTTGGGTCATGGGCACGACGTTGGCCCGTGCAGCAGCGCGTTTGCGCAGCTCCTCGATGACGTCCTGACGCGCCCCGTAATGGGCTACCGCGCCCTCGTGCATAACCAGAAGGCGGTCGGCGTTGTTCAGCACGGCCGTGCGATGCGCCACGATCATGATCGATGCACCGCGAGCGGTTAGGACCTTGAGCGCACGATCGAGTGCTTCTTCCCCGTCCTGGTCGAGCGCCGAATTCGGCTCATCGAGGATGAACACTTGCGGATCGCCGAACAGGGCTCGCGCCAGTGCAACACGCTGCGCCTGCCCCGCCGACAGTTCAAAGCCGTTCGACTTGATAACGGTGTCGTAGCCATTGGGCAGTTGCAGGACCATCTCGTGAGCGCCGGCCATCTGCGCGGCGGCGACAACCTGGCGGTCCATCTCCACTTTGCCCATTGACCCGATGTTTTGGAAGCGAGCGATGTTTTCGCTGATCGTACCCGGGAGGAGCGCAATGTTCTGCGGCAGGTAACCGACATGTGTCGCCAGCGATTCCGGATCCCAATCCTTGATGTTGGCGCCGTCGATCCGCACTTCACCCGCGTCGGGAACGATTGCGCCGGCAGCAATCCGCGCGAGGGTCGACTTGCCAGAGCCCGACGGCCCAATGACGCCTAGCATCTCGCCGGGCTTCAGTGTGATCGAAACGTTGCGCAAGACCAGAGCGGCGCCCTGAGCCGTTGATTTGACGACGATACGATCCAGCTCCAGCTCGCCCTTCGGCTTCGGCAGAGCGGTGCGCTCTGCATCGGTCGCTTCCGTGGACTCGAACAGGCGACGCAGGGTGTCGAGCGCGTTGCGGGCCTGCATGATCGTCGGCCAGCTGCCGACCAGTTGCTCAACCGGCTGAAGGGCACGGCTCAGCAGAACCGATGCAGCAATGATCGAACCGACAGAAATCTGGTTGGAAACAGCCAGCCAGGCACCGACGCCGAGCGCCAGAGACTGCATGAACATGCGGATGAACTTGACGAGCGTGTTGTAGCGCACGCCCAGGAGCTGGACCTGGCTGGAAGCTTCTAGGCCCTCAGCACGCTGCATGATCTGGCGATTGACCAGCGAGCGACGCATGCCCAGCGCGCGGATCGCCTCACCTTCGGAAACCGTGGCTTGATGGGCGGCATAGGCGACAGCTGCCGCCTGGTGGGCCTTGCCAGATTTGCGAGACGTCTGGCGTTCATTGAACAGCGCGAGTGTGACCAGTACGATGCCGGCGGCAATGATCAGCCAGCCGAGCGCCGGGTGGATGGCGAACGACACGATCAGATAGAGGGGTGTCCACGGGGCATCGAACAGGGCGCTTGCCGCGGGACCGCCAACAGTCTGGCGGATCGTGTCGAACTCGCGCATCGCTTGTGTCGATGCCGGCTCGCCTTGCTTCATCTTCGCGCGCGACATCAGCCGATCGAGGATTTCTCCCGAAAGGAGACGGTTCATGCGCAGGGATGCACGCATCAGGATGCGTGTTCGGGTGGCTTCAAGGGAGGTCAGCGTAGCAATCGCAACCGCTAGAACCGCCGTGATCCAGAACAGCGTGATCACTCCGCCCGTCGGCACAACGCGGTCGTAGACCTGCATCATATAGATCGTGGGGGCCAAATATAATATATTTATCAAGGCGCTAAACAGCGCGGCGGCTGCGAAATGTGGGCGACACGCGTCCAGCGCTTTCGCTACCGGGGCAGGAAGCAGAGACTTGATCACGGTTGTGTCGTCCTCTTTCGCGAGCCCGGAAACCTGAAAGCACCGGCGCCAGGATCGACTCATTGCAGGTCCGATGCCGGTTTACCATTGCAGGCCGCATGGTGCGTAGCGCTTACACTTAATAGGACACGCGCGATGGTGCGACACACTGCTTGAACTCGCTTGAATCGTTGTGTTTCAGCCCCTCGGGATTCCCAATGCGGGCGAACGCAGCATGGCGCAATTGTTAGGCCAGTGACCCAACGACCGACTGTTGGCGTCAACTTTTCCGTTCACAAACACACTAGGCGTCGCCGATCTGGAATCCTGGCGGCAGGTCACCGCCCCGCGCCCTCCTGAAACGCACCGGGCCCCACCTTTCGGTGAGGCCCGGCTGTTCAGTTGATCGGGTTCTTACCGCCTATGCCCTAGACCAGCGAGTAGTCGGTCACGATGCGGTTGCTGATTTGGATATTGTCCAGGCTGTCCAGCAGGCCGATGACTTGATCGAACGGGCTGGAAGGTCCGAACATCGACGACATCGACCCGATTTCAAGTCCCGAGCGCATCGTGAGCTCTTCGAGCATGCTCTGGGCGAAGGACGCGTTGGTGTCCGACTGCATCAGTTCCATCAGTTCGAAGTCGCTTTCGATGCCAGCGCCGACGCTGAGATGCAGGTCGCTGGCGCTGAAGCCCGAGATGCCGGTCACGACATCCTGCGTACGAACGCCGCCGATGAACGCATCCGTGCCGCCATTCCCGTCGAAGACCACTCGGTGAGCCGAGGTGAGCCCGGAGATGTTGACCGTGTCGTTGGCGTTGCTGCCTGCGATATGGATCGTATTGTAGGCGAGGCTAGTATTCGGGAAAGCAAAATTGCCGATCACGTTGACCGTGTCGCCCTGGGTTAAACCGCTTTCAAGAACACCGTTGGGCGTTGCCGTGTTGGCGGTGGTCAGCAGCGTGTTGATCTGTATTTCTTCGATATTGTCGAGCTCTGCGATGACGTTCGCGTTGCTCGTGCCGTTGC
>JBBQJV010000122.1:0-7311 GCA_038326205.1 Caulobacterales bacterium | reverse complement strand
TGCTGCCGCCAGTACCCCGGTGCAGCGACTGGGCGTCGTCGTCGCTCGTCTTGCCCCGTCGTGTCAGCCTTCCCCGATTTGGCTGTCGGGTCGGCCTGCACATCGTCCTTTTCGAGGTTTGCTCAGCGTTTACTCACGTTGCGGCCTGCACACTCGCACGGTCACCAAAGATGTGACCGGTAGCCGAAGGCTTCAGACAGTTCGTCTCCTCCATGCCTGCTCCGGTTGCTTCCGGCTGGAGCGGTTGCCGGGTGGGGTTTGCACCCACTGGAAAGCGCCGCCTTGTCACGGCGCACGCCAAAGGCGGTCGTTCGTTATGGTTTGTCAGGATCAAGGTCGGGGTAAAGCTCGATAATTGGCCTCATGCACTTTTCATAGATACAGGTGATCACCTCGCACAGTGCCAGGGACACCTTCGACCGATCGGCGGCATCGCTTACGACCTTCGACAAGTCCCCCACGCACGCTATCGACGCGCTCATTCCGAGATATCCCGCCATTAGCCGGGTTGCTTCTTCTCTCGTCATCACAACATTCCGCTAAGTTCGAGGGCTGTGCGGCCACCTTACTGAAATGTTCCGCGATTGTCGCCTTCGGGCCACGAACGCTGAGCCTGCCACAATATTACGACCGACAGGGTCGATCTGAACCTTCCGCTGCGAGCTGCTGGCTCTATGAGGCACGACCTCGCCATCAGGCGACGCTGGTAACGTTTCCGATCCCACACTGAATCGACCTTTGTGAGCGCCTCCTGTAGTCAGGACTTCTTCACTCAGCGGGGCCGGGGCGTGGCGGAAATTTTTCTATCCTACAACCGCGAGGATCAGGCGCGGGCGAAGCTGTTCGCAGAGGCGTTTGAGGCGCAGGGCTTCAAGGTCTGGTGGGATGTCGGCCTCAAGGCGGGCGAAGCCTATGATCAGGTGACTGAGAAGGCCCTGCGGGAGGCCAAGGCGGTGGTGGTGCTCTGGTCGAAGCGATCGGTCGAGAGCCGGTGGGTCCGGGCCGAAGCCACCCTTGCCGACCGCAACAAGACCCTCGTTCCCTGCATGATCGAGCCCTGCGAGCGGCCGATCATGTTCGAGCTCACGCAGACGGCGGAACTCTCGCACTGGCAGGGCGACGCGGACGACCGTTTATGGCAGGCGTTCCTTGGCGATGTGAGACGGTTCGTGACTAGGGGCGGAGCGAACCCAAGCCCACCTCCGTCAGGCGCGCCGCTAGTCGCCGGAACGGCACCTAAGGCGCCCGTTCGTGGCAGCCGCCCCTCGCTGGCTGTCTTGCCGTTCGCCAATCGCTCGCCGGATCCTGCTGACAGTGTTTTTGCCAGCGGCATCGTCGAGGACATCATCGCCGCACTCTCGCTCGCAAGCGGCGCGCGCGTGCTCTCCCAATCGGCGACCGCGCCCTTTCGCAAGGAGGCGCTGGACCTGAAGCGGATCGGCGAGGAGCTTGGCGTGCGCTATATCCTGGAAGGTAATGTGCGCCGCGCTGGCGTGAGCCTGCGCGTCACCTGCCAGCTGGTCGAGGCCGCGAGCGGCGCGATCGTCTGGACACAGATGTTCGCCCGGCCCTTGAGCGAACTGGCCGACCTGCAGGACGAATTGGTCACTGAGCTTGCCGGGCAGCTCGGAACGCAAGTGCAGCGTCTGGAGATGGACCGCGCGCTGAAGAAGCCGGGCGACTGGACGGCGTGGGAGGCAGTGGCGCGCTCGATCTCCTATTTCGCGCGGTTTGACGCTGAGAGCCAAAAGCTGGGTACGCAAGAAGCCCGACGGGCCGTGGCGTTGGCGCCGGACTATGCGCTCGCGCAAGCCAACCTCGCCCATGTGCTTTCGGCCATCTTCACACAGACTCTGGATGAAGGGACAGCTGAGGAAACACGTAGCGCCGTCGAGCGCGCTCTGGCGCTCGAGCCCGACAATCCCACAGTGCTTTGGAAGTCGGCACGCGCGCTGGCGAGCATTGGCCTTTCAGGCCAAGCGCTGCCTCTGGCCGAGCGCTCGATCGCCTTGATGCCGTTCAACGCCATTTCTCACGGCTCTCATGCGATGACTTTGATGCATCTCGGGCGCCGACGCGAGGCGCTTGCCGCCTTTGACGAAGAAGCGCGCCTGGCGCCACGTGCGCACGGACAGTTCTTCATTATCGCTATGCGGGCGCAGGCGCATCTCATGTTGGGCGAGTACGATCTCAGTCTGAAGGCTGCGGAAGAGTCCTTGCGGCAGTTTGCCGGCTTTTCCTATCCGGCTATGATCAAGGCGACGTGCCTCGCCGCGCTTGGCCGCGAGCCTGAAGCACACGATGCGGTGCGCGCCTGCCGGAAGCTCGGCCTTGACATTGTGACGCCGGACAACTGGGAAAAGGCGAACCACCGGTTTAGTGCCCCGGAGGGGTTTGCGATGATCGCTCCCGCGCTGGCGATTTATCGAAAGATTTGGGACGAAACGCCGGAGGAGCCGTCGTGACCACCGCGCCGGACAATCTCTTCCCGGTAACGCCGGCAACCATGCACGCCGTATTCGATTGGGTCTTTGCGCCGTGGATCAAGGAGATGGGCTTCACCGAATTCGAAGTGCGGGAAGGCTTTTTCGCCATGCGCCTGCCGATGAACGACAAGCTCAAATTCTTCTCAGGCGCAGTGTGCGGTCAGGCCGTCATGGCCGCGATAGACACGGCCGCTGCGATGGCTGTCGCCACCACGCCACGGCTAGGCAAAGGCACGGTGTATCAGCACACGCACTTTCTGCGCCCGGCCGCGAATGACGATTTACGGATAGAGGCCAATGTCAAACGCTTCGGCAAGGCGAGCGCCTATGTCGATGTGGCGGTGATGTTCGTGGGGTCGGGCGAGCTCGTCGCCCACGGCGTTCTGGAGTTTGCGTTTTGACCGCCGCGCTCCACATCTTCCCAAGCTACAACCGTGAAGACCCCTCGGGGCGACCGGCAGTTCAGGGCCAATCCGGCTCGGATTGCCACAATGTGACGACCGGCCGTTTCACTCCAGAGCTTCCGTTCCCGCCCCTGCTGCCGTTACGGCTCTTCCTCGCCAATAACTTCCATCGGTAACCTTCTGGGCCTCAGGCTGAACTGGCAATGCCTACCCGGGTCACCATGCTGCTCAAGAGCTAGACTAAGAAGGGGATGAGTCGCGCGCGGACGCGTTTTGCATAGTCTGGGTATCCGGGGAGGGCCTTGTTCAGAAATCCCTCTTCCACCGCGATGCGGATCGGGAGAAACACTACCATGCCCACGACGCCAGCGAAAACTCCAGCGAGGCTTCCCAGCGCCAGCGCAACTCCCGGAATCATGAGCAGGCCGCCCGCATACATCGGATGGCGCACGAGCCCATAGGGGCCCGTATCAATTACGCGCTGACCGGTTTGGGATTGGTCCAGGACCGTGGGAGCTGCGAACTCGTTTTCGCCCATGGCGGCGAGCATGATTGCGACTCCGATGACCGCCAGCATGCCTCCAACTGGACCGGACCACTGTGGCAGTGGCGGCAACAGTCTCAGCCACATCACGTCCAGCGGCATGAACACCAGCCACGCGAACCAAGCGATCGCTAGGATCGTCGTCGCGAGGCGGTCCACAAGTGGCTGCTTGCGCGCGCGGTCTGGGTAGATGCTCTGCAAGCGCACCTTCAACGCTGCGGGGTTAGTCGCAGCCAGCCAGGCAGAACCGGTCGCACTGACGAGCGCCGTGCCCGCCACAAACCACAGCCCGCGCATCCAGAGCCACGTCCCGCCGGGGGCGAGGCCAGCGGCGACGAGCACGATGGCGCCATAGATAGCGCCGCCGAGCAGTCCGAGGAAGAATCCGCCAGCTGCTGTCATCGCGCCACTCCCTATGGCTTAAGCCGCGATGCCCTCAGATGGCGATCGGCATCTTTGCACCGGGTTAGCTCGTTCGGGCTGCTGGGCAAAGCAGCTCGCGTCGGCCTCTGGGGACGGCCTCCGAGGTCGCCGGGCGGGTCTAGGGATCAAGCACGCGTCCGCAACGCTGACCACTTGAACTGACCACCATCCTCAACCGGCCCGCCGCAATCTTACCAGTGACAGCGCCGCTCCGAACCTACCGTTCCAGGCTGCCTCACCCATCAGGCGCGACGTCGCCAACAGCTGCCGTCCGTAACGTGTGTATCGACAGCATCGAAGCTCAAACAAACCGCGGTCCGAAAATCTTGGGGCAGGTTTCCTCCGACATCCGTACCCCGTCTCCGGCGCTATTTGGCCGGCCACGAGCCTCCAAGTCCTTGCTTAACAATGATTTCTAGACCGATCCCATACCGGCGAACAACATCGGCGGAACACCCACTCGAAATGAAGCAAACTTGTTTATAGTCAATACACTAGTCCTGAAATAACATCGGCAAAATGCCCAGTAAGCTGATTGAAGACCCATCACGTATCGAACCGTGCCTCCTCAGCGAAGCGCGCGGCGAACTGCTTGACCTCCTGACCGAGCTACCCGCCGCCGCAGCTCGGCTTGAAGGCCGCCTGCACCCGAAGACCGCGGCCAGCCTGGCAGCGCTCGTGCGCGTCATGAACTGCTACTATTCAAACCTCATTGAAGGCCACAACACCCGGCCACGCGACATCGAGCGGGCGCTCCGCAACGATCTCGACCCCGATGAGACCCGCCGCAATCTGCAGCTCGAAGCACGCGCTCATATCCGCATCCAGGAGGAGATCGACGCAGCAGCTTCTGCTGGAACGCTGTCCGACCCAGCAAACGTCCGCTACATTCTTCAACTGCATCACGACTTCTATCGGGATGCGCCCGAGGCCATGCTCCGCATCGAAGGCGCGGGCCGCAACTTCCTGATGACGCCTGGCGCTCTGCGCTCGCAACCGGAGCATGATGTCGCCGTCGGCCGACATGTCCCGCCAAGCAGCGCTGCGGTTGGGCGCTTCGTGGACTATTTCTCCGATCGCTTCCGCCAGGATCGCATGAGCCGAAGCCAGCGCATTCTGGCTCTTCCATCAGCTCATCATCGCCTCAATTTCATTCACCCGTTTGCGGACGGAAATGGTCGCGTAAGCCGCCTGATGAGCCACGCCATGGCTCACCTCGCCGGTGTTGGCGCTCACGGTCTGTGGTCAATCTCGCGCGGCCTTGCGCGCGGCCTTGCCGACCGCACCGAATACAAATCGATGATGGATCATGCCGATAGCCCGCGGCAGGGCGATCGGGACGGCCGCGGCAACCTCTCGGAGCGCGCGCTTGAGGAGTTCTCAGTCTGGTTTCTCAAGGTCTGCCTTGACCAGATCAACTTCATGTCCGGCCTGTTCGATATTGACCAGCTTGCCGTGCGCCTGAAACGCTATGCCCTGCTGAAAGGTTGGCGCAACGAAGCCGGCGTGTTGCTGGTGGAAATACTCCATCGCGGCGAGATTGCCCGTGGTGATGCAGCTGCAATCACCGGTCTTGGTGAGCGCACGGCGCGCGATCTCCTGGGTGAAGTCATCCGTGGCGGCCTGGTCGGTAGTCAGACGGAGCGCGGGGCCGTGTCGCTCCGCTTCCCCGTAGAGGCGCAGGACGTCCTCTTCCCTCGTCTTTTTGGCGACGGCTAAGCTGCGTAAACGGCTTTTCACGGACCAGCCGCGGCCTTTCTGGCAAGTGTCAGGTGGGGTCTGATTTTTCAACTTCGGCCTGGCACACACCCATCGCGAACACCGCCAAGTCCTCCATCAGCTTGCGCCTCTTCTCGAACAAGTCGCCACGGCGGTAGGCCGCCTCGACCTTGTCGCCGATCGCGTGCGCAAGTGCGGCCTCCGCAACCTCCCGCGGATAGGCCGTCATCTCCGCCGCCCAATCCCTGAATGTCGACCTGAACCCGTGCCCCGTCAGATCCTCGCGTCCCATGCGCCGCAGCATCATCAGGAACGTCATGTTGGAGAGCGGCTCGCCCTCGCGCGCGCTCAACTCAAACATGTATCCCGACTGCGTGAGCTTCTTGTTCGTGGCGTAGTCCAGGATGTCCAATGCGGCCTGCGTCAAGTGGATACGGTGTTCCTTGCAGGCCTTCATGCGTACCGGCGGAATTATCCAGACTCTCTTCTCAAGATCGAACTCGGAGACTTCCGCCAGCAAGGTCTCCGATGTGCGAGTGACGTTGAGAATGCAGAAGGCGAACGCCCTGGCGCCGATCGTGTCGACGGCGCCAAGCTGCTTCATGAACGCCGGCAAGTCTTTGTCGGGGAGCGCTGGATGGTGCGCGGCACGCTGGATCTTGGCGCGTGCCGGCAGCGCCTTGTCGAGATGCCCCTTCCAGCGTGCTGGGTTTTCGCCATCGCGATAGCCCCTCACTTTGGCCCAGTCGAGAATGACTTCGATCCTGCCACGCAGCCGGTTCGCCGTTTCGGTCTTGGCTGGCCAGATGGGGTCCAGCACGCGAAGGACTGCTGCCTGGTCGACCTCGGCGGTCGTGTCCCTAGACGTGGTGTACGTGAGGATCAACGGCGAGATCCACTACCTTTGGCGGGCCGTCGATCACGAAGGCGAAGTGTTGGAGACGTTCCTATCCAAACGTCGGGATCGCCGGGCGGCATTGAAGTTCTTGCGCAATGCGATGACGGATTACGGCGAACCTAGGGTGATCGGAAGGGACGGGCTGAAGTCCTATGATGCTGCGCTCAGAGAACTTGGCCTCGAGGGTCGTCAGGAAAGCGGAAGATTGCGCAACAACCGGGCCGAGAATTCACACCAACCGTTGCGACGCCGTGAGCGCGCAATACAACGCTTCCGCCGACGACAAACCCTGGAGCGGTTCGCCGCGGTTCATTCCTCGGTATTCAATCACTTCAACAAGGATCGCCACCTCAACCGCCGGGACGTCTTCAAGGCCAACCGCGACGCCGCTCTCGCTGAGTGGCGTCAACTCAGTACGGCCTAATTCCGACGATCCGCGTCTTCCAGAGACATGGGGTAATCGCGGGAACGATCCCCTGCCAGTGTCGTGATCGAGCGTTCGGATGCAAATTGGCAGTGGGTGGTTGTTCCCCCTTAGATGGAAAAACGGGCTCACGATTGTGACACCGGGCCCAAGCATCGAATTGGCGAACAACCGTGGACCAGTAAGTCGGATTGGACGCTTCATTGAAAGAGACTGCGGTCTCTGTACGGCAGGTTGGCAAGCGGATCTGGCGTGGAAAATGCCCGTCTGATCCAAAGCTTCTGGCCGCCGTGATCCGCAAGCGCGCGCCCGAGGCGATACGCATTGTGTTCGAGACCGGTCCGTTGTCGGTCTGGTTCTTTCACGCGCTGAGGGAGGAAGGCCTGCCGGCGATCTGCATCGACGCGCGGCAT
>JBBQJV010000121.1:0-7480 GCA_038326205.1 Caulobacterales bacterium | reverse complement strand
GCACCCCGGGTTCCTCCTAGCTCGGCGGCTTGCGCAGTGCTTTTGCAGCACCGCCAATGATCAAACCCGCCACCGTCGTTTGCGCGACGCGCACGAGCGAAGCCGACGTCGCCGCTGTTGCAACAAGGCCAACGGCCGCGCCGAGCAGGGCGCCAATCGTCATTCCCGACACAACGCGAGTGGTCTGGTTTTCCTGGAACGCTTCGGGGATCACAGTCATCGTCTTCAGCCTCACCAGCACACGTGAAACCTCGCTCAGGTCGGTGTCTTCGTCGCCGTTCATGTTTTCTGCCGTGCAGTCCGCGAGGCGCTGTGCGTCCTGCTTCCAGCTTTCCAGAATGCGTAGCTTGTCGCCGGCCGTGAGCTTTTTGTCTTCGATCACATCTTCGGGCCGGTCAAAATGTCTCTTCGGTGCAAAGGCCAGTTCGTCAACATGCGTACTCATGGCGCAATCGCCTTTCCTCGCTTGGGTGGTCAATCCAGAACGAGAGGCCCGCACAGTTGTTCCTGTCTGCACGCAGTAGAAACAAATGCAGCCGGTGGGAACCGGCTGCATTCTGCATCAATCGAAGTGATTAATTCGGGTTTAGCTTGGTCCATCCGTCGGAAGGCTGGCGTAAGCGATGCCGCCATCGACCGCGATCGAATCTCCCACGACATAATCCCCCGCTTTCGACGCAAGGAAGATCGCCGTGCCCGCCATGTCTTCATCGCGGCCGATACGGCGCGATGGCGTGCGGGCGGCGACTGCGTCAGCGTGGTCGCGCGCGACCTTGTTCATCTCTGACGCGAACGGTCCCGGTGCAATCGCGGTAACGACAATGTTGTCCTGCACCAGCCGCGCCGCCATCCGCTTGGTGAGATAGAGCAGGGAGGATTTCGAGGCGTGGTACGAATACGTGTCCCAAGGGTTCAGCCGAATGCCGTCGATCGAACAGATATTGATGACCTTCGCGGGCCGCTCCGGGCTCGCAGCTTTCTTGAGCGCGGCATGCAGCGCCTGCGTCAGGAAGAAGGGCGACTTCACGTTGAGGTCCATCACCTTGTCCCAGCCTTGTTCCGGGAATTCCTCGAACGGTGCGCCCCACGCCGCGCCAGCATTGTTTACGAGAATGTCCAGCTTGCCTTCGCGCTTGTAGATTTCCTCGGCCAGCATCTTGCCGCCCGCCACCGTTGAAATGTCCTGCGGCAACGAGATGCATTCGGCATGGCCCAGCGCCGTCAGCTCCGCCGCGGTCGCATCGCACACATCCGCCTTGCGCGCCGAGATGTAGGTCTTGGCGCCGCTCTCGACGAAGCCCTGTGCGATCATCTTGCCGATGCCGCGAGACCCGCCGGTAACAAGCGCCACGCGGCCCTTCAGCGAAAACAGGTTGTCGATCATCATGGCGGAGGTCTCCCCGAACAGCTTCTATTGTTGGCGCGCAACCTAGCGAGGCCATCGGGGAATGCTAGGCGCCGCGCTTTACTCGTCCCCCGAACCGGGGAAGGTGAAACGCTCACGGATAACTAGTCGGTCGAGATCGGGTGCGGGGGCGATCTATCCGCGACATCTGAAGCGGCGGTCCCCCACCTGAGCGGTGGTCGCTGCGATTGATGAACACGCGCATCCTCTTCCGCTCGGGGGAGGAGGTGCGTCACCCCCGCATCAAATGCTTCGCCACTGCCGCATAGGCCGGCAAGGACACCTTGTCCAAAACCGAATTCCCGTTCGCGGCTACCGGATGCGAGGCGAACCGCGCAATCACCAGCTCGGCCTTCGGCGCGATCCAGCACACCTGCCCATGGATGCCGCGCGCTGTGTACGCTCCGAGATCATCATGGCTGACCCACCATTGCGTACGATAGCTCCAGCCCGGCATTGTCGTGTAGTTGGCTTTCGCAAAGTCCTCCTGCCTTGCGCCGCCCGCAATCTCGTCCACCACAGCGGCAGGCACGATCCGCTGCCCGTTGAACTCACCGCGATTGCGCATCATCTCGCCGACGCGTGCGAGATCGCGCAGGCAGAGGTTCATGCCCCCGCCACACGCCGCCATGCCCACCGGATCAACGATGATGTGCGCATCTTCCTCCATGCCCATCTTCTGCCAGATGCGCTCGGAGATCAGCTGCGCCATCGCCTTACCTGTCACGCGCTGCACGATCCACGCAAGCACTTCGGTGTTGCAGGTCTTGTAAGCAAACGCCGCGCCATGCTCGCCCTGCTTCTTCAGCGTCGCGAGGAATTCCACGATTGAGTGCGGCCCCGCATACCCCTCCGGCGGTTTCCCATACCCGGCCGCGATGCCATAAGTCCGCACCTCCGCTTCGGGATCGACATAGTTCTCCGAATATTTGACGCCGACGGTCATATCCATCACCTGCCGCACGCTCGCATCGCCGAACGCAGACGCCGCCAACTCCGGCACATAAGTCGCGACCGGCGCCGACGTATCGATCTTGCCTTCCTGCGCGAGCGACGCCGCGATCAGCCCAACCAAAGATTTCGTCATCGAGAACGCGATATGCGGCAGCTCCGCCGACAATGCCCCGCGATAGCTTTCATAAACCACCGCGCCCCGATGCAGGATCACGACGCCATCCGTGAACATCGCATCCATCGACTGGCCCCATGTCATCCGTTCGCCGTCCATGGTGGTGAAGACAACCGCATCAATGTCATCTCGCAGCTTCTTCGGCAGCACCGAGACAGCCCCGGTGCCGCGCCGAATATTCACCGTGGATTTCAGTTCGCGCTGATGGCTGAATGCCCACCGCGTCTGCGGGAAGGCGCTACCCGAAAGACTGCCCTCGGCCAGCACCTGCCTGTCGTCCGCTGGCGGAAATCCCGCCATCAGTCCACGCGCGACGGGATCGCTGTTCTGGGCTGTCCACTTGCTGCTCATCGTCTTCCCCGCGCTTCGTTCGATACGCGCCGAGCCTATCCCCACCGATGTGAAAGACCAGAGCCCTCGCAGGGCCATGATCCGGCTATCCTCGGCGCGCGTATTAGCTGCAACCGGAGCCCTCAAATGCGTTTTTCACTTTTCCTTGCACTTCCCCTTTTTCTCGCCGCCTGCGCCACCGATCGTGTTGAAGAGCCCGCGTTTGCGCTGCAGTCGTCAGAAGGCAAATTCCAGGTCCGCGAATATGCGCCGACTATCGTAGCGGAAACGACAGTGAAGGGCGATGCGTGGGGGTCGCGCTTCGAAGGCTTTGGTCCGCTCGCCGACTACATCTTTGCCAAGGGACGCGACGGCGAGAAAATCGCCATGACTGCCCCTGTCACCCAAGCAGCGCCGCGCGAAAAAATCGCAATGACGGCGCCTGTGACTCAACAGGTTTCTAGCGGCGATACGTGGACAATTTCCTTCACCATGCCCGCGGGCTCGACCCTGCAATCGCTTCCCGCCCCCACCAGCCCTAACGTCAAGCTGGTCGAAGAACCTGCGCGCAGAATGGCGGTCTACAGCTTCACAGGGCTCGCGTCAGCCAGCGACATGGAGACCGCCCAATCGGTGCTTATGCGGAAAGTGGCAAGCTCAAACCTGACGCCACGCGGCGAAGCTGTCTTTGCCTTCTACGATCCGCCATGGACGCCAGCTTTTCTTCGCCGCAACGAAGTCATGATCGAAGTCGCACCATCCTCGTGAGGCCTTCAAGTATTACACTTTTGTGATCTGCAATCCACCCGCTTTGAGTGCGCGTATTCCTCCCATCACACACGACGCAGGAGAGCCCGAAGACGGCTCAGACTTGCGCAGAACCCAGGATTTGAAAATGAAGCTTCTCCTCCCCATCGTCACGTTCGCTCTTCTAGGCGCTGCCTGCTCCGGTGAAACCACTCCGGTGGCGCCGACGACCGCGCCAGTCGCTGAAGCGCCTGCGCCGATGCCTGCTCCGGTCGAAACAAAAGACATCGTCGACACGGCCGTAGCCGCCGGACAGTTCACCACGCTCGTCGCCGCTGTCCAGGCCGCCGGTCTGGAATCGACCCTTCGTGGTCCCGGCCCCTTCACCGTCTTTGCGCCGACCGACGCTGCTTTCGCCGCACTCCCGGCCGGCACGGTTGAAGGCCTGCTGAAGCCTGAGAACAAGGATAAGCTGGTCGCCATTCTCACCTATCACGTGCTGCCGGCCGAAGTGATGTCATCCGCCATCGGCATGCAGATGCTCGAGCCCGCCACAGTGCAGGGCGCGACGGTCAAAGTCGTCGGTAACGCCGATGGCGTGATGGTCAATGACGCGAAGGTCGTGGCCGCCGATATCGACGCCTCAAACGGCGTCATCCACGTCATCGACAAGGTGATCATGCCGCCCGTCAAGTAACGTACAGGTCTTCCTCCCCGAAGATAACTATCCCCTCCGGGATTAGTCCGGCCAGGCCGTCTGCTCTCAGAGCAGGCGGCCTGTCTGGTTTTGGGAGGCTCTCAGGAAATCAGTACCCGCCCATCCGCGCATAGCGATCGCGATGAAAGCTCTCGCTGCCATAGAGGCTCTCGAGCACACGGGCGCGCTTCATGTAGAGCCCGCTATCATGCACATCGGTCATGCCGATGCCGCCATGCATCTGCACTGTCTCATTGCTCACGAGATGCAGGGTCTCCGCCGCCCGCGCCTTCGCTAGCGACGCCAGCTCCGCGACATTGTTGGCGTTGCGATCCAGCGCGTCCAGCGCCGCCGCAACGCAGCTGCGCGTCAGCTCCAGCTCGGTGAACATGATCGCCGCGCGATGCTGGATCGACTGGAACGACCCGATCAGCTGGCCGAACTGTTTGCGCACTTTCAGATATTCGCTCGTCATGTCGAACGCTGCATCCGCTGCACCCAGCATTTCCGCCGCCACGCCGATGCGCGCGCGATCCAGCACCTGTTCCAGCGCGCCATAGCCGCCATCTACCGCACCGAGCACAGCATCGGCGCCAACTTCCACGCCGGTAAAATTGATGTTTGCTGCCGCATGCGCATCCAGCGTCTTCAGTACCGTCCGCGTCACGCCCTTGGCGTTCGCCGGTACGAGGAACAACGTCACGCCCGTTGCATCGCCTGCGTCCCCAGACGTGCGCGCCGACACGATCAGAAAATCCGCGTCGCCGCCATCCACCACATACCGCTTGTCGCCGTTGAGCACGAAACCCGCGCCCAACTTCTTCGCGCTCAACTTGATGTGCGCCGGATTGTGATGCGCGCCTTCATCTACCGCCAACGCTGCAATCGTCTCACCCGCCGCGATCTTGGGCAGCCAGGCTTCCTTCTGCGCCTGGCTCCCCACGATCATCAACGCCGACGCGCCGATCATAGCCGTCGAGAGCAGGGGAGAGGCCGCGATCGTCCGGCCCTGGGCTTCCAGAACCTGCCCGAGACCGACATAGCCAAACGCCGACCCGCCAAACTCTTCCGGGATCAGTACGCCGGCGAAGCCCAGCTCCGCCATTTCCTTCCACGTGCCCACGTCGAACCCCGCACCCGCCGTGCGCAACGCCCGCAACTGGCTCACCGGCAGCTTCTCGGCCGCGAACGATACCGCGCTATCACGCAGCATCTGCTGCTCTTCGGTGAGCACGAACGCCATCGGACGTCTCCATGGATGCCCGGTTGAAATACCGGTGTTTCAGTTTTGTGTATTGGGTCTTAGCGTTCCGCGTACCGCCCAATCAAGAGCGTCTTCGAGGCGGTCGTTTCCCCAGAACATCTCGCCGTCCTCGGTCACGAAGCTCGGTGCGCCGAATATCCCGATATCGGCGGCCTTCGCGGTTTCCTCGCGCAGCTCGTCTTTCACGCTCTCCGACGTCATCGCCGCCAGCGTTTCCAGCGGATCGAGCCCCGCGCGCCGCGCCGCAGCATGCAATATTTGCGGATCGGAAATATCGCGGTCATGCACGAAGTTGGCCTGATAGACCGCCTTCACGAAATTCCCGCGCTCGGCCTGCGGCAGCGACAGCGTGATCCGCGCCGCCATCAGGCCGTTCTGCGGAAAGCGATGTGGCCGCCGGAACGGCAACGCGTGCTTCTCGCAGATCCGCTCGATGTCCCGCCACATATAGCTGCCCTTGATCGGCACCACGTTGAACGGGCTATCCTTCAATCCTTGCTGCGCGTGAAACAGCGGCCCCAACAGGAACGGCTTCCACTCCAGCTCCACGCCATGCGACGCCGCCAGTTTGTCCGCCCGCATCACGGCCGGATAGGAGTAGGTCGAAGCGAATTCGAACCAGAATTGCAGTTTCAACGGTCATCCCCGGATCGACGATTCGTAACCCTAGCAGATTGCGCCAGCAAAAACCGCGCCCATATGCGAAGTCGGACGCCGCCGGTTCCTCCGGTGGCCAGTTCCTGTGAACTGTGGACAAGGGACACTTCAATGTCGATTTCAATGCACAAGGCCAGCGCGCCTCTGTACCTGCGCATGCTCGGCAATCTCGACCAGCTTTTAGAAAAAGCCGAAGCGAACGCGAAAGAACGCGGCTTCGACGCCAACCTACTCGTGACGTCGCGCCTTGCGCCCGACATGAAGCCGCTCTCGGCCCAGATCCAGTTCGCCAGCGACACCTCCAAGGGCACGATGGCGCGCCTTTCCGGCGGCACGGCGCCTGCGATGGCCGATACCGAAACCACCATTGCTGATCTGCGCGTGCGCATCGCGAACACGGTTGATTACATCAAGAGCGTGCCGGCCAGCGCCATCGACGGCTCCGAGGATCGCGAAGTCATCCTGAAGTTTCCCAATGGCGAAATGAAGTTCAAGGGCATCGACTTCCTCACCAACTTCGCCATCCCGAACTTCATGTTCCACGTCACCACCGCCTACGCCATCCTCCGCCACAACGGCGTGCCCCTCGGCAAACAGGACTTCCTCGGCCGCAGCTAAGCACCGACGCGCTCTTGTCTCCCTGACTTGCAACGCAAGTAGGGTTGGCGGACCGGCGCACAGGCCCGATCCCTATCAAACTGCGAACTGCGAACTGCGAACTGCAAACTGCAAACTGGAAGCGTGCCCCTTGGCACGCGTTCCTGGCGTCGGGCTGGTTGAGGAACGGCGCCGAAGGCGCGATTTGTGGTCCGGGGGACCAAATCGAGAGACCTAAGCCACGAGCAATGCTCGTGGCCCCCGGTCTTCGCACGCAGCGCGAACCCGAAACCACACCATTGGCGTCACTCTCCGGCCTGACCAGAGAATCTCGGTTCAAGCCGGCGCGGAATTGCCCAACTCCCCCCGCAGACCCAACCAGTTGCTCGGGACAGGCCCAAGAATGACAACTCAATAGTCCCGACTCATCCGCCGAATCTGCACACGGGCCTTTCGGACCGACCCCAAAAAACACAACGCCCTAACCACCCTAAAACGCCATTCTGCAATATCTCGGTCCTACACTTTCCCGCCCGTGCGATACTGCACGCGTCCTCTTCGCAGGAAGTCAGCTGATCACTGTTCAACGGCGCGGGGTGGTCGCTGCAGGCGAGTTTGGAAGCCAGGGTGAATCATACAAATCCGTGAGTGATC
>JBBQJV010000120.1:0-7512 GCA_038326205.1 Caulobacterales bacterium | reverse complement strand
GGGTTTGCAAGCATCATCGGGCACGCTGTTCTGATTGGTGCGGCCGCAATGACGGTTGCGACTTATACTGTGGCGACGGTGAAGCCTGATTTTTTCAAATCCAATTCGGGTCGCCGCCGTGACGGTGAGCACGAATAGATTGTGAGCTTTCATGCTCGAAGTGCGACATCGTTGGCCTTTGGTAATGCCCGAAAGGTAACTTATCCAAAAATCTATCGCGATGATCGAGCCGCTGGCGGGACGAAGCGCTATGGCGAAGTCTAGGCCGCCTGAACGCCACGCCGGCATCCTGCTTTGTGTGGCGCTGGTCGTCTTCCTCGCGAACGGCTCGTTCCAACGCGGAGCCGGTGGTCGGGGCTGAGCGCTCGCGTTGGCCACGCCCTGGAGGAGATGCAAATCATGGCGTCGACTGACGGCGTAAAGCAACGGCTTGCTCGGCCCAGCGGCAAGATGCGCCGGAAAGCCGATCTGCCGACCAAGCGCTGCGCAGGCTGCGGCCTTCTCTTCGCGTGGCGCAAAAAGTGGGCGCGCGACTGGGAGAATGTGAGATTCTGCTCCGATCGGTGTCGCGCCTCCACTCCGGCAAGCTCGCCGGGAATCGACAAGGCATGAGCGCGCTCCGGGTCATATTGGGTGACCAGCTATCTTCCGACATGTCCTCGCTCGTCGACATCGACATTGAGCGCGACACGGTTCTGATGATGGAGGTGGCTGAAGAAGGCGCCTACGTCTCGCATCACAAGCAGAAGATCGTGCTCGTGCTGTCCGCAATGCGCCACTTCGCCGAAGAATTGCGTCAGCGCGGTATAGCCGTCGCGTATATGCAGCTCGACGCCTCTGGCAATACCGGGACGCTCAACGGTGAAGTAAGACGCGCAGTCGAGCGATACCGCCCCGAAACTATTGTGGTGAGTGAACCAGGGGAATGGCGTGTTCAGAAGTTGATCGAGGGCTGGGCAGCGCTGACTGGCTGCCCGGTCGAGATCCGGCCTGATGGTCGTTTCTTTGCAAGCCGTGACCGCTTTTCGGAATGGGCCCGCGGACGCAGCACTTGGCGTATGGAGCATTTCTACCGGGAGATGCGGCGCGAACACAAAGTGCTCATGGAGGGGCAAGGTCCAGCGGGTGGTGAATGGAATTACGATGCGGCGAACCGCAAGCGTTTGCCGCGAGAGATAAGTCTGCCTTCGCGTCTCCGATTTGAACCCGATGCCACAACGTGTGAAGTGATGGCGCTGGTAGAGCAGCGCTTTGGCCACCACTTCGGATCATTAGAACAATTCGGTTGGCCGGTGACCCGTGCGGACGCGCTCCGCGCTCTAAAAGACTTCGTCGCAGAGTGTCTGCCTCGTTTCGGCGATTTCCAGGATGCGATGAAGTCCGGCGAGCAGCTCTTGTTTCACGCATTGCTGGCTCCCGCGATGAATCTCGGATTGCTGTCGCCGCGGGAGGTTTGCGCTGCGGCGGAAGCAGCCTGGCGCGCGGGGACGGCGCCGCTGAACGCGGTCGAGGGGTTCGTGCGACAGATCCTGGGGTGGCGGGAGTATGTGCGCGGAGTGTACTGGACCTTGATGCCGGACTATGCCGAGGCGAACGCTCTTGAGGCGAACCGGAAGCTGCCCGCCTTCTACTGGACGGGTCAGACAGCAATGCGCTGCCTTCGTGAGACCATCGACAGCACGAAGAGATATGCATACTCGCATCATATTCAGCGTCTTATGGTGACAGGCAATTACGCACTTCTTGCGGGTATCGCGCCGCGCGAGATCGAGCGCTGGTATCTTGCCGTCTATGCCGACGCCTTTGAGTGGGTCGAGATGCCCAACACGCTTGGCATGGCAGTTTTCGCAGACGGCGGGCGGATGGCCTCCAAGCCCTACGCAGCGTCAGGCGCATACATCGATCGTATGTCTGACTACTGTTCAGGCTGCGCGTATGACGTGAAGCAAAAAACGGGTGCGCGCGCCTGCCCGTTCAATTATCTCTACTGGGCTTTTCTCATACGAAATGAGCACCGACTTGCGAGGAACGCGCGGCTCGCGATGCCGTATCGGACACTCGCTGGCTGGTCTCAAGAACGTAAGGACGCAATCGTAAAAGAGGCTGATGAGTTCCTTGATCGCGTCGAAGAGGGTCATGGATCACACTAGTATTGCCCTTGGTTGCGTTGAGCGCCGCCGGCGTCATCGTTTCCTCTGGCTTAAGCAACGCAATTGTCACAGGCGACGCGTCGTGTAGTGACGTTGCGCGACCGGAAGGGTTGAGGGGTCGGTTTCGGATGCGAATTGGAATCGTTGGCGCGGGGATGGCTGGCCTAGCGTGCGCTGAAGGGTTGATCCGTAACGGGCACGACGTGGTGTTGCTCGACAAGGGACGCGGAGCAGGCGGCCGAATGTCGACGCGGCGGCTCAAGACAGTGGCTGGCGAAGCGTGCTTCGATCATGGGGCGCAATACTTCACCATTCGCGACCAACGCTTTGGATTGCGGGTAGAGACCTGGATTGCCGACGGCGCGGTTGGCGCCTGGCCATCAGCGGGAAGCGATGCGTTTGTCGGCGTGCCCACCATGAACGCGCCTGTGCGTCACATGGCTGATGGAGTGACGGTGCATTGGGCAAGGCAGGTGACGAAGGTTGAAGGATCCGGCCCGGGCTAGCGTCTGCATGTCCTGGGCGGGGAAGTTTTCGAGGTTGATGTCATGGTCTTGGCGATCCCCGCTGAGCAGACGTCCGCCCTGCTCGCCTCTGCCGCTCCGGATCTTGCAGCCAGGGCAAGCGCAGCGCGGAGCGAGCCGTGCTGGACGGTGATGCTGGCTTTTGCGGAACCCGTTGCTGTCGACCAGAATTGCTGGCGGGGGGAAGGCATCATCGGATGGGCCGCTCGCAACAGTTCCAAGCCGGGACGCACCGGGCCGGAGAGTTGGGTTGTGCAGGCCGGCCCTGATTGGTCAGCGCAACATCTCGAAGCTGATCCGGATTGGGTCGCCGATGCATTGATAGCGGCGTTCTCTGCGCTACTGGATGCAGGACTACCTCCCCGTGTCGGTATGGTCAGCCATCGGTGGCGTTATGCCAGGTCCGGCGTTGAAGGATCAGGGGCGATTTTCGATCGTGATCGTCGCCTCGGGATCTGTGGAGATTGGCTGATCGCCCCGCGGATCGAAGCGGCTTGGATATCAGGCACGGAATTGGCCGAGCTCATCGGGGCATGAGTTGGCGTTGATTGGATTAGACGCGCACAGCAGCCGCCGTCCAGGCGCCAACTAGCAGCGCGGCCATAGCCATCAGGCTTAACGGGATCCGGAGCTTGGGATACCAGGAGGGCGCCTCGCCCAGCCTGGCGGCCCGAAGATCGACCAACATCATGGCGCCAAAGGCAACGGCCAGAATGAAGAGCCCCGCCGGACCTCCGATCAGGAGGCCAGCCCATCCCACAAGCGAAGGAATGACACTCACAGCGAGCCTCGCGGACAGCTTTCCCCCGTCAGGGTCATGCTCGGATCCAACCGCCATCCCCCAATGCACGCCGCCAAGAAAAGATAGAATAACCGCGCCATAGGCCGCTAGCGCATAAGCGGCTAGCTGCTTTGCCGGGCCAGAGAAAAATAGTGTCGCACCAGCCAGTCCGATGAAAGGGAGGGCGCCCGACCCGCCAAGCCAAAGGGCGCTCGCAGGCACGCTGGTCTGCGATCGTCGCCCCAGCGCCGTTTCGTCTTCTGTCATTCCCGCTTCTCCATCTCAGGCCGGGCAGCCAGTTCGCTCCGCTCCCTTTTATCAGGAAGCTCAGCGTTGGCATTCCTGAGTCAAGGGAAACGCCGGTCGACCAAAATTAGCAACGCGTTGGCAAGTCTCCCCAGATCGCGCGTGAGAGCGGCGGGGTCAAATCACCGATAACCATGAACTCCGATCGTCTGCGCTGACCTTCCAGCGGCAATTCGTCCCGCAATCGATCCGCCGCGAGCGATCGCACGTAACCAATCACGACAACACCTCGCGCGGGGTCGCTAGAAGCTAAGCTGGCTTTCCCGAAGACAGACAGAATGGCGCCTAGCGACATGAGCATCGATACGCACTCCAACGCCTGCCGGACTACTCCCCCAACTGAGCAGGGCGATCAGTTGCGTGAGACAAACCCTAAGCTGACAGTCTGGTTTGACGGGGCCTGCCCGCTCTGCCAGCGAGAGATTGCGCTGTTCAAACGGTTGGATCGAAAAGGCGCAATCCATTTCGAAGATGTCGACCGCGCTGATGCGGTCTGCCCGCTCGATCGGGCCGAATTGCTCTCGCGCTTCCATGCGCAGGAAAGTGGTTACCCGGTAGTCTCCGGAGCCGCAGCATTTGCCGCGATGTGGCGCGCAATTCCATTGCTGCGGCCGTTTGGCGAGATCGCGCGGCTTCCACCCGTGCTTTGGGCGCTCGATTTTGCCTATCGACGTTTCCTTATCATCCGGCCTCGACTCCAGAGGCTCGCACACAAAGCATATGCGCGGAGAAAATCCCGTGGGCCGGATGTGGAAGGATCTGCGACGTTGGGTCGTCTCTTGGATCCTTGAAGCCAACACCATATCGCGGGAGATCGCATAGAATTGGAGTGTGCCGCTTTGGAGTCTGACGCCGATACCCTTCTAATCGTCGAGAACGACACACTGCTTCTCGCGCAGCTTCGACGGGCGATGGAGGCTCGCGGATTTGCGGTGCGGACGGTGTCGAGCGAGAGCGGCGCAATCGAGCTCGCACGCGAGTTCGAGCCCCGGTATGCTCTGATCGATCTGCGGCTCGAACCGGGTGATGGCTTGGCAGTGGTGGCAGCGCTCCACCAGATGAACCCTGCGTGTCGAGCTGTCATTTTCAGCGGCTATGGAAACATCCCGACGGCGGTGTCGGCGGTGAAAGCAGGCGCGATCGACTATCTACCCAAACCTGCCGATCCTGATGAAATCGCGGATGCCTTGCGCGCGCCCGTTGGAGGCGCCGCAAGGCCGCCCGAGCACCCGCACAGCCCAAACGCGGTGCGTCGCCAATACATTTTTGACATACTTGCTGAATGCGATCACAACGTGTCGGTGACCGCCCGTCGCCTCGGCATGCACCGCCGAACCCTACAGCGTTTGTTGGCTAGAGAGAGCGCTTCACGTCCGGCTGATGAAAATTAGCGGCTGATGAAAGCTCGAATGCGGGCCGGCGCCTGAGATGATCTCAGGAAGCGGGTTGATAGCACTTTGCATCCGCAAATCCGCTACGCTGCGGAACAAGTTTTTTTCTATAGTGCTGACAAGTTCGGTCGTTTTGGAGCAAAAGCTGTCATCGCCAGCCGAAAACTCCCATGTGATTTCAGGCATCCGCCGAGCACGCCGCACCCCGACCTTGTTCGGTTTCAACTAACTTGTTAGCTCCAGTGAGAAGTCCATCTCGTTCCTAAAAGCGTAGGCGAAGGTATGACGCTGCTCTTGGCAACTCGCGTCACAGGCAAGGGATGGTGCACGTCGAGTTGTTGCTGTTCGTGACCTTCTGCCATCGATCGCCCCATGGCGGATTCGACGGCCGGGTTGGGCGCCGCGCGTTAGCCGACACTGCAGGATCGAAGAGGCACGAATGAGTTTGCTATCCCTCCCGATCGGCTATCATGCGGTTGTGTTTGGAGCGAACGGCGGCATCGGTGCAGCGCTGGTACGCGCCTTGGGCGCCGACCCGCGCTGCGGACGTCTCGACGTCGGAGCGCGGGGCCCTGTAGACGTGACAAACCAAAAGATTCGAGCGTTCCAGTTCGATCTCGAGGACGAGCTGTCCATCGTTTCAGCTGCTCGATCGATTGCGGAGACAGGCCCTGTCCACCTTGTGATCGTCGCGACCGGCGTGCTGCAGGATAATGCCATTATGCCCGAAAAAAGTTGGCGGTCGCTTCAGGCAGGGGCCCTTCAACGGGCCTTCGCGATCAATGTCATCGGGCCAGCCCTGATCGGAAAGCATATGCTGCCTCTACTCGCCAAGAATCAAAAGACCGTTTTTGCCGCGCTGTCGGCCCGCGTAGGGTCGATTTCCGACAATCGCTTAGGCGGGTGGCACGCATATCGAACTTCTAAGGCCGCGCTCAACATGATGTTTCGAAACTTCGCGATCGAACTTTCGCGCACGCGCCCGTTGGCGGTCTGCGCCACGCTTCATCCCGGCACCGTCGCAACCAAGCTCTCTCAACCCTTTCAGGGCGGCGCCAAACCGGGCGCCATCGTCAGCCCTGATCTTGCCGCCGATCGCCTAATGGTCGTGCTGGACAAGCTCTCGTCCGACCAGTCCGGATTGATGGTGGACTGGAAGAGCGAGGTCATACCTTTCTAGTCAGTTGAACCTACCGGCGATTTACGTGACGTGCCTGAGTAGGCCGGGCCGGTGCATTCTTAGAATGCTGCGTTCGCGTGTGTTCATCAGGGCGCGCAATTTCACAGTTTTGCCAAGCATAGGACCGCATGCATTTCGAGAAATCCCGAGTGCGCGTTGCGTTGGCGCCGAGATCCGAAACATCGAAGCAGGACTTCGAACTTAGATTGGCCCGCACCGAACCATCTCACTGATCCGCAACACGCACGATGAAATCATCCTTGCAGTCAAGCCAGGTCGAGGTGGCCACTGCCTCGATCGTGGACTGGCCCAACTTCGTCCCTGTCAGGCTGGCTCCTGGTATGAACCATGCCCATGGATTCGATCTCGCTCCGCGCCCAGGCCGAAATGTCGCTCACCGCGCCCGCAACTAAGAGGAGCGCAATATCGGGAAGTGGGTCCTGCTGCGCGGCGTTTATCCTCGACCCATTGCCCGATGGGGCTGGGTCTGAACTCAGATGCGGGGGGTATGCGCTCATCGGGGGCGGCAGATCAGATCTGAGGCGTATCGTCGGATCTGCATTCTACGAGAACCCCGCCAGAGCTTGCCTTGGCCAGCTCCGACGTGTCAGGGCCTCCAGTGACCCACCCAGCCACACGCTCTGCAGAGGCGTGTGGAGCGAAGTTTGCGTGACAACGCGCAGCAAGGACCAAACGAAAAAGACTCACCGCCTCTTAAAGTGGAATATTGTCATGCTTCTTCGTCGGGTTTGACACCTGCTTGTTCTTCAGCGTGCGCAGGGCGCGAACGATCCGCTCACGCGTGCTGTGCGGCATGATCACATCATCGATGAAGCCGCGCGACGCGGCAACATAGGGGTTGGCGAAGCGATCCTGGTATTCTTTGGTCTTGGCGGCGAGTTTTTCCGCGTCGCCGGCAGCTTCCGCACGGAAGATGATCTCGACGGCGCCCTTGGCGCCCATCACGGCGATCTCTGCAGTCGGCCAGGCAAAGTTCACGTCACCGCGCAAGTGTTTTGAGCTCATGACAACATAGGCCCCGCCATACGCCTTGCGCGTGATGACGGTAACTTTCGGTACCGTGGCTTCGGCATAAGCGAACAACAACTTTGCGCCGTGCTTGATGAGGCCGCCATACTCCTGCTTCGTGCCCGGCATGAAGCCCGGCACGTCAACGAAC
>JBBQJV010000119.1:0-7782 GCA_038326205.1 Caulobacterales bacterium | reverse complement strand
GCCTCGAGCCCTATGTGGATCGCGGGGTCATGGAGGCTAACCTTCGCCGGCTCGAGAACATGCGGCGGCTGGGCCTCGTCGAAGGCCCTGGCAATGGCGAGTTCCAGGTCGGCGATCACCTGACCGCCGCCATGGCGTTCGAGGAGAAGCTGGTGCGCCGGGCGCCATTCTCGGCCCACGTCGCCAGCTACTGGTCGCTGGGCGAGCAGATTGAGGCGATCGGGCCAACGCACCTTGATCAGGTGCTTGCGGGGGAAGCGCACGGCCCGACCGGGGAGCGCCGACTCGCGCGTGAGTTCGAGCAGACCCTTCAGCAGCGACGGCTGTTCCTGATCGAGCAGGGCTGGATGGAGGCGCACGAGCCGGGGCCATCGCGTCAGATGCTCCAGCGCATGGCGCAGTTCGAGCTCGCGACGCAGGCCAGCGCGCTACGGGAGGAGCTGGGCATTCCTGTGCTGACCTATGACGCGCATCGCGTCACCGGCATCTACGCGCGGCGCATCGACATGGCGCAGGGCAGGATGGCGCTCATTCTCGGCGAGCGTCAGGCCAATCTTGTTCCCTGGCGGCCTCCGCTTGAGCGATTTGCCGGGCGCGAAGTCGTGGGCGTTCTGCGCCAGCAGAGCATGTCGTGGAGTCTGCAGCGCGGAATCGGGCTGGGCTTGGGTATTGGATGACCGATCGAACTTGCCGCAAGTTTAAGTTCCTCGCCCGTTCGCCTGAGTGTGACCATCTTGCACCGTGGATCCACCGCAATTTCTTCCGCCGGATGAAAGTGGTGGAGCATGTTGCCGGGCTTGTGGATAAATGTTCGTGCGAAAGGATGACGTTCGGATGTCGCGTGCACAACGAAGCAAGACCCCAAAGGCAGCTGGCGTAAAGAGCCAGCTCGATCTCTTCAGTGTTTCGCTTGATGTCGACGCGGTGACTTCAAAGCCCATCCTGAGTCACGCAATCGCCAGTGAGGCAAACCAGATAGCCTTGTCGAGCGCAGAGCCTGTGTCGACGAATGAATCCACCACAGCCGTAGACCAGCGTGTCCGCGATTTTGTGATGGGCGCGCAGAGACGACGCGGCCGACCTCCGAAGATCCTCGAGCCCGACAGACAGAAGGCAGCCGATGAGCGGAGGCTGCTTGACGTTCGTGAAGCTGCGATACGGCTAGGTCTGTCCAAGTCGACTCTCGACAAGATGCGCTGTTCTGGTCGGGGGCCACGCTTCATTCGTGCGACTGACCGCGCGATCAGGTATGACCCTGAGGATCTGCGAGCGTTCGCTGATGAGCGTCGCCTGCGATCCACGTCTCAAATCATCGAAGTTCTAAACGGGTGGGTCAGGCGCTGAAGCGCGGGCTCCGGACAGCCCAAAACAATTGCGGCAACGACCGGCAACGCGGGGCATCGCGCAGATATCTTGTGAACAATTGCGTGAGGCGGTGCTTACCAGGTGCTTACCAGCGCTCTTCGGCGAAGTTCAGCGGTGAGCTAAGTCATTGAAAAGATGGTGCCGCCTAGGTGACTTGAACACCTGACCCCCGCATTACGAATCCAGAACTGGCGTTCGCGGTCAGCTGAGTCGACATGCATCCGCGACTGCCACCTTCCATATCCTGCTGTAGCATCGCGTGGCAATTTCGCTGATACCACAAGGGTTTGCAGCGCTACTCACAGTCCGAAAATCCATCAGAGAGGAAGGTCCGATGGCAATTTACGTTTCCTCCTGTTTCCTCAAATCACCCCCGATTCCCGTGCACGGTGATGCCCAGGTGATGCCCAGAAAGTTTGGGCTACACTCACAAAAGTAGAGCAAAAACGGGGGTTCTGGTGCGCCTGACCAAACGATCTGTCGATGCGGTGATGCCCAAAGAGGTGGATTGCATCTATTGGGACGACGAGCTTCCGATGTTCGGACTTCGCGTCAGGCCCGCGGGCAAGAAGACATTCGTCGTTCAGTATCGTGTGGGCGGCGGTCGCAAGGCGAGGCTCAGGAAACTCACCGTCGGCGTCTACGGATCCTCGACAGTGGACGAGGCCCGGATTGAAGCCAAAGCGGTTCTGCGGAAAGCGGGGCTAGGGGAAGATCCAGCGGAGGAGCGCCTTCGCCATCGGACGGCGGCAACGGTTGCAGAGCTCATCGACATCTGGTCGACAACGGGCGTCACGACAAATCGACGGACCGGCGAACCTCGCTCCCAGCAGAATATCGCTAATGAGGTGGCGCAGGCCAACCATCACCTGAAACCCCTGATTGGACATCGCCCAGTCGTCGATCTGACGAGGAGCGACATCGAGCACCTTCGCAATCAGATCGCCAAGGGAGACTCCCGCACCAAGCGGAAGGGGAGGAAGCGGGGACTCGTCAACGTCAAGGGAGGTGCAGGCACCGCTGCCCGTACGATCCGCCTGCTGTCTTCAATCCTGTCCTTTGCAGTCGACCAAAGGCTGATCGAGCGGAACCCGGCGTTGGGGGTCAAGCTGGCTCCGAGCCAGAAGCGGCACCGCTATCTGAGCGCGGCCGAGATCAGACAGCTTGGACAGGTGCTCGATACGCCCGCGCCCTCACCAACAGCCGGCAAGGCGGCAACCATCATCCGGCTCCTCATCCTGACGGGTGCGCGTCGCGGCGAAATTGAAGCCCTTAAATGGTCCGAAGTGGACTTTGAGTTCGGGATGCTCCGGCTCGAGAAAAGCAAAACGGGCGCAAAGATTATTCCCTTGGCTTCAGCTGCCGTCGACCTTCTGACGGCCGAGCGCGAGTGGGCAAATGAAAACGTCAACTGGGTGTTTCCGGCGGCGCGCTCGGACGGGCACTTCGATGGGCTCTCCAAGGAGTGGCGTCGGATCCGCAAGGCGGCAAGCATCGGCGATGTCCGTATTCACGACTTGAGGCACACCTTCGCCAGCGTTGGCGCGAGTGGCGGGATCGGGCTTCCACTTATCGGTGGGATCCTCGGTCACCGACAGGCGTCTACCACTCAGCGGTACGCGCACCTGGCAGACACCCCGCTTCGGCGAGCAGCAGACGAAATCGGGCGACAGATCGCTGCGAAGCTGGCTGCGCCGGTATCGTCAGATGCCCGCCGTGCCGTTCGCACGATGGAGGAGGCGAGGCCGTAGCCAATCACCTGGGCGAGAGCTGCCAGCGAACAATGGGGAGGGCGCCGGGGTGTTTACGCGTGCGTTACAAAATCAAGGTACTTGCGCGAGAGTACCTAGAACTTGTAACATAGAGCATGACGGTTAATTCCCACAAGGACCGCGCGCTTGCCCTTGCTAACGAGCAAGGCGTCGTCCGTGCGCGCGAGTTCGACGCCGAGGGCATACCGCGCGTAACCCTCCGTCGACTGGTGAACGAGGGAATCTTCACTCAGCCGTCGCGCGGCCTCTATCAACTCGCCGACGCGGATCTGTCCGAAGCACATAGCCTGGCGGAAGCGGCCAAGGCAGCGCCGTCGGGTGTGATCGCGCTTCTCTCGGCTCTCCAGTTCCACGAGCTGACCACCCAGACGCCACACGCCGTGTGGATGCTGATGCCGTCAAAGGCCTGGGCTCCGACCAAGCCACCCGTGCGGCTCAAGATCATCCGCGCGAGCGGGCAGGCTCTTGTGGCCGGTATCAAGCATCACCGCATCGACGGCGTCTCGGTGCCGATCACCTCGCCTGCCAAGACCGTGGCGGATTGCTTCAAACATCGCTCCAAAATCGGCCTCGACGTCGCCCTGGAAGCGCTGCGCGATGCCCTGCGTCGCAAGCGCGCCACCACCGACGAGATCTGGCGACTCGCCGTCGCCAACCGCGTCGGCAGCGTTATGCGTCCATATCTGGAAAACCTCCCATGACGCGGCCACCGCTGAAAAATGTCGGAGCGTCGGTGCGGGCGCGCCTGACCGACTATGCGCGCCAGCGCGACGAGAATGCCCAACTCGTCATGCTGCGCTTCGCCATCGAGCGGCTGATTTATCGCCTCGCGCAATCCGGTTACCGCGACCACTTCATTCTGAAAGGTGCGATGCTGTTCTCGCTCTGGGCAAGCGTGCCCTATAGGAGCACTGGCGACCTCGACCTGCTCGGGCAGGGCGATCCGGCGCCCGATCGGATGGCTGGGATCTTCAAGGCGCTCTGCGAACTGGCGGCACCGGACGACGGCGTTGTCTATGACCCGGGCAGCGTGCGTGCGGTCAGCACCCGTGACGATGAAGACTATCCCGGTGTTCGCATCACGCTCACCGCCACGATAGCCAACGCGCGGCTGCCCATTCAAATCGATATCGGATTCGGGGACGCCGTAACGCCGGCTGCTAGCGAGGTTACTTATCCCTCGCTGCTGGATTTCCCGAAGGCCGTTGTCAAAGCTTATCCGCCCGAAACGGTGGTTGCTGAAAAACTGGAGGCATTGGTGACGCTCGGCGTGCGCAACACGCGAATGAAGGACTTCTTCGATCTCTGGGTCATCGCCAAGACGTTCACCTTTGACGGTACAACGCTCGCGGCCGCGGTGGCCGCGACCTTCGCCCGTCGCCAAACGCCGCTTGCCGCCGAGACACCCTTCGCGCTAACCGAGGCGTTCTACGCGGATCCCAGCAAGAACGCGCAGTGGAAGGCCTTCCTCGAGCGCACGGCCATCGCGATACCGCCAGCGCCGTTTCCAGAACTGGTCACGCTCATCGCCACCTTTGTGTCGCCGTTGATGGAGGCCACCGCCACCTCAGCCATGGCGGCGATGACGTGGCCGCAGGGTGGGCCGTGGGTCGCCAAGCAATAAACTGACCTGCACTGGCTTTTTCAGGCCAGCGTTGTGCGGACAGAAACATCAGCCTCTCTCGTCACCATGCAGCTTGCAGGTCCTCGAGCCGATGCGCAAAAAGCCGGAGGCCTGGGGGCGAGCGTCAGCTCACGCAAACGAAGTTGTCCCTCACCGGCAGAGGCTCGCCGCTCCACCGATAGGCCGCCAGCTTCCCGCGCTTCGCGACGCTGTAGTCCACGCATACAACGTATTCGGACAAGGGGCCCGGCTCGCCTCTGAGCCAGTAGTGTCCGACGAAGACGGGTTTTGTTGGGGCAGGGTGCGCCGGAGGGGGAGCGAGAAGATCCAATTCCGCCAGCTGCTCTGACGACAGCTCGGCGCCTCCGAACTCAAGTCGCCGCGATACCGCCAGGTCTGACGACGTCCACCATTTCAGGCGGGCATGGGAACGAGCGTGGCCGTCCTTGTCCCTGAACGCGAACGCCGCAGGTAGCGCATGCTCCGGCCCCTTGAGGATTGTCTCGATCGCCAGATGGACCGGAGAGCTCCGGTCTTCGTAGTGACTCAGTGTGCTCTGCGAGAGGCGCCCCGTGCCGGAAAGATGGGGGCCGAGCGCTCTGAAGCTTTCCTCGCACCAGCATGCGTGCACGACCCCGAAGGCTGAGGTGTCGATATAGAGCGGCAGCGTCATGAACCAGGAGATCGCGTCGCGATGCTCGTCGGATCCGAACGGGTACTCTTCGAGGAAGGCCGCGTGCTGATGCTGGTTCTTCTCGGTGTGCGGGCGGACAAAGCTGTCATTCAGGGACGTGGCGTAGCAGATGGCGTTGAACTCGTGATTGCCCAGCACGGCTGAGGCGCCTCCGCGCTCGACCATGGGCCGGACGATCTCGAGCGTGCTGCGCTGTTCCGGTCCGCGATCGATGAAGTCGCCAAGAAAGATGACGCGTCGTTCGCTGTGCTGATAGATACCATCCCGGCGCACATAGCCCAGCGTCTGGAGAAGTCGCTCCAGCTGCGCCGAACAGCCGTGAATGTCCCCAATGAAATCAACGCCATCCATGTGTGTGACCTCCGCTGGCTATTTCGGACCAGACATCTTGTCGATGGTAGCACCTACTTGTCGGCTCTTATCATCAGGACGACGTGCTGATCCTCCGGCCTGCGCGCCTTTGGATCGAGGTCCAGCCCCAGGCGGTGCTTTGTGTAGTAGGCCAGTGCTTTGCGCACCTTGAGGTCAACCGTTCCACCACGCATCCCGTAGTCGCGCTCGATCACCTTCTTCTGCGCCGGTGAGACAGGCCGGGATTGGGCGCAATCGTCAGCGTCACCCAGCCATGCCAGTCCTGATCGGCGCTGGATGGCGGGACCTTGAATGTCAACGGCGGCGACAAATTGTGCCAGATGGCGGAATTGGTAGACGCACTCACTTCAGGTGCTAGTGCTGCAAGGCGTGGAAGATCGAGCAATCTTCTGGGCTGCTGCATGTAAGCGACCGCGCCGCGGACTAAGGCGGCTCAGATTTCAAGCCTCGCTGCCCAAATGGTCCTGTGGTTTGAGATACGAGCCACGAGCCAGCTAGCTTTCTTTCAACAGAACCACATGCTGATCCTCAGCCCGCCGCGCCTTCGCGTCGAGATCGAGGCCAAGCCGGTGCTTGGTGTAGTAGGCGAGCGCACGTCTGACTTTGAGTTCGGCTGTACCGCCTCGCATGCCGTAGTCTCGCTCGATCACCTTCTTCTGCGCCGGCGACAGTCCTGGGTTGGCCGCGATGACCAGCACCGTCATTGCTGCCCAATCCACGTCTTCCTCCGGCGGTCTTTCTGACGGTCCCAAAAGGTCAGCTTTCGAAAGCCGACCGAGCACATAGTCTTTGAACGCTCCGTCATCCGCATCGCGCGCGCGTGCGTGCCACCTGAACCCGTCATAGGCCAGAGCGTGCGGCTCAAGCCGGCGCATCCGTCCATCGGTCTGCGAGAACGAGACGTAGTGAGCTGACATCTGTCGCCGCTCGCGGATCGCACGCACGACGGTGCGAAGCGTATCGGCGTCGACTGGACGGGCAGGGGTTGCCGCAATTCCAAGCGCAAGCTGACCTATGATCGGGTGGTCGCCCGTCACGCCTTCGGCCACGAGCCTCAACTGGCTCAGGATCTGAGCTGGTTCAACGACAAAGAACTTCGGCTCGAATGTGAGCGCTGCGCGGTAGGCCTTGGCGCTCTTGTCGTATTCGAGATTGTCGGGCGCGAGTTCCTGATAGCGCGTGAAATCGCCGGACGCCTGCTGCTCGGAAATGCCGAACTGGTTCACCAGGTCGCTGCGATTGACGGTGCCGGTCCAGAACACGGTCTCTTCGAGGAACATGAAACGCGCCGCTGATGCCCACGGGATGCGTTCGCCGGTTGCGTAGGTCTCCGTGGATGTCAGTGACGCAACGTCTGCAAGCTCGCTCGACGAAACGGCGGAGCGTGACGTGTAGGAGCTCCGCAAAGGACGCGGAATTTTTGGCGGCCGCCTTGACTTTGGCGCGTCATTCTTCATATTGGATCCATCCACAAACACGATGGGTAGGTTTTCTAGTACAACATAGCAGTGCGATGATTCGTGACGCAAGCGCAGTCCTCACATGTGGACCGCGCGCGGGATCGTTGCGCCCTGACGGCAGCCGGACGCCCCACCCGGTTGAATAAAAACAAGAAAAGGACGCAAAACATGGCATTTGATTCAATCTTGTCGGAGCTTCAGGTCAACGCGCCGCAGGCTTTTGGCCGTCTTCAGGTTTTCCCCCTGATCCAGCGCGAGCAGGCGCCGGCCCCTGATTTCACGCTGTTCAGCGAGGCCCTCGCGGCGCGCTCGGTGGAGATCTCCGAGACCTCTGAGGCCGGCAACGTGCCTGTGCTTCGTCTTCGCAGCGGGAGCATGAAGCCAATCCTGCTGATCGACGGGGAGGAACTGATCGGCGCCAAGCAGAACCGGATCCTCAACGCGTCGGTGCTTGCCGCAGCGGGCATTGAGACGCTCATCCCGGTCTCCTGCGTC
>JBBQJV010000118.1:0-8037 GCA_038326205.1 Caulobacterales bacterium | reverse complement strand
TGGCAAGAAGCCACAGCGGTGGTGGCGAAGTTGAACCGCACGCTACGCGGGTGGGCGAACTACTTCTCAGTAGGGACCGTCAACAAGGCGTATCGGGCGCTCGACGCGTACACCGCCCTGCGGCTGCGTCGGTGGCTGCGGTCCAAGCACAAGAACAGGCGACGCAAGGGCGGACCGAACCATTCCGTCGAGGCTGTTGCATCTTCGAGCAGAAATGCCCGAGGCGTGCGGTTCACACAT
Organism: Caulobacterales bacterium; assembly: GCA_038326205.1. Classification (GTDB taxonomy): domain Bacteria; phylum Pseudomonadota; class Alphaproteobacteria; order Caulobacterales; family Hyphomonadaceae; genus UBA7672. Next base: position 7,797 of record JBBQJV010000118.1, on the reverse strand, counting down.
CGGAAGGTTCACCCGCGAAGCTCCATCATGCGGCGAACCCGTATCGACCGCGAAGACAACCGTGCTCCCGGAAATGGACGGTCTAAAGACGCAAAATTTGCCTTGCGTTCACGAGAGCGATTAGACAACAGCCTCGGCCAATCCGGCCAATCCGGCCAATCCGGCCAATCCGGCCACTCCGCATCAAGATGAAAATTGTTGCTTTGCCGCTGTGGAATTGGAACCGGGCCGGCGTGTCGAGATTACACCAACCCGGTCAATTGTTTGGTCGACGCGCTGTCTGGAAACACCTCATTCTCCAAGGCGTTGACATCCCAACCGAGATGATCGCGCAACAGACCCTTAAACGCGGCGCGGATGTCCAGCGTGGGTGCCAGGTCGCGGTCTTCGAACAGTTGAGTCGGCGCCAATCCAGGCCAGTCACCCCACAGATGGCCGCCTTTCAAGGCTCCGCCGGCAAGGATTGCTAGCCCACCGGTGCCATGGTCCGTTCCCCGGGCGCCGTTCACGCGAACCGTGCGTCCGAACTCTGTCACGGCAATCATCGCGGTTTTCTTCCAAGCCGGCCCGAGAGCATCGCGGAGCGCCACGATCGAACCGTCCAGTGCAGCGAAGCGCTGATTGAGAGTGAGATTCTGGCTGGCATGCGTATCCCAGCCCTCCATGCTTACGACTGCAATTTCCGGCCCGCCGTCGGCTGCCAGGAATTTCCCTGCGGCTGTCATCAACTGCGTGTATGGCGCCGCCCCCCCGCGGGCTCGGCCTCCACCCATTCCGTCCATGCCGCTGGCGACTTGCCCGGCCTTGACTGCGGCTACCAGAGACGGCGCCAAAAGGTCGTCGCCCTGGTAGAGGTCGATCAACCGCGCAAGCGTGTCGTCGCTGGCCTCCGGCTGCACAGGCGGCGACCACGATGAAGTTGCGCGCGATGGCCCGCGCAGGACGAGCGGCAGAATCGCTCCGATCGATACGGCCGAGTAAGCCTGGGGCGCCGTTTGCAACGCGCGATTAAGCCAGCCATCCTCGCCGACCGTTGTCGTGTGTCCGCATTCCAACAGGTCTTGCGCGGCAAAGTGGGAGCGTTCACGATAAGGCCCCGATACTGCTGGAATGAAGCCCGCCTCTCCTGCACGGTACAAGGATTCGAGATTCGAAAACGCGGAATGCAGCGCAAATCCCTGCGCCAGGGGCCGCGCATTCGGATCAATCAGTTGGGCACGATGGGCGTGTATGTCAGGATCATCGAGCTTCGGTAGGGCCGCTAGGCCATCCATCGCCCCACGGAGGATTACGACCACCAGCTTCCGATCATCGAACGGTGTAGCTGCCTGCGCCCGACCTAAGGTCAACGCGAGGGTTGCCGCGCAACCGCCCAGAAGAAATGTCCTTCGATGGAGCGGTTTCAAATACATGCCCTATCTCCTTTGAAACTCGGGTGACATAAGCGCCAGTGTCAGGCCTTGCCGCGCACTCTCGGCTCTCGATATTGTGGTGAGTGTCCTAGAGCTGACCGTCGGCCCAAGACACCGTTCAAGAAAATCTGATGGCGATCCGGAGAGGCTCATCCGCCCGGATACCGCATTGGCCCATTCCAGTCGTTTCATCACGGCGTCAGCGCCAGACCAGGCGCCGGCCTCATCCGGCCAGCCTGCGGGCGAAGGCGCGCGGAACGGCGGTTGCGCAAGTGCATCGTAGACTGCGCCAGCATCGCCGCCATAGGTGGCTTCCGGCCCCACAGCGCGCGCCGTTGACGTTAGTAGTTCATCCGGCGTCTTCAGTTTGGCAGGCTTCTCCGCCCACGCATCGTCCAGATCTATCACCCCACGCGCAAGGGCGGCCAGATCGCCCCCGGTTGTTACGAAGGTGGCCTCCAGAATACCGACCGCCGACGCGGGCGGATCGTCCGAAACAAAATGCCGCGCTAGCTTTGTTGCGATACGCCGGGCCGTCGCAGGATGCGCTGCAAGATCACGCAGGATCGCTAAAGCCTGCAGCTGCGGCTGACCGCCATAGGTTTTGCCAAGCAGCAATCGTTCGCCGGGCTCGTGCAGAGGCGCAAGAAACACGCTTTCGCCCAGCTTACTTTCAAGCATCCGGTTAACTTGTCGACCGGCGCGCGCGCGCGGACCGATCCCCTGCTCGATCCCCGGGAGGCGGCTCAAACCAACGGTCCAGCCGGTCAGAGACTTGGCGAATTCGATGATATCCGCCTGAGTATATCCAGAGCCGACGCCCAGAGTATGTAGTTCAAGGATTTCGCGCGCGAGGTTTTCATTGAGCCCAACTTCACGCTGCTTCGCCGGTTCCGTCGAGGGCCCTACCGATCGATTGCCGTCAAGGTAAATCAGCATGCTCGGATGCAATGTCGACGCAGCGAGCAGCCCAGCGAACGATCCGAACACGTTCGGGCGGATCGCTTCGCGCTCGAACGGCCCGACAACTCCGATCGTCTGGGCGTTGCGCGCCGCCACCGTAAAGTGGTTGGACCAGAAACGCGCCCAACGCTCCGCGAATGGGTCGATCGTCGTTGTTCCTTGCGCCGCCCGCGCTTGAATCTCTTTCTGCAGCCCCTGGCGGGTTTCGCGTTGAACCTGTTGGATGACGGTGCGCGTCAGGGCCGGGCTTGGCACATCACCGGCGACCGCGTCAGTCGCGTCGCTCATCGAAACCGCATCGGCATAGGCGTCGCGTCGTTCGGTTAACACCTCCTTGGCCGATTTTAGACCGAAGGTATTCGCAACATCAAACGTTATGACCGCAGCATCTTTCCGAATCTGTGCCTTCAGCCAGCCGCGCGGATCGCTTGCTGCATCCGAGATCTCGCCTGGCCGAGCGCCAAGGCCAAATCTATTGGCCGCAATCGCACCGTGGATCAGCGACATAGCGTGCACCTCCCGAGACTTCGGTAGTCCTTTTTGGATTAGAGAACTCGTGGATGCCGTATAGATGGAATCGTCCAGCAAAGCGGAAATAGTCTCGCTGGCGTCCATCCCCCATTCCTGCCGCGATTGAAATGAGGAGAGAAATTCGCAGCGGATCAAGTTTCAAAAACCGGAAAGCAACGCGAAAAGCTTGCGCTCGTCAGAACTTGTCGCTTAACCGCAGGAACGCGGACGAACCATTCCGCGACTGGTTCTGCTGAAACATAGTCAGGTTTTCAGTTGATCGCGGGCCGGCATATACTGCGCGGTTTGGAATAAAGGCAGTATCGAGTGCGTCGTTCCAGCCGACGCCCAAGAACGCACAAGAGGTCGTGCCTGATGGGGGGGGGCCGCCGGGAACGGAAGGTCTTGCCAGGGCCAGATCACGAATACGCTTCTTGAGCTCCAACCGGGCGCGGATCGCCCAGACCTCTTTCGATTTCAGAGCCCGTCTTTTTGACCGGTGAGTTTGCCGGCTGTTTTGCGCCGTAGGCGGGCGTCCAGGCGGGTGCGTGTTCCAGAATACAATTCACTTGTCATCGTCACGAGCCTCTTGCTCACCCGCCCGCACCATGCAGGCGGGTGAAGAGGCTGCTCATCAGCCAATCAAACTACGAACGACTTCAATTTATGGGATAAGTCACTCGGCCGCCATAGCTCGCGCGGGCGAACTTGGCCCACTCCGGCCTACTTCGCCCAGCCCTGGTCGGCGAGCATTTTCGCGACGCCCTGCGTGACGTTCATGAAGACGGTGATGTTCGCCTTCAGGTTCCCCGACGAAATACCCTCATCGAACATGATGTAGCGTTTAAGCCTGATATTCCCGCGAGGACTTACAGAGTCTTCGACTGCCACGTTGTCGATCGCGGCAATCGCCTTGGCGAGACTGTCGGCATCCTTCGGAGTAATCGAAGCCGTTAGCAGCGCGCCGCGACAGCGCTGGGTCGGCTCCTTGGCATCACACTCGAAGCCAAAGACCGAGAACACGATCTTGTCTTTGCTCGCGTCAAAATAGCGAATGTCGCCATCCGCTCCTTCCGCGGTGATGGCGACGTTGAGGCTCTCAAGCGTCTCGCGTATCTCAGGCCAGGAAAAATTCGGCATGAGCGTTTGGCCAAAGGCGGCCGGGTGGGCGCAAGCTGAGATCAACGCTAGCAAAAAAAGACGAAGTTTCATGATCCGCTCTCACGAAACTGGTTGGCCCCAACGCGATCAAGTCTGACACACCCTGTCGTATCCCCACAACCGCGCCGACCCAGCCCGCCAACAACGTCGAGCTGTCAAGCTGAAGGCCTGAACGAGCGTAGATCTGAGCCGTTCGTTACAATGAGCGGTGAGGCTGTCGACTAGCGTGCCTGACATCAACAGGGACGAAATCGAACGCGTGTCGATATTCGCCGATTCATTCGGGCCGGCCCTCAGTAGAGGCGCCGTTCCGCGTCCACGCACATCTCGCCATAGGATTCGAACACTTTTCCCGCACCGTCTCTCATCTTGTCGGACTCGGCACTGTCATCGGAATCGCCCGTCTCGCGATATAGATCCAGATACAGGGATCGCAGCTTGCGCAGGCTGGACAGCACCTCCTGGTAATAGCCGCAGGATTCTGCGTCGTTGCCGCGATCATACCATCGCTCAGCCACTTCGAAGCTGTTGCTCACGGATTGAAGCTCGACGCTGATAGCGCCTCGGATCGCATCGCGTTTTGCATAGGGGTTTTCCACCGGCGCGGGCGGCGCAGCAGCGACGGCTTGCCGTGCGGCCTCCGCTTTGTCTGCCGCGACTTTGGCGGCGATCGTCGCGGCGCAGTCGAGGCTGGCGAATCTCTGGGTCAGCCTGTTCGCGAGCCCCTTCGCTTCGGAGGCAAGCGGATCGCTCGCGCCCATCATAAAAATTTTCGATATGGCGCGGTCCAGCGCATTGCAGGCCCAGTACACATTCTTGCCTCGCAGCTCGTTCATCCCGTAGCAGCATCGTCCGCAGCATCGACGACCTTAGACTTGGTGTTCTGATCCCCGTTGTAGGCGAGGTGGCACAGGCGAACTGTGTATTCGAAAGCCTCGCGCGTCGCCACGTCAGCGCCGCTTGACGGCGCCAGGAGATCTCCTGCGTTGCTGATGCTTGCTGACAGCTGGTCCAGCAGTGCGAGTATTCGCGGTCCCCAGTATGTCACCGTCTTGGTTGCGCATCCGGCGGCGTTCTCAAGTTGCAGCCGCGTGGACAGGATGCCTTCGGAAGTGTGTAGCTTTGCGATCTTCGGATCCACGGGTTCGGTGTGAGCGAAATCAGTCCCGGAGTACCTCACGCTGCTGCAGGCAAGGACGTCTTCATTCTGCATCCACGCGATCATGCCCTGGCACAGTTCGCCCGCGCCTTCGGCGATGTATTCCTTTGCCAGGATGGCTGCCGACGTGGCCGCGTCACACGTGGTATTCGTGATACCGATCGTGGCGAACGCTCTGGCGCGATCCGCTGCCGATTTGTCGATATAAGGATTCATCTGCCCGATGGCCGGCAGCGTCACGTTTAAATAGCTCGAGACGGCTTGCTCAGTTTGGGTCTGCGCCCACGATAGCGAAGCGGAGAGGCCGCCGCCAAGCAACGCCAGCCCGATGCAGACAGCCCGGATAATGGATCGGGCGGAGCGTGCGACCTGAAGCGTTGGCATGTCTGTCTCGGACCTCCTGTAAAGAAAATTCCGCTACGCGGAACGCGCCGCAGGTTATTTCGGCGCGAGGGGTGCGCACTGGGTGAGCACAGCAGTGTATCCTGCGTCGCCTTTCAGCATGTCGACAGGAATGGTGCGACCGTCGCTCAGCGGCAGGTCGAATGTCTGCGCCAGCTCCACTTTCGCCGGATCATTGTTGTCCTGGTTGAGTTCGTTGGTCTGGTTGTTCTGGTAGGTGAAATGGGTCGGGTCGCTGATCTCCAGAATCATCGCGCTTGCCTCTCCCGTCGACCGGACAACCGTAAACCGTGCGGTCTGGTTTTCGGTCGCGGCGGGATCCAGGCCGAGCGGTGCCCCTTCGGCGCCTTTCAACTCCAAAGCGAGCTTCAGCCAGAAACCGTTCGAAATGGCATCCTTGCTGGGGCGGTAGTCGCAGCTTAGGACCATGCCGAGCTCGCCGCCGCCCGCCAGTGCAACGGTCCGTGTCGCGCTTGCGATCGCAGGCGCGGGCGACACCGTCCAGCCATCAGCGATCGATGGAGGTGCTGCGACGAGTGGGGGCGCGGGGGTCTCCGCGGGCGCTGCCGGCTTGTTGCAGGCGCCGAGCGCCAACGCCGCCACAGACAAGGCCATCAGGCCCCGAACGGAATTGTTGAAATTCACGACCGCCTCCTACACCGATTCCCCAAGGGACCATCGGCTGCGATAGTAGCGGATGTCAAATTTCCAGCTGCGTCGGCGTCACTCGGCTTGGGTTCAAGCGTTGAGCCGCGGCGTCACGGTCGGGTCGAGCAGCCATACCAATGGTCGCGCCATGATGGCACGTGATGCACCTCTCCGCTGAACATGGCGTTCGCATCGCGGAACATGGCGGCTTCTGAGGGATCGAGGCGACGCACGCGGCCTGCGAATTCGGCCCCGCGAATGCGGTCGGTCGCGTCGTAGCAAACGCCGCTCCAGCGGTCATTTTCGCCGCCGAACTGAAACGCCACGCGCAGGGGCTCGCGGGATTCGATCCGGCGCGGCGTTACGCAGTCAGCGCCGAGCCCGACGGCCGCGACCTCATGCGCGAGGGAGTGTCGAGCCGATTCCAGAAGGGCTCCGACCGAAGCGGACTGCATGACGCGTAGCCGATGGTTGAATCCTGCCGCTTGGTTCGCAGGATTACTGCGGACGCTTCTTGGCGATCTCCTGTCCGCTGAGAGCAATGGCTGGAACGGCCGCTCTAGCGCGGCGCCGTCGGTCGCACATTACCACTCTTCGACAGCAACATCTGTCGAACCGCAATCGAGACATCGGAGGACAGAATTTGAAGGTGCGAACCGATCGACCGCCAAGCCGATGAAGCCAACGGGCGCGAAGCTCCAGGATTCAGGGCTGCTATGGGTGATCCAAAGCTGACCATCCTGACCGCAGTTGTTGCAACAAAGTTTGTGGGCCACTTCGGACATGCCTGTGCCTCAGGTAGAAGCATGCCGTGCGAGAGCAGGGCGTCTGTTGAGCCAGATCAAGTCTGGCTGCTACGGCTTCCTTGTTCATCGCGCAGTTCCTTCAGACCAGCCGGAAAAGTGGATTCAGGCCCCTACAAGAGAGGTTGCGTGTGACGGCTTCTGTCGAGTGCCGGCCTCATGCCCTCGGTGGCCGCAAACGGAAGATGTCGTGGGTCACGTCCACCTGAGTGGTGGAAATTGGGGCGACCAAGCGGTGTACCGGCTCATGCAGCGCGCGGTGAACGCCTCGCGCAGCAGCGTAGCCAGACGCGATTGTTGGGGCTTCGGGGCACGGGCGAGGAGGTTTCGTGTCGTGTGCACCCGGCAGCGTTGCCATGTCGTCCCCTGCAGGACCTTGATGGCGGCGGCCTTCAAGCCCTCATGCGCATCGGAGATGAACAGCTTCACGCCTTTGAGGCCGCGCTTCACGAGAGAGCGCAGGAACTCCATCCAGAACACCATCGCCTCGCTGTCGCCGATGGAAAGCCCCATGATTTCCCTTCTGCCATCGGTGTTGGCGGCCACGGCTATTATCGCCGCAACACGGACTGTTCGCCCGCCCAGGCGGACTTTGAGGTAATACCAACGGCCCTAACCACTGACATGTGTCCAGCTGCGCGCTGTGATTGAGGTTACTGTTGCGGGGTCGTTGGCGAAGAAGTTCCAAGCCTTGCAGCAGGCATCGACAATGTCCTCGTAGGTTTCGAAGACGGTGTTG
>JBBQJV010000117.1:0-8045 GCA_038326205.1 Caulobacterales bacterium | reverse complement strand
ATCCGAGTGCGGCAGGTCCATGCAGAAGAAATGGATCTTCTGGCGCACCCCGGCGATCACCGCGACCGCTTCGCCAAAGTCGACCTGGGCGTGGCCGGGCGGGTGGATCAGCGGCACGAACATCTCGCGCGCCGTGATGCGGGCACCGCGGACATAGTCCTTCACCGAGGTGTGCCCTCCTGCATATCCGTGCTCATCGCGCAGCCGCTCAAATATCCGCTTGGCAGTGTGGCGCTGCTTCACCGGAGCGTGCTGGTCGGCTGCGAGGATAGCGTCGATCACGCCCAGAAACGGATCGAGCTTCGGTCGCGGCGGAGCCTTCGCCCGCCGGTATCCGGGCGGCGCAGAGAACTCGCACATCTTCTTGATCGTCCTCGGGTCCTTGCCGAACCGCGTCGCCGCCTGGCGCTGCGACAGCCCCTCGACGAACACCGCACGGCGTACAACCTCGTAGCTGACCAACTTGTACATCCCCAGCCTCTCGGACCGCCAAAACGGCCGAAAGGATTAATGGCGAGGTATTTTTACTCCGCCCGCAAAGTGCAAAACGCACCCGCCTGAGTGAGGGAGTTTTACTCCGCCGCGTACAGAGCCTCAACCACGGCGAGTCGCCGCAAGGTTTTCGAACCCAGCAATCTCGGCGACGCGGGCGAATTCGGGCACCCGCACCGCGCCACGGGGGAATTCGACGAGGCCTTCGCGCTGCAGCTGTCGGGTCACCCGGTTAAGGTGAACCTTACTGAGACCAAGCACAGCCGCGACAGTCTGCTGGCTAAGCGGCATTGGGAAGGCGTTATTCCGCACCAAGTTAACATCGAGCATGCGCACGTACAGCTCGACGATAAAGTGGGCGACCCGTTGATAGCCGCCGCGTCCAGCCAGACGAACGATTTGGTTCAGCACATGATTTTGTTCCAGCCAACTTAGTCGCTGACATGCCTCCACGAGTTGTGAATGAGCATGCGAACGCAGGCGGATGATCTGCTGAAGCGGAGCCGCATCAACCAGTACGCATGTCGTGAGCGCGAGCACACTTAGCCGTTCGCCAGCCCACGGAGCAGCTTCAAGGCCAAATGCGTCGCCCGGGAGCAGCACGCTCAGAATCTGATGCTGGTCATCCTTGTCGCGCGAGACGCGGGCGCACCAGCCGGACACAATCAGCGAAGCAGGGGGCGGCTTAGCCTCATCCGCAGCAATCATCGACCCGGCCCTTACGGTTCGGCCCTTGAGGCTGCTTAGAAACTGGCGGTCGCCGTCTGTGAGAGATGCAAGCGCTTCTAGCCTTTTGGCCGGAGCGGGCATACCCCAATTCGCCGTCATTCGTTGGCCTGTGACGCGAACAGGTTCAACAAGTTGAGATAAACTCTGATCGGAGCCGGCATCCCCGCTGGCCATGAATTCGTCTCACAAAAGCTGATCGACCTAGGTCATGTAGTTCGGACCAGACCGCCGCCAACTGCAGGGGCGGGGCCGAAGCGGAATGGTCTGAGCCCCGCGTGGTTCTTGGCTTGAATGGAGAGTTCGCCACCTGAGTGAAGCGCTCCCGCCCACCCATGGTGGAAGGTGTGGCAGTGAACGATGCAGAGTTGGGTTCCCCGAGCGCGCCCTGGTCAACCGAACTGCAGCTACGGTCTGCGATCGATACGATGCAGGCCTGACAAACTCAGACGCTCTTTTACATGCCGATTGATGGCGTCGCCAAGCGCTTTGGAGATAGCGTCAACGTCATATGGTTTGGTCAGGATCGGCGCGGTCACGCCTTCCCAATCGACGCGGCCATAGCCTGTCACGATAACAAAAGGGATGCTGTCGCTGATTAGACGTCTCGCGAGTACCTCGCTGGTTGCGCCATCAAGATTGACATCAAGGATTGCGGCATCAAATCCCCCTTCCTCGACGAGCACCGTCGCGGCCTCGAGGCTCATGGCCGGGCCAACCGGCGTCGCGCCTAGTTCCAAGAGCATTTCTTCTGCGAACAGCGCAATCAAGGCTTCATCATCAACCACCAGAACTCGCTTTCCCTCGAGCGCGTTCACACCGCCCCCTCGAGAGGCAAAGCGAGTTCGTAACGCACGCCGACGTTGTCAAAGTGAAGCGATGCGCGGCCGCGAACGTCTTGGGGCACGATACGCTCAAGCAGCCTTGATCCGAAGTTCTTGCGCCGAGGAGGTTCGACTTCCGGGCCGTCCTGTTCGCGCCATGCCAGCTCCAGTTGCTTCTCGTTTTGGCGCCACTCAAGCACAACGCGCCCTCGATCGTTTGAGAGCGCGCCATGCTTGACTGCATTGGTGCAAAGCTCGTGCAGTGCGAGCGCAAGCGACAATGCTTGTTTGGGCGTCAAAGCGACGTCAGGCCCGCTCACGTAAACCCGGGATCGAGCGTCGGCGCAGACAAGAACGGCCATATCGACCAGATGATGAAGGCAGGTATTGTCCCAATTGGACTGCGTTAGAAGGGTATGGGCGCCTGCCAATGCGCGCAGTCGTGCGTCAAACACGTCGCGCGCTGTGACCGGGTGCGAGTCGGGTTTGAATGTCTGCTTTCCGATGCTCTGGACAACAGCCAACGTATTCTTGACGCGGTGGTTGAGCTCGTCGAGCAACAGACGCTGGCGCTCCTGAGCTTCGACAACCTCCGTGATATCTACGTTGACCCCGATCATGCCAAGGAAGTCACCGGACTTAGAGAACCGCGGTTCGCCGCGGGTTTGCACGATCCGGTAGGAGCCATCTGCACTGAGATAGCGTCCTTCCACAGTGAATGGCCTAGCGGACATGGTTGCGCGGGCAACCTCAGCTGTGATGCGCGCCTCATCGTCGGGATGCATCGTTCTGCGCCAGTCAAAATTGAGAAGGTCTTCCGTCTCTACTTTCCAGAAATGCCTCAGCGCAGCGTTGAGATACAAGCAGGCGCCCTGTTCATCGCTCATCCAGATCATGACGGGAGCACTGTCAGCGAGCAGTCGGAATCGTTCCTCGCTTTCGCTCAGTGTAGCGAATGCGTTTCGAGCGTCGGTTCGGTCGACCGCCAGTCCGGCGTAACCTTTGAATCGACCGTCTGCGTCACGCCTCGGCCGGGAATTGACCTCCAGCCATCGCCATGCGCCGTCTGCGCGACGGAAGCGCGCCTCGAACGAGTAGGGCAGGTATCCCGCGTCCCAGGCGTCGTTTCGCGCCTCGATAACAGCGGGGAGATCATCGGGATGGATGAGCGACAACCACGTATCACCAATCGCCGCGTCGCGATCCATGCCGGCAAAATCTGCCATGGCTTGATTGCTGAACTCGACCTTGCCCGCCTTGTTGGTCATCCACACGGGCGCTGGCGCCGAATCTGCTGCCTCATGGAAGCGCGCATCGCTCTCTCGCAACGCATCCGCGGCGCGTCGTTTGTCCGTGATGTCCATGACGACGCCGAACGCACGTTCGGGGGTTCGGCCCGATGCGTAGGCAATCTCGCACCGCACGTGCAACCATCTCTCGTCGCCGCCGCTTTGGATATTGAAGTCTGCCTCGAAGGATGACGCGCACCTCTCAACAGCCCGGCTCCACCTGTCGTGCATGGCCTCCAATGCGCCGGGCGCGTAGCGTGTTTCGACATCAGCGAGCGTGGGGACCGCGTCGACATCAAAACCGAGTAACTGGTTGAACTCCTTGGACGGCTTGAGTGTACCGTTAACAAGGTCCGCGCTCCAGATCGCCATCCGGGCTGCTTCGAGCGCGAGCTGCACCTGGCGAGCGCCTTCATCGGCCGCGAGGCGCGCTGACATGCGCTCAGTGATATCTTCAATCATCCCAATGTAGCGAACTGGATGGGGAATGCCGTTATCCTCGGTGAACACAGCGTGGCCGCGCGCCCGCACCCAGCGCACGCTACCGTCCGGTTTGACGATACGATACTCGAAAGGCGTTCGATCGCGTAGAAGCGGGTCAAGCGCTCGCGTCGCTTGCGCGGAAGTGCGTGGAAAATCGTCAGGGTGGGTGGCGGCCTTGACGTCAGCGTATGTCACTTCTCCCGTTAGCGGCAGGCCGCAGATGATGCGAGCGCGAGTCGAGTAGACGAAAGTGTTTGCAGGAACGTCCCATTCCCAGATACCGAGCTCAGCGGCTTCGGTTGCGATCGTTAACCGTTCTTCCTCTCTCCACTGAGGGGATGGGGTGCTGCGCTGGACACATAGCCAATGGCGAGTTTCTCGCCAGAGGATCGCGCGGATATCCGCCGAGGTGAAGAACAGTGAAGCATCCTTGCGCCGCCCAGCCCATTCGCCAGACCAGAATTGTTCGAGATCCAATCTCGCAAAAATCGAACTGGAGAGGAACGAATCCTCGTCTGCGGAATAAGGAGTCACGCGCGAGATATGCTGATCGAGCAGGTCCGAAGACGCGCACGCATACAAGCGAGTGAATGTAGGATTCACGTAGCGGAGAAGGCCGTTTTCATCAAAGATGCATACCGCGTCTGAAACGCAGTCGAGCGCCAGAGCCAGCTGGTCCAGACAGGTCAGCCTGGACACGTCAGCCTCCCGCTCGTCATTGTTGATGACACGCATCACGCCCTTGAGTGCGCACGATTTCCCCTAACGCCGTTTGCCCCCAAAGGTTCCACAAGGTCAGAACTTCAATTTCCTAGAGGTCATGTGGACTTACGGAGCGCGTACCAACCCTCAATGGATGGAGGCTCTTCGGATTCGACGGCCTTCCGTAGCGTCCCGGGTTTTCATCGCCCGGCTTTTACAGCACGGCGGCATGCGGGATGTCGCCCAGTGTCGAGTGAGGAGCACGTTGCTGTAGACGTGACGCCAGATGGCGAGCGCATTCCTTGCCCCCAAAGAAAACCTCTTCATACCTTGGCTCAGACGGCGGTTTTTGGCGATGGCCCGCCCGACAGGGAAGGCTACCGGGAATGGAAGCTATCGGTCAGCCCTGTCGATCGTAATATTGTGGCGGCGCAGGCATCGATGGCCCACAATGGACATTCGAGACCCGAGGCCTGCGGTGTGAACATGCACGCGAATGTCACTCCCTCCATTTCCAGCAAAATCAAACTCGTCGTGGCCGATCGGCGTCCGGACCACACACCTGTTCACCGGCGCGCCGCTTTATTCTAGCATCGATGTAACGTTTCCGCCGCAAGGCGCGTACTAACTCATAGCACTTCACGGGACTCGCCAACTCGATGAGGCCAAAGGCGTGTTGCGCAGCCAACGCGCATAGGGAAAAACGCAGATGAAACTCAGTATTTCGGCAGTAATCTGGGCAAGCCTCATTGCCGGCGCGGTGTTTCTGGCAATGGAAATGATGCTCATCATGTTGGCCGGAGACGGTAATGTCTGGGGGCCACCGCGCATGATGGCCGCAATCGTCATGGGTACAGATGTCCTGCCGCCGCCTGCGACCATGGACCTGCCAATCGTTATGGTCGGGATGATGGTGCACTTTGCCCTGTCAGTGGTGCTCGGCATCATTCTAGGGCTTGGGATCTCGTCAATGGGTATCGGTATGGTACCTGCAGTCTTGCTCGGCGGAGTCTTCGGACTGATTACATATGGCGTGAATTTCTATGGGTTCACGGCGCTGTTTCCGTGGTTCGAGATGGCGCGCACATGGATCACAGTCGCATCGCACATCATTTTTGGCGCCGTCCTGGGCGGCGTGTATCGCGCGATGGCGGCCGCTCCGAAGGCGACCATAGCGACTTGAAGTGGGTGTAGTCTGCGGCGAACATTCGATACTCGCGGGTAGTGCCTGATCCAGATGTCGTCTGATTGACCACGATCCGGCGATATCTGTTGGCGACGTGCCGCCTGATGGGCGACGCAGCCCGGAACGGAAGCATTGGATCGGCACTGTCGGTCGTAATATTGTGGCGGCCTGAGCCGGATTGGCCCTAAACAGCCAGTCGCCCCAGCTGCGTCCTGCCAGCGGTAAGAGCCCGCCGAGCGGGTTCTGGAGCATCTGCCGCCGCCTGCTCGGGATCATGCCGCCGGCGCGGACAACGGGGGCCCTAGCACGGCCCGCATTTTTAGTGCGAGATCGTCAAGGGTGTACGGCTTGGTTAGCAAATTGACGCCTCGGGCAAGCGACTCATTGTGAATCAATGATTCACGCGTGTACCCAGTGGTGTAAAGAACCTTGAGGTCGGGTCTGCGTCGCGTTGCTTCGTCGGCCAGCTCACGTCCGCTCATGCCGGGCATGACGATGTCGGTGAACAGACAGTCGATCTCGGGGTGCTGGTCGATCTTGAGTAGTGCGCTGGCTCCGTCGTGAGCGTGAATGATCGTGTAGCCAAGCTCGCGCATTCCGGCCACCGTCACGTCCCGCAATCGCCGTTCGTCTTCGACTACGAGGACGATCTCACCAATGTTCCCGCGAGGAACAAGCGTGTGAGGTTCAGCTGCGGGCGCCGCCTTGTTGTCGCCAGTATAGCGCGGAAGATAGATTTTAATCGTCGTTCCAGTGCCGAGTTCGGAATAGACCTTCACGTTGCCGCCGGATTGTTTGACGAATCCGAACACCTGACTGAGGCCCAAACCCGTACCCTCGCCCAACGGCTTGGTTGTGTAGAATGGCTCGAACGCGCGCTCGATCACTTCGGGTGACATGCCTGTGCCATTATCGGTTACCGCGATCATCACATATTGGCCGGGGGCGACATCAACATTTGCTCGCGCGTAAGCGTCATCGAGAGAAACGTTGGCCGTTTCAAGCGTAAGTCTTCCGCCCCCAGGCATGGCGTCGCGCGCGTTGACACAAAGATTGAGAATGACGTTTTCAAGCTGACTCGGGTCAGCACTGGTTCGCCAAAGTCCGCCTCCGAGAACCGTTTCTATGACAATGTTTTCGCCAAGCGTCCGGCGCAGAAGCTCGGTCATGCCGGAGATGAACTGGCTGGGGTCCAGTACTTCCGGCAGGAGCTGTTGTTGCCGGGAGAACGCCAGCAGGCGCGTCGTCAGCGCCGCCGAACGGTGCGCGGCGTCCATGGCCGCATCGAGCAAGCTGATGATGTCGGTTTCGCCTCTCGCCAATCGCCTTCGGCACAACGAGATCGCCGACATGACGACGGCGTTCATGTTGTTGAAGTCGTGCGCGATGCCGCCAGTGAGTTGGCCAATTGCTTCCATTTTTTGCATCTGGTGGACTTGCGCTTCGAGCGCCTCACGACCGGCTGTCGCGGTACTGGTTTGCCTGCGAGACTCTTGCAGCGCTTGAGCAGATTTCTCGCTTTCGCGGAGGCTACTTTCGCTATTCGCCGCAGATTTCCGTCGGTCGCGTATCCAGATCGACAAGCTGAGTCCAGCCAGCACGACCGCTGCAAGCGCTGCCAGGATCAGAATGCCGCCTGTACTCGCCGCCTTCGCCTGGCGCTGTTTAAGCAAGCCCGCTTCGCGTTGCACCATGCGTTCAGCAATAACGCGAATGGGATCGAGCGATGTGACCCTGTCTGCAAAATCGCCGGGGCGGCTAAGCGCTCCGCCTGCCTTGTCGGTTATGAAACGCGCGATGGCCAAATCGCGCAGTTCGACAAGCGCGGCCTGTTGGTCCGGATTGTCTGCCGTCAGCGCCTGCAGGCTAGTGACCTTCAGATTAAAAGGAATGCGCGCATCATCAGTTCGGTGAGCATATGCTTCGTCGCCGGTCAGCAGGTAGCCGCGTCTGCCCAACTCGGCGTCCTGCACGAGAGAGAAGACCTGCGTCAGGCTGCCTTTGACTTCCTCGGTATGGAGCACCGACTCCAACTGTGAGCGGTATTGCAGGCCCAGTCCGATCGTCGCTGCGGCGAAGGCAGTCGTGCACATCCCTGCTATCACTGGCAGCGTATAGGCGGATCGCCGCGGCGGCACGAGCGCGAACATTCTCCGGTCATTCGGGCGAGCGGAGGCTCTTTCCTGCAAGGATGGGTCGCCGGTGATTTTCTGCTATTCCTGTCGCCGCGCATCGAGCGGTCAATCTGAGCTATGCGCTTCATTGCCTCGTGCGTCGATCCCCAACGATACGGCCGCAGATCAGCGTCCCGCCGTCGTCTTGGCCCAATAGATCAAACGGTGT
>JBBQJV010000116.1:0-8050 GCA_038326205.1 Caulobacterales bacterium | reverse complement strand
CGCTCACCCAGAGCAGGCACAACACCACTAATCCCATAGCGCAGTCGCGTCAGCGGGTTCGCTCAATCAGGCTTCAATGAGGTCGCGTTCAGCGCCATGTCGACGACCGTGCCGCGCGACCTCACAGAACCCTCCAGATTCACTGCGTTTGAGCGATCAACCTGTGAAAACCCAGCTTGCCCCTGCCCTGGACAGGGGAGATGTCGTCATCCTGGACAAACTCGGCCCTGCTGCGCGCCAAGCCTATCAGGACAACCGACCATCTCTGGCAGACCATCGCCAAATCTGCGGCCTCTTCGATCCACAAGAATTCCTACTACTTCAAGGCCAGCGGATATGGATTCAATTGAATGTCCGATGCTCGAGCTTCAGCGCCAGCATACGCTCAAAATGTTCACGGGTCCGGCCAAAGCGCGGTGTTTGGATTTTGGCAGGAGCAAGGATCAGACGTTGCATGGCTGACGTCAGCGGTTATATGACCCGCGTAGACAGGCCCAGTTATTGAAGACTGCGCCAATAAATTCCAGACAATTGGAAGAGATGATAGGACCTTGTACAGGAGCCCTTCATCGGGCCGCTTCGCTTTTCACCACCGGGCCCGTGGGCCGTTCGCGCGCGCGCAGAACCACGCGCCACAGCGGTTTCAGCGCCTCCAGCGCCAGCAGGACTCCGATCCCAGCCAATGGCGGCGCGGCCAGCCAGCCGCCTTCCAGCACGCCGAAGCCAAACAGATCGCGCGCCGCGGCCCAGAACAGCGTCACCGCGAGCAGCGCCGCCACGACCGGCAGCACGACGGCCAGCGCCCTGTTTGGCCGCAACAGAGCCGACAGGATAGAGTTGGAGTTGGACCGGTCGATCAGGATCAGTGCCACGACGCCAAGAACTAGCGTGGCAAAGGCCAGCCCGCGCACCTGATCGGGGTCGAGCCCGTAGCCCGGCGCAAACCATGCGGCAGACCCCGCCACGCCCAGCACCATCACACCCTGAAGCAGGCTCCACACCACTGTGGGCCAGGAAAACAGCGGCTCGTCCACCGGGCGCGGCGGGCGGCGCATAACACCCTCCTCCTCGCGCTCGGCCTCGAAGACCAGTGCGCAAACGGGGTCGATGACCATTTCCAGAAAGGCGATATGTACCGGGCCGAACAAAAGCGGCATACCGAACAGCAGCGGCATCAGCGCAAGCCCAGCAATCGGCACATGCACTGCCAGAATGAAGCTCATCGCTTTGCGCAGGTTGTCATAGATGCGGCGCCCCAGCCGCACTGTGGTGACGATGGAGCCGAAATCGTCATCCAATAGGACGATGGAGGCGGCCTCGCGCGCGACATCAGTGCCGCGTTCGCCCATCGCCACGCCGATATCCGCGGCCTTCAGGCTGGGCGCATCATTCACCCCATCGCCCGTCATCGCAACCACTGCACCTTTAGCCTTCAGCGCGTTGACGATGCGCAGTTTCTGCTCGGGCAGGATGCGGGCGAAGATGTTGACGGTCGTGACCGCCGCGGCGAGGTCGGCATCCGTCATCGCCGTCAGATCATCCCCGGTCAGCACCGCATCACCCGGCAGCCCCGCCGCAGCGGCAATTGCACGCGCAGTGACCGGATGGTCGCCGGTGATCATGATGACCCGGATTCCCGCCGCCTGGCACTCGGCCACCGCTGCAGGAACCGAGGCGCGTAGAGGGTCGGCCAACCCGACGAGGCCCAGAAAGCGAAAGACGAAATCGCTCTGCGTCTCAGGCAGCGCGGTCTCTGGCGGCCAGGACGCCTCGGCAACGGCCAGCACCCGCAGCCCGTCGCGGGCCATCGCCTCCACCTGGGCGGCAATGGCATCGCGTTGGTCTCCGGGCAGCTTGCACAGCTCCGCCATCGCCTCGGGTGCTCCCTTGGAGGCTACCTTCACGCCGTTGGCGGCCTTCCAGACCTGCGACATCGCCAGAAGATCACGCGACAGCGGATAGCTGCGGACCAGGGTCCGCCCCGCCCCTGGCAGGGTCTCGTCCGGTCGCAGATCGGCAGTCGCCAGCGCGTGAAACGCCTTCTCCATCGGATCGAACGGTTCCGGGGCCGAGGCCATGACCCCGTTGGCCGCCAGCTCACGAAACCCGGGTGGCAAGGCCACATCTCTGGCAATCTTGTGCGCAGTGCCGTCGGGTAGCCGAAGGGCTGCGATGGTCATGCGGTTTTCGGTCAGCGTGCCGGTCTTGTCGGTGCACAGCACACTTGCAGCACCCAGCGCCTCGATGGCCGAGGCGTGGCGGGTCAGCACGCGCGCCTTGGAAATGCGCCAGGCCCCCATTGCCATGAACACCGCCAACACCATCGGAAACTCTTCGGGCAGCATCGCCATGCCGACTGCGATCCCCGCCAGCACCGCATCCAGCCAACCGCCCCGCAATAACCCGTAAAGCCCCACGACAACGGCGCTGACGCCGACCCCGATCCCTGCCGTGGCAAGGACCAGCACTCGCATCTGTTGTTGCAGATGCGGGGTCTCGGGCTCGATCTGGCTGAGGCTCTTGCCGATCTTCCCGATTTCACTGGCCGCACCGATGGCGGTGACCTTTGCTAGCGCCGATCCCCGCACGATCAGCGTGCCGGAAAAGACCTGCGGCAGATCATGGCCGCCTGGACGTACGTCAGCCTTCCCTGTGCCCGCCCGTTTGCGCACCGCCTCTGCCTCGCCCGTCAGTAGGGACTCGTCGGCGGAAAGCCCCCTGGCTGTGATCAGCATGGCATCGGCGGGTACGCGGTCGCCTTCGGACAGCACGATCACATCGCCGCGCACCACCTCACGGCCCGCGATGCGCTGACGCGTTCCGTCACGGATCACCAGCGCGCGCGGGCTCGACAGATCGCGCAGCGCGTCCAGCACCCGATCCGTACGCACCTGCTGCACGGTGGTGATTGCGATGGACATGCAGGCAAAGGCCAGAAGGATCAGCGCTTCGGCATGGCTGCCGAGCAACAGATAAACCACGCCCCCGACCAGAAGCAGCGCCAGCATCGGCTCGCGCAGGACATCCAGCACGATGCGCAGGGACGAGCGCCGCTTTGCCGTGGCCAGTTCGTTGGGCCCCTCGGAGGCCAGACGCGCCGTGGCTTCAGCAACCGTCAGGCCTGCGGGGGTCTTCTGCGGTTCTGGCAGCGGCGCGGCCGGCGTGGTTGTGTCCATGTCAGCCATCATGCGGGGACCTGGTTCGAACTTGCATTTTCGGCGACACGGTCTGCCAGCATCATCACCATCACTGTAAACAAGGAACCAATTTTGACCCACTTCGGCATCCAAACGTGACCCATGAATATCCTTAGCTTCCTTAATGCATTCAAAGTCTTAAGCTCCCAAGCCGTGGGTCAATGTTCGGTACCGATGGTGGGTCAAACAGCGTACCGTTTCACAGAGCCGCCTGATAGTCGGAGACAGCCAGATGGTCCTGATTGTACCAAACACGAATCCCGCCGAGAACACGACAGCGAAATATACGAGTCCGGCCATCAGATAAGGCGCTCGCCCAGTTCTTGTGGTCATCCTCCAAGTCCTCATGATCCCGCTCACCGCAGCAGCGCCTCGGAGCCGGCGACCACATCGAAGAGCTCCTCGTCGATTTCGTCTTGGCGGAGGCGGTGGAACCGGGTACCGAGATCGTCGAGCAGGGTCTCGATATTCTTGTCGGCCCGCTGCATCGCCGCGAGCCGACTGGCATTCTCGCTTGCCAGCGATGATGCGCAAGCCCGGAACAGCGAAACGAAGAGAAATTCGCGGACGAAGCCAGCAAGTGTGGTGGCGGTATCGCCGACGACCTGCGGTAAAGCGGGAGTCGGCCATTCCATCTGATGCATAGAGCTGCGCCAGGTTTCATCAAGCGGCAGCAGCTTTTCCGTGATTGGCTGATAGACCGAGCCGGCAGCCGGTCTGTTGTAAACCAGATGGAGTTCAGAAAGGCCGCCGTGGCTGAAGCCTTTTTCGTATGCGACAAGGATTCGTCCGACCAGTGGCACGATGGCGTTTACGGACAGCGGTACGGCAAGCATGCCGGAAATGTGCAGGCCCGCATCCGCCAACAACTCGTCAACACGCTCGCCCACCGCCCAGAATTTCGCGCCTTGCTTAGCAGCCTGCATGGCGATGGCGTGATCGGCGACAATGTCGTTGAAGCGGCCGACAAGCCCTTGGTCGGAGCCGAATACCACCACTGCGACGGAACCTCGCTTGGGTTCGACCGACTGGACCACGTCCCCTACGGCACGGATGCACAGGCCAAGGCCGAGTTGTACCGTGCGGTAATATTCGTCGAGCGCTAGCACCGACTGCTCGTACTGAGCAATACTCGAGGCAGCGAGCGCCTTCATGGTGCGGACGACCGAGTGGAGGTCCTCGGCGCTGCCAATGGTTTTGCGAAGGTCGGCTATGCTAACGCCCATGTTGAAGACCTCAGGTCACAGGCTTGCGGTCCGACTTCGAAGGCGGACGGCGCGGCGTCGAAGGAGCAGTGGTGTCGGTGAGCGTGTTCAGCACCTTGCGCGCCAATTCGGTGATCATCCGGCGATCCGGATCGCTCAGCTTATTGGCCGTCTCCAACCGCTCCTGCACATCGGCCGGCAACGTCACGACCGCCTGACACAAGGCGTCCTGTGCCTCCTCCATGCGCTCGACGGGGATCGGATCCAGAAATCCTTCAGTCAGCGCCAGCAAAATCGTCACCTGCTCCGGCACCGAGACGGGCTTCAACTCGCTCTGCTTTAGACAGGCTCGGATGCGCTTGCCGTGCTCGATGGTTTTCAGGGTCGCGTCGTCGAGTCGCGCGCCGAAACGGGCGAAAGTCTCGAGTTCCTCGAACTGCGCATAGGCTAGCTTGAGATCGCCCGCCACGGCGCGAAACGCCGCCAGCTGCGCCTTGCCACCGACGCGCGACACGGACCTTCCCACATCGACGGCCGGCAGCATTCCCAACTCAAACAGCGACGGAGACAGATAGATCTGGCCGTCGGTGATGGAGATGAGGTTGGTGGGAATATAGGCAGCAATGTCCTGCGCCTCGGTCTCGATGATCGGCAGCGCCGTTAGCGAACCACCACCGAGACCCTTGCGCAGATGGGTGGAGCGCTCGAGCAGCCGCGAGTGGATGTAGAAGATGTCGCCCGGGAAGGCTTCTCGGCCCGGCGGACGTCGCAACAATAGTGAGAGTTCGCGGTAGGAGCGCGCGTGTTGCGTGAGATCGTCATAGACGATCAGCACGCTGCGACCGGCCTCCATGAAGTGCTCGGCGATGCTGGTAGCGGCGTAAGGCGCGATGTAGGTCAAACCCGGCGGGTCGTTGCCTTCGGCTACCACCACCACGGTGTGCTCCATAGCGCCGTTCTCGTGCAGCACATGGATGGCCTTCGCGACCGCGGACGCGCGTTGGCCGATGGCACAGTAAATGCAGATGACATCCTTGCCACGCTGATTAAGGATCGTGTCGATAGCGATCGCGGTCTTGCCGGTCTGGCGGTCTCCCAGGATCAGTTCGCGCTGGCCGCGCCCGATGGGGATCAGCGCATCGAGAACCTTCAAGCCGGTTTGCAACGGCACCACCACCGGGGCACGGTCCATGATGGCGGCAGCCGGACGTTCGATCGGCAGTCGCTTTTCGGTGATGACGGGACCGTTGCCGTCGAGCGGCCGGCCCAGCGGATCAACGACGCGACCGAGCAGCCCGTCGCCGACGCCGACATCCATGACGCGGCCGGTGCGCTCGACCTCGTCGCCCGCCTGCAAATGCGCGTGATCTCCGAGCAGGACAACGCCGATCTCAGTTTCGTCAACGTTGAACGCAATGCCGAACGCGCCGCCGGGAAAGGCAAGCAGTTCCTCAAATCCCGTGCTTTCAAGTCCTGAGACTGAGGCGACGCCGGTCGACACATTGATGATTCGCCCGGTCTCGCGCGCAGCGAATTTGGGCGCGAAGCGGTCGAGTACTTTGCGTATCCCGGTAAAAGTCACTTCGACATCGGGAATCGCCATGGCGTCTGCTGCCCTCATGGGGCTCCCGCAGCGTCGGCGTCGCCAGACTTGAGGTATCCATCGACGCTTTTTTCCAGAATTTTCAAATAGTCGGAGATGCTCCAGGCCAACTTCCGTCCACCAACAACGAGTTCGATGCCACTCACCAGTTCCGGCGCAGTCTCGAAGCGCAGATTGATCTTGGCACCGAACGTTGCAGCGATGGCCTTGCGGATCGCGGCAACCTGTTTTGCCGGGAGGTCGAAGGCCGTGCGGATGATTGCGGGATCCCCAGAAGAAGTCAACATACTTGAGAAGACCGTCTTTTCCGGTCTTTCCAGAGCGACGAGCTTCTTGACGAAAAGCTTGCTCATCCGCTCCTCCAGCCCAGCGTCGGCCATGTCGGCAAGCGTCTTGCGCGCGATGGCGAAGACTTCGACACTGGCGCGGTGGCTAATCTCGGCGCTACGATTCTTGGCGTCGCTAGCGAGTGCCTTTTTCTGCTTCTCCTTCAAGACTTCGGCAGCCTTGCGCGCCGCTTCGATGAGCCGCTTGCGCTCGCTCTGGGCACCCTCATTAGCCTTGGTCAGCAATGCGGCGCGCTCCGCATCAAAGGCATTATTCTTGGCCAGCAAGTCATCGCGTTCCTTCGCGGCCTGCGCCTTGCTTGCGGCAGCGTCGGCGAGCGTTGCGGCAATGCGCTCTTCCCGCTTGTCGATGGCACCGAGTATCGGCCGGTACAGGAAGCGCTTCAACAACCAGACGAGGACGAGGAAGTTCAGGATCTGCGCGCCGACGGTGAACCAGTCGATAACCACGGGCTATTTCCCTGCCGCTTGTGCAAGGACGGCGTTCCAGAACGGATTGGCGAAGATCAGGATCATCGAGACGACGAAGCAGTAGATTGCGGTCGACTCGATCATCGCAAGTCCGACGAACAGCGTTCGCGTGATCGTCGCCGAGGCGTCGGGCTGCTGCGCCAGCGAGGTCAGTGCTGCGGCCACGGCGCGGCCCTCGGCAAGCGCCGGGCCCATCGTCCCGAAGCCTGTAGTAAAGCCGGCGATGGTGATTGAGACAATGGCGATAAGTCCGATAGAGTCCATGATGTATTCCTTTTTTGGGTCGTCTCGCTTCAGGTCGCGGATAGATCTGCAGTTTTTTGGTCTTTGTCGCTTTTGTTTTCGGTCGGTGGCTTGCGGGTCGCGGCTGCGATATAGACCGCAGCCAGAATGCTGAAGATGTAGGCCTGCACCATGCCGGTCAGCAGGCCGAGCGCGGTCATCACGATCGGAAATAGCAGCGGCGTAATGCTAATGAGGATGCCCACGATCATGGCTCCGCTCATCATGTTGCCGAAAAGACGCACTGCCAGCGCCAGAGTGCGCGAAGCTTCGCTGATGATGTTGAAGGGCAGCATGATGAAAGTCGGCTCGACATAAGACTTGAGATAGACGCTGAAGCCCCGCGCCTTGATGCCATAGAGCGGAACGGCGACGAAGACGCACAGCGCAAGGGCGACCGTTGTCGATAGCGAACCGGTTGGCGGCTCGAACATGGGAATAATGCTAGAGAGACTCGATGCGGCGACGAATAGGAAAAGCGTGCCGAGAAACGGCAGATACTTCTTAGGAGTCGCAAGACCAATGTCGCCGATCTGTTTATTGATGCCGATGACCAGCATTTCGAGGAGGTTCTGCCAAGCGGTGCGTTCCTCGGCCGGCGACAAGCGTCGGGTCACGAGCATCGAGCCCAGGGCCAGAACAATCATCAGCGCCCAGGTGAACACGATGGTGGCGTTGAGCTGGATAAAGCCAGCCTGCCAGAAGATCAACTGGTCAGGGCTAAGGCGCACGGCGCGACATCTTCGTTACCGGCCCCGCGCCGTGGTGCCCGGCCTCGGGCAGAAGACGGGTGACGATCAGGCGGGCGGCGATGAAGCCGGCCAGGCAAAACAGCAGGCGTTGCCATTGGCCGCCCGCGACGAAGTAGAACCCCACCAGGGCCAATCCGGTCCGCCCCAACATGCTTCCCATGACCAGAAGGGCCGGCTGTCGCGCCGACAGCGC
>JBBQJV010000115.1:0-8212 GCA_038326205.1 Caulobacterales bacterium | reverse complement strand
AGGTCTGCATCGTGGTTCTCCATGGCGAGGCCAGCTGGAACCGTAGCGGGCAGGCGCCCGTCACTCGGAAGATAAGACGTTTCGCCAGCCCGATCCACATCGGGCAAGGCGCTCAAGTTCCTTTCACCATTATTTATTTGGATTACCGCCCTCCATCCGCCTCGTTTCCGACGCGAGAACTGGCCTCCTACCGCTCCAGTTGCTAGCCTCCCACAAGGGAGAGAAACTATGAACCAGCCGAGCCACGTGACGGGTGCGTCCACACCCGCGCTCCTCGAACACACCATCGGCGAAGCGCTGCTGCGCGCCGCGCAAAAATGGCCGCAACGCGAAGCGCTCGTCTCGTCGCATCAGGACATCCGCTGGACCTACGCGGAATTCCTTGTCCGCGTCGACAACCTTGCCGCCGGTCTTCTTTCTCTCGGCCTGAAGACGGGCGACCGGGTCGGTGTCTGGGCCCCCAACTGCGCCGAGTGGACGCTGGTTCAGTTCGCCACCGCCCGCGCCGGCATGATCCAGGTCAACATCAACCCGGCCTATCGCCTGTCTGAAGTCGAATACACGCTCAACAAGGTCGGCGTAAAAGCGCTGGTCTGCGCCGAAGCTTTCAAGACATCGGCCTACGTCGCCATGATCAACGAACTCGCGCCCGAGATCGCCACATCGAAACCCGGCGAGCTGAAATCAAAGCGCCTGCCCGAGCTTCGCCACGTCATCCAGATCGGTGGCGCGCCCGGCCCCGGCTGGTTCGCCTTCGACGCTGTTGCCAGCAAGGCTGACCCACGCAACGCCGCCGTGCTCGCGGACATCAGCGCGAGCCTCACCAGCACGGATGCGATCAACATTCAGTTTACCTCGGGCACCACCGGCCTGCCCAAGGGCGCGACCCTCAGTCACCGCAACATCCTCAACAACGCCTACTTCGTAGGTCTCGGCATGGGGCTGGGCGAGGGCGACCGCCTGCTGATCCCGGTGCCGCTCTACCACTGCTTCGGCATGGTGATGGGCAATCTCGCCTGCGCTATCCACGGCGCCACAATGGTCTATGCCTCAGCGGGCTTCGACCCGCTCGCGGTGCTCCAAACAGCTGAGGCCGAACGCTGCACCGCGCTCCACGGCGTGCCGACCATGTTCATCGCCGAGCTCCAGCATCCCGACTTCGCCGGCTTCGATCTTTCCTCGCTCCGCACCGGCCTGATGGCCGGATCACCTTGTCCCACCGAGGTGATGAAGAAGGTCAACGACCTTATGAACATGCGCGAGGTCGGCATCGCCTATGGCATGACCGAAACCAGCCCCGTCTCCTTCCAGACCGCCAGTGACGATCCGCTCGAACGCCGCGTCTCCACCGTTGGCCGCATCCAGCCGCATCTTGAAGTGAAGGTGGTCGACGAAAGCGGCGCCATCGTCCCGCGTGGGTCCCCCGGCGAACTCTGCACGCGCGGCTATTCCGTGATGCTCGGCTACTGGAACGACCCCGAAAAAACCGCCGAAGCCGTCGACGCCGAAGGCTGGATGCACACAGGCGACCTCGCCACCATTGACGACTCCGGCTATTGCAACATTGTCGGCCGCATCAAGGACCTGGTCATCCGCGGCGGCGAGAACGTCTATCCGCGCGAGATCGAGGAATACCTTTTCCGCCATCCCGGCATCGAGGATGTGCAAGTTATCGGCGTGCCCGACCTTCGCTACGGCGAGGAAATCTGCGCCTGGGTCAAACCGCGCACCGGCGTCTCACTCACACGCGAAGAGGTCATCGATTTCTGCAAGGGCCAGATCGCTCACTACAAGATTCCCCGCTACGTAAAATTCGTCGACGCTTTCCCTATGACCGTGACCGGCAAGATCCAGAAATTCGAAATGCGCAAGGCGATGATCTCAGAACTGGGACTGGCGGAGCAGAAGACGGCTTGAGCTAGCGGGAGCTCACCGGGCTCAAGGCCCCTCCGGACTATTGTGCTGCCGCCGCCCATTCGCTTCTTCCGCCGCCAACTCCGCATCCACTTCCGCTAGACACGCGGCCGTCGGCCGCGCGAACCGTGCATCGCTCACAAACCCCCGGTCCGTCAGCGTCTCGAGAAACGCGATCAGATCGGCCATCTCCGCGTCGCTGACCGCCACGCTCAATCGCGGATCAACCGTATCCGAATCGGCAAAATGATGCCGGATCGCATCGGGCAAGCTCGCCGCCTCGCCATCGTGCATGTAGGGTGCCGACAGCGCCACATTGCGCAGTCCGGGTGTGCGAAACCGCCCCGCGTCCTCCCGCCTCTGCGTGATCCGCGCGAGCCCCGCATCCTTGCCATCAACTGGCCGTGCGAGGCGGTGAAACGACGCCTGCGCCTTCACCGCCGGCAGAGCCGCATCCGTGAAGTGCGGACCCGCATGACACGTCGCGCATTGCTTCGTCGCGAACAGAGCCTCGCCCCTCTTTGCCTGCTCAGAAATCGCGCGCGCCTCGCCCCGCCGATACCGGTCATACGGCGCATCCAGCGACACAAGAGATCGCTGGAACGCCGACAGCGCCATGGTCACCGTGTCCATGTCGATCTTGCCGCCGCGCTCGGGAAAGGCCGCGCGGAAAAGTTCCGGATAACACGCCTGATCATTCAACCGCTGCGCCAGCGCGCCCTCTGGCCGTCCCGCAAATCCCATCTCCACCGGCACAAATCCCTCGATCGGGATCAGCGCCTGATGCTCCAGCGTATCGACCTGCGGCCCGCCCCAGGTCAGCGACCTGAACCACCCAACATTCGCCAACGTCTGGATATTGCGCTCGCCCGGCTGTCCGTCGAATCCCACCCGCGTCTTGTTGCCATCCGAAAAGCCTCGCTTCTGCTCATGGCAGGTCGCGCAAGACATCGTCCCATCCCACGACAGGTCGCCATCATAGAACAGCCGCCGACCCAACTCGATCTTCAGAACCGTCGGCGGATTGTTCGCTGGCGAGGGCGGCCGCGCATCCGCAGCGATCCACGGCTCTCCCAGCGGAGGCGCGAGCATGCTGGCGCAAGCGACCAGCAGCGCGAGGGTCGCGCCCGTCAGCCCGATCAGCGCCAGCTTCTTCGCGCCGCCGCGCTTGCGAAGAACGCCATCGCCACCATATCGCCGCCTGTCTTGCATTCCGGTCCGTGTCCAATGCTCTCAGCCGCAGCGCCCTGCCGCCATAAGCGCATCGATCCACGTCGCCGAGCCCAAGGCAACGGAATAGTATTCCACCTTTGGAATCGTGAACACCGACAGGCCCGCCTCAAACGCTCCTGTTTAGTGCTGACGGTGCCTGGAGTGCGAACGCTGTTGCAACGCTCCGGCATCCAAGCCAAACGTCTGCAGCCGCAAAGTATCCGACAATGCAGGGCGTCCCCATGACTGGCGTAACCGTCGTCGATCACCCGCTGGTCCAGCACAAGCTGACGCTGATGCGCGACAAGACCACGTCCACCGCTGGTTTCCGCACGCTGCTGCGCGAGATCGCTCATCTGCTTTGTTACGAAGTCACCCGCGACATCGAACTTGAAACCCTCGCCATCGAAACCCCGATGGGGCCGATGGATGCGCCGATCATCAAGGGCAAGAAGCTGGTCTTCGCCTCCATTCTGCGCGCCGGCAATGGGCTGCTCGATGGCATGCTGGATCTGGTGCCCGCCGCGCGCGTGGCCCATGTCGGCCTCTATCGCGACCATGAAACGCTCGAGCCCGTCGAATACTATTTCAAGGCCCCCGGCGAACTCGAAAACCGCCTCGTCATCGTGGTCGATCCCATGCTCGCCACCGGCAACAGCGCCATCGCCGCCGTCGAGCGCCTGAAACAACGCGGCGCGAACCACCTCCGCTTCCTGTGCCTCCTGTCTGCTCCCGAAGGCCTCGCGAAATTCACCACCGCACACCCCGACGTCCCCGTCTTCACCGCCGCCATCGACAGCCACCTCAACGAGATCGGCTACATCGTCCCCGGCCTCGGCGACGCCGGCGACCGCATGTTCGGCACAAAGTAGGCGCCTTCCGGATCGCCGGGCTTGCTCACCCTGAGGAGCCGCCGCAGGCAGCGTCTCGAAGGGCCGGCAGCGCGCCGCATGTACAAGCACCGTCAACACGCAAACTGGAAGCGTGCCCCTTTGCACGCGTTCCCTGCGCAGGCCGGGATCCAACCAGCGTGCGTCAGCGCGCGCGTGACTCTGCCGTTTGCGGGTTTGTACTGCGCGCGAAGACTGGATCCCGGCCTCCCGCCGGGAACACGTGTCTCCGACACGCTTCCATGCCGTGACCAATTCGACTTATCCGCCGAATCTGCACATCGGCCCGTCGAGCCGACTCCAGCAAACTTAAACGCTTGCACACCCAAAACGCTGAATCAGCAATATCCCAATCCTACACTTATCCCACGATGCGATACTTTCCTTATCCACCTCGCAGGAGGGCGGTCGCGCAACTGTTCAACGGCGCGGGGTGGATGCAGGCGAGCGTTAATAACCCGGGTGAATCAGACATATCCGGGAGGCTTCGAGGGATCATGGGCCGAACACCATGACCTGCACGCCGGCGGCCAAAACCGGTTCAGGCGGTTGAAAACACGTCGCTGCTTCCGGGCCGTCGCACAACGCCTGCCGGGGACGCGGGATCCGCGAACCTCTTCTTCTACCGGCAGTGCTGGCAACGGCATCGCCAAACCACGCGGGGCATCCCGCGTCCCCGGGCCCTCCATTGGAGATCAGCCAGAACCGCAGCATCCCGGACGGCGCACGCCGGTCCGACTGCAAACTCACAAGGCGCCAAACCATCCCACGTGCAGTCCCTCGCAATCCCCCCTATAACCCCGTCCATGACCGACGAACTGCCTTTCTGGAAAACCAAGAAGCTTGACGAGATGACCGACGCCGAGTGGGAATCACTCTGCGACGGCTGTGGCAAGTGCTGTCTCGTGAAGCTAGAAGACGAGACCACCAATGAGCTCTACGTCACCAGCCTCCACTGCAAGCTGTTCGACAACAAGACCTGCCAGTGCAGCGACTATCCGAACCGCAAACAGTTCGTGCCCGTTTGCGTGAAGCTCACGCCCGAGATCGTCGCCACGGTCGACTGGTTGCCGCAGTCATGCACCTACCGCATGGTGCACGAAGGCAAGGACCTGCACGACTGGCATCACCTCATCAGCGGCGACCGCGACGCCATCCACAAGGCCGGCTACTCCTGCCGCAAGCGTACGCGGACCGAAGAAGGCGTCGATGATGAAGATGCCTTCGACTACGTCATCGACTGGTTCCACGGCCCGCCCACGCCACGCCATCTGCGTCGTGGGAAGTAGCGTCCGCTACTGCTCGCTCGCTGCCGGAACCGGGAACCCCCGATCGCGCAGCAGCGCATCTTTGGTTGCGTCTCGACCACGGAAGGAACGATACGCTTCGCCCGGATCAACCGCATTGCGCACGGTGAACAGGTTAGTGACCATCTTGGCTGCGAGCGCCTTGTCGTAATATCCCCCTGGCGCCTCCGCGAATGCCTCCGCCGCGTCCGACGTCAACACGTCCGCCCACAGGTAGCCGTAATATCCGGCCGCATACCCCTCGCTCGAGAAGATGTGCCCGAACTGCGTCGAGCGATGCCGCATCGGAATCTCCTTCGGCATGCCGAGCTTGGCCAGCTCCTCTTTCTCGAACACGCGCGGATCGAGGTTTGTCGGATCAACCGTGTGATACCGCATATCCATGATCGCCGAGCCGAGAAACTCAACAGTCCCGAAGCCCTGATTGAAGGTCGCCGCCTTGTTGATCTTGTCGATCAGCGCCTGCGGCATTGGCTCGCCCGTCTTATAGTGACGGAAATAGGTGTTCACCACCTTGTCGGTCAGCAGCCAGTGCTCCAGCAGCTGAGAGTGGAATTCGGTGTAATCGCGTACGCCACCACCTAGTCCCGGATACTCCACACTCGATGAGAGGCTGTGTAGCGCGTGGCCGAACTCGTGGAAGAATGTCGTCGCGTCATCGTACGAGATCAGCAGCGGTTCGCCCGGCGCCGGCTTCACGAAGTTGGAATTGTTCGACACCAGCACCGTCACCGGTCCATCGAACGTCGAATGCGAACGATAGCCAGACGCCCACGCGCCGGACCGCTTGCCGGCCCGCGCGTAGGGATCGAGATACCAGTAACCAATGTGCTTGCCCGACGCCTTGTCGGTCACCTCCCACACCCCCACATCGTCTTGGAAGACGGGGATCGTGCCTGCGGGAACCGGGGTAAAGTCGAAGCCGAACAGTTCTCCCGCGACGAAGAACATCGCCTCGCGTAGTTTATCGAGCTGCAGGTAAGGCTTCAGTTGTTCGCCATCGAGGTCGTACTTCGCCTTGCGGACCTTCTCCGCATAGAACCGATAGTCCCACGGTTCGATGCTGAGTTTCGCGCCTTGCGACGTTGCCAGCGCCTGCATGTCCGCGACTTCTTCCTTCGCGCGTACAACAGCGGGCCGCCACACCGCCTCCATCAGCTTGGTGGCCTCGGCCGGCGAGGGCGCCATATTGTCCTGCAACTGCCAGTCCGCATACGTATTGTAGCCCAGCAGGTGTACGCGCTCGTTCCGTAGCTTCAGGATCTGCGTGATCACTGCGTTGTTGTCGTGCTCGTCGCCATTGTTGCCGCGCGAATAATAGTTGCGCCACACCTGTTCTCGCAGCTTGCGCTCGGTCGAATAGGTGAGGAACGGATCCATCGACGAGCGCGTGTTGGTGATGGCGTACATGCCCGGCTTGCCCAGCCCATCCGCCGACGCCCTGGCCGACGCAATAAAGCTCGCGGGCAATCCGCCTAGCTGTTTCGGCGTCAGGTAAGTGACCCAACCTTCCTCGTCCGCCAGTAGATTGTTCGAAAACGTGGTCTGAAGCTCCGCCAGCTCCTTGTTGATCGCCGCATAACGATCACGCTTCTCGCCGATAAGCTCCGAGCCATTCAGCTGGAAACGGTCATAGATCAGCTTCAACAATCGCGTCTGATGCGGCGTGAGCTTGAGATCGACTTGGTCGTCGTGCAGCGTCTTGATCCGCGCGAACAGCTTCCCATTTTGAGTGATCTTCGACTGGTACTCCGCCAGCATCGGCGAGATTTCTTTCTGGAGCGGGCGGAAGTCCGGCGTCGAAAGGTTCGCGCCCCAGATGCTGTAATATGTCATCGCGTTGTCGAGTGGTTCGCCTGCACGCTCCATCGCTTCGATCGTATTGGCGAACGAGGCTTTCGCCGGGTTGTTCGCGATCGCGTCGATCTCGGCGAGATGCGCTGCAATACCAGTTAGAATCGCGGGCTTGAGCTGTGTGAGGTCCATCTTGTCGAATGCCGGTACGCCACCATTCGGTCCGGTCCATTTCGCGAGCAGGGGATTTGTTTCGAGTTGGCTCGTCGTCGTTGCGTCGAACGTTGCCGCCGGCACGCTGGTCAGATCTTCCGCCGGACCGCAGGCCGTCAGCAGCGCCGCCGCACAGATTGATGCCATGATGATGCGACGCATGAAGCCCTCCATAAATTCGAAGGCAGACCTTAGCGGCGGTGGTCAGCTTGACCAGACCGGGTCAACTAAAAGTGCACGTACCTGGAGGAAAGGTTGCGACGTCCGCGGTCATCATCCTTGAGTGTGCGGATAAAGACCGTGCACTTTCAGGCACTTTTTGAACGCAGTGTAGATCACCTTCCGCTGCGCGTCCGTGACATCGTCCTTGCTCAGAATTCTTTCACGAGAAAACTTCACTTTCGCGCGCTTTCAACCTGAACCCCCTGATACCATGCGCTTCAAGCAGCAAAGGTAGATCCTGCGCCAGCGTCTCATACGGCAAGACGCGATCCACGATCAGCTTCGCGCCGGCAAGCGTCCGATCAGCATACCGCAAGGTATCGATCGGGAAATTTCCGGCTTGGTGATAGTCATCCCAGCTCACATTTTCGTACCTTTCGGCAGTGATGCGCGCGCGCTTCAGCATGTGAAAATGACTGCGGCACTTCGCAACCGGCTCGCGCTCGACACAGAACTTGAACAGGTTGGAGAACACGCCAGCGCCAATGCGCTCGCGAACGACGCTCGCCCGTATGTGATTCACAAAGTCGCCGGCAGGATGCGAGAAATTGCGCGGGATATGGCCCACCACTGGCGGTCTGATCCGTGTGACGATAGCCTCGGCTTCAACATGTCTCGCGAGATCGATTTCGATGCTTGTGCCTGCCGTCTTCACCGTCT
>JBBQJV010000114.1:0-8304 GCA_038326205.1 Caulobacterales bacterium | reverse complement strand
GCGATCCGCCGTCGTCGAGCCATCCTCGCGCGTACCTGCATCGCGGCCCGCTTGCGCGACCCAGTTGCGGATCGTCTGAGCGGTTGGCTCGAACTCCTTGGCGAGGCTCTCCGGACTGCGTCCGGATCGAACCAGCTCGATCATCTGACGCCGGAACTCCGGCGTGAAAGGTTGGGACTTTTTGGCCATTGCGGACTCCTGGAACACAAATGTTCGGGTGTCCACGAAACCGGGGGAACATCACATTACGCATTCACGCCATTGGCCCTTAGCGGCCGATCGCCAAGCTGCGAAAGTGGGTTATCAATCCGGCTTCTGGATGGTGGTGGTATGATGCCAATCGTAGATCAAGACGCCGTCACGATGCTGAACGGCCCGGAAACTGTCCGCGACTGCCTGCTCGTCAGTGTATTGTTCGAAGAACCAAGCGACGACAGCTCACCCACCGTCTCAATGCGGTTCAAAGCTGGCATCGGCAGGCCGCCGCGCGATATCATGTTGGTCTTTCGAGGCGTGATTGAGTTTGGGTTCTTGTACCTGGCTGACCGGGGACGGCACGTTGAGATGTTCAAGTGTTTGCAAACCCAAGAGGGTCATTACTACGTCTCGCTCGATCCATACGACGAAAGAGAGAGTGTTCCGACTGAACAGGATGGCGATTACGTTCGCGCCGAGCACGTTGAAATCGTCTTTGCCAAAGATGCTGGAGAAGTGGCTTAGTCCGCTTATGGCGAGGATCTGCCGGACGGCGCGTGAGCCTGGAACGAAAAGATTGGAGCGCCTCGGTCCATCGTAATACTGTGACGACGCACGCATTCATGGCCTTAGGCCGCCGGTCGAACCTTGGCTGTAGCTCGGCGTGGTCGAGTGACCACTCAGACGATCGAGACGCGCAGGGTTTGGGGCGCCGATCGGCGCCAAGACCGCCATGCCGGTTCGCAGACCGCTTTGTTTCTTCCGGTTGAGGCAATTCCGAATCCGGCATTGCAACTAGCATCAGTACAAGTGCGCGATGCTCCGTCTCCGTTTCCCGCGCCGATCTCTGGCTAGCGGCAACCGCTATTTCACAAAAAGGAAGATCGGGTTCGAATAGAACCACAGATCGTCCCAGGGGTCCTCTCCCTTGGGGTCCAGCGATGGCTCAAGCTCGTCTGTGCTGGTCCCGCGAATACGGATATATGTTGACTGCGCCAGTTTCGGAATTTGGTAGGACATGGTGAGTGTCTCGTTGTCACGCGCCCAGTCGGCCGCGGTGAAGCGCTTCAGGACCCGCGTGGTGGGATTGCGATCGGCGTTCCGGTCTGGACCGGGGCCGGTCACGTCGCCAGCAATAAGATCGATCCTGGCGACATCCATCTGTTTGCCGCCGCGATTGGGCCCCGACGGGTCGCGAACCCTGATGGTCACCAGCACATCGCCGTTGCGCGCAACGTCAAGCGCGTCGCCGATCTCAGCTGAGACGCGCTTCGAACTGGCCGATAGTTCGATTTCCGAAACAAGGTCTCCAGTCACGATGAAGATGCGGCCGGCGCGCAGGCCGTCCAGAATGTCGTCATATGACTTGTGGGCGCGCACGTAGGTTTTCGAATACTCTCCGGGCCAGAAGTCCGATCCTCCATCCTTCCAGTGGCGGTGCGAATCGGATGTCGATGTCACCCACCAGCGCCGCCCCTCCCCGAGCATTGAGTCCCAGAAGCCACCCAGCCGGGCCGTCATTGGGTCGAAGCCGCCCATCGTTGGGACATCACCATAGCCGCCGCGTTCGCCGGCGAGATCGAGCGTTCCGTCGGGTTTCAGCGCGCCAGCCTGATGCCCGGGCGCTCCCTCCATGCCTATCGCCACGCCCGGCGCTGCGTCGTTCCAACCACGCAGCTCGGCGGGCGTGTCCAGACCGTATCCGCCAGGCTCCTTCGCAGAGCGGGAAGGGTGATTGGCGATCACCACCGGCGGCGCATTCATCGCGTTCATGAAGGCGAGCGCTTCCAGCATCTTCGGCTCGGAATCGCGGCCGGGTTCGGCGGGCCATGCATCACGCTTTGAGAAGCGCGATTCAATACCTCGGAGCGCCTCGCGCTCCTGCGGGGTGTGGGGAATAATCATGCTCGAATGGTCAGCGCCCGGCGTGTCGAACTCCATTCCGTAGAACTGAATAAGGTCGGAAACCTGCTGACGCGCGATCTCGAGGTCGGGATAAGCCTTGTCGAAACTCAGCTTGGAATGGTTTGGACCGCCATGGTCCGTTGCAACCATCCAGGATAGGCCGTTCTCCCGTGCCATCGTGGCGTTGATCAGGATCGCATACCAGGCATCGCCTGCGAGAATGGGAGTAGGCGCCGCTGCAGGGTCGGCGGGATCCGGCTCCCAGCGAACACTGTACTCGCTGTGTACATGATGATCGCCGGCAAGCCACGCGCGGCTACCTCCCGCGGGCTCGGGAGCCGATCCGGCGCCAAGCTGCCCGTCGCCGGCGCATGCCGCTGCAACAAGGGCGGCCAGGATAGCTGCAAGACACGGGTGTGTGGTCATTGCTGTTGCTCACTTTTCAGTTTGAATGCGTCGACAGCCGAAGAGGCGCGACAAGCGCCTACCAATCCGCCGCGCGAGGCCCGACTTAGAAGTTGGAGCGCAATCCAGTCATGTGCCGTTCGCCGAACACCTCGCGCTCGATCGGGAAACAACCGCCCAGGATTGAGAAGGGATCGGATATCCGCTTCCAGCCTACCCGCTGAGGTGATCCTAGGCTGCGGTCACCTGATTTGATCCTC
Source organism: Caulobacterales bacterium (assembly GCA_038326205.1). GTDB lineage: Bacteria > Pseudomonadota > Alphaproteobacteria > Caulobacterales > Hyphomonadaceae > UBA7672. Next base: position 5,539 of record JBBQJV010000114.1, on the reverse strand, counting down.
TTGCGACTGCCAGTTTTGTCCGTGTCGTTAGCTTTCCATCAGCCGCAGAGACCTTGTCGAGAACTTTCACGGTCGACTCCCAGCGGTCCCTCATCACGTCGCAAACAACGTAGCCCCTCTGGCGATTGACGAACTTGAGTTGCGGATTGATTGAAAGAAGTACCTTGTCGTTTGCTGTCTGGTCCTCACCGTCGCCGCCAGAAGTGATGGACGTCCCGGCGAACTCTACGCCGAGCGGCTTGGGTCCGGGCATGCGACCATCAAGGTGGAGCTCACCTGCATAGTTGACGTGCTCATCGCCAGTCAGCACGACAACATTGGGAATGCGGGCATCGGCAATATGCTTCAGGACCCGGGCGCGCGGCGCGCGATAGCCAGCCCAACTATCGACGTTGGCTCGATACTCGTCTCCTGCAGCACGGTCGAGGTCCATCATGACCACCTGCTGCGCCAAGACGTTCCAGCGCGCCTTCGATGCGGAGAGACCCTTCTTGAGCCAGGCCTCCTGCGCATCACCGAGGAAATGCGGCGCCGATGTAAGGTCCGTGCATCCCTGACTCTTGTCGTCACAGGGCTGGTTCGAGCGATACTGCCTTGTGTCTAACAGATTGAGGTCGATGAGGTCGCCATAGGCGGCATGACGGTAGAGCTGAATCGCCGAACCGCTCGGCAGCGATGTTCGACGAAGCGGCATGTGTTCATAGTATGCTTGGACAGCGGCCTGACGTCTGAAACGGAACAGCTCCGGCGGGGTACCTTTCTCGTCCCACTCGGATGCCCAGTTGTTGTCTGTCTCGTGGTCATCCCAAACCGGGAACCATGGGGCCGTTGCATGTGCGGCTTTCAGGTTGGAGTCCATCTTGTACTGCGCGTAGCGCCGCCGGTAGTCATCGACGCTGAATATCTCACCAGGAAGGTGACGGCGCGCGACAAGCGCGGGCGGCGTATCTGGTCCGGCAGGATTGCCGCCATTCTCGTAGATGTAGTCGCCATAGCAGAAGACGAAATCGAGTTCTTCGGCCGCGAGATGTTTGTAAGCCGTGAACAGACCGCCCTCGTAGCTCTGACAACCCGCGATCGCGAACCTCACATTTGAAACGGCTGCACCCAACGATGGGGTTGTCTTGGCGCGACCAGCGCCGCTCTGCACGCCGCCGGCTCTGAAGCGGTACCAGTAGGGCCGAGCTGGCGAGAGGCCAGCAACCTCGACGTGAACGGTGTGCGCTAACAGCGGCGAGGCCGCTGCCTTGCCGGACTGAACGATGGTCTCGAACTTGTCGTCGGTCGCCACCTCCCAGTCGACTTCAACAGGCAGCGTGCTCATGCCGAAACCGACTTCAAATGGCTTCGGCGCAAGCCGCGTCCAGAGTACGAAGCCATCGGGAGAGGGGTCGCCAGAAGCAATGCCGAGCTGGAATGGGTCCTCGGCGAATGCGACTTGGGCGAAGGACTCACGTGATAGAAGAGGGACAGCGACCAGCGCACCTGCTGCTGCGCCAAACCGCTTTATCATCTCACGACGCGTATGTTCGAAACGGTTGTCGCGATTCATTGAGTTCTCCCTCAGATACAAAACCGTACGAGTGCTCATTGACAGACTTGTGACGGCAAGGAGGTCCGCGTCCTTTGAGCTGGTCTTTCCGGCACGCCCGATCCCGCTAAGTGCGAAGCAATGGGCTACATGAGGGGCGGCGGAACGTCGAATCCGGCCGCCGACATCGCTGGATTACGACCGACGCCTTATGGCGATGTCGCGCCTGATGCGGGAGGCAGCTCGCAACGGAAGCTCTGGAGGGACCCAGCCGACCGTAACAATGTGGCGGGCCAGGCATCGATGGCCCGTTGCAGTCACTCGCCTGATAGGAAAAAGTGCGCCATCAAGGGGGAGCACGATATGGCCGGCTGGAAAAAGACTCGCGGAACGGTCGGTCCTCTCGCCCCACTCTTGGGACGTTGGGTCGCCGCTGGGGCAAAGATGCCGGATGGAAGTGCCGGCGATTGCTCGCGTGAGTTCACGGCTTTCGGCGCGGGCTTCGTGCGTCTGGAGGCTGCCTGGGTCATGGGCCCTCGCGGTGTCTATCGAGAGGTCGCGATTTTCGGCAAGAGCGATGATGGAGCACTCGCATTTTGGTCATTCACGATAGACGGAAAGCGATCGACGGGAATTCTCTGTGATGCGAGTGACGTGCATCACGACGCCGTCGCCTTTGTCGTAGAAATGCCGGCGGGCACGGCGCGATCGGTCTATTGGCCTGACGAAAACGGTGCAGTTGGGTTCCGCTTTGCGGTCGAGAGCAAGGTTAAAAGAGGCTGGAACAGATTTCTTGATCACTGTTACCGACCGGCGTGAGCCCAGCCGCGACTCGTTTTGGTGATATCGTGCCGGATGATCGAGGCAGCCCAGAACGGAACGATTGGATCGTTGCTGTCGGTCGTAAACTTTCGGCGGTGCAGGCACTGGCCCATTCCAGACTCTCGCCCTACTTCCCGGTAGCTCCGATTGACCACGGCCTTTCTCGTCGTGGACCCATGATGCGAACCGTACCGGCGTGGGGTTTACCGTGGACCGTGGTTTACTAGGGCGCGGCATCGTCTTCATGGCAGATGTTGAGAGAGCGCCACGGTCGCCCGCGACGCTCTCTCATGCGACCACGGTGGGGGTCGGATCGCAGAAGCAAATTGCCGGAACGAAGTTAGTTCGCAAGAGGCCCCCCAGTGGAGTTTTGCGTTTGCGCTTAACACAAAGCAAAGGCCACGCCGAATTCTGGCGGGGCTGTCAGGTTCGCGTCAGGCTGCTTCGTTCCAGGGGGGCTGGAGAGGGCGCGCCAGTCGATCGTCGCCGGAGACTCCTCAGTGGTGGCGATCTTCACCGTGGTACGCCTCTGCTTCGGGATTTCACGGGCCAACGCATACAGCGCGAACACGTTGAAGCCGGAGAGGCCGAAGCTGGCGAGGACCTGCCTGACGGGGGAGGCCGCGCGGACTAGAAGGTCTTGAGAGACCCGGCCAACCCGAACACTGTGGCCGCGCAGGTGATGTTGGCCCAAAGCCGCCGATGGATGTGCGAGGATTCTGAACTAGATACTTGCCCATGGGCACGTCACGGACTCCACATCAGTTTGCCTTGGACACATCGAGGCTAGTTGCGGCGGAATGGTTGGGTTGACTGGCAAAATCCTTTTGGTGGTCAGGATAGGCGTAGCGGCGCTGGTTTCCGCTCTCGCAATCCAGATGCTTCTGCGCGAGTTCGGATCCCTGTCCGCGACCGAACTTTCCGCCGGCTTGTCTCGGATCGGGTGGCAGGGTCTGGCTGCTATGATTGCTGCTACCCTGACGGCCTTTCTGGCCGTGGCCAGTTATGACGGTCTTGCGCTCTACTACGCGGGGCGCAGGCTGGGCGTACGGCGCTCGGCGTTGTCCTCGGTCTCTGCTTACGCAATATCGAATGCGTTGGGCTTCGCGATCGTCACCGGAAATGCGGTGCGGTTCTGGCTGTTCGAGCGCTGGGGCCTGGGTGCAAAGGAAGTCGCCATTGCTGCGATCGTGACGACGGTTGTCTGCAACCTGGCGCTGGCGCTTCTCATGGGCTGCGCGCTTCTCGTGTATCCTCAACTCATCGGGAACGTAACGGGCCTTGATCCCATATGGTCGATCGCGATCGGGCTGCCGCTTTTTCTGGTCGCTATCGCGCTGGTCGTTGTTGGTGTGGTTGGGCCGCAGAAACTGAACATCGGGCGGCGGGTTCTGCGGAGACCGGGGCGTTTGCTTGTCCCGCATGTCCTAATTTGCCTGATCGACTACATCGCCACGGCGATGGTACTCTATATCCCGCTCGGCCCCACCCTTGGCATGGACTTGCCGGCCTTTGTTGTGCTGTTCTCGACGGCAAAGCTGGTCGGTATCGCCAGCAATATCCCTGGCGGGCTTGGGGTATTCGAAGCCGTGATGGCGGCGAGCATGATTGACACTGCACCGGGTGAGCTGGCCGCCGCTTTGATTGCATATCGTGTCGTTTTCTATCTTGCACCGCTTGCCGTTACGGCCTTCGCGCTCGCCGTGTATGCGTTTTCGCGGGCAACGCGGCGCGAGCAGCCCGGTCGATCGCCGCCTTCCAGCTAGTGCGGGAAGAGCCGAGGAACCCGTCCTACGCGGGACCGTTTACCTGCTCATGAAGGCTCCAACTGTCACGGCCGCTCCGCGGGATCGCACGCTCGCGGTCCCAAGCGGCGTGCCTGCCGATTTCGCTGCTTTCGTCCGGTCCGATCAGTTTCCCTGTGTCGGCGCAAAGTCGGCGCTGGCGCTGGGTCAGCTCTACGTGTTTGAGGCTGGGGATTTCCGGAACGCGTACGCCGACCGTCAGCTGCATCGGGCGCTCCATAACTTTGGGGCCAAATCGCCCGATAGCTCCAATGGCGTTGCTTCCTTCGCATGCCTGTTCCGTCCTTGTCCCGTCATGAGCGAGCAGGATTTCGAATTGACGCTGTGGAAGCGGCTTCAGGCGCTCCACGACATTGACGCCGAGCGCGCTGTCGACTGGGCGCCTGACGTATCCTGCGAGCCTGGATCTCCAGACTTCAGCTTCTCGGTCGGCAGCGTGGCCTACTTCGTGGTTGGGTTGCATCCGGGCGCTTCCCGCGCAGCGCGGCGCTTCCGTCGTCCCGCATTGGTGTTCAACACCCATCAACAGTTCGAGAAGCTTCGCCGGGATGGCCGGTATGGCACGATGCAATCGATCATTCGCGAACGCGAGGTCGCAAGGAATGGCTCAATCAATCCCATGCTAACGGATTTTAGCAGGGGACGTCAGGCGGCGCAGTATAGCGGCCGGCTCGTTGCGCAAAGTTGGATATGCCCCCTGAAGGTAAAACCATGAGGGCATCGAGGACTGAAATCATTCCTCCCCGGTCCGGCGCCTCACTGAGGCTTGCCCGGGGCCAGATGCTCGTTGTCATCGATCCCGAGGGTGAACAGGTTTCTGACCTGGTCGCCTACAATGCCACTGACACCGAGGAGTACATTTCGTCTGGCCGCTCGATCGATTATGCAGGTCGCATCTTCCTGACCACCGGAGATATTCTTTACTCCAACCGTTCGAACCCGATGCTGACAATCGTGCATGACGAGGTCGGGCGCCACGATTTTCTACTTACGCCGTGCTCGAAGGAGATGTTCCGCATCATCTACAAGGACGAGCACCCGCATCAGGGTTGCCAAGGCAATCTCGAGCAAGCGCTCATCGGCCACGGCGTAAAGCCGGATCGCATTCCGATCGCGTTCAACGTCTTCATGCACGTCGATGTTGACTCAACGACCGGACAAATTCGGGTGCTTCCCCCCCTCAGCAAACCCGGGCAGTCCACAAGCTTTCGCGCTGAAATGGATCTCATCGTGGCGCTTACCGCTTGTTCGGCCGGCCAGTCCAACAATTTCCGGTACAAGCCCATTCACTACAGGGTCGAGTAATGGCCGACGGAAGCGCGATGAAACCTCCGAGTGCGGCCGCGCCGTATCGCCCAGGCCTCAACTGGTTTTCGGATCT
>JBBQJV010000113.1:0-8312 GCA_038326205.1 Caulobacterales bacterium | reverse complement strand
CTAGTTGTCGCCCGCGCCTGATTTCACGCTCATCGAATAGGGAATGTAGATTTCGAGGTCCAGCGGTCCCGTCGGCCGCGTCACCGTGCGCTGCTCCATCCCCGTCAGCGACACTTGAACCGGCCCGGTGAACGAGCCCTGCATCATGCGCACGTCCTCCGCGATGGCCGTCACCAGCGTGTCGCGATGCTTCTTGGGTTCGGTAATCCCGAGATACTGGCTCGACCCGATCACCGGCTCCACCCGCCCCGTCAGCGGCGTATCCGCCACGAATTTTTCCACGCGCGTGCGGATGGTCTGGAACGTATCGTTCGGTCGCACGTCCGCCTTGATCACGAGATCGATATAGGACTGGTCATTCTGCGCCCGCACAATCACTTCTCTCATCGTCGCCGTCTCCAGCGCCGCCGAATTTCCGGGCTGGCCAACCTCGATGCTGATCCCGTCGCTGTTCCGTTGCGCGCGCTGCGTGACCGTCTGGAACATCTTGGTCAACTCGGTGTCGCGCGTATCGACCGCACGCGTGGCCGTCGAATACCGTACGCTGAAAAGAACGAAGTCTGCCCGCACAGTAATCGAAATCTGCGGCAGTTGCTGCTGCGCATTGCGGTTCACGTAATTGCTCTGCGCCACGATCTGCTGCGCGTGCGCTGGCAGAGCCATCGCGGCAAACGCTGCTGCCAGAACGAGTGTGCCTTTCATGTGTTTCTCCCCATTTCGCTAGCGACGCGGCGGCGGTTGCGGCAGCGGCGCGCCAAGCGCGATGTTGTAAGGCACGAACATTTCGAGCTCGAGCGGACCGACCGGACGCGAGTTCACGCGCTTGGATAAACCCGTCAGCGACATGCCCGGCGCAGCCTGTGCGGTCCCCGGCGTGAAGATCTCCTGCAGCAGACGGACGTCAGCCGCGATCTTCCGCATCAGATCCTCACGATGCTTCGCCGGATCGTTGACGCCGATATACTGGTCGTTTCCGATGGTGGCCTCGGTCCGCCCGTTCACCTCAATTGACTTGATGAACGCTTCCGCACGGCTTCGCACGGCTGGGAATTTCTCGTCCGGCTTGATCGCGAATTTTAGCACGATCGGAATAGCGGACCGCTCGTTGCGGTTTTCGATGCCCTCGCTCGCCGACGCCGTCTCCACGGCGGCGGACCGCCCCGGCCGTCCAACCTCGAGCGTTACGCCCGACGTCCGCGCTGCCTTCTCCGCCAGCAAAGCGAAAGTACGCTCGAGCTCTTTCTGCCGGTCGGCGACGTTCTTCGTCGCGCTCTCGATGTCCACGGTAAAGATCACAAAGTCTGCCGGGACCTTGATCGAGATATAGGGCAGCGCCTCGCCGAAATCTTCCTCGTACTCGCTATCGCTCTGGATCATCGACCCGGTGACGACCACAACTTCGCCGCCCTCCTGCGCGAAGGCCGGCGCTACCGTCAGGCCCGCGCACAACAAAGCCAATCCCAGCCACATCGCTTTCATGACCATACCCCAAAACGACAAGCCCCGATGCAAGCACGCGCTTGCACCGGGGCCAAGTCAGTTTCGTATTGTGCAGTGCGATCAGCGCGAGCCGACCACCTCCGTCGCCTTTTCGGCCGCGACCTGCGCTGCATAGGCGTTGTCGCGGTATTTCTTGAATTCGTTCCGAGCGATGGCGCGGTTATGCACCTCATCCGGACCGTCCGCGAGACGCATCGTGCGCATCGAGGCATAGGCGCGCGCCAGACCGAAGTCTGTGGTCACGCCAGCCGCGCCGTGCGCCTGGATCGCGTCGTCGATGATCCGCAGTGCCGCGAGCGGACCCGCAACCTTGATCATGGCGATCTCGTTCTGCGCGCCCTTGTTGCCGACCTTATCCATCATGTCCGCGGCCTTGAGGCACAGCAGGCGCGTCATCTCGATGTCCATGCGGGCGCGGGCAATCCGCTCTTCCCACACCGAATGCTCGGCGATCTTCTTGCCGAACACCGTGCGTGACAGAAGCCGTTTGCACATCTTCTCGAGCGCAACTTCCGCCGAACCGACGGTGCGCATGCAGTGGTGGATGCGGCCCGGCCCCAGACGGCCCTGCGCGATCTCGAAGCCGCGGCCTTCGCCGAGCAGCATGTTCGTCGCCGGCACGCGCACGTTCTCGAGCCTGACCTCGGCGTGGCCGTGCGGCGCGTCGTCATAGCCGAACACCGGCAGCATGCGGAGAACCTTCACGCCGGGCGTATTGAGAGGAACAAGGATCTGCGACTGTTGCCTGTACTTCTCGGCGTTGACGTCCGATTTGCCCATCACGATAGCGATCTTGCAGTGGCTGTCGCCCACGCCAGACGACCACCACTTGGTGCCGTTGATCACGTAGCTGTCGCCATCACGCTCAATGCGCGTCTCGATGTTGGTGGCGTCAGAAGAGCCAACGGCCGGTTCAGTCATGAGGAAGGCCGAGCGGATGTCGCCGTTCATCAGCGGCTTCAGCCATTTTTCCTTCTGCTCCGGCGTGCCGTAGCGGTGGAACACTTCCATGTTGCCTGTGTCCGGCGCCGAGCAGTTGAACACTTCCGAAGCGAAGGACACGCGGCCCATCAGTTCCGCCAGCGGCGCGTATTCGAGGTTGGTGAGGCCGGCGCCCTTGAATTCGCCGTCATGCTCCGGGTTCGGAGGCATGAACATGTTCCACAGGCCTTCCTTCTTCGCGATGGCCTTGAGGTCGTGCACGATCTGCGGCGTGACCCAACGGTCGCCGGCGGCGTGCTGTTCCTCGAACGTCTTCACATTCGGATAGACGTGCTTGTCCATGAACGCCGATACGCGGGCGATCCATTCTTTCATTTTCGGCGTGTAGTCGAAGTTCATGGGGGTGTCCCTCTTGTCGCGGCCGCACGGTTCAGCGCCGCGTCCCGTAGTCAGGCCCTTGCCTGTCGGGTTCGCAGCCGCCCGGCTTTCACCTGCTGGTGGAGCGTGGGTATCCCCGCAACCGAAGCAAGGCAATGGTTCGATCGGCCCCGCAATCAGGCTTCCGAAGGAGAAACGGAAAACTCAGTATCTTCCCAACAGGTTTGCTGGTGTCGACCGTTCCGCCAGGGTCGCAAGATCCCGCCACCAGTATCCCGCCAGCTGGACGATCTGACCGCCAACACTGTCGGCTTTGCGTCCCGTCGGCTCACCGTCGAGCACTTCGTAGAAATCCCGTGCGGCGCCATTGTCCCGCAACACCCAAAGCCCGCCGGAGAACAGCCCGCGCCGGATGCAATGATCCGCCGAGGCCTTCATCAGCCCGCGACCAATGCCAGACCCGCGATGCTCCTTCAGCACATAGACCATGGTGATCTCGGCATCCCATGGCGCGAACGCCTCACGCGACGCACTGACGGCGGCAAATCCCACGACCTCACGCCCGACCAGCGCCACCAGCACCTCTTCGTCAAAATCCTGTTCGCGCCTGTCGAGTTGCGTGCGCCAACGCGACGTAATCCGCCGCTCTCCCATACTGTCGAGATACTGACTGTCGAGCAGGCCGCGATAGGCCTCTTTCCACGTCGCGGCATGCACGCTCGCAATCGCAGCAGCGTCCGCCCTCTGGGCTGTCCGGATGTGGATCATCGATAGCCGCCCTTCCGACTCACCCAGCTTGGTCAGCGTCGCCGCGATAGGCAAGAGCGTACGCACAAACTCCACAGCTGGCGCCACCTTTGGCGGCAACCTGTTCAGGCCGCGCCACACAGGCTAGGCAACGCCCAGCGGAAACAGCCCGAGCCTCTCCTCAAATGTCTCCTGCCGTCATCGCCACCATTCTCGTTGCAGCGCTGGTGACCGCCACCATTTCCGGCGTGTTCGGGATGGCTGGCGGCCTCATCCTGATGGGTGTGCTGACCACCTATCTGCCGGTCGCCTCGGCCATGGTCCTGCACGGCTTCATCCAGATCATCTCCAATGCCTCGCGCGCCTTCCTGCTGCGGCGCCACATCGCCTGGCCGATCATCGCCCGCTACGCCATCGGCATTAGCGGCGCGTTCATGCTGATCGCGCTCATCCAGTGGCGTCCAACCCAGCCACTTGTCTTCATCATGCTGGGCCTCACGGCCTTCCTCGTCTGGATCCCGAAAAGCTGGGTCACCATCGATGCCAGCCGTCCGCTGCAGGCCGAAATCTGCGGCTTGCTGGTCCAGACCCTCAATACCATAGCGGGTGTCGCCGGCCCCCTCCTGGACCTCTTCTTCGTCAAGACTCTGCTGCCAAGGCAGACCGTCGTCGCCACCAAAGCTGCGACCCAAGTCATGGCCCACGCCGTCAAGATCGCCTTCTGGGGCTTCCCGCTCGCGGCGATGCTCGCCGACGGTAGCCACACCGCCGACGCCAGCTTCCCACCGATCTGGGTCCTGGCTGCGGTCATCCCGCTATCACTTCTTGGCACGTGGGCAGGCGGCAAAGTCCTCGACCGCATGACCGACGCCAATTTCCGCAGCTGGACCAGATACATCGTCACCGCCACCGGCACCGTCTACCTGATCCAGGGCGCGATGCTCCTCAGCGCGGGTTGATTGCGCGGCGCACCTGTCTCCTTCGGAGTAACTCTCGGGTTAGTCCCGAGAGTCTCGGCAAAGAGCCGAGCATGACTCCTTGAATAAAGGGATGCTCGAAAACCCGCATGCGTTACAGCTTGCTGAAATCAGCCGCGCGCTTTTCACGAAAGGCCGTGAACGCCTCCATCGCTTCTGCCGATTTCAGCCGCTCCCCAAAAATCGCGCCCTCGGTACGAAGCTGCGCCAGGATCGTCTCGCTATCGCGCATAAGTTTCTTGGTCGCTATCACAGCGCCCATCGGACTCAGCGCCAGTTTCGCCGCCGCCGCCCGCGCCGCCGCCAGAACTTCCCCCGCGGGCATCGAAGCATTCGCGACGCCCAGCTGCGCTGCTTGTGTTCCCGTCATCACCTCGCCGAGCGCAAACATTGCGAAGGCGCGGCCATACCCGATCCGCGCTGGGAGCAGCATCGAGGATGCTGCCTCTGGCACCAGCGCCAGATTCACAAATGGCGTCGTCAACTTCGCATTGTCCGCCACGAATACGAGATCGCAATGCAGCAGCATTGTCGTCCCCACGCCAACCGCGAGGCCCGGCACCGCGCCGATCAGTGGTTTCGGAAACTGCGCAATCGCTTCGATGAAGCCGCCGGCCGCCGTCGCCTCACCGCCCATGGCGGCGGCAGCAAAGTCGCCGAGATCATTGCCCGAGGTGAAGCTGTCGCTGGTCGAGCCCAGCACGACAACACTGATGGATTTGTCTTCCGCCGCCTGGCCAAGCGCTCGGGTCGCCGATCGATACATCGCATTCGACAGCGCGTTCTTCTTGTCCGGCCTGTTCCAGAGAATCTCCATCACGCCATTGGCGATGCTGATTTTCACAAGGTCGGTCATGTGGCGTCTCTCCGTGATCCGCGCCCAGCCTTATGCTTTTTTGGCGGCGCGTCGAGATCGGGCCGGATAGAACTACTTCACCCGCGCGAACGCCAGCCGATTACCGCGCCCGACATAGAACATCGCCAGCGAGTCCGGGCTGAGATCGTCGAGCTCGTAATAGTACGTCGCTTCGGACCGCTTGATTTCGAGATAGGTATGGTCCGGCGTAAATTGTTCACCCGGCGCCGCCACATTCGCATCGGCGCCGGTCAGAGCGCGCCATGGGAAAGTCTCGGCCTGCACGCCATCACCGTAGAGATCAGTCCACTTCCCATCGGCCGTCACGATGATCGACGCCTTGTCGTCATCGATCGAGCGCCACGTCCCCGCGATCAGCGCCCCCACTGCGCTCGGTGCTATCAATGCCGCATCAGTCTCTGCGGATTCAACCGGCGCTTCTGCAGGCGCAACGCCGGCCGCTGGCGCTGGCTTCTGTTCTCCACACGCGACAAGCGCGAAAACCGAAACCGCAGCCAGGAAAATGCGCATGTGAATCGTCCTCTTGAGTCAGACCATCAGCCCAGGCTGCGCGACATCAGGGCCACGGGGCCATGTGTCGTGTCGACTGTACCCGTCGCCTTGAATCCGCACTTTGCATAAAATGGTTCAGCCCGGGGCGATGCCGCCGCGACCAACTCCGCCGCCTCGAGCGCCATCGCGAATTGTGCGCACTCTTCCACCAGCTTGCGGCCGATGCCACCACGCCAGAGATCAGGCTCGACGAACGGGCCGTCGATATCCGCGCGGCCATCGTCACGCGGAACCACGACGGCAAATCCCGCCGGTTCGCCCCAGTGTTCGAATACGATCACAAGTCCCGCCGCGATATGATCGGCCGGCAGTGTCAGCGTCTGCGGATGCTGCAGCTGTTCCGGCCTTGCCGCGTCCCACTTGAGCGACGCACGACGCTGCAAATCCTCCAGAGCCTGGCGCTCGGAAGGTTTCGCAGGGCGGAATTCACGGGTGATGGCTTAACCTACGATTTCGTCGGGGCGGAAGAAGAAGGCGATCTCGCGCTCGGCCGAAGCCTCGCTGTCAGAACCGTGGACTGAGTTTTCGCCAATGGACTGGGCGAACAGCTTGCGCACGGTGCCGTCGGCGGCCTTGGCCGGATCGGTCGCGCCCATCACTTCGCGGTGGTTAGCAATAGCGTTCTCACCTTCGAGAACCTGCAGTACGACTGGGCCGGACGTCATGAAATCAACCAGCTCGCCGAAGAAACCACGGGCCTTGTGCTCGCCATAGAAGCCTTCGGCCTGCTCGCGCGTCAGGCGCACGCGTTTTTGGCCGACGATGCGCAGTCCGGCCTTCTCGAAAACGGCGTTGACGGCGCCTGTGAGGTTGCGTGCCGTAGCATCCGGCTTGATGATCGAGAACGTGCGTTGGACCGGCATGTGGTATTCCTGGCAGATATGACTGGGGAGGTCTGAATCGGGTTTGGATGGCCCCTATAGCCTTGGGATCAGGCCCCGCCAACAGGCTGCAGGCAATTCTTGGCAGGGCACGCTGCGTTCGCCCGTCAGGCGTAACGGACACGACAGGAGAACGACATGACAACTGACAATACGGCGCAGGTAGCGGACTGGAACGGCGCAGTTGGTGAACGCTGGGCGGCCGAACAAGAACGCACCGACCGCCTGATCCGCGCCTTCGGGGAAGCCGCCCTGACCGCTGCCCGCGCGATGCCGGGCGAGCACGCCCTCGACGTCGGCTGCGGCTGCGGCGACACGTCCCTCGCCCTCGCAAATTCTGTCGGCCCGACGGGCAAAGTTCACGGCGTCGACGTCTCCTCACCGATGCTGGCAGTCGCACGCAAGCGCGCCTCGGCCCTCGCCAACCTGACGTTCGCGGAGGCCGACGCTTCCAGCGCCAGCCTGTCCGGTCCGTTCGATCTTCTGTATTCGCGTTTCGGCGTGATGTTTTTCGACGACCCCGTCGCCGCTTTCCACCACCTGCACGGCGCCGTGCGCCCCCACGGCCGCTTGTCCTTCGTCTGCTGGCAGAAGCCCGGCGACAACCCGTGGGCCGCCCTCCCTGCCCAGGCTGCCCGCAAGGTCGCCGGAGAAGAGGCGAGGCCAGACCCCCATGCCCCCGGCCCGTTCGCCTTTGGCGACCCCGACCGCGTCTCAGGAATTCTGGCTGACGCCGGTTTCCGCGACATCGCGATCGCAGGCTTCACGTCCCCCATGTATCTCGGCAGCTCGCCCCGGTCGGCCGCTGAAGGCGCCATGCGCATCGGCCCGGCCTCCCGCATAGCGCGCGACGCCCCAGCCGAAAAACTGCCCGCCATTCTCGACGCCGTCGTCGATGTGCTCACTCCGCACGCAGCTGCCGACGGCTCGGTGTCGCTACCCGGAAACACATGGATCGTGACCGCAAACAGGGGGCACTAGCGTTTGCCGCTCGCGCGATATGTTGCTCCAGCGCCACGTTCGTTGCGTTTACCATACATAAACCATTGTCTGTTAAGGATTTATTGACCCAAAAAAACATCTGACGAGGCGCCTTTGTTGAGACGCGTAGCGATGCCATCTTTCCGTAATCAGAAGACCGGGGAAGAACCTCGGCCACGGAACAGTAAAAGAGAACGAGCCACTCCCATGCTCGCAAAACGCTTCATCGTATTGGCTTTCGGCTTACTCGCTATCGGACTGGTGCCTCTCGCCCTCCCGGGTGACCGAGACCTGTTTGTGGACGTTCCCGGCGGTCAGCACATCATCGCAGCTAACTAATACCAACGGCCCTAACCACTGACATGTGTCCAGCTGCGCGCTGTGATTGAGGTTACTGTTGCGGGGTCGTTGGCGAAGAAGTTCCAAGCCTTGCAGCAGGCATCGACAATGTCCTCGTAGGTTTCGAAGACGGTGTTG
>JBBQJV010000112.1:0-8422 GCA_038326205.1 Caulobacterales bacterium | reverse complement strand
GCTGCGCAAACTGGCACAACGATCCATCGAGGGCCTGCGACGGAGCATCGGAAGGTTCGCCCCAACCATCAGCCCAAACGAGGCACGCGCGTACTTCCGCCATGCCGGCTATGGTGCAACTTGAGCGGAATCTGCTCTAGGAGGAACCCGGGGGCGACCCGGCACGTTCCATGACCGCATAAGGAGATACCCATGAAGACGCTTATCATCGCTGCCGGGGCGCTTGCCGCACTCGCCGCCACAGCTTGTACGTCTACGGGCAACACAGAACGTGGCGCAGTTAGCGGCGCTTTGCTCGGCGGCGTGGCCGGAGCCATTATCGGCAATAACACGGGTTCCGGCGATGCCGGTCAGGGCGCGGCAATCGGCGCGGCGACCGGCGCGATTGCTGGCGGCGTCGTGGGTTCGCAGAAGGATCGCGATACGCCGCAGACCGGGCCGCGTGGCGAGCCGCTGGTCTATGACAGCTATGCTCGCCGGTACTATTACGTCGATCGCAACAGCGGTCGGACTTACTGGTCGAATGGCGACTATCGCGGCTGAGGCTGGCCTCACACGTATCTTACCGAAGGGGGCGTTGCGAAAGCAGCGCCCCCTCTGCGTGTGTGGAGGAACCGTAAGGCGGTCTCCGGCGTTGACTTGTTGCAACAACTCAGAAGAGTCGGAAACCAAAATGGCCAATCGCGAAATCTCGGATGCGATCTCCGAATTTGATGAGCGCAGGATCGTGGAGGAGCTTGATCGGGAAGTTAATCGCAAGGACACGTTGTTTGCGCTGCTGGCCTGCCTGGCTGTCGCTGCCGGCCTTGCGCTGTCAGCAGTACTTGCCCTCGGTACTGGCTGAGGCAGCCATCAGATCGATCCTACGGCAAAATTGCCTACGTTAATACTGAAGTTAATACTGAAGTTAATACTGAACGGCATCCGGCCCGGTCTGACTTATCCGGGTGACTGTCCGCCGCGGAATTCTTATCCGCACAAACCTGCCGCCTTCTGTGGGTGTGCCCTCTTCCAAAGTGCCTCGCACCTGACGCGCAAACGCGGACATCAGGGTGGCGCCAATCCCTGTTCCTTGATCCAGTGACCGATCACCCATTCCGTTGTCCTGAATTGACAGGACCGATCCCTCGTCGCCATGCTTGTAAATAATATCGATGCGGCCGTGACCGGCAACGGCGTGCTGATCGACGAAACCGTATTTTACGGCATTTGTGACCGCTTCTGCGGTAAATAGTGCGAGGGGGACAGCGAGGTCTGCGTCGATCACGTCGTCGTCGATTTTGGCGTGCATGCCGATGCCAAGATCCTCCGCGCCGAGCGCCTGGCCCAGATTCGCGGCCAGCTCGGTGAAGAAGCTGCGTGTGTCCACCATGTTGATGTGGTGGTGCTCGTAGAGGGAGCTGTGAATCAGCGAGAGCGCGTTGATGCGCGCACGGGCGTCGTCCAGCGCGGCGGCGGCGGCGCGGTCCTTCAGCTTGCGGCCCTGCAGGCTCAGCAGGCTGTTGATGATCTGCAGGTTGTTCTTCACGCGATGATGGATTTCCTTCATGGCAGCGTCGCGAGCGGCCAGCGCCTCTTCCATGTGTGTGGTGCGATCGCGAATGCGGACGGCCATCTCCTCCATCGTGTCCGCGAGAACGTTGATTTCGACGGGGGCCTGGCTCCTGGCGCGCAGAGGCTGAATCGACAGCTTGCCGCTCGCATAGAGCGCTGCAATGCGGCGCAGGTAATCCAGCCAACGCAGCACCAGCCGATCCATCGCCAGCCATGCCGTGATCAACGCCAACAGCCATGCCAGCAAGGGAAGCGCGAAGCTTCCGAACGCGTTGATGTTCTCAAGCGCAATGGGCGGCGGCGTAGGAGCGGACACCATCGCGTAAAATTGGTTTTTAGCCAGAGGCACGATGGCCGCCTCGCGACGCTGCTGACTGTTAGTTGTCAGCTGGAAGAAGCCCGGCTTGCCCGGCTTCAGGCCAGACAAAACCTTGCCGTCCAAAGCGTCCCAGTTGACGCTGCCGAAGACCTGACCCGAGATATCCAGCAGAGCCACCTCGTACGCCGTCGGCAGATTCGGGTGCTCGAGATGCGCGACGAGCGTGGTGATCGGTGAACCCATGACCCAAGCGCCGCCGAAACTTCCGTCTGACTTGTCGATGCGGCGCGCCGACGCAATCGTCGGCTGCCCCGAGATGCGGCTGATGAGGGTCGTCGATTGAACAGAAGAAACGCCTGTGTCGCGGAGCTCCGCAAACCACGGGAAGGCCTCGAAGCTGAGCCCCTTGGCAGCCTCGGTGCTTGAGCAGACCACACGGCCATTCTCGTCAATCAAGGAGACTGCTGAGAAATCAGGGAGCGTGTCGATGATTTCGGAGAGATTGGCGCTACAGGGATCGCCACGAATGGCCGTGTCGATCAGCGCAAGCAGACCCGGCGCCGAGGCAAGCGCGTTTTCAGCACGACTGGCGGCGACGCGCGCGACAAGCGTCATCGTCTCGCGGCGGTATTGAGCCTCGCGCTCGATATCGCTCGACCACCGGATGCCCCCGATAACCAACACCGGCGACAGAGCGGCGGCGAAGATCAGAAGAAGGAGGACCCGAAGCGATAGCCGGCGCTGCGACTTCTCGTCAGTCGTCACTCCTCGCCCTCGCGCCTCCCTTGGCAAGCTTGGCAGCTTGATCAAGGATATCGTCGAATGCCTTGTCGGCCCCGATTTCATGTTCGGAAGGTTTGCGAGACATCGTAGCAGCCAGCAGAACTTCGAGCGCCTTGCGCGCGCGGCTGACCCGGCTCTTGATCGTGCCAACCGCAACCTGACAGACTTGCGCGGCCTCATCATAGGCCATGCCGCCCGCACCGACGAGGATCAGCGCTTCACGCTGGTCATCCGGCAGTTTGTTGAGCGCGGCGCGGAGCTCGAGCAGCTCCATCGGCGCAGTTGGATTGTCGTTGGCGACCAGGGTGTTCTCGGCAACCTCTGCGTCCAGTGGGGTCGAGCGCCAGCTGCGACGCTTTTCCGAATAGAACTGGTTGCGCAGGATCATGAACGTCCACGCCTTGAGGCTGGTGCCCGGCTCGAACGACTCCCGGGCCTTCCACGCCTTGGCGAGCGCCTCCTGCGCCAGATCGTCCGCTTGGGTCGGATCCTTGCACAGGCTGCGCGCAAAGGCTCGAAGGTGTGGGATGACCCCTACCAGCTGCTGCCGGAAGCTCGATTCTGATGCCGCCGCATCACGCGGCGCCTCGCCACGCTTGGGCGCCATTCTTGAGGGATCGCTGGAATCCGCCATTACACCGCCGCCATCAGGATTTCGTTTCGGAAACGGGCTTCTTGTCTCTGTTTCCGTCTTGCTTTTGTGGCTCATTCTCCGACTGACGTTCATCAGCCTGCTCAAGGAAGCCCATGAAATCGTCAGGCAGATCTTCGCTAACAACGTCATCGTACATCTGACGCAAACGCCGACCGATTGGATCCTGCCGGCGGCGCGCCACTCTGGCGTCCACGGGTTTTGACCCGGAC
Organism: Caulobacterales bacterium; assembly: GCA_038326205.1. Taxonomy (GTDB): domain Bacteria; phylum Pseudomonadota; class Alphaproteobacteria; order Caulobacterales; family Hyphomonadaceae; genus UBA7672. The sequence goes on along the minus strand of JBBQJV010000112.1, from coordinate 4,902 downwards.
TCTCCCCCAGACATGTCTTTTCCCATCGCTTGCTTTATCTTCAATTCGACGCGGACAGACCGCTACGGCCCATCAACGCCATACAAACATGATGGTTCCGCAATATTTTGAAAAAACATGGAACCCGGTTGATGGGTGGGCGTTAATGCCACTCAAGACGCCTCAAAGATTAAAGAGACGTGTGGGAGACTTCATGAGCCTGGTTCAGAAACTCGGACCGCATCTTCCTTTTCTGCGCCGCTATGCGCGCGCGCTGACCGGCACCCAGAAAAGTGGCGATTCCTATGTGAAAGCGGCCCTGCAGGCCCTGGCATCTGGCGATACCGAGCTGGAAAACATGCCGCCACGTGTAGCCTTGTATCGGCTTTTTCATGCGATCTGGGGCGCTACTGGCGCGCGGCTTGAGAGCGCCCCCGAGAACCCCAATTCCATTAGCGAGCGTGTTCTGCGCATTCCCCCGCGTCATCGGCAGGCTTTCCTGTTGACCGCCCTTGAGGGATTTACGGTTGAGGAAGCCGCACAGATCCTCGACGAGTCCACGGACGGTGTGCGCGGCTTGATAGCGCGCGCCCAGACGGACATTGAGAACGAGCTGGCGACTGACGTTCTGATCATCGAGGATGAGCCCATTATCGCGGCCGACATTGAAGCGTTGGTCATGGATCTGGGCCACCGCGTCACCACCGTTGCGACGACGCGCACCGAAGCGGTCAACGCTGTGCGCGCGCATCGCCCCGGTCTGGTTCTGGCCGACATCCAGCTTGCCGATGGTTCGTCCGGCATCGACGCAGTGAATGATATCCTGCGCGGACACGATGTGCCGGTGATATTCATCACAGCCTTCCCGGAGCGCCTCCTGACGGGGGAGAAACCCGAACCTGCCTTCCTCATCACCAAGCCCTTCCAGCCGGAGACGGTGAAGGCCGCTATCGGTCAGGCGCTGTTCTTCCATGAAGCCCGCTCGGTCGCAGCCGCCTAAGGCTCGCAACGCTCGACTAAATCAATCGGCCCACGTGCAGCCAGCGCGTGGGTCGAATGCATTCTGGTGGACCGGTTTTTGCGGATGGTCATGGGCAGGAAACGTTCAAGCGTAGTGTTGTAGGGGGTTGGTCGGTTCAGGTGGTTTCAGGAACCAGCTGTGGCGGCGCCCTGCGTGGTGCGGGCGTGGAAGCCTCGGCGGCGGTGACGACCGACTTCCTGAACATCACGCCGACCTCACCCATGGGAGGATGCATCACATCTGCATCCGGGCTCGCGGCCATGCGGATCCTGTCGGCTGGGACGCCGTTAGCTATGAGCGCCTCGGCAACGCTGTTGAGGCGAGCGAGCGCAAGCGTGATCGCCTGCTTGTCTCCGCCTTCGGCTGATGTGTCGATGTCGGTCACCAGGTCGATGCCGTCCGGCTTACACCTGGACGCTTCGTTGCTGATGTGAGCGATCAGGTCTAGCGCCTGGCTGGTGGCCTCGGCCTCGCCTCGCTTATAGTAAACGGAGAGGCGCTCGCCTGTGCAGGACGCTGGCGCGGCGTCAGCGAGGGGCGATTGCGCCTCCACTGACGTGAGCGCTCCCGAGATAACGCTCGCAGCGCATAAAAGGAAAATCGAACGTAGCATGGTTACCGCTAGGGCTGCGCGTCTATGTGTGTCCTGAGCCATGCAGGACGGGCGCCGGCCGAAGGGGAACGATGCGCCTGTAGACGAACGCTCCCCTTCTCGTGCGTTGGCTCGTACTAGTTTGCGACGTCCTGGGCGGTCTTCTCGACTGCCGTGCCTGCCGCCTTGATATCTTGGCCGGCGCCTTCAACGGTGTTGCAGGCCGATGCGGCCGTGGCGAGCATGAACGCGATCGCGGCGAGGGTCATCTTCATATGAATATCTCCTGGGTCCTGACGGCCAATCATACCGCCCACGGTTCTCAACGTGGAGTGATGGCGGGAGTTCCATGCAAGCAGCGGGAGTTTGCCCGGAACCCGGCAGGCCAAGCCACGTTGATTGCCAGAGCAGTTTGCAATTTCAGGAGTGGATCATGCTTAGTTGGGCGCTTGTTTTTCTCGTGCTGGCGCTGGTCGCTGCGGCTTTCGGTTTCGGCGGCATCGCCGGGACTGCAACCTCCATTGCCCAGCTCCTCTTCGTCGTCTTCCTCGTGCTGACCGTCATTACCTTCGTGGTCAGGGCGCTGCAGGGACGCTCGGTCCTTTAGGGACACACGACATATGCAACCTACGGGAAGGCTGGCGAAAGTCGGTCTTTTTCGTTTCGGCGCGGCAATTCCGGCGCGAATTTCCTAGGCAAAAGCCCTGGTTCCCATTACCCGTTCCCATACAGCGGAAAATGCGTATGGTGCCCGCCGCTGAGACAGGTCGGGCCTGTAGCTCAATGGTTAGAGCCGACCGCTCATAACGGTCTGGTTGCAGGTTCGAGTCCTGCCGGGCCCACCAGTACCGTTTCGGCAGCTTTCGCCAGCCTTCACCTCGTCGAATAAAACGCTGTGAATTCCGTTCGTTGTGGTCGTCAGCCTTCGCCGGCTTGCTTGAGTACCCGGCGACAGTGTGGGTACAATCTTGGCGAAATACCCGCACGTTTTGGCAAAATACCCACATGCCTCTAACCAACGCAAAACTCCGCGCTCTGAGAGCGGGCGACAGGCCCTTCAAGGTAAGTGACGCCGAAGGTCTGTTCATCCTCGTGAACCCTTCGGGCTCGAAACTCTGGCGGCTGGCCTATCGCTATGAGGGCAAGCACAAGCTACTCGCCTTCGGGGCCTATCCGGATATTTCGCTGCACGATGCGAGGAAGCGGCGCGAAGCAGCGAAAGAAGTGCTCGAAGATGGCAGAGACCCCTCGCACGAAAGGAAGATCGAGAAACGACGAGAGCGGGTTGCATCCTGCCATACCTTCGAGGCGGTCGCGAACGAGTGGTTTGACCAGCGGAAGGCGGGATGGGCCGAAAGCTACGCCGTTCGGTTGCGCAGCCGGCTCGACGCGGACCTTATCTCCGAGATCGGCGCCCGGCCTCTAGCAAGCATCGAGCCGGTCGAAATCCTCGACGCCCTTCGCAAGGTTGAAAAGCGCGATGCACCGGAGATGGCGAGACGGATCATGCAGATGGCAAGCGCCATCTTTCGGTACGGAGTAGCGACCTCAAGATGCGCTCGCGACCCCACCGCTGACCTCCGCGGCGCTCTTGTGGTTCGAAAGACGGTGAGAAGCCGAGCCGCGCTCAGTGCCGAACAGCTCCCCGAATTCCTAGATCGACTCGATCATTATGAAGGAGAGGCAACGACCCGGCTCGCCCTAGAGCTGGTGCTGCTGACATTTGTTCGAAGCGCTGAACTTCGCTTCGCTATGTGGAACGAGTTCGAGGGGCTGTCTGGGCGGGAGCCGATTTGGCGCATACCACCCGAGCGGATGAAAATGCGTCGGCCTCACCTGGTACCTCTCGCTCCGCAGGCGGTGAAGGCGCTTGCCGATCTCAGAAAACTCTCTGGTACGTCGTCTTTACTGTTCCCGGCAGCAACACGATCCGGCGTCCTGTCGGAGAACACCATGATCTTCGCTCTCTATCGGATGGGATACCACGGTCGAGCAACGGTTCACGGCTTCCGGTCGACCGCATCAACGATCCTAAACGAGCGCCAATTCAATCGAGACTGGATAGAGATGCAGCTTGCCCATGCCGAGGGCTCGGTGCGGTCGATTTACAATCTAGCCCAATGGCTGCCTGGGCGGCGAGACATGATGAACTGGTGGGCGAACTATCTTGATGAGCAGCGGACTACCCTCTCACCCGCAGCGAGGGCTTTCGGTGAGGTAGGCGTGCCCCGGACGTCACGCGTACCGCACGGCGATAGACCCGTGGCTCGCGGAAACCCCGATGGGTTCAACGCACCGGCCTAAAGCTGGCGGAGAGGAAGAGATTCGAACTCTCGAAGGGGTTACCCCCTTACACCCTTAGCAGGGGTGAGGTGTCCACTTACAAGGTCTTGGCGGTGTTGGGAAAAATCAGCGGGTGGCGAGCGGCTCCAACGAAACTCCAACCGACCGGCGGGGAAAGCCCGCATTGAAAGGCATGGCGCAGGGCTTAAACTGAAGCTGAAACGAGCGGATTCGGGCATGGCCGATAAATTGAAGATCGGCGACACGGTTGTTTGCAAGGGTGGGAGCACGGTTCGGTACGTGGTCGAAGTCGATCCGCCCGGCCAGGCGCCGCTGGCGCCGTCTACTTACGTTGTGCGGTTGGCGCAGCCGCCCGAAATGAAGCCGGATTTGGCTGTACGGTGATGCAGCGCTGGAGCGCGCGCCATGACCCCCGCCATCGTTTTCTTCGCCCTGCAGATTGCCCTCACCTCCTACGGCGTGGTCGACGGCGACACGCTGCACGACAACGGGCGCAATCAGGATTACCGGCTCGCAGGCATCGACACGCCCGAGACGGAGCCGGGGCGGTTCAAGTGTGAGGCGGAGCTGGCGCTGGGCAAAGCCGCATCGGCGCGCCTGACGGAGCTGCTGGCAGGCGCCGAACACGTGGTCGCCCTGCCCCCGGCTGGGACCCGCGCGGGCGCGACCGGTGGCCACGTGACGGCTTCGGGCGGCGTATCGGGCGCATCGAGGTGGATGGCCGCGATGTGGGGAAAATCCTGCTCGCCGAGGGGCTGGCGCAACCCTACTCCGGCAAGGGCGCGCATCCAGATTGGTGCGGCTAAGTCCGGTTCGATATCGCGCGGATTTCCGCGTGCATGGAGTGAGGGTCAAACAGCCCGCGTGCGCTGCGGAAGGTTCGCCGTCCGGACACTTCCACCAGAAACTTGGTCTAAGTTTCTTGCCCTAGAAGCGAGGCGTCTCTGACCATAGGTCAATGAGGCCCGATCCCCTGGCGGGCCGCGTCACTAACCCCGGCGCGATA
>JBBQJV010000111.1:0-8795 GCA_038326205.1 Caulobacterales bacterium | reverse complement strand
AAAGTCTCGGATGAGGAACTCGCGGCCGTGAAACTATCGCCGCACGACTTCCACGGCGAGTGGAACTACACCATCACGCCGCACGCGAAACTTCCTACCAAACGAAAACACAAATGACCAAGTTATTTATGGACAAGCCCTAAGTCCCGGACATTGCGGGGCAATTCAGAGCCAGGCCGCATACCAGTCGGGAGACTGGAAGACCCTGGCTGGCAGAGAGAGATTCGAACCATCGGATGATCTTTGTTGCACGACGAAAATCCAGATGCACATCAGTTGCTTAGCATCAACAAGGCATCGCAGCTTGGCTTATTCTCAGCAGAGAAGGCGCACGCATTGGAGCGAGTGACCTCGTCCGGATCGCTTGCCTCCTGTCGTCTCAACCACACCAGCCAGGGTCGCAGTTCACTGTTTACTTTATCGGCGGAATACGCTGACCAGCTCCTCGATGACTTTCTCCTGCTCGGCCCCGTTTTTCGAGTTCATCGCGCGGTGAACGCAATGGCCGAGGTGCTGGCGCAGAAGATCGCTCTCGATGCGTGCAAGAGCCGCTCGCGCGGCTTCGATCTGAGTCACCACGTCGATGCAGTATCTGTCGGCCTCAACCATCTTGGCGATGCCGCGTATCTGCCCCTCGACCCGATTGAGATTCTTCAACGCTTTGTCGGACGCCGCTTTTTCTACGTATACCCCTCCAGGGTACTTGAATTGATACCCCTGTAAGGTATATAAACAGCCATGTAGACACAAGCCCCAGGTGCGCCATGGCTGAACATCTCCATTCGCAGTCCACGCTGAAGGATCCGGTGTGCGGCATGACCGTGAAAGCCGACACGCCGCATCGCCTGACCCACGACGGACAAGAGGTGCTCTTTTGCAGCGCCGGTTGCCGCGCGAAGTTTCAGGCTGCTCCGACGCGCTTCCCAACGCTTCAATACGCCGGCTCCGGCGAACATCATCATCACGATGCTCACGACCACCATCATATAGGCGTGCAATCCGGCCCTATCGAGATATCGCAAGTGTCTGTCGCGTCGCCACACGCCAAATGGACCTGTCCCATGCACCCTGAGATCGTCCGTGACGGTCCGGGCGCCTGCCCCATCTGCGGTATGGCGTTGGAGTCGATAATGCCGACTGCTGATGCTGGCCCCAATGCTGAGCTTCGCGACATGTCGCTGCGGTTCTGGATCGGCCTTGCTCTTGCGGCGCCCGTTCTAGCGCTGGAGATGGGCCGGCACCTATTCAATGTCGATACGCTTGTACCGCCCCATATCAACGCGTGGATTCAATTTGCGCTGGCGACGCCGGTGGTGATGTGGGCCGGCTGGCCCTTCTTCGAGCGCGCCTTCGCATCGCTGGTCTCGCGCAATCTCAACATGTTCACGCTGATCGCGTTGGGGACAAGTGTCGCCTGGACATACAGCGTTACTGCTCTGCTCTTCCCGTCTGCCTTTCCGCCAGAATTCCATGACGCGCATGGCCAGGTGGCGGTGTACTTCGAAGCCGCTGCCGTGATCACCGTTCTGGTGCTGCTCGGCCAGGTCCTCGAACTTCGCGCCCGAGAGAGTACGGGTGGAGCGATCCGAGCCCTTCTGGATCTGGCCCCGAAAACGGCCCGACGCATCAAAAATGGCGCGGAGGCGGAAGTTCCGCTCGAAGACATTGTCGTAGGTGATCGCCTGCGCGTACGGCCCGGTGAAAAGACGCCCGTCGATGGCGTCGTTGTCGATGGCCGATCCACAATCGACGAGTCGATGGTCACGGGGGAATCCATGCCCGTGACACGATCGGTCGGCGATGCCGTGATCGCGGGTACGCTGAATCAGACTGGTGCGCTGGTGATCGAGGCAAGGCGTGTCGGGCGCGACACCATGCTGTCTCAGATCGTTGAGCTTGTCGCGAACGCGCAGCGCAGCCGGGCGCCGATCCAGCGCCTCGCTGATAGAGTGTCGGGCTGGTTCGTCCCCGCAGTCATCGCCGTGGCGATCGTTGCCTTTGTCGGCTGGTGGGTCTTCGGACCGCAGCCTTCCTTTACCTACGGCTTGATCGCCGGGGTTTCCGTGCTGATCATTGCTTGTCCTTGTGCCCTTGGCCTTGCCACGCCGATGTCGATCATGGCCGGCATTGGCCGCGCCGCACGCCAGGGCGTCCTCATACGAAATGCAGAGGCGCTGGAGCGCTTCGAGAAAGTCGACACCCTCGTCCTGGACAAAACAGGCACGCTTACTGAGGGCAAGCCAGGTGTCGTGGCGATCAAAGTGGCGCCCGGCATCATGGAAGATGACTTCCTTCGGCTCTCGGCCAGCCTTGAACAACGCAGCGAACATCCTCTTGCACTCGCCATCGTCGCAGCGGCGAAAGAACGGTCGTTGACATTGGCCGAGCCGTCCGAGTTCGACTCGCCGACAGGCAAAGGTGTTATTGGCGTCGTCGACGGTCGCAAAATCGCGCTTGGAGCCGAACGCTACCTTACCGAGATCGCCGTTCCGACTGACACGCTCCACGACGAGGCCGAGCGCCTCCGCAAGGACGGCGTTACTGCAATCTTCGTCGCGATCGACGGCAAGCTCGCGGGCGTGCTTGGGATTGCCGATCGGATCAAGGCAACAACGTCTGAATCGCTAGCAACCCTGAGGGCTCAGGGCATCGAGCTCGTTATGCTGACAGGTGACAATCGCACGACGGCAGAAGCGGTAGGCCGAACGCTCGGCATCACCCATATCGAAGCTGAAGTGTTGCCCGAGGACAAGTCGCGCATTGTCGAGACGTTGAAGCGGCAAGGCAAAATTGTTGCGATGGCGGGCGACGGCGTCAACGACGCGCCAGCTCTTGCTGCAGCGGACGTTGGAATCGCCATGGGAACTGGCACAGACGTCGCCATTGAAAGCGCTGGCATCACTCTGCTCGGAGGCGACCTCTCCGGCGTCGTGAAGGGACGAGCGGTGTCACGAGCGACGATGGCCAATATCCGCCAGAACCTCGTCTTCGCATTCGGCTACAACGCGCTTGGCATCCCTGTGGCGGCGGGCGTGCTCTATCCTCTGATCGGCCAGTTGTTGTCTCCCATGATCGCAGCAGCAGCGATGGCGCTGTCGTCGGTGTCGGTGATCGTCAACTCGCTGCGGCTCGGTGGCGCCTCCGCTAGTTCGTCGGCTTCGCCCTCGCCTCCACCGATCCCTAAACATCGACCAGCAAGCGCGAGCTGCCACTGACGATTGCAGCTCGACGCCTCCAGTCACGGCCGGCTCTCTCTCAGAAAGTTCTGGATGGTGCTGACGAACCACGCCCGTTGGGTGAGATGGACATAGTGCCCTCCTCCGGGTGCAAAGAGATGCTGCGATCCGGGATAGCGAGCCGCGAGATCTTGTTGCGCCCTCGCCCACAATGCGTCCGTCGGTGTGGCGCCAGGGGCAATTGGACGGGACAGGATCAGGACAGGCTTACCGCTGACCGGGCCGGCAGCCTCAACCTGGGAGACGGTTTCTGCCAGCCCGTCTACCTCCGCCCGCACGCCAGCTGGCGCTGCCACGACCATGGCTGGCGTCGGCGTGCACATGGAGAGGCCTGCCGCCTCGCAGGCATCCGCGTATGGCGCGGGGCGAGACTCTTCCAGGATCAGCGCCGAGACCATGTCCGGATGCTTGGCCGCGTAGTATTCCGCAAAGAGACCGCCGAGCGAATGCCCGACAAGCACGTAAGGTCCGGTGACGCCCGATTGTAACAGCAGGCGGGACAGTTCGGCTTCAGCGGCCACCGCATCCTTGGGGCCGCCGACCGCTTCGCTGGCGCCATAGCCGGCACGATCGTAGACGATGACGGTTGCCGACTCTGCGAGATCTGAAGCGACGCTGTTGAATGTCGCCATGCCGTCACCAAGGCCAGAGATCATCACAATCACTGGCTTGCCGTTGCCGAGGACCCGATAGGCGATCCGCGGTTCACTGGCGTTTGGCGCAGGCGTGAGGACGGTCGCGACAGGCGCGACATCGGCGGGAGGCGCGATAGTCGAGCAAGCCCCGACTCCAAGGAAGACCGCCAGCACCGCGATCACCGAAACCATGCTGCCTGCAGTCACGCGCGCTGCGGCGATGATGTGAGCGAGGTCAGATGCAACGGGCATTGACCGGAACGGAGGGACATTCGACCCGCCGGTATTGCCGTGCGGGATCAGCCGCAGCGGTGTCGCGATAGCGGCACCAATGATCCGCTGAACCTGTCCGAAGATCTCGCGGGGGCGCCGATAGCGCACGCCCCACCCGAGCATGCGAACATGCACGCGCACATGTTGGACCGTCGAAGTCTGACCCAGTACGTGTGCGCGCTCGAGGTGATGAAAGCTGGCGGCCGCGTTTCCGTTCGAGTCGGATCGTTCTGCCGCCAATAGCTCTGCGTCTACCTTTGGGCGAATGCGCGCACCGAAGCTACGCGTATCTCGGGCAGCCGTCTTCCCGGTGACGAGCCGCCGGGCAAGATAGGCTGCAGCCGATACGTCATAGCTGAGGCAGAACATGGGCCACCACGCCGGGACGCCCGGGTTATCGATGACATGCCCGTGCACGAAATCGAACAGGCCGTGACCAGCGAGCGCGGCCACAACCACCCAGAGGCTGGTGCGGAAACCGACAGCCGACAGAACGACAAACATCATTGAAGCGGCGATCTCTGGCCCCAATGCGTCTCCACGCCCGCCCATGATCGCGAACAGGTCGTAGTACGCCGCCACCACTATGAGCACTGTCGGATAGAAACTCCTGTCCCGGTCGTAGCCGGCAACAGTGGCGAAGGCGCCGACGATGAGCGCCAGTCCAGTTCCGATAAGATATTCCATGGAATGTCCCCTCTGCAGCCGCAGCCTGTCTCTCGTGCCCTTGGGGTCTATCGGAGAGCAGACTGCGGCCGACGTTTCGAGCTTCAGCGTTTTGCGGGAGTTGCGCAGGTGCAGGGCGCACCGTCCTTGCAGCCGCACGTGCACGGCTGTGCAGCCGGCTTTGTGGATGCACACTGGCAAGTCGCGCCGCAGGTGCAGGGAGAGCATTTGCATTGGTCAGTCATTGGAACCTCCTGGGTGTCCGGTTGTCGATGACCGGTATCTACGCGGGGTTCTGGAGCTGCACTTGAACAGAAGGGCTAAACTATGCGCAGAGCCGCCGGAGGCACTCCGAACATCCTGCGAAAGGTCCGACTGAAATGCGCAGAGTCGGAAAAACCCGCTTCGTGCGCCGCCTGCGTGAGCGAAGCGCCTCCGGCGACTACTTCAACGGCGCGCGTAAGGCGAAGCCAGAGCAGATAGGTTTTGAACGGCAGGCCGGTCTGCTCGACGAACAAGTGGCGCAAACGACTGGCCGAAAGCCCACCGACTGCGAGTGCGTCCGACAAGCTTATTGGCTGGTCGATCTGCTTGGCCGCCCAGGCGATAACCTTGCGGATGCGAGGATCGGCGTCGTTAGTTACCGCCCCGGCACTCAATGTCGATACCAGTTCGCGGCCAAGCGCGATCAGCGCGTGATCATCCTGAGCCGTGGACGCAGTCGCCAGTCGCTCGCGAAGATCACCGATAATCTCATTCTCGACCACCACGAGTTTTCGGTCTGCAAACAAGCGCCGCGTGATTGCGCGACCGGCCGCGCTCTCGGGTTCGATGAAGACAATCCCAGTCAGTCCCTCCGCATTGATGACGTGCTTAGTGTCCGCGGCAACAGCTGCCACCTCACTGCGGATGTGCGCATCCTGCGTGTCCAGCTGAAACCAGCCGCCAAGCGCCAGAGAAATCTGAATGGCGTGATGCGAGTGAAAGTCGGCGCGCCCGGTCTCGCCTATTCTGGCCTGAGCGGCGTCGACGATCCAGAGGCTCGCTCCCTCCCACATCACGATCCGGACGCGCGCCAATGGTTCCATGACGGCAATCTACGCAGAATTTCAAGAATGCAAATCGATGTCTCGACGCGCTTGCGAGTGCTCAATCAGCATTGAGGTGGGGTGTTGAACGCGTGGTCACATCAGCTTGGGTGCTTCATCCCCATCATGCTCGAATGCATCTTCATCATCGACATGCAGCGTTCGTCTTTCATCATATCGGCATGCGGCATCTTGTGACACGCCATCATTGCCGTCATGTCCGCCTCCGACATCTTCATGCTGCTCATCATGCTGGTGCAGCCAGAGCTCTTCATCATGTCTTCGTGCGACATGGACATGCACGACTGCATCATCAGGTGATCCGCATCGGCCATCTTCATGGCGGCCTGTGGCGCTGGCGCTTGCACGCAGCCGGCAACAGCAAAGGCAACCGCGGCGATTGCGAACGCCGCACGTTTCGACAAAACCATGGCTATTCTCCCTGGGGCCCACATGTGGGCAATTACAGAACGCCTGAATTGAGGCACATCGTGGCGCGCGAGCTTGGTCGGGCTTTGAGCACGCTACGGCAAACTATGCGCCACAGGAGCTGGGACAGAATCTTGTGCTGAATCAAACGGAAGGTCTTTGACGCCACGCAGTCGGGAATGTGGCTTTAGGCGCAAGCATAGCGCATGATCGAAGCCTCTGCTGGCGGTCTCACGTTCTGGAGGTTGCGATGACCACTCCGCTTGAGTATCGCGTTACCGTCCGTCGCATCGATGCGCACGGCAGTCTGGCCAACACAAAACAGGCCGAGATTGTTCTCGATACCGACACGGCTGGACGTCGGGACGCCTTCAATCCAGCAGAACTCCTACTGGCGGCCATCGCCGCCTGCATGATCAAGGGCATCGAGCGCGTAACCCCCATGCTCAAGTTTTCGCTGAAAGGCGTGGAGGTCAACCTGCACGCGCTGAGGCGCGACAATCCCCCGGGATTTGATCGCATCGACTACGAGTTAATCGTCGATACAGACGAGACCGACCACCGCCTTGAGCTTCTGCATACGAACGTCCGCAAGTTTGGCACGGTCTCCAATACGATTGCAGCGGCGACCCGTCTCGAAGGCGTTATTCGCCGCAAGGGAACAGCAGCAATTTGACCGACACAGTCCCGCACAATCCCTGCCAATCCAGCGACTGCCTGCCGGGCGAGTCCGCTGTTCGCATGCGAGAACTTGCGGCTGAGTTCAATCGCAGCTGCTTCTGCATCACGCTCGACCGCGACGCGATGGCCAATGCGATGCAGGCAGTGGCTGTCGTTCCCGATTTTTACGCAACGCATATCGTGAGCCGGCCCCACCTGTTCGCGAATGTGCCGGTGTTCCTGCCCGAAGCGGACCGGGACGCCATGCTGGCGATCGTTCATGCAATCGAGGCGACGGCCCGCCTCCCCGCTTACGTGGATGCCGTGTTGCAGTGGGCTTCGGCCAGTGCGCGCCGCGATTTCGGCCCCGCCGGCGCATTCATGGGTTACGATTTTCACCTAGGTTCAGATGCGCCTCGCCTCATCGAAATCAACACGAACGCCGGCGGCGCCTTCTTGAATGCCTTCAGCGCCCGCGCGCAGCTGGCCTGCTGCGACATGGTCGAGCCGCTCAAGAGGGGCATGACCGTGGGCGGGTTCGATGAAGCTGTCGTCGCCATGCTTGAAAACGAGTGGCAGCTTCAGCGTCGCACAGGACGCCCAAAGACTGTCGCGATCATCGACGATGCGCCCGCGGAACAGTATCTGTATCCGGAGTTCCTGTTGGCCCGGCAGCTGCTTGAGGCCAATGGGATCAAGACAATCATTACAGACCCAGCAGAGCTTTCGTACGTCGGTGGAGAGCTTCGCGCCGGCGAAACGGTCGTCGAGCTGGTCTACAACCGCCTGGTTGACTTCGCACTCTCCCAGGAGCGCCACCGGGCCCTTCGCGATGCCTATCTCGATGATGCTGTGGTAGTGACGCCCAACCCGCACACGCACGCCCTGTACGCCGACAAGCGAAATCTGGCGCTGCTATCGGATCTGGACCAACTACGCGGTTGGGCCGTTGCACCCGAAGTCATCCAGACGTTGGCGTCGATCCCCAAGGCGATCCGCGTCACGGATGACAACGCCGAGCGACTTTGGTCTGAGCGCAAACTGCTGTTCTTCAAGCCAGTGGCCGGTCATGGCGGCAAGGCAGTTTATCGCGGCGACAAGCTGACGAAATCGGTCTGGTCCGAAATCCTCGGATCGGAGTACATCGCCCAGGACATTGCGCCACCGAGCGAGCGCATGGTGAAGATCGACGATGCGGCAGTCTCGAGAAAGATAGACGTTCGGCTATATACCTATCAGGGGCGAACGCTTCTCGCGGCGGCGCGCCTCTACCAGGGCCAGACAACAAACTTCCGCACTGAAGGCGGCGGCTTCGCTCCAGTGAATTTTCTTTGAGCCGAATGACTGCGGTGTCTCCACATTGAGACAGCGGATTCCCTCCTACGCGCGCACTGGACATGTTGCTCTGCAACGTGTCCGACCATCTGCTCGTGCAGGGACCCAGATGTTGTTTCCGTCGAGTTCGATCTGCGCCCTTCATCGGGAGCCACAACTGCATCCGACACACGGCACCCCCCAGCGACAATCATGCGAAAGCGGTCTCTGCCATTTCGGCGCTGACTGCTACTTTCTACTTTTCGCGAGGCCCCAGAGACTGACCCGCGCAAACGGGCCGAAGTCGCGCCCGAAGCGAACGGCAAGCGAGTCTCTGGGAGGAAACTCTGTCGCTAAGTCCCGGACAGTTGGGATGAATTCCGCGCCTCGACGGCCAAAGGGCCGGAGACTATTTCTCCCTGGCTGGGGCGCCAGGATTCGAACCTGGGGATGGCGGTACCAAAAACCGCTGCCTTACCACTTGGCGACGCCCC
>JBBQJV010000110.1:0-8821 GCA_038326205.1 Caulobacterales bacterium | reverse complement strand
ACTGCCGACGAGGTTGCCGGCCTGCTCAAGGCGTTTGGGCATCCGGTAGTCGTGGCGTCGAATTATGCGGGGCATGACTACGTGATCGGCCCGAAATATTACCCGTGGTTCTGGCATGTGCAGCGACTCGCGGTGGGGGCTGCGATTGCGATCGCGTTCTGCATTGTCGCGCTCAAGGCGCTGGGAACGGACGAACCGGTGCGGGCTGCGATGCAGGGCGTCGGTGGAGCACTGCATGCGGGGGTTTGGGCGTTTGGCGTCGTGACGGCGTTGTTTATCGCGGCTGAACGCACGAAGCTCGATATGAAATGGGCGGACAAGTGGGATCCGACGTCGTTGCCGCGTGATCATATCCGTATGCCGAAATCCCTGTTCGAAAGCGCGATCTCGCTGTTCTTCGACGGCGCGTTCATCCTGTTTTGGACGAAGCTTCTGGTGATCCCGAACCAGCTACCGCTACGCGATGATGCGTCGGTGGCGATCGTGCTGTCGCCGGCGTGGACGGTGGTCTACTGGCCGATTCTCGTGCTGGCGCTGTTCTCGGCAGCGGGCCACATCCACGACATGGTGCGACCGGCGTGGAACCGGTTCCGCTCAGCAACCCGGATCGTCTGCTATTCGGCAGGGCTCGCCGTGCTGTGGGTTCTGTACCGCGGGCAGCCTCTGGTGGAGGTGAAACCGCAGCCGGGCACGAGCCCGGAGGAACTGGAACGCGCGCTAGCGCTGGTTTTCGGCATCGTGCAGGTTTCGATGGGCGTCACGGCCGTGATCTGGGTGAGCACGATCGGCATAGAGATCTGGCGCCAGATGAAGGCCTCAAACCTGCCGGGAGTCGCTACTGCAATTAAGGTCTGAACCGAACCCGGCACCTATCTCCCGCGATGAGTTGCTGCTTGCGTTCGCTGAGTGTCCGTGACGATGACGAAAATTGTGGCACTGGCCGGAACGGCGGATCTTGAGGCCTCCCCGGCGGTAGCGCAGGTCCCAGGTCAACACGGGGATGAAGAGCATTGGCCGAGATCAGATGATCCTAACGGTGGCGCGGGGCGGCTGGAACAGCAAGAATCCGGCGGTGGGGTTCGCGATCGCGCTGGCTGTTGAAGTCTGGCGGATTTCGCGGCCGTTCCGGCCAGTGGCCGCGATGCCCTGAGAGGGCGGGCCGAGAGATATGGCTGCGGCCTCTCACAGAATTCATCCGCGACGCGCAAATTAATCATTGGGCGCCGTAGGGGCATGCAATTGTTGACACTGTCAGCCTGAGTTAGGTTCCGATGAAATCGGGGTACCAGGGAGTTTCCCACGACATGACCTATAACAAGAAGCTTGGGGCAATCGCACTTCTCGCGAGCGCATCCGCCATCATCCTGTCCGCCTGCTCCAGCGAGGCTCCAGCCGCCACGTTGGTCGGTGCGAAAGTCGACGATTACATG
The DNA here is from genome assembly GCA_038326205.1 of Caulobacterales bacterium. Classification (GTDB taxonomy): domain Bacteria; phylum Pseudomonadota; class Alphaproteobacteria; order Caulobacterales; family Hyphomonadaceae; genus UBA7672. The sequence continues at coordinate 7,391 of JBBQJV010000110.1, read as the reverse complement.
CTGGTCGACCAGACCGGCATGGGCCACATCCTGAAATACGATACGATCACACCCGCAGTGGTTCTGGTGTCGCACATTAATGGCGATGCAGGCGCTCTGAAGGCGGCAAAGATCCTCCAGGACCTCGCTGCAAAAAACCCCAACATCGTTTTCCAGCTGATCAACTCGGCTGACGCCGATACGCGCGAGACGATCGCTTTAGAGGCCAAGAAAGAAGGCCTCACGGTTCCGATCCTCGACGACGAATTCCAGATGATCGGCAATGCCCTCGGCTTCACCTATGCCGGCGAAGCGGTGATCGTTGACCCGAAGAAGAACTTCCAGATCGTGTACCACGGTCCGGCCGATACAGTTGAAGCGGCTCTGGCGGACTTCACCGCGGGCAAGGCGATCGCACAGCCGGAAGTCACCGACATCAAGGGCACGAAGCTCGTGTTTGCCGATCGCGGCAAGCAAGCCGAGTTCGCCAAGATATCGTACACCAAAGACGTCGTGCCGATCCTGATGGACAAGTGTGTCGACTGCCACCAGCCGGGCGGCATCGCTCCGTGGCAGATGACGAACTACCAGATGGTGAAGCAGTTCTCACCGATGATGCGTGAAGCGATCCGTCGTGACCGCATGCCTCCGTTCGATGCGGACACGCACTATCGCGCGTTCCTGAACAACGGGAATCTGACGGCCGCCGAGACCAAAACGCTGGTTCACTGGATCGACGCTGGCAGCCCGAGCGACATAGCCGAGGGCGGCGAAGATCCGCTGGTGAAACAGGTGACCGAGCGCGCCGAATGGCCGTTGGGCAAGCCTGACTTGATCGTCGACATCCCGGCCTACGACGTGCCGGCCGCCGGCGTGGTCGATTACCAGATGCCGGCCGTGAAGAGCCCGCTGACTGAAGGCAAGTGGCTGAAAGCCACGACGTTCAAGGCAGGCAACCGTCAGGGCGTGCACCACATCCTCGCCGGCTATCTCGACAAGATGCCGGCGAACGGACGTGGCTTTGACTGGAAGATCTCGATGGGCGGCTATGCCGTTGGCAACGAGTCGAACGAAGCTCCCAAGGATTGGGCGACGTGGGTGCCTGCGGGCGGCGCGATTTCCTTCCAGATGCACTACACGCCGACCGGGAAGGCGTTCACCGATCACTCCAAGATCGGCTTCTACTTCCAGGACAAGGCGCCCGAGAAGATGAAGCGGCAGATCGTGATCGCCGATCCCTCGATCGAGATCGCGCCTAACGAAGCGCGCTGGCACGAGACGGCCTATGTGCAGTTCCCGGCTGACGTGCAGATCTCCTCAGCCCAGGTTCACGCGCACTATCGCGGCTATGCCTCCAAGCTGACGGCGATCTATCCGGACGGCAAAGAGGAAATTCTCCTCAACATGCCGCACTACGACTTCAACTGGCAGCGTGACTACCTCTTCAAGGATCTGGTCGAACTGCCTGCCGGCACGAAACTTGTTGCCGACTACTGGTACGACAACTCGAAGAACAACAAGGCGCTGCTCGGATCCAACACCAAGGACCGCACCAACGCGGATTCCGAAGTGGTCTGGGGCGACCAGTCGTTCGAGGAGATGCTGTTCACGGCTATCCAGTTCCGCTGGAAGGACGAGACGGCCGCCAAGCCGCGCGATGACCTGCAGGCGATACTCAACCAGAGCATTGTCCTGACCATGGCGGACGACAACCGCGACGGGAAACTGCAGGAATCCGAGCTGCGTGTGAAAGGCAACCCGGACGAAGGCATTGCCGGCATGCACATGGCGTTCAAGGCGAACTTCGCGCAGATCGACGCCGACAAAGATGGCGGGCTTTCGATGCAGGAACTCGGCGCCGCACTGAAGCAGATGGGCGCCTCAGGCAGCCTCGGCGGTCGCCGCAATCGCACCTGATCGCTGCGCACTGACTGACTAAAGCGCCGGCCGGATCCCCCAAGGGTCCGGCCGGTCTGCTTTTCAGGTGGGCGCTGCAACGCTGACCAGTCGCTGGGCGCTCACAAACCGATCGCAAACCGGCTATTAGACCCACGGATTCCAGATAAGGGTCAGCGGAGCCGAGGGCTCAACACAACACGATTTAGAGGCCGGCGCTTAAACGCGGCGATTCATTATACCGGCAACGTGTGCTCTACAGCGTTTGTCGCCTACGTGGCCCTGTCCGAGTCCGCGTTCGTTCCGGTCCTGGCGCAATTGGACCTCTACCGGTTCAAGGACCTTGTTCCCGAAAACGACCGGCAGGCGCCGGTTCCGGCCGAGGTGCTGGACGCAATATTCACGCGTCAGCCGCACGATTTTTTCAACCTGAAAGACTTCAAGCGCTCTCTCGGCCGGACCGCTATGCCCAGCAAACAAGTGCGCCCGCATACGCTTTTCAACTGGCGGTGCTGTACGGAACCGACACCGGGCCGAGCGGAGATTTCGAAGGCATTCGCGCGCATCGGCAACGCGTCACCACGAAGCGATCGATGGAGGCCGAAGCGTATGCGGCCTACCTGAAGAAGCAGGCAGAGACGCGCGTTGAGTTTGATGAAGCTGACATCGAAGAGACCCTTCGGATTGCGAGAGGGCTGCTCTTTCGTTCCAAGCGGATGGTGGAACTGGCGAGTGCCTCTTTCCCTCATGCAGGCGCGCCGCGCGTTATCATAACGGAGAACATTTTCCGGCCGCTGATCGACAATCAGAGGTTCAATGCAATGCTGTGCGAGTTGTTCCCCGGAGTAGCCCCAGTTGCCGCAGAGGCCGAACCACATTTTCGCAAGGGCGGGCTGAACCTGGCGCATTGTGTGAACGCGGAGGTCGTGCTCAACCATCCGCGAATGGTCGAATACGCCCGTGTTTATGATGTGCTCGTGGGCAGCCTCGCGTCGGTCGGTTTCGGCAAATAGCCGCCCAGCTCTCAGGCGGCCGAGGCTTCAACTTCCACGAAGCCGGGCCATTGGCGCATGTACTGGACGAAGGCGGGGGAGAGGCCTTCGTCGCGCAGGTGCTGCACCGTTACGGGCGTTGCGGGTGAGACGTAGGCAGCGTCCGCCTTGATGCGGTTGACGACATCGTGGCGCAGGATGGCGGCGCGGCCGATGACGACGAAGTCGCAGCCAGCGTCGAGCACCGCTTGGGCTTGAGGTCCGGTCATCACTTTTCCGGCGGCGCCGAGGCGGACCTTGCCGCGCGGCAGTTCCGTGAACACGCTCATCAGCGTGCGGCCCTTGAAGTCTTCTTCGGTCGGCTCCTTCGCGACATCCCAGAGCGACATGTCGAGGAAATCTATCTTGCCTTCGCGCAGGATTTGGGCGGCGACATCGCGGATCTCGGCGAGCTTCAGGCCGAAGCGTTCGGGCGACAGACGCAAGCCGAGTTGAAAGTCTGGGTGGGTCTGGGCGCGTATGCCGTCGATGATCTCAAAGATGATGCGGGCGCGGTTTTCGAGCGAGCCGCCGTATAGATCGGTGCGGTGGTTGATCTCGTCGGAGAGGAATTGCGCGAGGATGTAGCCGTGCGCGCCGTGGATCTCGACGCCGTCGAATCCGGCCTTCTGAGCGCGGAGCGCCGCGGCGATGTAGGCGTCGCGCAGGGCTTCGATTTCATCGAGGGCAAGTCCGCGCGCGCCGGTCTTGGGGTCGTCGGACGGGCAAACCGGCGTGCCGACAAGCTCCTTGGGTGAGCGGTTGCCGGCGTGGTGGATCTGAAGCGACGCGACCGAGCCGTTGGCCTTGATGGCGCTGGCGAGGCGGGTGAGACCTGCGATGTGCTCATCGCCGAAACAGCCCAGCTGACCCGGAAAGCCCTGGCCGACCGCCTGCACGTGGGCGGCGCACGTCATGGTGAGGCCGAAGCCACCCTTGGCGCGCTTGACCAGCCAGTTGAACTCATCGTCCGAGAGCCTGCCGTCCGGATGACTCTGCGTGTTGGTGAGCGGGGCCAGCATGAACCGGTTCTTCCACTCCGGGCCGTTCAAGAGCGAGAGGGGAGTGAAGAGAGAGGTCATGCGCGGCTCCGGACTGTTGTCACGGAGGTACGTAGCCGGGCGGCGTCCCGCAAGTTAGCTCGTCTCAACTGTCGTTCCGATGAAAAGGAGCTGTGGGCCGTTTGTCGGAAGGGCGCGGCGGCTCTCATTCGCCGCGACGAAAGGACCTCATTTGCTGGCCAAAAAGCCAATTCACTTGAGTTGTCACACGCCATGGCAGCGTGCTAGTCACCCCGCGCGATAGGCAATACGGCGGTCACCCGTATCTATGTGACTGATTTCACACCAGTTTTGTCTCGGACCTGTGCGGGGATTCGAGGCCCATGTTCTGGATTTTGGGGCTAGGGATTTGGCCGGTTCAACGACCAGTTCGATAAGCGAAGCAGCGCAGCGCTATGCCGCCGCCGTTTTCGACATGGCGATCACCTCAGGCGAGGTTGATGCTGTGGATAACGGGCTTGCGGCGCTGGGCAAGCTGATCGACGGCGACAAGGCGTTGTCGGCTGCGCTGAAGTCGCCGCTGCACAAGTCTGAAGAGAAAGCCGCCGTGCTCGCAGTCCTCAGCGACAAGCTCGGTCTGCCGCAGCTGGCGAAGAATTTCATTGGCGTCGTCGCGCTGAACCGCCGCGCCGGCGACATTCCCGCGATGGCGAAATCGTTCGCCGAGAAGGCCGCCAAGCATCGTGGCGCGAGCCGGATCACGGCGCGTGTCGCCACCGCAATCACCAAGGACCAGACGCTCGACCTCGAAAGCACTATCTCGAAAGCGCTCGGCCGCAACGTCCAGGTTGATGTCGAAGTCGATCCCGCACTTCTGGGCGGGCTGCAGATCAAGATGGGCTCGCGGCTGGTTGACGCCTCGATCCGCACCAAACTGAACAACCTGACGAACCTCATGAAGGGGGCTTGAGCCCATGGACATTCGCGCCGCTGAGATCTCCGAGATCCTCAAGAAGCAGATCAGCAACTTTGGCGCTGAAGCCGAAGTCTCGGACGTTGGCCAGGTGCTGTCGGTTGGCGACGGTATCGCCCGCGTCCATGGCCTCGACAGTGTTCAGGCCGGCGAGATGGTGCAGTTCACCAACTCGGGCACCAAGGGCATGGCTCTCAACCTCGAGCGCGACAATGTCGGCATCGTGATCTTCGGCGACGACCGCGGCATCAAAGAGGGCGACGAAGTCCGCCGTACGCAAGAGATCGTGGCCGCCCCGGTTGGCAAAGGCCTGCTCGGCCGCGTGGTTGATGCGCTCGGTGAGCCGATCGACGGCAAGGGCCCGCTGGTGAATGTCGCCGAGCGCCGCCGCGTCGACGTGAAAGCTCCCGGCATCCTGCCGCGCCAGTCGGTGCACGAGCCGATGTCCACCGGCATCAAGGCCATCGACACGCTGGTGCCGATCGGCCGCGGCCAGCGCGAGCTCATCATCGGCGACCGTCAGACCGGCAAGACCGCCGTCGCGATCGACACCATCCTCAACCAGAAAGCCATCAACGCGCGCGGCAACGAGAGCGAGAAGCTGTACTGCATCTACGTCGTCATCGGGCAGAAGCGTTCGACCGTAGCCCAAGTCGTGAAGTCCCTTGAAGAGCGCGGCGCGCTTGAGTACACCATCGTCGTCGCCGCCACGGCGTCGGAGCCGGCACCGCTGCAATACCTCGCGCCGTTCACCGGCTGCACCATGGGCGAATGGTTCCGCGATAACGGCATGCACGCCCTGATCATCTATGACGATCTGTCGAAGCAGGCCGTCGCTTACCGCCAGATGTCCCTGCTGCTGCGTCGCCCGCCGGGCCGCGAAGCTTACCCGGGCGACGTGTTCTATCTCCACTCCCGCCTGCTCGAACGCGCGGCTAAAATGAACAAGGACCATGGTTCTGGTTCGCTGACGGCGCTGCCGATCATTGAGACACAGGCCAACGACGTGTCGGCCTACATCCCGACTAACGTTATTTCGATTACGGACGGCCAGATCTTCCTCGAGACCGACCTGTTCAACTCGGGCATTCGCCCGGCCGTGAACGTTGGCCTGTCGGTGTCGCGCGTGGGTGGTTCGGCCCAGGTGAAGTCGACCAAGCAGGTCGCCGGTACGATGAAATCGGAACTCTCGCAGTATCGCGAGATGGCCGCCTTCGCGAAATTCGGTTCGGACCTCGACGCCACCACGCAACGCCAGCTCAACCGCGGCGCGCGACTGACCCAGCTCTTGAAACAGCCGCAATACTCGCCGCTGCAGATGGAAGAGCAGGTCGTTGTGATCTATGCCGGTACGCGCGGCTATCTCGATAAAGTGCCGACCGATGCGGTCGTGCGCTTCGAAGCTGAACTGCTGCGCCACATCCGCGCCGACAAGCAGGCTCTGCTGGCCGACATCCGCGCGCAGAAAGACATCACCAAAAACGGCAAGGACGGCGGCAAGATCGAAGACGCGATCAAGTCGACGCTCGAAGCATTCGCCAAGACGTTCGCGTAACCCCGAGAGTCTGAGGACAAGGCATAGCCCATGCCCAGCTTGAAGGAATTCCGCCTCCGGATCGTCAGCGTGAAGTCCACGCAGAAGATCACCAAGGCTTTGCAGATGGTCGCTACGGCCAAACTGAAACGCGCGCAGGAAGCGGCTCAATCGGCGCGTCCGTACGCGACCCGCATGGCGTCCGTGATCGCCAATCTCGCGGCTGGCGCGTCGGCGGGCGGTGGACCGAAACTGATCGCCGGCACGGGCAATGACGACGTGCATCTGCTGGTCGTGATGACATCGGAGCGCGGCCTTTGCGGTGGCTTCAACACCAACATCGTCAAGCTGGCGCGCGCCGAGATCAAACGCCTGCGGGATGCCGGCAAGACGGTGAAGATCCTGACCGTCGGCAAGAAGGGCTCCGACGCCCTGAAGCGCCAGTTCGGCCAGCTGATCATCGGTCACATTGATCGCAAGAACGAGCGTACGGTGACGGCTGAGAGCGCCGGCGCCATCGCGCGCGAGGTCACTGACCGCTTCGATGCGGCGGAGTTTGACGTGGCGACGCTGGTTTTTGCACGCTTCAAGAACCTGCTGACGCAAATCCCGACCGCGATGCAGCTGATCCCGGCGCGTCCCCCGGCTGATGCGCCGACCGTCGATCTGCAAGGCGCGCGCTACATCTACGAGCCAGGCGAAGAAGCGATCCTCGAAGCCCTGCTGCCGCGTTACCTGTCGACGCAAATCCTGTCGGCGCTGCTGGAGACGGAAGCCGGCTTTCAAGGCTCACAGATGACCGCCATGGACAACGCGACGCGCAACGCAGGCGACATGATCAAGTCGCTGCAGCTGCGCTACAACCGCGCCCGCCAGGCGCAGATCACCAAAGAACTCATCGAGATCATTTCGGGCGCCGAAGCGCTCTAGCGAATTAGGACTGAACAGAGGCCAGCCATGAACACGAAAACCGCCAC
>JBBQJV010000109.1:0-8889 GCA_038326205.1 Caulobacterales bacterium | reverse complement strand
AGGCTGCCGTGGCCTGCGAGCCGTATCCATTCGCCATCCCCAGCAGCGCGATTTCAGCGGTCGCCATGATCATCATCTGAAATCCGGTCGGCACACCAAGACGCAACACTTTTCCCAGAACCTTTGGATCAAGCCGCACATGCATCAGCAGGTCGCGTGTCGGCGCGAGTGGTTTCTCGCGGCGGATCAAGTCCCACGCAAGCCAGGCCGTCGCGACGAACAAACCGACCAACGAGGCCGCCGCTGCGCTGGCGACGCCCATCTTCGGCAGGCCGAACTGTCCAAGGATCAGAACCGGCGTCACTATCAGGCCGACGCCAGTCGATAGCGCAAGCGTCCAGAGCGGCGTCACCGCATCGCCAACGCCGCGCAGGATCGACGTCGAGAGCAGGAAGACAAAGTACACCGGCATGGAAATCAGCATGATGCGCGCATAGTTTGTCGCGTCCTGGATGATATCCGGTGGCGTCTGCAGCGCGATCATAAGTGGTTCCGCGAGGATGCCGCCGAACACGGCGATCACGAGCCCAAAGACGATCGAGAGCGCCAGAGAGGCGCCAGCAATCTTGCGGACCATCTCAAGATCGCCCTTGCCAAATGCCTGCCCGATCAGCACGGACGCGCCGGCGCCGAGGCCGATCACGAATGCCATCAGGAAGAACATGATGGGAAAGAACTGAATCGCGGCGGCAAGCGCCTGTACGCCGATCATGTGGCCAAGAAAGACGCCGTTGATCGTTCCCGACAAAGACTGCAGCACGTTGGCCAGCATCATCGGCGCGAGAAAAGCTATGAAGACCCGCCATAACGGTTTGGTGTGGGCTGCCACCGCTTGCAGCGGCGCCTTTGCGGATTCGAGCGTCTCAGTCACGAACGGTCCAATCAGGTTTTTTCGGAGAAAGCGGCAGCGGCGAGAAAGCGCGCGTGATCGCGAACGTCCGCAGGCCAATCTTCCGTGAGATCCCGGAAGCGGTCAGCGTCGCTTGCATAAAGCGCGCGAGTAGATTCCTCGTAATTGCGCCAGTCCCCTGCAATGGCGGAAAGAAATCGATAAGCTGCTTCCTGCCGCGCACGCAAGGTGTCGGTTTGGCCACGTGTCTTGCGCGCTTCTTCGACCAATTTTCGCAGGGCAACTGAGGCGCCGCCAGGCTGCGCATTCAGCCAGTCCCAGTGTCGCGGCAGCAGCGTGACTTCGCGCGGGACGACACCCAGTCTGGGGCGACCCGGCCCACGCGGGCCCGTGGGTGCTGTGTCTATCGGCGTCTCGGTCGGCGGCACGGCCAATTCAGCATAGCGCGCGCGAACATCAGTTTCCGTACCGCTCAGGTCCAGGTTCAACGTCTTGCCCGACACGTGGTCAAAAACCAGAATGTTTTCATGCGTCCCCCGTCCGCTTCTCTTGCGCACTGCCACAGCCACCTCGGCCAGCAGTCCATCCGCGATACGGCGTTCCCCTTCGAAGGCGATGGCGGTGGGGGTCATGGGACTGCTCCGGATGCGAGCCGGCTTATTGCGCGAAGACGGCCCGCCGTCAATTAAATCCGGGTAAAATACCGCGTGACCCTTTGGTGAGAATTTTCGTGTAGTCGGGCAAACACGATCTCGACGGGCGGTTCGGGAGTGGAACAGGTTTCCAAAGCGCTCGGAATCCGGTCTGGTAATGTGGCGACAGGAGCCAGCCATGAAGATGAACATCACAGTGGAATGCACCCCGGAAGAGGCGCGTGCGTTTCTCGGCCTGCCGGACCTCACGCCGGTGAACGAAGCGCTGGTTGGCGCCGTGAAAGAGCGCATCGAGCAGAACATCGAGCTGGTGAGCCCAGAATTCTATCTCAAGCAATGGTATTCGATGGGCGGACAGGCGACAGAAGGCTTCATGAATCTGATGTCTGCCGGCGCTCGCGCCGCGACCGGCGATGTGCCAGGCAAGAAGACCTGACCTTTCGTCTGACTCCGGGAACGACCTGTGTCTGATATCGCCAAGCAGAAGGCCGCTGAAGCCGCCCTGTTGCTCGTCCAGCCCGACATGGTGCTTGGGCTTGGCACGGGATCGACGGCTACGATCTTCGTGCGCCTGCTGGCGGAGCGCGTGAAGTCCGGCCTCAAGATCGTCGGTACGCCGACGTCTGAGGCGACGGACAAGCTGGCGCGCTCGCTCGGCATCCGGCTCGTCTCTCCCGACGAACTTGACCGGATCGACTTGACCATCGACGGCGCCGACGAGTTCGACCCGGAGCTGAACCTCATCAAGGGCGGCGGCGCTGCCTTGTTGCGCGAAAAGATTATCGCCGAAGCTTCCCGACGCATGGTGGTGATCACGGATCCATCGAAGCAGGTTGAGACGCTGGGACGTTTTCCGCTGCCGGTGGAGATCAACGCATTTGGCTCGGAACTGACCCGTCGCCGCATCCATGACCGGCTGGCCGCGATCGGTCTGGGCGAGGCCCCTTCCAGCTGGCGGATGGCGACGGCCGAGAGCCTGCTCCACACCGACGGCGGCCACCTGATCCTTGATATCGCCTGCGGGGCAATCCCAGACCCGGTCGGGCTGGCGGCTGTGCTGGACGATCTCCCGGGCGTGGTCGAGCACGGGCTTTTCATCGGTTACGCGGACACCGTGATCGTTGGGGAAGCCGACGGAGCACGGATTGTCGCAGGTCCGTAACGAAAGCGCGCCATGGCCTCTAGGGTTTGGCCCTGACGGATGATACACGCCTGCCCGAAACGATGATCTGAGTCACGGACAGGAATCAAGCGATGAGCATCTGGAAACCCGCTATTTTGAGCGCTGTCCTTTTGGCCGCCGCCTGCCAACCCGTCGGCGCGCCGATGGGCGAAGCGCGTGTTGCTGCCAAGATCGCGGATGTGATGCTCAACGATAATCTCGTGGTGCAGGTCGTCCGTCAGCAGATCCAGGGTCTGATGTCTCAGGGCGCGATCGCTCAGGATCAGGTCAATCAGGTGGGTATGGCGGTGAGTCGCCAGCTGACGACCGATCTGCCGACCGTCAAGAAAACACTGGTCGCCAGCCTGACCAAGGAATTCAACATCAAGGAACTGGAGTTTCTGCTGAAACTGCTGACCTCGAAAGAGGGCCTCGCCGTCGCCCAGAAGCAGGATGCTGCGATGCAGGAGACTATGCAGCAGATGGGCACGCTGGCGCAGGAAGCCACCGCGAAGGCCATTGGTCGCGTCAACTCGGCCTGGCCGACAGGTGGTCGTGCCGCCCCGCCACAAGGTATGCAGGGCATGCCTGAAGGCATGCAGATGCAACCGATGCCTAACTGACCTGCCGAAGTACGTTGTCACCCACCAGCCGGGTGCTAGCCTCCGCTTCGCCCCCGACATGTTGGCGCGGGCTGAAGGATGACGATCATGCGCGTTGCTGGCGGACTGGCTCTCATTGCGTTGCTGTCTCTTGTTGGCGCTGCGTGGGCGACGCCTCCGGGCATCACCGAGAAGGAGGGCAGCTTCCTCTCGCCCGAAGGCAAGCCGCTCTATACATTCACGAACGACCGGACGCCGGGCAAATCCAGCTGCAATGGCGCGTGCGCCACGGCGTGGCCGCCGCTCGTCGCAGCTCCGGGCGCGTCCGATGATGGCGACTGGACGGTGATCACGCGCGACGATGGCGCGAAGCAATGGGCCTACAAGGGCAAAGCGCTCTATGCCTTCCAGGGCGACACGCCGGGCAAGACCGCGATGGGCGTCGGCCCGGCCTGGCCGCTGGTTGTGAAGTAGCGCTCAAGACACCGGCAAAATCCCGCGGGGTTTCGTCAGCCGTCCCAAGACCCTAAATAGGGCTCCAACAGTAGCCGGGGCGTTCCATGGCGTTTGACTATGATCTCTTCGTGATTGGGGCCGGTTCCGGTGGGGTTCGTGCGTCGCGGCTGGCAGCGATGAGCGGTGCGAAGGTCGCGGTCGCGGAGGAATATAGGGCTGGCGGCACCTGCGTGGTGCGCGGCTGCATCCCCAAAAAGTACATGGTCTATGCCAGCGAGTTCGGCCGGTCGCTGCATCACATGAAGGGCTATGGCTGGACGGTCGACAACGCGACCTACGACCACAAACTTTTCATGGACCGCATGCATCGTGAGGTCGACAGGCTATCCGGCATCTATGCGCGCAACATGCGCAACGCCGGTGTCGAGGTGCTGGACGAGCGCGCCGAGTTCGAGGACGCGCACACGCTGAGGTTGATGAAGTCGAACCGCACGATCACCGCGGGCAAAATCCTGATCGCGACGGGCGGCACGCCCTCGACGCCGGTCGACGTGGAGGGCATCGAGCTGGCGATTTCGTCCAACGAGATGTTTCACCTTGAGAGCATCCCCGAGCACATCGTGATCATTGGCGGCGGCTATATCGCCGTTGAGTTCGCCGGGATCATGAGCGGACTCGGCGCGCGCGTCTGTCTTGTCTATCGCGGCGAAACAGTGCTGCGCGGCTTTGACGACGATGTGCGGACGCAGGTGCATGACGAGCTGAAGCGCAAGGGTGTGAAAGTCATCACGCATGCCTCGCCTGTGAAGCTCACCAAAGACGGTGACAAGATCACCGTGCGCCTGTCCAACGGAGAGACCGCGCGCGGCGACAAGGTGTTGTTCGCGACGGGGCGCGATCCCAATACGCAAGGGCTCGGTCTTGCGAAGGCGGGCGTCAAGACGAACACCAAGGGCGCTGTGATCGTCAACGAAAGCTCACGCACCAACATCGAACACATCTTCGCGGTGGGCGATGTGACTGACCGCGTGAACCTGACCCCGGTTGCAATCCGGGAGGGGCAGGCGTTCGCGCAGTCCGAATTCATGAACAAGCCGACGACCTTCGACCACAAGGACATTCCGTACGCCGTGTTCGCTCAGCCGCCAGTGGGCGTAGTAGGCATGACAGAGGCCGAAGCCCGCAAGGCGTACGGCATGGTCGACATCTACAAGACCCGGTTCCGTCCGATGAAAGATATGCTCACGGAGGACGAGGAACGTGTGTTAATGAAGATCGTCGTACGGGCCGAGGACGAGCGGGTCGTTGGCGTGCATATTGTGGGGCCGGATGCGCCCGAAATCATCCAGGCCGTGGCCATCGCCGTAAAGATGGGTGCGTCCAAGGCGGACTTCGATCGAACCTGCGCCCTGCATCCCTCGATTGCCGAGGAGCTGGTCACATTGCGTGAGAAATATGTGCCGCCCGAGCTGAAGCCCCAGAACTGAGTCTGTTCGACATGAGCAAGGAAGACATCCCTCCCGGCCGCTGGACCCCGATCAATTACGGTTGGAAATACTGGAACTATGCGATCATCGCCATTGGCCTGATCGTGGGTTTCTGCGTTTGGGTGCTGCCGAACAAGTGGGCGGACCCGGAGATCGCCGGTCCCATGGCAGAACGGTCGCGGCTGCAGCGGCAAGCGAAAGTCTGGGAAGCCGAGCAGGCGGAGATCGAAAAGCGTATCGCCATGGAGAACGAGGAGGCGGGCCTAGTCTATATCGATCCCGGCACGAACCCGTTCATGCCGCCCACGCCCGCTCCGGCTCCCACACCGGCAGACAAGCAGTAACCTTGGCTGATTCCGTAACGCTCGCTTGACGTTGGAGGCGAACCGTCCGACGCCTGCAGCCAGAGCTATCCTGACAGGTACAAGTGGAGTTAGCCCGTGACGCCGCGGACGGTATCCGTCGTGAACATGAAAGGCGGCGTCGGCAAATCCACCACGGTGGCCAGCCTCGCCGAAGTGCTGTCCACGGAAGGGCTGCGCGTGCTCGTGATCGATCTCGACCCGCAATCCAACGTGTCGATGATGCTGGCCGGGCAGGATCGCTGGATTGAGCTGCGCCAGAGCGAAAAGACGATTGATGCCTATTTCAATCAATACGTTTACGGCGGCGAGCCAAAATTCTTCCGCGACTTCATCGCCAACAGGGTCAGCGACATCAGCGGAGAGTCGACACTCGACCTGCTGATTTCGACACCCGAGTTTCGCTATATCGAACGGCACGCACTCGAGAAGTGGGTCGCGCAAGGGTTCGACATCCGGCAGCTCAACACGCGGTTCTCGCGGCTGACCAATTCCGCGATCGAGAATGTCAGCGAAAGCTATGACCTCGTACTGTTCGATTGCCCGCCGGGGATATCGATGTTTGCCGAGGCGGCCATCGAACTGTCCGAATTCATCGTGATCCCGACCATTCCCGACTATGTGTCGCGGCTCGGGATCTTCGCGTTCCGCAAGCGTGCCCTTCGCTCGATGGAGCAGCGCCGTTTCACCGACGAGCGGATCTGGACGCTGATCACCAAGTTCGAGCCGACCAACACGCTGCACCAGAGCGAAGCCGAAATGCTCAAGCAGCAGTTCAACGTGTTCGACACGCGCATTCCACAGACAGAACAGATCGCGCGGGCGGCTGAGTGGTCCGAGCAGAAGCGTACGCTCGAACAAAAATACGGCGCTGCCGCGCCGGTGATCCGCAAGTTCGCGGCGGAATTCCGCGAGCGCGCCGGACTCATCTAACGGAGCAAGCCCCATGATCGACCGTGCCCTGTCGAACATGTTCAAGGTGGTGACGGATGAGGTCGCCGCCAACCCGGCCTTTGGCAAAAAAATCGAAGACGTGATGGCGAAGTTCGGCCAGCAGCTGGCCGATAAGCGGACCGCGGAGCGAAGCATCGAGGGCTTTCTGCCGCTGGTGGAATACAAGAAGGACGCCGCCGCGTTCGAGGCGCGTCTTGCGAAGTTCGACACGAAGGAGTTGCGCGCGTTGGTGGATCGGCACCATCTCGATCCGGCCAATGTACTGAAGGGCAAGGGCGCGAAGAAGGTGCTGGTTGCGCACGTGCTCGAGGCTGCGAAGAAACGCGCTGAGCGCGATGCAAAGCTGTTCGAGTATTGAGCTATCCCAACCGCCGTCTGAACAACGCCAGCACACGTTCCCAATGTCGCTCCGCTGCGAGCTTGCGGTAGGCTGGACGTTGCGGGAAGGCGAAGCCGTGATCGGTGTCGGGGTATTGCTCGACTTCGCCATTGGCGCCGGCGAGTTCCTTCAGAAGCTGATCGACCATTTCCTGTGGCGCGTAATGATCGCGTTCGGCACAAGCGAAATAGAATTCGGCGGGTGAGTTTTTCGCGATGAGGTGTGGGCTGTTGTCGTTCTCGGTGACGAGACGCACGCCGTAGATGGATGCGGTCGCCTTCACGCGATCGGGGCGATGGCCAGCGGCGCAGACGGCGAAGCGGCCGCTCATACAATAGCCGACTGTCCCAACCGACTTCGCGTTCGCGGCGGGATCCGTGTCAGCGAAAGCGAGCATGCCGTCAACGTCTGTCATCACCATCGCAATGCCGAGGCCGTTCATCAGGTCGAACATCTTTGTCCGCCACGGGCTGTCGGGCGCGAAGTCGATCGGGCCGAGCTCCATCTCGCCGGCGCGGTAATAGAGATTGGGCAGCATCACGTAATAGCCGGCGCTGGCGAAACGCCGGGACATGTCTCTCAATTCCTCGCGGATCGCGGGAGCATCCATGAGGAAGACGATCACTGGAAACGGTTCTCCGCGATCCGGATGGACGATGAAGGTGGTGGTGGCGCCGTCTGGCGTGGCGATGTCGATCTGGCGTTCGATCACTGGATTGTTCCCCCTGATTTTGGGCTCTGTTTTTGGGCGAACAGTGGCACGCGAGCGGCGCGAATCGCAATCATGCTTGCCCCATGACGGGTTCCAGACGTAGGTAAGTCCCCGCAAGGGAGTGGCGCCATGAAGCCCAAGGCCGAAGCTGGGACCTATGCCGCACTGGCGGTGGGGCTGGCCGTGCTCGTGGCCTGCGCCGGGGGTATCCCGCAAACTGCGCCAGCCTCGCCGACGGCGATGGCGGGGACTGCGCCGCCGCCAGCGGGAAGGCCGCCAGGCTTCCTGACGGCCGCGACGACGCCCAATGCAATCGCCACGATCCCGCCCTCGCCGAAAGAGGGTGACGCCCGCAACACGTTGGACTGGGACATTTTTCTGAAGACGCGCGCGCTGGAGGGAACTGATCGGTGGGCGCTGGCGAAGAATGACGACAGCTACAAGCCTGCGGACATCCTGAAGGATTTCTCGTGCGCGGTAGGCGTCCAGCTTACGCCGGACAATTCGCCAACGCTGATGTCGATCATCGGACGCTCGACAATTGATGCGGGCATGGCGGCTGAGGCCGCGAAACAGCTTTACCGGCGCGACCGTCCGTTCGTGCATAACGCGGGCAATATCTGTATCGACCGCGAAGGCGGCATCGCAAAGAGCTTCGACTATCCCTCGGGCCACGCGTCGCTCGGGTGGACGGCGGGGCTTGTGGTGGCTCAGCTGTCTCCGGAGAATTCCAGCCATGTGCTGGCGCGTGGTCGCGCCTATGGCGAGAGCCGCGTCGTGTGTGGCGTTCACAATATGAGCGCGGTCGAGGCCGGGCGGACCAATGCAGCTGGCGTGTTCGCAGCGCTGCAGGGCTCGGCCGAGTATCGCGGCGCGCTGGACAAGGCGCGGGCCGAACTGGCTGTGGCGAGGGCTGCCGGCAGCAAGCTGGATGCAGCTTCCTGCGCGGCAGAAGCTGAACTGGTGAAGCCGCTGCAGGTTTATTGAGCCGCGCATGAGCCCGCCTTCGGACCGGCTGATGCCGTCCGGGATGCTGTCGTCTTGGGTCTCCAGATAGGTGGAGGGCCTGAGGACGCGGGATGCTCCGCGTGGATTGGGGATGCTGTTGCCAGCACTACCGGCAGAAGAAGAGGTTCGCGGATCCCGCGTCCCCGGCAGGTGTTGTGCGACGGCCCGGAAGCAGCGGCGTGTTTTCAGCCGCCTGAACCCGTTTTTGGCCGCCGGCGTGGAGGTCATGGTGTTCTGCCCATGATCCCTCGAAGCCTCCCGGAT
>JBBQJV010000108.1:0-8909 GCA_038326205.1 Caulobacterales bacterium | reverse complement strand
ATATGTGATAAGTGTCGCGCCAGTGCGCTGAGACAGTGTTGGGACGAAATCGTTCCAGTAAGATGCGTCGAGGCCGCCGCCAGCATCGAGCACAATAAATGTGTCATTGCCGGGTTTGCCCGGCGTGACATGAAAAGCGAGATTGCGATCGCCGCGCTTGATAAGCTGCGCGGATGTCGATGACGCCGACGCTTCTGGTATCTGCGAACACGCCGCCAGCACCGGCGCGAGCGACAGCGTCAAACCAAGGTAAAGCGTCACCAATCGCATCTTCTTCAATCCCTCTCGGTTGTCCCGCACACAATGCGAACGGCGGCGTGGAGTCGCTTCGCCAATACCCTACCCATAAGTTGCCCGCAAAACGAGGGGAATGCGGAATGCCTGCAATGGGCCATTCCAGCCCGCGTCGCCACAAAATTACTAGTGGCGCGGTCAATCCAGAGCCGCCGTTCCGGACCGGGCGCGGCTTCCGGCAGGTCACCGCCAGTATCCGTTGGTAGCCCATGCATACATGTTGCTGACAGGCAGATTCGAGCGCAAAACTTCCCTTGAAGCTCACGTCACGCCTTTGGGCAGGGATGTGCTAGTTAATGTGCGCGGCACTCGAAAGGCTGCCGCAGCATAGAATGACTCCGGCGTGGGTGATGGATGACTTTCCGGGTCCGAAGAACTTCAGTCTTTTGGATTGTGATCGCGGGCGTGCTATTCATTGCGTCCGGCCTGCTGACAGCAGTCGTGACCGGGATCGAGCCGGACCCAATCGCCGCCGAAACCTACTCGCCCGACAAAAGTCTTTTTCAGATGGCGGCGGTCTTCACGACCCAACCTGTTGATGCCGCCAACGCGTACGAATATTCGGTGGCATACAGCGACGCTGTGAAAGATGGATCAGCGCGGATTACCTTCTTTGTGCGCCCGTCGGATGGACCTGTCATTCTGATCAGCAGCCCCAGAACGCCGCCGGTTTGCTATCTAATCACTGATTTCCGCGACGCCGATCCTCCGCCCAGCCAGTCGCTTGGTGCGATCATTTCCGTCGATGCGAAAACGCACCAGAGCGTCTATACGCTGCAGCCGATATGGGAGCAGCCAGAGGCCGCTGAGCAGATGGTGCGATGCTACGTACCGTCGCTCGCTCATTATGAAAGTTTCACTGGGCGCGCCGCGGACTTCTACTTTGACGTTCGAACGCCGCCAGGCATGGATGCTGCGACGCCGGTGCCCTCGCTACTCTATCGCTTCACCGGGATCGTACAGGCCCGCGACCTCGGCTTCAGGGGAGGTGTCGAGCTCGCTGAAGGTCGCGATGCGCCCGAGACAAGTCGTTTGCTGGAAGCCGGTACCATGATGTCGGTCCGATGGGAGGCGGCGGGGCGGCAGAGCTTGCGCGACACGCTGCTGATTATCATTGGTACGCTGATCGGGATCGCCGTGACTGCGCTGATTGAAGGTGTGCGGCCTTACATCGAAAAGCTCGATCGGCGGCAAGCGCCGGCGGAGAGGTCAGGCGACTCGACATCCACCATCCCCAGACCGCCTCCCTCGACCTGAATCGCCGCTGTCGATCCATACCACTGGCTCGAAACGTCAAGCAGCCGAACGCCTGCAAGCGGCCGAAGGAGCGCGAGTGCGGGGTTTGTGCAGCTCTACCGAAGGATTAGGGGGCACTGTAGTCGATTGTCCGCAATGGGCCAATCCGGCCTAGATCGCCGCAATCTTACCAGTGACAGGGCCGATCGAATCCTACCGTTCCCGGCTGCCTCCCCCATCAGGCGGGACTTCGCCAGAAGCGATCGTTCGAAGTTCTCTCCTTACGACTTCTTCGTGACCTGCGCTGCGATCTGAGAATGGCTGGCTTTTCGACGACACACGATCAGCCGATCGTACTTGAACTAAAGATTTATCTGTTTCCATTAGCATCCCGTGGAGATGTGGGGCCTCCGGGAGTTCGTGATGTCGGTACAAGCCTCGCCTGAACGCCAACATTGGTTGAACGACACGCGACTAACCCTGGCCATCACGCTGTCGTTGTCTATCTTCTACGGTATGCTGCTTGGCTGGTTTCATGGGCCGATTGCTGCAGCTTGTTGGACGCTGCCAATGATCGCGGCTGACCTAGCGATGCACCGGTTCATGGAGCGCAATGACGAGTCCTCCTTCCTGCACGATCGTGGCTATCTCATCAGCGCAGGGATTGTTGTCTTGGGCTGGTCTCTCCTGGCGCTCGCCTTCTGGCAGACAGAGAGCAGGGAGGGTTGGACGCTGGCGATTGTCACGTTGCTTGGACTCATCATCCACATCATTTTTAACCTTGCGAGCAGGCCTAGCGTGCAGCGAGTCTATATCGCCGGGCCCATCGTTGTTCTGGTCTTCTGTCTGCTCTGGTCGGCCTGGGTTTCCCTTCCCTGGCCCGTCGCCATCGTCGCGACCCTGGCTGCAGTAGGCACAGTGCTCGGCATTGCCAGCGCCTCCCGAACTGCGAACAACACATTTCGTAATTTTCTCGCAGCGTTGTCGGCCTCCGAGTCGACAAAAAGACGCCTGACGTTTGCGATCGAGAGCGCGGGAGACGGCTACTTCGAACTGAACCTGGACGACCTCAGTTTTGCGCCTCACCCAACGATGGCCGCCGCATTAGGAATATCGACTCTGCCCTGCCCGTTGTCGGTGTTCGCGGAGAGGACCCATCCAGACGACATGCCGGTCGGAACCGAGGCGCTAAAAAAGATGCGTCTCGGTGAGATGAATGCATTTGATCAGCAGCTTCGACTGAAACGCGCCAATGGCGAATACCGTTGGGTGCACATGCGCGCTCGGGCTCTGGAGGCCACAGAACGCGAGCCGCGAACGGTAGTCGGAACGATTCTCGATCTTTCTCGTTGGAAGGCGCTCGAATCGGATCTGCGCGCTGCAAAGGACGCAGCTGAGGCATCGAGCAGTTCCAAGAGCGAGTTCCTCGCAAACATGAGCCACGAAATCCGCACACCGCTGAACGGCGTTCTGGGCATGGCTCAGTCTCTCGATAGTGACGACCTTTCGCCTGCCCAGCGTGAGAAAGTGGCCATTATCCTGGACTCCGGCAGGTCTCTTACGGCGCTGCTGAACGACGTGCTGGATCTCTCCAAGATCGAGGCCGGCAAGCTGGAGATCGCCCCCGTTCCCGGAGATTTCCTGCACACCATAAAGCGCACACGGCAGCTGTTCCAGACACAGGCGGAAGACAAAGGCCTCGTTCTGCTCGTTCGCCATGATCCGCATTTCCCGCAAAGCCTTGCGTACGACGCGGTTCGCGTTCGCCAGTGCCTCGGCAACCTGATGTCCAACGCCATCAAGTTCACTGAGAAGGGACGCGTCGAGATACGCATCTCCTCGAAAAGACTGGCTGACGATGCTCACCAAGTTGCGATCGAGGTGTCCGATACGGGCATAGGCATGAGTGAAGCGACCCAGGCGAAGCTGTTCTCAGCATTCACGCAGGCCGATGGCGGCATCACCCGCAAGTTTGGAGGCACTGGCTTGGGGCTAGCGATTTCCCGTCAACTTGCCCGCCTGATGGGTGGCGATCTCACAGTCCGGAGCGAGGAAGGCAGAGGCTCGGTCTTCCTGCTCACATTCAAGGCGGAGGAGACCCACTCGAGTGCGCATCTGGCGGCCCAGGCGCCTGTGTCTGCGACGGCGGTTCAAGAATCCCGGCACGGCCTTCGCGGTACTCGCGTGCTGCTTACCGACGACAACGCCATCAACCGGCAGGTCATCAAGTTGTTCCTCGCGCCCCATGGCCTGGAAATCGTCGAGGCTACCAACGGCAAAGAGGCGCTCGACCTGCTCGCCTCTGCCCCGTTCGACCTTGTGCTGCTGGACGTCCACATGCCGGTAATGGACGGCAAAGAGGCGATTCGGCGTATTCGCAAAGCCGGCCAGCCATGGAGCGTTATTCCAGTCATCGCCCTTACGGCGGACGCGATGAGCGGGGACAGGGAAAAGCTTCTTGCCCTTGGCATGACGGACTACCTGCCGAAGCCCGTGGATCAACGCGAACTGATTTCCAAGATCACGCGGCTGCTTGAGGCAAGCTCCTCGACTGGGCTGGCCACCGCCTCCGGCTTTTGAGTTGAATAACCAGAACGGGCCAACATTGCCTGGCCCAGATCAAGGTTACGGCTGACTGGGTCGCTACAGGCCTGCCGTTCCGGGCTGCCTCCCACATCGGGCGCGACATCGCCAGAAGAAGTCGTTCCGCATTTTTCTGTTCGGCAAGCAAAATTCGATCGCTTCACGCCCGATTGCACGCGAATGGTCCTCAATCTGGCTCTGGCTGGTCGGCAGGGGCTCAGAGGCCGCTGTTTTCACGGCTCGGTTTATATCGCAGCGCGGCTTGGAACCGCGTTGGCGCGAATCATCATCAACGCTCCGGCCGCCCGCGCCTTCAGCCCTGTTTTCGGAACACGACCACGTGCTGCCAGGGCAGCGTGCTAACAGTGCGTTCCCACTCGAGCGGGAAGACAGCGGCCTCGCGCTTGATCTGCGCCTCGCTCATCTTATGAAGCGGCTTAATGGGAACGCGGGGATCCTCGGCCTTGTACTCGACGAAGACGATCCGGCCGCCGGGTTTGAGGGCCTTCAGCACGCTGGCCATCACCTCGTAGGGGTAAGCCAGCTCGTGATAGACGTCGACCATGACTGCCAGGTCCACCGACGCGGCGGGCAGCTTGACGTCGTCGACCGAGCTCAGCCGCGCCTCGATCTGCGTCAGGCCGCTGCTCTTGGCGCTTGCCTGTAGCAGGTTAATCATTTCCGGCTGCACATCCACAGCCCAGACCTTGCCGCCCGGCATCACCGTCGGCGCCATGCGTCGCGACAGGTAACCGGTGCCGGCGCCGATGTCGGCCACCACCATGCCGGGGCGCAGCGCCAGTGTGGCCAGCAACAGGTCGGTGCGCTCTTCACGCTCACGTTCCTCCCGCTCGAGCCATGCTGCGCCTTGCCATCCCATCACCGCAGCGATCTCGCGCCCTATATAGCGCTTGCCGATGCCGTCGGCGCTCGCCGGCGCGGGACTGTAACGCTGAGCAAACGCGGCGGGCTGCGCCAGCGCGGCGCTAGTCGCCACCAGACAGGCAAGAAAAATCAACCGCCAAATAGTTACAGCGTTCATTGCGGCGCCAGCCAGATTTCGTTGGGGCACACACACCATGGCACGATGGGGCCTTTGTAGTCTCATGAAGCTAACTCCTCCAATGACCGCGGCCCTGTCATGAACCGTCCCCCACCGACAGCGAGGTCGGCCAAAAAAGGCCCGGCCGATAGCGACCAGTGGACTGCTGCCGGTCCCGTGGACACACGCCAAGGCTAACGCGGACATCTTTGGATGCAATGTCCGTTTCGGGCCATCGGTGCGTGAGCCGCCACATTGTTACGGCCGGCTGTGTCGCTCCAGATCTTCCCTCCATGGCTTTGTCCGCCGTCAGGCACGACATCGCCATTTGGTGACGCTGACGATGCGTCAGCGACCTGCACCCATAGCCGCGACACGACGATGTGTTCGCCGGCGTCGAGAGAGCGGGAAGCGGACTTGAGTTCTGACGGACCCGCTTCGCCGGGGTCTGTTGCGGAGACGAAACCCCGCATGTTCTTGTCCTCGCAAACTCTGCAGCGCCCAAATTGACAGGCGATCGCTTCCACGCCCACAAGTCGGTCGGGGGCCGTAAGATCGGCCGTTTGCCGCAACCGGCATTCCGAACGGGGTCAGAGGCTATCATGCTCAATCGTTGGATCGCGGGCACCTGCATCGGGTTGGCGCTAATTGGTGGTGGCCTGTCCGCATCGCTATCGTGGGCGCAGACACAAACGCAGCAGGCCGTTTCAAGCTATGTGAATGTGACGCTGCCGGCCATCGCACACATGAAACCGTGGATCGACAAGTCGGCAGCGGATCGCATCAAGGCGTTCGCCACGATGGGCATCACGAACACCACGTGCGATGCGCCCACCTCCGCAGCGATCCAGGCAAAAGAGCACATCGCCGAAGGCGCGGGCGATCTGTGCCAGGCCATGATCGCGTGGATGCAGGACGAAGATCTATTCACCTGCAGCCGCGTGAGTTTCTCCGGGAATGATTTCGCTCATACCGAGCCGGTGGATCCGACGATCGCCAAACTGCACACGTCGGAAGGCGTCCTGTCCACGCGGCTGCAACTCGAAAAAGCCGCCGGATGCGCAACCAAGACCATCACCTATTGGGGGCCGAAAGCGCTCGCCCTGTCGGCCCAGTTGGCGGCAAGCATTAGCAACTCAGGTGAGCTGCAGGCGCCCTCCAGCGGCGCCGCCGTGCCGACGCGCGAGGCGTTCGAAAACACAATCTTCCTGTGCCACATCGCCTACAATGGGGATGAAAAGAGCAAATCGAAGGTCGTCGATGCTGCGGACGATGCCTGCTACGCGATGAGCTACCTCCTCGCCCACAATGTCGCTGATGCGTGCTCGGCGCTTGAAAGATCCATGACAAAGGTTTTTTCAATGGGCGACAGCGATCCGCTTGCGCGCGAAGCGAAGGGGCTGTCGGAAAGGTTGACCCAGAGATTCTCCAGCCTCGACTGCGCTGCGACGATTGCCGCGTCGAAAGCAGCAGAAGACGCCAAGGCCGCACAGCAAGCCGCCGCTACTCCGCCACCTGCGCCGCCCGCACCGGTGAACAACCCTTATGCAAAACGCAACGTAATCGTCGGATCTATCAACGGCGAGATTCAATCCGTTAACAACAGCTACGAAGTGGCCCAGCGATGGTTTGATCGCGGCGAAGACGCAGAAGCCTGTGGCTACTACCAGAAGGCGCTGTCCAGCCTGCGCGACCTGCGCTCCCTGTATTCGGATCTCTATCGCGAGACGGGCGATTCAGACGACAGCGCCAAGTCCCGAGAGATGCAGGACGAGGAGAGCAACTTGTTCGAAGCTTATGGCGACATGTGCGTGGACGCGGGACGGCGCCTCTACTGAGGGCCGGCCCGAATGAACCGGCGAATATCGACACGTGTTCGATTTCGTACCCGCTGATGTCCAGCACCCTGATCGACAGCCTCACGTTCATCGAACACGCCAGGCAGATCCAACAACTGTATGCGGATCAATATCGCGAAAATTCTGGGGGTTCTTTATGACCGCTTAGGGCCAGCATCACCTGCCCCGCCACAAAGTTACGGTTGGCCGGATCTCTCAAGACCTACCGTTCCGGGCTGCCTCCCTCATCAGGCTCGACGTCGCCATAATTCGTCGCTGGTAACGATTGGCGGAAACCTACGTTGGTCCCCACACTGGTTAGTGCGCTGGCTCCTAGACTTCCTTAAGCTCCGGAGGGGGGGCGAAAGTCGCGTTTTCCCAACATACGCAGAAGCGCAGCGGGTAAAGTAGGCTCATCAACTCACCGCGACGGTTACACGGAGAAACGTTGCAGGGATGGATGTGGCGCCGGGCGTCGAGCTTTTGTTCTGACTGTTGAATAGGGCTTCAAGTTCGGCATGCAGTTGTTCCGCCCGACCGCTGTTCGCTGCAGCATCATAGGCATTCATCGTTGGTCCATAGTAATTCCGGAACGCGCCGAGAAAATCGGACGGCGTTCCACTATGATTGAACGTGTAAGTGTCCCGTGCGAACGAAATGTTCTCCGGTCTTACGCCGGCACCGACAAAGCGTTCGATCACATTGTCCTCGACCCCCCACGTCATAGGGCTGATGAAGCCCTCCGGTGGAGACGGCGCGTAGGCTGCGCTAGTTTTCAGGATCTGGGCGACAAGGGTCGGATCATTGGGAATCCAGTTTCCCATCACAATCCGTCCGCCCGAACGGGTCACGCGCACCATTTCTTTCGCGACATCTGCGGGACGCGGCGCAAACATGGCGCCGAAGATACTGACGACGAGATCGAACGACTTGCTTTCGAGCGCCAGAAGGTTTGCCGCGTCGCCTTCCTGAAAGCTCAGATTGGAAAGACCTTCTGACCAGGCGCGCTTGTTTCCGGCCGCGACCAGATTTGCGGCAATATCTACCCCGAGTACCGTGGCGCCTCGTTTGGCTGCGGGCAGCGCGGTCGTGCCATCGCCGCAGCCCAGGTCCAGCACCTTCATTGTGGGGGTCACGCCAATTGATTCAACCAGCGCATCGCCGCTTTGGCGCATTGCCTGAGCGATCTGCGTAAAGTCGCCCTTTTCCCAGAGCGCTTTGTTCGGGTTTGGGTTCGGGTTCATGGGAGCGGCCCTTTTTGCAATTGATCGCCGGCGACACCCGGCTGACCCCTTTTCGCTCATAAGTCAGACAGACCAACTACGATATTGGCGGGCCAGTCAATCACACGCCATTGACAGCAAGGCTTAGTCTACGCCGCAGGACAGTTGTTGCCCTGGAGTGAACGGCGACATCTAAGGCACGGCCGTAATCTGCTTGGAAAGGAGGCGCTCGGCTTCGACCTTGCAATCATTGGGCAAGTCTGGGTCTGAGCAGAAGTCCGGCCAGTTTCCACTCTCCCTCCAGAAGTCGACTAGCCCCCATTTCGCCGCCAGTTTGATAAACCGAGTGTCGCGCCGCATAGCGAGGGTTGGCGCGAAGAAAATCTGGTAAGCGCTAGCGCCCGTCATGTGCATGCCGGGCTCGTACGCTTCAGCAGCGATGAACGCGTCGTCGACAAGGCCCAGCTCTGAAAGTCCAAGAGCGGCTGGGATGGGCCAATCTGGCCGAGCCCGCCGCAATCTTACCAGTGGCAGGACCGATCGAAACCTTCCGCTGCGGGCTGCCTCCCCCATCAGGCACGACCTCGCCACAAGGCGTCACACGTAACCTATCTAATCCGGGCCTGACTCTGCTTTCCGACTGGCAGGAATGAGCTTCGCGGTTGACGAGGAAGCCGCCGCTGCCGGTCTTGA
>JBBQJV010000107.1:0-9139 GCA_038326205.1 Caulobacterales bacterium | reverse complement strand
GCGTGAGGTTCTCCGGGAGCGATTTCGCTCACACCGAACCCGTGGATCCGAAGATCGCAAGGCTGCACACATCGGAAGGTATCCTGTCTACGCGGCTGCAACTCGAGAAAGCCGCCGGATGCGCGACCAAGACGGTCAGCTTGGGGGCCGCGGACACTCGTCCTGCTGAACCAGCTGTCAGCAAGCGTCAGCAACGCAGGAGATCTCATGGCGCCGTCCAGCGACGTTGCCGTGCCGACCCGCGAGGCTTTCGAACACACAGTTTTCCTGTGCCACCTCGCCTACAACGGGGATCAGAACACCAAGTCAAAGGTCGTCGATGCTGAGGCCGATACCTGCTACTGGATGAACGAGTTGCTGGACAAGAACGTGTACCGTGCCTGCAATGCGCTGGACCTGCCCATGACGAAAGCTTTCATGATGGGCGCAAGCGATCCGCTTGCCTCCGAAGCAAAGGGGCTCTCGGACAGGCTGACCCAGAGATTCGCCAGCCTCGACTGTGCCGCGACGCAGGCCGCCGCCAAAGTCGCGGAAGACAAAGCCAAGGCCGCACAGCAAGTCCCCGCCACTCCGCCGCCTGCGCCGGTGAATGATATGCAAAGCGCAATGCCATCGTCGGCGCGATCAACGGCGAGATTCAATCCGTGAACAACAGCTACGAAGTGGCCCAGCGATGGTCGGATCGCGGCGAAGACGCAGAAGCCTGCGGTTATTACCAGAAGGCGCTGTCCAGCCTGCGCAACCTACAATCCCAGTATTTGGATCTCTATCGCGAGACGGGCGATTCCGATGACAGCGCCAAGTCGCGCGAGATGGGGGACGAGGAGCGGAATGTGCTCGAATCTTATGGCGACATGTGCGTGGACGCTGAACGTCGGCTGTACTGACCGCTCACGCGCGCCGGGCGCTGGTCGGAGTTATCCGAACGCGCGATGGTCGATCAGAACTTTGGCGCCGATGACGATGAGGATGAGCCCGCCGATGATTTCGGCCTGATGGCCGAGCGCCCTGGCGCCGGCGCGGCCTATCATGACGCCGGCGGCTGACATCACAAACGTCACGATGCCGATCGCGGCGATGCTGACGATGATGGGCGCGCCGAGCGTTGGGAGGGTGATACCCGCGGCGGCGGCGTCGATGCTGATGGCGATGGCAAGCGTCACGAGGGTCCAGCCGTTGGCGGGCTTCTCCTTGCCGGGGTCGCTTGCCTCGCCGGGCGGGTCTTGTCTGACGCCTTCCCACACCATCTTTCCGCCGACGAGCGCGAGAAGGACGAAGGCGACCCAGTGGTCGATGCTTTCGATCAGGCCCGCGAACATCAAGCTGAGGGACCATCCGATCAAGGGTGCGATGGCCTGCGCCGCGCCGAAGGCGAAGCCGACTACCAGTGCTGTGCGCCACAGGTGGGTGCGCGTGACGGCGCCTTGTCCGAGCGAGACCGCGAAGGCGTCGGCGGCGAGGCCGAAGGCGAGAAGGATGAGCGACGCGTTCATCAGGGATTTTGCGTCTTCATGATTGGCGCTCCAGCGCGGCTACGATCTCGATATGCGCGGACCAGATGAACTGATCGACCGGGGTGATGTGCGTGACGCGCCAGCCTGATGCCAGCATGATCTTGAGGTCGCGGCTGAAGGTCGCTGCGTTGCAGGACACCATGGCGACGCGCTTGATATCGCTTGCGGCAAGCTCGCGGGTTTGCGCTTCGGCGCCGGCGCGGGGCGGGTCGATAACAGCAGCGTCGAAACGCTTGAGTTCTGTGCGGGTCAGGGGGCGGCGGAAAAGATCGCGCTTCTCCGTAGTGACGGGTTTAAGACCGCTGGTATTGCGCGCCATCATCTGAAGCGAGGCGAGCGCTGCCTCGTCGCTTTCAACGGCGTGGACGGTGGCGGTGCTAGCGAGTGGCAGACTGAAAGTCCCCGCGCCAGAGAAGATATCGACGACGCGGCGTGCGTCGCTGACGGCCTGTTGCACGAGGGATAGCATCGCGGCTTCGGATTCGCGGGTCGCCTGGAGGAAGCCGCCGGGGGCGGGGCGGATGTCGGCATTGCCGACGCGCAGTTGAGGTGCGACGCGCTCCATCTCAAGACTGCCGTTGAGCGAGAAGCGCGCGATGCCAAGCGCGCTGGCGGTCTGGACGAGCACGGTGCGTGCGTCGGCAGACAAGGTTTTCGGTGCGCCGGTAAGTGCAATGTCGAAGCCGGTGAGGGTTTCGGTGGCGGTAATGGTCAATGCGTCTTTCGGAGGCGCGGCGATGGTAGCGAGTTGCGAGAGGCGCGGGACAAGTGCGAGCAAGGCGGGTGTGAGAACCGCGCAGTCGTGGATGCCGATGATGTGATGGCTGCGCTTGCCGCGGAAGCCGACGATGATATGCTTGCCCTGTCGATGCGCGGCGAATACTGCGCGGCGGCGCGTCGCGGGCGGGATGATCACGACATCGTCGACCGGCGCTTCGATGCCTTCGAAGGAGAGCGCGTTGGTGATGAGGTCGCGCTTGAGCGCGCGATACTGGTCAGTGGGTAGATGCTGCAGCGTGCAGCCACCGCATTCACCATAGTGGCTGCAGCGCGGCGGTGCGCGGTCGGGCGCCGCTTCGAGGATACGGATCATACGGGCGCGGGCGCCTTCGATCTCGGCTTCGACAGTTTCGCCGGGCAGGGCGAGCGGCACGAAGATCTGCCGGCCTTCATGTTCTGCGATGCCGTCGCCTTGCGCGCCGAGGCGTTGGATCTTCAAGGTTGCGGGAGGCGCGCTCATTGCCGCGCTTCAAGCAGGTTCTATTGCGAAAGACCAGTCTCGCCTGACCGGGGAATCGCTGCGGCTCAATCACTCCCTTGGGGGCAACATTAATCTTGAGGCCATGTCGCGGGCACGACATGGTGCGCGCCATGTTGACGGCGGCTGAGCTGCAGATTCTTTCGACAAGCCTCGGCGTCGCCGGGCGCGCGGTGCTGTTTTCACTGCCCGTCGCGATTGCATTTGCGTGGGCGTTGTCGCGGCGGAATTTTCCGGGCAAGTCGGTACTCGACACGATTGCACATCTGCCGCTCGTGCTGCCGCCGGTGCTGGTGGGGTACATGCTGTTGCTGGGCCTTGGTGCGCAGAGCCCGTTGGGCGCGTGGCTGAAATCATCGTTCGGAGTACAGCTGGTGTTCACCGCGGAGGGCGCCTCGATTGCGACCGCTGTGATGGCGTTTCCGTTGATGGTTCGCGCGATACGGCTATCTTTCGAGGCAACGGACTCCGGGATTTTTGAAGCCGCGTCCGTCTTGCGTGCGGGTCCGTGGGATCGCTTCTGGTCGATGACGCTGCCGCTGGCATGGCCGGGCGTGCTCGCGGGCGCAGTGACAGCTTTCGCGGCGGGGTTGGGCGAGTTCGGCGCTGTGATCACCTTCGCGTCCAACGTCGAGGGCGAGACACAAACGTTGCCGCTGGCGATCAACGCGGCGTTGAATTCGCCGGGGCGGGATGATCAGGCATTCCGGCTGGCGCTGATCTCGCTGGTCGCTGCGATCTCCGGGCTGGTGCTGGCGGAAATGCTGCAGCGCTGGGCACGCCGGAGGGTCGACGCGTGACGCTGGCTCTGCGGGAAGCTGTTGTGCGCCGTGGCGGATTCCGACTGGCGGCGGATTTCGAGATTGCATCGGAAGGTGTGACGGTCGTGTTCGGTCCCTCGGGCTCGGGCAAGTCGACGGTGTTGTCGGCGATCGCTGGCCTCAATCGGCTCGAGCGTGGAAGCGTGACGTTCAACGGCCGGGTGCTTGAAGACACCCTCCGGAAGACGCGGGTGCCGACGCATGATCGCGGCATCGGGCTGGTGTTTCAGGACGCGCGACTGTTTCCGCATCTGACGGTGCGCGGCAACCTCGCCTATGCCGAAGCGCGCAGGCCTGCTGCACGCAATGCGCCGATCACGGCGGGAATTGCGCGTCGCCTCGAGTTCGAGGCGCTTCTCGATCGGCCTGTTCGAAACCTCTCGGGCGGCGAAAAGGGCCGTGTAGCGCTGGCGCGTGCAATCGTCTCTGCGCCGGAGCTTCTCCTGTTGGATGAACCCTTCGCGGCGCTCGATGGAAAGCGACGGCGCGACTACATAGTCCTGTTGCGAGACCTCTCGCATGAACACGGCGTGCCTATGGTGGTGGTAACGCACCAGATCGACGACGCGGCCGAGCTGGCGGCGCAGGTGATCTCGCTGCAGGGCGGTCGCGTGATAGCGCATGGCAGCGCTGCCGGTGTGATGGCGCGGCCGGACTTCCTTGCTCTGCTTGATCGTCGTGATGTCGGCGTCAGGCTTCCGGCTTCTGTGCTGGCGGGGCGCAATGCCGAAGGTGTCTGGGTGCGGGCCGACAGCGTGCTGCTGGCGTCGGAAGAGCCGCGCGGGATTTCGGCGCGACATGTCTGGCGCGGACGTGTGATGTCCATCGTACGCGAAGCTGAGACAGATGTTCTGGTTTCCATTGCTACGGATGCCGGGTATATTCTATCGCGTATAACGCCTGAGGCGCTGGCCGACCTCCGTCTTAAGGAAGGGGCGACGGCCTGGGCAGTCGTGAAGGCCCACTCCCTTTAGAGATTTCCGATGAAATCTTTCCAGCATTTCGTGGCTGTGCTTGCGGTCGCGCTGGCCGTGACCGCGTGCGACGATAACCGTCCTGCCTCTTCAGGCGCGGAACGTGCGGTGACCGTGTTCGCGGCTTCGAGCCTGACGGACGTGATGCATAAGGTGGGCGATCTGTACGAGGCGACGGGGCATCCGGCGCCGAGGTTTAACTTCGCTGCCAGCTCGGCTCTGGCGCACCAGATAGAGCAAGGCGGCGAGGCCGACATTTTCATCTCCGCGGATGAGGCATGGATGGACTATGTTACTGGCAAGCATTTGATCGACGTCACCACACGCCGCACACTTCTTACCAACGCGCTGGTGTTGGTGACGCCGGCTGCCAATCCGATCGACCTCACGATTGCGCCCAGGATGGACCTCGCAGCAGCATTGAAGGGTGGGAAGCTGGCGATAGGCGATCCAGATTCCGTGCCTGCAGGGAAATACGCAAAAGAGGCGCTTGCGTATTACGCGGCATGGACAGGCGTCGAGGCGATCGTGGCGCGATCCGAAAATGTGCGTGCCGCGCTCCGGTTCGTGGAGACGGGGGATGCGGCGGCTGGCATTGTCTATGCGACCGACGCGATGGCTGCCGGCGCGAGCGTCTTGATTGTCGCGACATTTTCCGAAGACTCCCACACGCCGATCACTTATCCGGCTGCGATCCTAGCCGGAAAGAAAGCAGGAGTGGGACCGGCGTTTCTCGATTTCCTTGCGACGGACGCGGCCAAAAAAACGTTCCAGGAAGCCGGGTTCGGGTTGAAGTAACTAACGGAAACGCCGCCGTACCTCCCCGCAATGTGAAGAATTTTTCGACCTGACGCCGCAGGCGCCGTTACGGCACCCCCGTTGCCGTGCGGGGCAACCCGCTGCACTATCTCTCCACGATAGTCGCGTGAAAACCACATACGCGCATCGGGGAGATGACCATGAAACGTTCTTACAAGCTCGGCATGCTCGGACTGGGCCTTCTCGGCGCCGTGTCCGCCATCGCCTTGAGCGCAACGGCTGCGCCGGAAACCATCAAGCTTACCGGCACACGCGTCGACAACTTCATGCTGGCTGACCAGACCGGCATGGGCGACGAACTCTATTACTTCAAGGACAAGGCGGCCGTTGTGATCGTCACCTTCGCCCAGGGCGATGCCGTGTCGGGTCGCGCCAAGGCAGCGCTCCTGAAGATCAAGGACAGCTTCAAGGGCAAGAACGTACATTTTGCGATGCTCGACTCGGGTCTGAACTCCAAGCACGACCAGTTTGAAGGCGTGCCAGGCTCGGCCGACCTGCCAATTCTGGCCGACGAGCAGCAGCTGGTTGGACGTTCGCTGGGCGTGACCCAGACGGGCGAAGCCTTCGTGATCAACCCGAAAACCTGGACCGTCGCCTATCATGGCCCGATCGATGCCTCGTTCGCTGACAAGAAGGTCGCCAATGCCGACCTCACCACGGCGCTGAATGCTGTGATCGCTGGCAAGTCGCCTGTTGTTGCTGAAGCCTCGGTCAAAGGCGCCAAGATCGACTTCCCGGATCGCGCCAAGGCCGCCGGTTTCAAGAACATCTCGTATGCGACTGAGGTCGCGCCGGTTCTCGCCGACAAGTGCGTCGTCTGCCACACGGAAGGCGGCATGGGCCCCTTCTCGATGGACAAGTACGAAGTCGTCAAGGCGATGGCGCCGATGATCCGCGAGGCGCTGCGCACCAAACGCATGCCTCCTTTCCATTCGGACGATCACGGCTCGACCTGGACAGACGACATGCGTCCGACCGCTGAGCAGGTCAAAACCATCGTTAACTGGATCGAAGCCGGTGCGCCGCGCGGCGCGGGCGTCGACCCGCTGCCGGAAGCAGCCCAGCCGGCTCCGAAATGGCCGATGGGCCAGCCCGACATCGTGCTTCAGGTGCCAGCTTTTAATGTCCCGGCCGGCGGCATCGTTGACTATCAGGACGTTTCGGTTCCCACGGGCCTCACTGAGGGCAAATGGTTGAAGGCAACGGCCTGGGCCAACGCCACCCCGACCGTGCACCACGCGCTCGCAGGCTGGATTCCGAAGGTTGATCCCAACGGCAAAGGCTTCTCGTGGAACGTGGCGCTTGGCGGCTATGGCCCCGGCGGCGCGCCGAACCTGACGCCTGACAACACAGGCATCTACCTGCCGCCCGGCGGCTCGTTCGCTTACCAGATGCACTACACGCCCGTGGGCAAGCCAGTCACGGACAAGACGGAAGTCGGGTATTATTTCTACAAATCAGAGCCCGAATTTATCCTGCGTCAGGCCAGCATCACAGACTTCTCGCTTGAGATCCCGGCCGGTGCGGAACGTCACCAGGAAACGGCTTATCTCGAGTTCCCGCACGATGCCCAGATCTTTGGTGTTCAGCCGCACTGCCACTCGCGCTGCTACTCGACCAAGCTGCGCATTCGTTACCCTGATGGCAAAGAGACGATGCTGCTGAACCAGCCGCGCTATGACTTTGCATGGCAGCGTGAATACCACTTCAAGGACCTGCTTGAGGTTCCGAAGGGCTCGCTGCTGATCGCGGACTACGTTTACGACAACTCGGACTCGAACAAGTCGAACCCTGATCCGAAGAAAGACGTCACCTTCGGCGAGCAGACCTCGGAAGAGATGCTGTTCACGTTTGCCCGCTTCCGCTTCAAGGGCGAGACCACTAAGGATCGCCACGACGAGTGGTTCCAGGAGCTGCAGGGGAACGTCCTGTTCGGCGCTCTGGACGACAACATTGATGGCCAGCTGACCGCCGCTGAATTCCGCAATGATCCGCGGTTCAAGTCGGTCGTACAGTTCTTGCCGATGGTTGACGCCGACAAGAGCGGCACGCTGAGCAAGACGGAAATGGCGACCGCCATGCAGATGATGCAGAAGATGCGTGGAGCTGCCGCTCCCAAGAAGGACGCGGCCGCTGACGCCATGATGCAGAAGCCGGACGCTGCTAGCCACTAAGCGGCCAACCAGCGCGATCAAACGGCCCCGTCAGGAAACTGGCGGGGCTTTTTGTTTGGTCGTACCGAATTGTGGGCATTCGTCAGCGCCGTTTTGCGGACCCGCTGCGGTCAGTACTCGGGGAAAAACTCTGGCCCGATGTAGCTGATCCCGAACATCAGAAAATTGTATTCGGCGACGCGCCTGGCTTCGTTCTCGGCTGCCCCACTGCTCGCGAAGCGGCGATAGCCGAGCCAAGTCCCATCGCCAAGCGGGAGCGCGCCTTGTCGCTTGGCAAGCTGCGAATGCTTCTCGGGAACATGCCAACGGTTGCGCCAATGACCGAGCTCGTTCGCGACCGCCTGATCTGCCGGGGCGACGCGCTCGATGGTTTGTGAACCTGATGAACGCGTCAGATGCGACTCACGGCCGCAGATGGACTGATGTCCCGGTGGAACCATTCCACGCGCAAATGGCTTCTGCAGCATCTTCATGACCCCACTCTAAACGCTTACAAATCAACCCGTCACGCGGTTTTTCACGGGCAAAGCTGGATATGACATCCCAGGGACCTATAAAGCGCGTCAATTCTCATTTGAGATCGCAAAACTCGCAATCCGCGCGACGGAGTTCCCGCCGCTCCTCGTTGAACCCATGTAGCTGCGTCTAACTCTTGTAGGCGCGGCATGTCGGGGGCCAGTCCGCATGTGGTGGACTGACGTGCACCGCGGAGAAGCACTGCATGCGCTGGAAGAAGCATTCGTCGGAAGAAATCGTGACCACTCTCGCCAAGATGAAGGCGTGGATGAGCGAAGGGGTCGATATTCGGGACGCCTGCCGCAAGGCAGAGATCTCGCAGGCCACATACTTCCGCTGGCGTTCGCGCTATGGGCGGCTTGATGCGGACCAGCTTGGGGTCATCAAGCGCCTGCAGGCCGAGAACGCACGCCTGCGCCGGGCTCTCACCGAACTCGAGAGCGGCGTCGAACTTTAGCGATATCCCACTCCGGGCAAACCTGAGGACCATCTGTTTGCGATCTGATGGTGCGAGCTGATCGTGAGCGACAATGCCTACGCCAGCTGTAGTGAACGCATCCAGACGCACACCGCGACGACCTTGCTGCGGGTGGATGTCGGTCGCCGGGTGCGCCCATGAGCGCTCTGCATGACCGGTTCTCCGGCGTCACGATCGATAGGCAAATGCTTACGGCTGACTTCGCTCACCTGATCGCCTGATCTGGGTTCATCAACCTGAAAACCAAAGGCGGGCCAGTTCGCAGGAGTGGGCCTGCTTCCATTTCGGACGGACGCGCGCGAGGGCCGGGCAGAGCCCGTTTGTCTCGACCTGTGGTGAGGAAAGAACTGGCTCCCGTTCGTGAACTCATATCGAACTATGGTCATGGCACCAAGAGGGTATATGCGAGTCATTTTCGAGCATGGCGTCCTGCGTCAGCTGCTTCCCGGACCTTGGCCGTGGGCAGGTCCCACCGAGACGGGCGCAGGCTGAAGCAGGCGCTCGTTTGACAAGTCTCGGGAAAATTCCCTAGCCGGAAATAGCCGGAAATAGTCGGAAAGGCAGCGCTCGCCCCATTCGAGTTTC
>JBBQJV010000106.1:0-9212 GCA_038326205.1 Caulobacterales bacterium | reverse complement strand
CTCACGCCAGATCGAAATCTGGTTCGGATGGACGTCGAACTGCTCAGCAAGCTCGGCCATCGTCTTCTCACCGCGAACTGCGGTCAGCGCCACTTTCGCTTTGAAGGCCGGGCTGTGGTTCCGGCGCGGTCGTCTTGTCATAGTCGCTCCTGCTATCGGACATCATGCCGATCTCAGGCGGAAATTCCACCTAACCCAGTGTGCAGATTTCCCGGGCCACCTCTGTCTCTGGTAAGGCTGTGTTCATTGGCAGGTATCGCTATCCCGCTGAGTCGATCACTGCGATGGCATCGTCGATCGCCGCCGTTGAGCTGGGCTTCTCCAGTTTCAGTGCGACCAGATCAGCGCGGACCTTCGCGGCGGCGTCTGCATTACCGAGCTTTGTCTCAACCAATCCGAGCCGACCCCGCGCTTCAATTAGCCTGGGTTGCAGCACAATCGCGAGTTCGAGCGAACTCTTCGCGCCCGGATAGTCGCCGGAAGCAGCCTGCGCCTGCCCCTTCAAGAAAGCGGCTTCATAGTCATCGGGTTTCGCGGCAAGGACGTCATTGAACGCCAGGATCGCTTCGGGCCAATTGCCCGCGTTGATGTAGTCTATGCCTCGATTGAACCGAGCGGCGGCGCTTGCTTTTTGCACGACGCCAGCGCTGTCGATGAGCGCGATCCCGCCGTCGATGGCGGAAGCTTCAGGACATGCAGCGTTGCACCTGTCTTTCAGGCTGGTGAGTTTGATCCGCTGCTTTGCGGCGTCATCGACATTGCCAAGCCGCGCCTGGACCCAGCCCAGGCGACCAATGGCGTCGACCAGATCCGGCTTCTCTGAAATCGCTCGACCCAGATAGCGCTGTGCCTCCCGCAGATCGTTGAGCCCGATCTGGGCGACCCCCATCATGAGGTTCGAAGCGGGATCTTGTTCGCGCATCTTCAGCACCTCGCGCAGGAGCGGAACTGCGCGCACATAGTCCTTGTTCTGAATGTACTCGACCGCCTGTTTGTACAGCGCGGTGGGATCCATGGTGTCGGTCGTCGGCATCTGGGTGCTGCCGCCACCAGTATACTGCGCATAGGCTGGCTCGGCCACGGCGAGCAATGCGATGGTCGCGTACACGACGAATTTTGACTGTTTCACGATGACCTCCATGCCTTCAGTCGATAATGCAAGAAACACTGACCAGGGTCCACTCCCTGGTGCGGCCAATCGCGTTGCCAGCATCGCCACCGACATATTGGGCCCCGAGGCGCGTCAAGACTGCGGGCGATCTCCCTTTCCAGGGTCTCGCCCCACGCGTGGCGATCAACCAAAAAAAGGCGCCGGTCCGAAGACCGGCGCAAGCCAATTGGTGGGAGTACCGCCAGTTGGAAAATAATCAGAAGTGGATCTGGAGTTCTACGCCCCAGGTCTGCGGAAGGGTCCGCGTAAAGTTCTGATAGTAGTACCCGACCACGTTGTTCGGGCCCACCGGGAGCGTGGGGTTGTAGCAGACGGTCGACGCGGTGCCGCATTGCGGCGATGGCGTGGTGTTCGTGCGCGGGTTCGCCCGGAAGGAGTTGCCCACGGAGTCAAAGCCGTTCTGGTCGAACACGTTCCGCACAAAACCAATCACGGTGAACATGCCGTCGGCGTCGTTCCAGATCAGGCGTGCGTCTGTCTGGTCGAAGGCCGGCGTGATGTCGCCCGCATTGTTGAACACGCTCGAAGTAAATTCGTCGCGCCAGTAATAGCTGACCGACGGCAGCAGCGTGGAGCCATCCTCGAAATTGAAAGCGTAGGAAGCGTTGAAAGCGACCTTGTTCTCAGGCGACTGCGGAAGAACGCGGCCCTCGAGCGACTGGATCGGATTGACATAGGTCGGATCAGTGACCGGTACGGTCGTAGGGATGTCACCGTTCAGATACAGGCCGCTCTCGGTGATTTCCGGCTTGAGATAGGCATAAGTGAAACGGAGAGTGAGATCTTCAACCGGCCGCCATGTCGACTCGAGTTCGAAGCCAGTGGTCTGAACCTCCGGAATGTTGCGCAGAGCACTGATACGTGTTTCGCCAGCCTCGCCAATATTCAGAATCTCGGTCAGCGGAACCTGTATGTCCGTATACTCGTACAGGAACAGCGACATGTTGGCGGTCAGGTCCCATTCTGGAACTTCCTGCTTCCAGCCCAACTCGTAGGAGTTGACGTATTCGGGATCGGTCAGCGGGAGGGGCGTGAGGTTTGTCGCGTTAAAGGCGCCCGTTTTGTAACCGCGGCTATACTTTCCGTAGACCAGTGTTTCGCGCGAGGGGGACCATTCCAACCCCGCTGTGCCCGTCCACGCATTCCACTCAAAGCCAAGCGTTCGTGACGAGACCCCCGTCACCGGATTGAATGTGACGCCGGAGGGGTTGGCGATAGTGGCCGAAGTCACTCCCGCTTGCGGCGCTGGATCCTCGGTGGTGTCTGTTAAGATGGGGGTCGCAAGGTTCGGGATCAGGCGTCTCCCGTTCCAGGAGTTCTGCGTAATGTTGGCGAAGGGCACGCCGCATATCAGCAGACAGTTCAGCTCCGCTTCCTCGTACATATTCTTGTTGTCAATCGAGTATCGGATACCGAGCGTCGCCTTGAACTGGTCCGTGATTTCCCAATCGAGCTGACCGAAAGCGCCGTATGCATTGTTGACGCCGCGGTTGTCCGTATACGTCAGGAGCCGGTCGGTGTTTGCGATATTGGCGCCGGTGATCGTGAAGGGCGCGAAGGAACTGATAGGGGTGGCAGACGCCGCCAGCGGCTCGTTGTTCAGGAATGTACGGATCGGCTGACGGAAGTTCTCCTGATAGGCATAAAGCCCGGTGATCCACTGCAGCGGGCCGTCATGTGTCGAAATGAAGTTGACCTCGTTGGAGAAAAACGCGCGGTTCTCGTTGTAGTCCAGCGTCTGATCCGGAAAAATCGTGCGCGTAAACGCGCCCGTGTTCGATGGCTGGCCGGCAGCTGTGGCCCGATAGGTAATCGACTTGATGGGCGTGCCGTCCTGATCGCCAGTCAGGTGGTAGCGGTAAAAGATGTAACCCCCGACATATTTGATGTCGAAGCCAGGCGCTTCGTAGATCATCTCCAGAGCGAAATCGTCGTAGTTGTCCAGATCGGCGATGCGTGGGTAGGAATCG
Organism: Caulobacterales bacterium; assembly: GCA_038326205.1. GTDB lineage: Bacteria > Pseudomonadota > Alphaproteobacteria > Caulobacterales > Hyphomonadaceae > UBA7672. The sequence continues at coordinate 6,071 of JBBQJV010000106.1, read as the reverse complement.
TTCAGATCGGTATTACCCTCCACTAGGCGCGGATTGGTGGCCAGCGATCCCGATTGAGTGTAGCTGAGCACGGCCAGGTTTGGCGTACAGCCAAGCCCCTGCTGCAAAGCCGTGGTGCAGTAGGCCCACCCCGGCTGTGGCAGTACACCGCCCGAATTGAAGTTCCTGTTATAGGGCGCATTTGATCCGCCACCGGTCCGGCCACCCGGGGGGCCAGCCTGCGTGTAACGGCCTGACGTGTACTTGGTCCACCAGCTGAAATTCTCGCCGATATCGCCTTCGAGCTGGATCTCGCCGTTCCAGTTGTCGATGTTGTAGCCTTCGGTGTCACGCGTGCCGTGGTTATAATAGACGCCCTCGTCGCGCACTTCCTTGTGGGCAACGACGCGCCCGCGCAGCCAGTCTTCGATAACCGTACCAGACAGCGAGAACCCGACCTCCTTCTGGTCGAAATTGCCGAAACCGATCTTGAACTCGCCTTCGAAATCGTCAGTCGGGCGCTTGGAAATGATGTTAATCGCGCCACCCACCGAGTTGCGGCCGTACAAGGTACCCTGCGGCCCGCGCAGCACTTCAAGGCGATCGATGAATAGACCATCGCGGCCAGCGATCGAGGCGAAGGACTGATAGACACCGTCCGTATAGTTGGCGACGCCGGGCTCCGCGCCGAAGTTGTTTGTCACGCGGCCGACGCCGCGCAGTGTCACGCGTTCATTGGCGGCAGTGTAGGAGAGTCCCGGCGTAAAGTTGGTGAGGTCGGTGATGGTATTGATGCCGAGTTCGTCGCGCATCTCAGATGTTACGGCAGTAACGGCGACGGCGACGTCCTGCACGGTTTCTTCGCGCTTGTTCGCAGTAACAACAACCACATCTCGGCCGCGCCGCTCGTCGCCCTCGGCCGGTGGCTGATTTGTCCGTGTCGTCTGCGAGGTCGGCTGATCAGGCACGGGCGCATTTTGTGCGACGGCTGGAAGCGCGGCGCTAAGCGCGAACAGACTCAGTGTCGATAGACGGCTAATACGCACCATAGGATGCGATCCTCCCCTTGCGGCTCTTGGGCCTCGTTGTTTCCCGCAGCACCTGAGTTTTCTGCAGTGCGCTGTTACATGCCCGGGGGAGTCGGGCCGTCCCTCCGTTCATTCAATTCAGGCTTTATGCCTGGTCAACAGAACTCTTGGAATCTACCGCAGCGCGCCGCTACGGAAACCGCAAAAACTCTCAATCCAAGTGCGCGAAAGCCACACGCGAGGTGCTGACAAGTTGAGTCGAAGACGACTTCAATTGTGCTCCAGTGCGTGAAAGCCGGCGCTTGAAATCATGTGGGATTTCTTAGGAGCCGATGACGGAATTATGCTGAAGGACACTCAACTTGTCAGCACTAGCCGACGATGAATGGGGTGCCGGGCAACCGGCGCCCTGTTGCTTACGAATGACGACTGTTGGCGGTGGCCTTATGGCGGAGGCAGCCCGGAGCGGAAGCTCTGGAGCGGCCCTGTCGATCGTAATATTGTTGGGGGGCTGGGATTGATGGCCCGAGACGGCCGGTTGCCCACGCATGATCCTAGCGTTTTCAGGACAGAGAGATGTCAGGCGGGGCAGTCATACGCCGGGCTCTGTCGATGGGTAGAGCGCACGGAGCGCGGCGACGTCAGCGTCGAGTCTCGGGCTGCGTGCCAGGCTCCGGCGCCAGAACCGCTCCGACATCGACTGGTCACACCCGAGGCGTCGCGCAGTCTCGATCTGCACGCGTGCTTCCGCAACTCGCCCGAGCGCCAAGCAACACCGCGCCTTGCACTCGTAATTCCAGCCGAATGTCGGAATGAGGCTGATGCCTGCATCGATGACAGCTTCCGCTTCCGTCCAACGCCCCAGCGCAGCGAGCGCACCCGATTGCCAGACCTTCACCGCCCACATCAGGTGCGAACCCATCATTAAGCGTTCCGCCGTGTTGAGGTGCGATAACGCCTCCTCCATCCGGTTCAGAAAGTAGCAGGTGGTGCCATGCTGGTACTGCAATTGACCGCTCCCCGGCGCCTTGCGCACGGCTCGCTCAGTATGGCGCGCGCCTTCCTCAGGAAAGCCGATGAAGCACAGAGCGTGTCCCACAAAGCTGAGCACCCAAGCGTCATTTGGCGCCAGCGAAAGGGCGTGAGCCGCGATGGCGCGAACGCGCTCGACCTCGGAGGGATCGTCCGGACTTCCCGAAAAATAGGCATTGGCGAGCGCGTCTGCGAGCATCGCCTGTCCGGGCGCATAGTCCGGTGCGATGGCGACGGCGCGTCGGGCTTCCTCGATGGCGCGGTCTCGATCAGCTTGGCGTGCGTTATCTGCTCGAAGGCAATGTGCGGCGCGTGGGCGCTAACCTGCGGGTCACCACGCAGTTGCTTGAGGCGGCGACAGGAGAAATCGTCTGCACCGCAAAGTTCGACAGACCGCTAGCTGAGCTGGCCGAGCTGCAAGAGGAACTCGTCACGGAAATCGCCGGCAGTCTTGATGCGCAGGTCTATAGCCTGGAGTTGGAGCGGGTGCTGAAAAAGCCCGGCGACCTGACCGCCTGGGAAGCAGCGACCCGTTCGCTGGGCGCGTACAGCAAGTACGATCCCGCTGATGTCCGAGCGCCGCAAGATCGGCAATCGCCGCGCGGCTCAGGTTAGCAGTGGCGGTCGCGCCGAGCACGCGGACATTGACGCCCTGCGACAGCGCCGAGATCACATCTTCGACCATCCCCTCGGCGAAGACTTCGTCTTCCGCCTGCCCGGAGCGGTTGGTGAAGGGCAGCACCGCCAGCGACGGCGCAGATCCGCTCTGGCCCGGCTTCAGCGTTTCCTGAACGGTCGGGGCGGCAAGCGGCGTGGTCGGAACTCCGATCGCTGGCGCTGCCTCCTTGGCCACGAACCGACGCACATCAGTAAGGAACGCCACCCACGCCCCGTCGTCACCGTCTCCGTTCCAATGCCCCAGCTCCGCCGTCTGCGTCAGCTCGAACATGATCGGGCGTTCGCACACCTCGATCATGCAGGGAAGAAGGGTCTTGTTGCGGTCGGCGAGGGTGGCTTCGGCCCGCACCCAACGCGAGACGACCGATTTCTTCGACCAAAGCACGACTACGGCTTTGGCCGTTCGCAGCGCTGTCTCCGTCACTTCGTCATAGGCCTCGCCCGTACGCAGCCCGACATCCCACCAGACCTTGAAGCCTTGGTGTTCGAACGCTTCCGCGAACAGCTTCGCCCGCGCCTGATCCTCGCGATTGTAGGAAAGGAAAATGTCCGGCACGCCCAACCCTGCTGAGTGCGAAGCAAAGGACTACATGACAGGCGCCGGAAGGTCGATTCATCAGACCGGGGAGAGGAAGATTACCTATGACGTCTTATGGCGACGTCCAGCCCGACAGGGAAGGCTGAGGGAATGGAAGCTATGGGTCAGCCCTGTCGATCGTAATAATGTGGCGGCGCAGGCATCGATGGCCCTGATCAGACATTCGGCCGTGCAACGACGCAAAGAGGGACACAGCTGTACGTCGCCGGCCGCAGGCGATTAGCACCACATGAGCCAGCTAGAGCGTAAGCGTAGCCGCGGCGCCCTTCAGATCGGGGCTTGACCTGTTTTCTTACGGCGGGGCTTAGGCTCCCACTTCTCGGCCAGTCGGTCGACCGCGCGAGTGAGCTCGCGCTCGTTGATCACGAGGGGATCGAACGCTTCGGGTCCTAAGGCGATCATGTTGGCATGCTCCGGGTGGTCGGGGCTATTGATGGCCGCGAGATTGTCCTGGTATCCGGGCGCTCCTCCGACGTCTTCGGACGGGCACCGCCCTTTGGCTTCGAGCCGTGCATTAAATAACCTGACATTTCTCGCACACGGCCTTCTATTCGTCGGTCGGCTTGCCGCCCTTCGCCGGTTTAGGCGGTTTGACACCATGCGTCGGCGGCTTGGGCGAGGGCGTGACGGCCGGCGCCGGCGTCGTCTGCGACATCACTTGGGACTCGGGCCCAATGAATGGACCGACGATCGGGGGCAGCGGATTGGGGGCCGGTCCCAGGGTGCGCGTGGTGATATAAATTTTCACCTCCGCGTGGTCCCCCGGCGTCCCTCGACTGACGAGCAAGCTTGAGGGGTTGTCGAGCACACCGTCGATACCGATCCCGTTGGAGCGACGGGTGTTGAGGTTATAGAGAAAGTCCAAATTCGTGACACCTTTGCGGGGCTCGATATCGAGGTGATCATCGCCCGAAGTCGTGTCTTCGTCCCAGAGCTCATAGTGGACTGCCACGAACGGCGTGCCCGCATCCACGAACTTCATCGTAATCCACGGTGGAGTCAGACTGTCGCGACCATTCTGCGTCGACTCGATAAATATCTGGTTGTTGATACCTATCTTTGCGTAGAAGTCGGCATCGTCGGTTGGCAACGGGTCGATACCGTCCAAATCTTTGACAGACACTGTCTTCAGGAAGACGGCGCTCTTTTTAATCGGGTAGATGGCTATCTGTGGCGCAGGCGAAGGGGGTTGCTGATTCACTGCGAGGTCCAGTGACCCCCGCAGCCCACCGGATAGAAGCTTATGCCAAGAGCGATTCTTGAAGTCCTCTACAAAATCGGAGTCTGTGGTCAGGGTTATCCAGTGAGCGGTAAATGCAATCCAAGAGGCACTGTCTCCACTGCCTTTTCCTTTCCAATGGCCATCCTCTCCCCCAGTGGGGTACTTCGCCCATTCGGAGATGCGATATGCGGCATTGAGGTCTGAACTTAGCTTGCCGAGCTGCTTGCTGCTCAGCGAGATTTGTCTCGCCTGTTCCCAAACCGCGGGGTCCACTGCGCTAACCCACAGCCGTACCTGGTTTGCCCACTGCCGCGACCCGGCATAGGCGAGCACATAAGAACGGTCCCAGTTCTGTTTGCCATACCAGTCATGGTTCATGCCATCGTAGTACCCGCCATGCGGCGCCTGACCTGGTGTGTTGTTCGATGACGCCTTCCCCGTTTTGACGCCGTCCCTTCTGCGGGCGTCAAAATAGGTCAACGTCGAATAGTCAAACCCGGCTGGAGTACCTTGAAGCTCCGCCCAGTTGGAGTGCGAATAGAAGTCCTGCACGGTGTGCAGGCTCATCCCAAGCAGCGCCAATACCTGCCGCGGATTTTTGTTCCTTGCAGCTTCCGAAAACGCGGCCTCTGCGTTGGTGTTGAACCGATCCCAGTAGTTCTTGACTGACGCCTCGTTGAACAGGTTGTCCGAGTGTAGCTTGTCGCAGTCAGTCTTGATCGAGTCGTCCACTCCTGCTTCTCGGTTGGAGTAGTAGTCCACCAGCCAATTCTCGACTTGCATAACTTGAATAGCAGTATCGCTGAATCCCAGATCAGCTACCGCCTCGCGCGTGAGATCCGAGTGGTGGCCGGTATCATAAGCGCTTGCGACGGGAATAATTCCAGCGAACGCCAGCATGGAAATTCCAGCAATCGCGCGTGACAACCAGCGAAATCGACGGCGCTTGCGCATTTCATTCGCCATGGTGTCTCTCCCGATCTGAGCCGGCCCGGTAACCCCGGCGGCCATTTGGTTTTAGTTACGCCGCGATAGGTGTTCGCTCCAACCACGCAAAGTGATGAAGCCAGACTAACGCTACCTAGTCTGTGCAGGCAACCATGCGGATGTCGGCCCGGTTGTTGCGCCATCGTCCGGTTTCCTGACGACCCTCGAGACTAAGCTCTCTGAGTGCAGCGTGGTGCTGTCAGACCAACGCTACCTCGTCTCTGGTAAGGCCTTGTTCATTGGCCTTCGGGAGCACCCAATGACAAGAATATCGTACAAGCGGCACCGCTTCCCGCCGACCGCGATCCAGCGCGCGGTGTGGCCCTGCTAACGCTTCACGCATTACCGAGGATCCTATCATAGGAGCTGAAGGTTACGAGCGACGCTTGTTGGCGATCTGCCGCCCGCCCGACCGGGCGAGCCGGAACAGCGATTGTTGTGCGCGCCTGCCATCGGTAACAATGTAGTGGCGCGTGCCGATAAGCTCGGCGAGAGCCGGGCGATCCGCCGATGGTCGTACCGAGACGTACGAGAAGGGGAACAAGGA
>JBBQJV010000105.1:0-9442 GCA_038326205.1 Caulobacterales bacterium | reverse complement strand
GGGGCGGTCCTGCCGCGGTCCGACGCCATGGAGCCGATCAGTTTGCTTGCCACGGCAATGAGCACCGCGCCTGCCGCCGAGGGGCTGGTCAGCGCGTGACAACGCCGCTGCTCACGGCGAGGTTGTTCGATGTGCCTTAGGCCGTCCAGCCCGCCAACCTGTTGCGCGAGGCGCGGCGGCAAAAGCGGCTGCCGGAGATGGGCGTGCCTGTAGCCCGCCTGATCGATCCCGATGGCGACCTCGTGGCTGATCTGGAGCGCACTGGCCGGGTGCGTCTGCATTCCGGCTGGACCTGCGACCACACCGAACGCGTCGAGTTCGATCTGGCCGGCCTGCCGTATCCGGTCGGCATCATCGGGCGCGTGGTGGGCACTTCCTTCGCCGTGCTGGTGGCCGAACGGTTTAAGGCAGCGGTCTTGAAAACCGCCGTGGGGGCAACTCCACCGTGGGTTCGAATCCCACCCCATCCGCCAGTTCCAGTGCGAGCCATGCTCTCCGCATGACCGGACGCCGCGCTGAGTGGCAGGTTTCCTGGGGTTTTCGGGGCAAAGCTGTTGACTGCCAGGGCGCGAGAATGGCCGAAAATCGCTCTCCGGTGGCCAATTCTCTCCGGACCTGATGACTTGGCCGATTTAGTACGGAACCGAAAAACCTAGGTCAAAGGCCGGTTTCCGCGAGGTCCGCGCTTGCCTCGGTTCGAACCCCACTTGCCCGAAATCCGTACTTCGAGAGCGAACACTTTGGTACGGAGCCCTTTCGCTAAACGCCTTTGTCCGGTGAGACATTCTCGCTTTGAGCAGCAACGACGTCACAAATGCGATCGATGTACACGACCTGTCTGCCATCTGTACGCGACCTCAGATACTCAGGAATTTTCTCAAGGAAGTCTTCTGGATCGTCCAGCCCGCTCTTGATGATGGCGGCAATCATTTCCTCGCGGAGGATGCAACGCGCCGGCTCGCTACCAGGAAAATCTTGCATAATCACATCTCGACGTAGAGCTCGAAGGGCTTCGATCAGGGATCGTGGCGGCGCTGCTTCGGTTACTTCGTTTTTCACGGCCGGTACTAGATCTAGCTCCGGGATCGGCGTGTCCGGTTTAGCAGATGCTCTCCGCCGCGCAGCTATCGGCCTTCCAGCAGGCTGTGTCGGTCTGTCCGGTTGGTCCCGCACGTCTTCGACAAGCCGCGGTCGCCTCTGATCGTCCAGATCGGTTGCCGCAATGGCCGTTTCGATCGCGGTGGAAATGCGCTGGGCCTGGGCTGCTGGGTCACGGAACCAGTCGGTCGACCATACTCGGATCAGCTTCCAGCCCAACCGTTCCAGGGCCTCCTGCCGTAAGCGATCACGGTCGCGCGCGCTCTTTGCGCTGTGATAGGTGGCGCCGTCGCACTCGATCCCCAGTACAAAACGCGCGGGCTGGGAAGGATGCCGCGCCGCCATGTCGATGCGATACCCCGCGACACCAACCTGCAACGCAACGTCGTGCCCCAGCGCTCGCATCGCGTTGGCGACCGAAGTCTCGAATGGGCTATCCGCGGCGCCATTGCCACCGTCGCCCTGCTCCAGCCGGCCATCGCGAGCGTAGGAGAGATAGTCGCGAAGAATCCGCACGCCAGGCGAAGTTTTTTCAGGATCGACAAGAATCTCTTCGGCTTCGATCGACGAAAACAGCACGATTTTCCGCTTAGCACGGGTGAACAGCACGTTCAGACGACGATGCCCGTCCTCCCGCCGGTTCACCGGGTAAAAGCGCTGATGCAGTGCGCCTTCCGGCGTGCGCCCCCAACCCAGCGAGATAAAGATGACGTCCCGTTCGTCGCCCTGGACGTTTTCCAAATTCTTCACGAAAAACGGTTCCAGGCGCTCCTCCCAGTATTCGGCATAGCTGCTGAGGGCGATGTCGGATGAGATGCGCAGCTCAATCTCTGCCTGGATAAGTTCACGCTGCGGCTGGTTCATCGCCACTATGCCAAGGCTCAGTTTCGGATGGTTGCGCATGAACGCCGCCGCCGCGGCGGCCGCAGCCTTGGCCTCCTCCTGGTTTACGCGGTCGCGCCAAATTCCTCCCACCCGCACAAGCTCAATGCCCAGCGTGTCGGAAGGAGAATGTGCGGAGGGGAACACAACCAGGTTGTTGCCGTAGAACTCGCGGTTCGAGAACGCGATCAGGCTCTCGTGCTGCGAGCGGTAATGCCACCGCAAACGCCGTGCAGGACGAAACGCGCGAGCCGCGAGATCAAGCACAGACTCAGCCGCAACACGATCGGCCACCGACAGGCGTGGAGCCTCATCATTGCCACCGCTCTCTTCGTCCTCGCCATCGTCGCCGAGAGCCCTGTCGAAGAAATTGCTGGGCGGTAGCTGCTTGGGATCGCCGACCACCACCGCCTGCTGCCCACGCAGCATCGCACCAATGGCGTCCTCAGGTTTGATCTGTGATGCCTCATCCATCACCACCAGATCGAATTTCACCCCACCGGGTTTCAAGTACTGCGCAACCGTGAGCGGTGACATCATCAGGCAAGGCGTCAGAGTCAACACGGCGTCACCAGCACGGTACAGCAGATCGCGAACTGGGACATGGCGGCGCTGCTTTGAGAATTCGTTCTGCAGCAGCGCGTTTCCCGTCCACTCTTTCCGGCTACCGGCGCTGCTGCCGGTGGGAACGTTCCGCCCCAAAACTGCTCGCTGCGCAAGTTTAGCATCAGAGGCTAGGCGGCTTCGATCAGCTTCGGCGAAGTGTTGTCGAAAAGTGGAAAGCTGGTCGCCAGTTCTATGGAACACAGAGTTGTTTGCTTCGGCCTGACGCCTCACGATCCGCCACGCCACCAACCATTCCAACGCCTCAGGAAGGTGGTGCAGGGGTATTGCTGCGGCCTCATAGGACCGCAACACCTGGGCTGCGATTGGGTGTCCCACACATCCGTTTCGATTGATTGCGAAGTCTAGGTAAGCGGGAAGTGTAGCTTTGGCTGCAAGAAGACTTGCGGCGGAGGTTGCTATGCTCGAAACAGGAACGGCCGGCACGCTACTGCAAAAGGTGCTCAAGCCGACGAGCGCCAATTCATCGACAATGGTGGTCATTGCGGTGTACGCTTGTCGCGTCGTAGCGGACAATTCTCGCACCGCTTGGATACGATCGGTCCACCCGTCCGCTAGCAGAAACAATCCCATCTCGCCGTGTCGGGACATCACGTTTTGGGCGAACTCAGCGCCAACCCTCAACATTGACGGCGTGAAACCGGGAAATGCCAACATCGGCGCCGCCCGATCAGAAGCGAGCGCGGTAGCTGCAGTTTTCCACGCACCGTGCGCGTCACCAATCTCCGAAAAGCTGGAGAGTTGAACATTCCCCGCCAATCCGGTTTGGCTGATGACTGCCACAAGATCGGCCAGCGCCTGCCCCCGTGCGGCAGCCCTCTTAAGTGCAACCGTCCAAGGAGCGTCGGCCGGCAGGCCTTTCTCATGCAAAAAGGCCGCCAAGGCGCGGGCTGGCTCAGCCAGGGCTGCCAACCGGCCCATTTTAACAGCATCCGCTTCCACGACTGTGAAGGCCAATGATGCAGTCTCAACCTTCGATGATGTTAGACAGGCAAGGGCCTGCCTCTGCCACTTCGCAGCTTCCGCCAATTGGGCGATCGGTGCCTTTTCGGGCTCTATCCTACCCTCCAATGCGGCTCGCAGAGAAGCGCCGTCGTAGAAGGTATCCTCCTCCGCCAGCACCGCCGCCGCGCCACGCAATTCCTTCGCCCAAAATTTACCGCTGGGCAGCGCTCCCCCCCGCCATCGCTGCCGGAACAGGTTCTTTGCTTCGCGGACATCAGCCTGCAAAAATCCAAACCAACCTGGTGATTCAAGCGACGTTGCGGCCTTTCTAAAAGCGTCAGCGCTCGTGCCGTCCAGGTCGAGTTTAGCCGATACATCGCGACGACGAGCCTTTATCGCCGCGTGACGATGTGCCGCCTCTTCCAAAACAACCAAGTGGCGATCGAGCCCAGGCTTGAAGACGCCACGCCATTCCGGGCTCGCAGCTGCCGCAATCTCTACCGCTTGGCAGATCAGCCGAACGGCCGCGACATCCAAGTTATCCAAGAGGCCGAGGAGACTGGAAATATCCCGCAATGTCCCGGAGTGCGCTTGCCACGCGGCTTCGCTCCGCGACGCCTCAGCAGCCTGAGCAATGACGTCGTTGATCGCCAGTGTATAGATACCCAGCGCATGGGCAGCGTCGAGGCCCGCCCGAACCGACCCGACGTCGAGCGCGGTGGGATCACTGACGCCAAATTCCCTGAGTCGCGTGGCGGCAGTCCCAAGGCTTTCGATGTTTTCGAGGCGCCAGCTAGCATTCGCGATCGCCTCCCGTGTCGACAAACTTGCGATGAAGCCTCGATCCACCTCAGGTTTGGGATCCTTAAGTTCCTCAATGGCTTCTACCATCCGCAGCGCGTCAGACAGCGAAATGTCGGCGGGTGATCGATTGAGCCACTTGGCAAGATCTGCAGATGCGGTCGCAAGGGGAGCACAGGCGCGTTCCAATGCCTGCAGACCGTCGATCAGGGCATCACGTTCATCGGGAAAGAGGTTGGCCCGGTCCATGACACAGAAAGGCGATGTTGCCACAGCAACACCCTGTGCCTCTGCTGAGCGCGATGCTGCCTCCAGGGCTTCAAGCGCCTGCTTCGCGTCTGCAATGTCCATGCCGGACATCTCAGACGGCAGGCGCGAAGCGCCCGCGCGCAGCAGGCTCGGCAGGTGGGGCAGGACCCGCGTCAACTCCGCGAGCCGGCCGATATAGCGATGCGATGTCTCGCCCAGCGGACCCACTTCAGCATGAACAGCGGCGAGGTGGCCGTTGATTTCAGTGCGGGCCCTCTTCACCTGATTTGCAGCGGCCGTGGCCGCCTGACCAATTTGCGGCGCCTCTATCCCTTCCCGCTCCTTCAGTGCCTCAATTACGGCCGAGGGCTTTGCGCCTGATGCGTGCAGGGGCAGGCAGAAATGGCCGAGACCAACCCGGTCCAGGCGCGACTTCACCACATCCAGCGCCGCCATCTTCTCCGCAACGAACAAGACCCGCCCGCCGCGATGCAGAACATTGGCGATGAGATTCGCGATCGTCTGTGACTTGCCGGTTCCAGGCGGCCCCTCAATCACGAGATTGCGCCCCTTCATCACATCGACGATCGCGCTGTGCTGCGAGGAATCGGCATCGGATACCAGGATTGGCGCTAGCTTCTCGATATCAGGATCGTCGATATCGAATTCTTCAGCGAATTGCGCGCCGCTGCTGTCGTCGGGCGCGCCTCGCAGCAAGGGCCGCACCAGAGCATGGCCGGGCGCCCCGCTGGGCGAAATGCCACGCCAGTTGGCGAGATCGAGGTCGCGGTACATCGCAATGCGCGCGAAGCTGAATGGCGCCATGGTCATGAACCGGCGAATTCTGCTGCGCTTCAGGGATCGGACAACATCCGCGACCTTCGCCAGATAGCTTTCAACGCCGTCCTCCGCCGGATCGAAGGCGGGCAGACTTAACTTGAAATCGTCGCGGAGTCGCAATTCCAGGCTGAGATTGGTCACGGGTGCATCATCGAGGGCGAAGAGCTTGAATTCCTCCTCTCCGCCTTTCATGCGGTGCCGTTCCAGCCCTACCGGTAGCAGCAGCAGTGGCGACGAAAAAGCAGTGTCCGAACTGTCGGACTCGAACCATTCCAGAAAACCGAAAGCGAGGTGAAGGATGCTGACGCCGGTCTCCTGCTCGACTTCGCGCGACTTGCGGGCCAACCCGTTCACGCGGGTCTTCATTTGATCAGGCAACAGCAGGGTCTGCAGCCAGTCATCGCGATGCTTGGCCGGAGCGGGAGCTTGCGGAGCGGCGAGATCGAAGGCCGGGTCGACACCGTTGTCGCGTGCATGGGTGGCGAGGTCCAGGGTGCGACGTTGTGGCCGGGCGGGAAGGTTCAGTTCCACGCGCAGCCGATCGCGCAATTCCCGCTCCAGCCGATCTTCCTTCGCGGTCGCGGCCGAATCCTCGGGATCGATGGCAGCCAGGGCGGCGCTATAAGCGTCGTCGGTGACCCGCGCCGCCTTCAATGCCGCCCGGAATTTCGGTGTCTGCTCGTCGGCAGGCTCGTCATCCGGGTCGGGCAGAGGCTTAAAGCGAAGCTTGCCGTCGTTCTGCAGCTTGGCCAGGACGATATCCGGCGCTTCGTCGATGATGCGAAGCATCGTCGTTTTGGTGGTGTGCTTGAAATGCAGAAGGCGGTTTCGCCTCGTCCTATCGACCAGGCGTTCGCGGAGATCCTGATAGACATCTTGCTCTAGGCGTGGGGATGATAACACGCGGGCAGCATATAAGGATCCAGGCGAAAGCATCAATAGCTTGTGAGGCACCAGAGAACGACAACCCGGGGCACTCATAGGTAAGGCGAGATGCTCCTGTGGCGTTGACGTTTTGAGGTTGCTCCGTTTCAAAGGACTGTTTTTGGGCTTGTGGGCTACGTCTCCGCCAGGGCTACCTCCCGTTCCTTTTCGAAGTTCACGGGGGATCGATAGCCCAGTCCTGCATGCATGCGCACTGGGTCGTACCAGCCCTCGATGTGTCCGGCGTCAACACTCTTGAGACAAAACGGCGTGGTCAAGGAACGGAGAATTTCTGGCTTATCGTCACCCCCAAGGAGAGTGAAGACGAGTCAGAAATCCTCCGCCCCCACTGCCAAGGCCCCTGCCGAACGGCTGGTGCGCGACGTCCGCCGCGCCACCCGCAAGCATCATTCTGCCGAGGACAAGATACCAAGCCCGTGCGCAGAAGGAGGTATGGCAGGGTAGTCAGGTCTTCATCAGCACGTGCCACTCCACCGGGAGCGGCTCCATCAGCCCCGGCAGCGTCATCCCCTCTGGCTGCCGCCCGTCCAGGATGGCCTCGACGATATCCGGTGCCAGCAGCGTCAGCCGGAAAAGGCGCGAGACGTAGGAAGAGTTGATCTTCTCGGCCGCAGCCAGCTCATTGATCGTGCCGTAGCGGCCCGTCTCCATCTGACGCCGCCACCGGAACGCCCGAGCCAGCGCCTTCACCAACGTGCTGTCGGCACCCGACGAGCCACGGTTTATCGTGCTGCCTGGCGTGAGCAACAGCTTCCGCCCGCCCCGCTTCCGGACCGCGAGCGGCACGCGGATGGTCAGCATCTGCGCGGCGCCGGTCGTGCTACTGGCCGCTACTGTTTCTTCTGTTTCGAAGGCGATGATAGGCTTTCAGTATGAAGCCTCGGTCGATTAATATCTTTCTCCTGGATGGGGACCCCAATGGCATCAAGGTCGCCCAGATCGCCATGTCCACCATTCAGGCCATCGCGTTGCGTCGCAACCAATTGCGTCGCGTCCGCGACACGTTCCCGGAAATTGAGCGGCCTGGCGTCTACATTCTGATTGGGACGGACGAGACAGAGCCGGACCGGTTGCTTGGATATGTTGGCGAATCGGAAGGTGTCGGGATGCGGCTGGCAACCCACAGTTCGAATGATCGGGGCAAAGATTCGAAAATATTCTGGACAGACACAGTCGTTCTCGTCAGCAAAGATGAAAATCTTACCAAAAGCCACGCCCGTTACATTGAATCTTGTTTGATACGTGCTGTGGGTGGAAATCCCCGTTGGAAGCTACCGAATTCCAAGCGCCCGTCTGACGACGCGGGAAAGCTGCCGCTGCCGGATCGGGCGGCAATGGATGAATTCGTCGATCAGACGACGACTCTGGTCGGGGCATTGGGGTGGGACCTATTCAGGACCGTGCGAGGCTCCACCGCGGAGGTTGCGACCAAAATCGCCAAGGAACTGAAGGTTGCCCCGCTCCAGGGCCCACGATTTTATTTTCGTAGCGACGGCTTCGACGCCGAAATGATGATTGATGTATCAGGGGATTGCGTTGTCGCCAAGGGATCGAAGGCCCGCATACGCACAACTTCAACCATACCGAAGGGCACTACCGTACTCCGTCAGATACTGAAAGAGCGGGGAATTCTTCAGCAGGGAGAGGACTTCCTAGTGTTCACGAGTGACTACAGTCTTTCATCTCCATCTGCAGCCGCCGCGGTCGTCACGGCAGCAAGTGCGAATGGACGCATCCTTTGGAAATTGGCCGATGGCCGGACCTATGCGCAATGAGAGGCCGGCGAGAACCGGGATCAGGATCCAGGCCAGGCGTCATCGCCTGAATAGGCGAGGCGACGGCGTACCGCACTTCCCCATGGTCAACCGCTGCCGGTCCCACTCCACCGGAAATGGCTCCATTAGCCCCGGCAGCGTCATCCCACCCGGCTGCCGCCCATTCAGGACAGCCTCCACCAGGTCAGGCGCCAGCAGCGTCAGGCGGAGCACGCGCGAGACATAGGACGAGTTGATCTTCTCGGACGCGGCCAACTCGTTGAGCGTGGCAAAGCGCCCCATTTCCATCATCCTGCTTCAACGGAAAGCCCTGGCCAGCACCTTCACGAGCGTAGTGTCCGCTGCCGAGGCGCCGCGGTTGGCCATGCCGCCCGGCGTCAAGACCAGCTTCCGCCCGCCGCGCTGCTTTCGGACCGCCAATGGCACCCGCACGGTCAGCATCTGCGCGGCGCCGGTCACGCTGCCGCCCTCGTCGATTCCGTGGCCGGCGCAGCCAGGTCGCGCGCCAGGCTGGCCAGCCCCTCCAGCTTCAGCCGCACGTCAGCGCCGACCGGCCCGATGTCTACCCGGTCGACCAGGAGGCGGATGATCCGCGCCTGCTCGGCGGGAAATAGCTCCTCCCACAGCGGGTCGAGCCGCTCCAGCGCCAGCCGCGCCTCATCCTCCGTCATGTCCGGCGCCGCGGTCCGTGCCGCGCGCCAGGCACCAAGCACCATCTCCGGCTGGCGAAGCAGCCCTCGGACCTGTGCGATGACCGCGCCCTCAATCTCCGCTGCAGAAATGCGCGCGATGGCCGGCCCGTCCGCGGCACTGCCTTTCAGCACCGACTGGCTGACATAGTAGCGGTACCGCTGGCCCTGCCGTCCGCGGGAATGCGTTGGCGACATGGCGCGGCCATCGCTGCCAAAGATCAGCCCACGGAGCAGCGCCGGCGTCTGGCAGCGGGTGCGGTTGGCGCGGACCCGCGGGCTGACGGTCAGGAGGGCGTGCGCCGCGTCCCACATCGCCCGAGGCACGATGGCGGCATGCTCGCCGGGGTGGGATTTCCCCTTGTGCATCGCCTCACCGAGATACGTCCGGTTGCTCAGCACCCGATACACGTCGCTCTTGGTAAAGGCCCGGCCGCGCTTCGTGAGGTGGCCTGCTGCGCGCAGCGCCTGGACCAGCTTCGTGCCGGATTCCGTCTCGACGAAGCCCTCGAAGATCCGCCGCACCAGGGCCGCCTCGGCGTCGTTCACGTGCAGCTTGCGGTCCCGCGCGTCATAGCCGAGCGGCACAAAGCC
>JBBQJV010000104.1:0-9460 GCA_038326205.1 Caulobacterales bacterium | reverse complement strand
TGCCTCGCCGCCAAAGGCAAGAAACCAAAAGTAATCCTCGTCGCCATCATGCGAAAACTCATCGAGGCCGCAAACCTCGTCCTCAAAAGAGCAACTCCCTGGAAGCCAGAACAAGCCTGAACCCACATGGTTGCTCCCCCGCGCTGCGCGCGATGGAGGAAAGCCACTGCTCTTTTTCCTCCATCAGTGCGCAGTAGTGGTGGAGGTGGCGCGTGACGTCTTCGTCGCGTGACGGAGGGGCAGCCACCGCTAGTCCTTGAGTCCGCCACGCCCACAACGTAGGAACCCTCCTCCCGTATCACCCACTGGCTCTCAACCCGCGTGACCCCCGACATCTCCACCCGCGCCGGCCTCGGCCGCGCCATCACGCTGATTGAATCCCGTCGCGCGGATCATCAGGCGCAGGCCCGCGCCATGCTGGCTGAACTCATGCCCCGGACAGGCAAGGCCCAGCGCATCGGCATCACCGGCGTCCCCGGCGTCGGCAAGTCCACCTTCGTCGAGAGCTTTGGCACGATGCTCACCGGCCTTGGCCTGCGCGTCGCGGTGCTAGCTGTCGATCCCTCCTCGCGCCGCTCCGGTGGCTCCATCCTCGGCGACAAGACCCGCATGGCAAATCTGGCCGCCGACGACCGCGCTTTCATCCGCCCCTCGCCCGCCGGCGACACCCTCGGCGGCGTCTCTCGCAAGACCCGCGAGTCCATGCTGGTCTGCGAAGCCGCCGGCTATGATGTGATCCTTGTCGAGACAGTCGGCGTGGGACAGTCCGAAACCGTCGTCGCCGACATGGTCGACTTCTTCCTCGTCCTGATGCTGCCCAATGCGGGCGATGAACTGCAGGGCATCAAGAAGGGCGTCCTGGAAGTTGCCGACCTTATCGCCGTCAACAAGGCCGACATCGACGCCAACGCCGCCAAGCGCGCCGCCCGCGCCTACGAGATCGCCCTCCACATCATGGAACAGGTCGACCCCGACTGGTCCCCTCCCGTCCATACGGTTTCGGGATTTTCCGGCATGGGGCTCGAGGAACTCTGGGCCGCCATCGAGATCCACCGCAGGAAAACCGAGGCCTCCGGTTCCCGCGCCCGCCGCCGCGCTGGCCAGCAGGTGCGCTGGCTCGACACGCTCATTCAGGACGGCCTAACCGACCGGTTCCTTGCTCGGCCGGATGTCGCAGCAAAGCTCGCCGGTAGCCGCCACGATGTCGCATCCGGCCTGATACCTGCCTCCCTTGCCGCAGACGCCCTTCTGGCGCTCGCTTTCGACACATCCGGCCTCTCAACTTAAGCGACCTGTAATGCGGTACGCTTATTGCCCACCCCAGCGGCTCGGGTAGATGTGAGAGCTTGGAATCGGGAGGCGCCGGCCCATGCTTGGCCGTATTGGGAAATTGGCGCGGATGCTTAGCATCGTGGCCGGGTGGGGCTTGATCGCCCTGCCGGCGCACGCCGATAATTCCGGTAAACCAATGACTTTCGAATGGGGCGTCATCTACGGCGACACGCCCGCCATCTTCGCCGATGGCGACTTCACTCCCGACACCCCCTCTGCTCTCCGTTCCTTCCTCACCCGCAGCGGTCAGCCGACGCGCGACCGAATGATCTATTTCAACTCCCTCGGCGGCGATCTCAGCGCCGGCATGGAGGTTGGCAAGATCGTCCGCAAGGAAGAGCTCAACACCGGCGTCGCCCGCAACGCGCGTGATCCCGCGCAGGCCAACCTGATCGACCTCGACTTCAACAGCCGCGTCTATCCCGGCCACTGCGTCTCCGCCTGCTCGCTCGCCTTCCTCGGCGGGGTAAAGCGCGAAGTGAAACCCGGCTCCATCTTCGCCGTCCACCAAGTCAGCATGAACTGCGTCGACAAGCGCAAGGCGCTGAAGTCCTACCCATGGGTGGCGATGCCCAACGTGAACTACTGCCCCGAACTCAACGAAGCGCTGACCATGATGCAGGTCGCGAACGGCGTGGTCGTCGAATACGTCCGCTCGATGGGCGTCGACCCGATCTTCTTGACCGAAATGTCGCGCGCAGGTCCCGAAGCCATCAACACGCTCCCTGAAGACAAACTGCGCGAATACCGCATAATCTACGAATTCCGCACCGAAAGCTGGGAATTCCAGACCGACGCGCAAGGCCAGTTCTTTTTGCAATACCTTCACGGTGACCAATGGCGCCGCGACAAGGTCGAGATCTATTGCAACCGCACCAGCGCGCCGCGCCTCTATCTCTGGCTGGTCCACGACGTGAACCGCGCCAACGGCCCCATCGACGGCCAGAAGATCGTCGACCTTGCGGCCAAGGGCGTCACAGCTGTCTGGCAGATGGACGCGCAGACCGCCGATGGTTTCGCCGATGTACGCAATATCGCGCTGCAGCCCTATGAAATCATTGACCCACCCAAGCTCACCGAGCGCGGCCACTTCGCCCTCACCATCGACCTGACGCCTCGCTTCCTCGATGTGCTTTCCGGCGCAGCGCGATTCCAGATCGTCACCACAGAACCGGACGGCCAGACCGGACAGGGCTTCAACCTCATCACGATGAACCTCGACCGGGACAAGCTGTCGGGTATTGTCCGCTCCTGCCGCTAGGCAGCAGCGGGGATGCACGCATGACCGACAAAATGACCTGGCACGCAGGCGGCTGTCATTGCGGCGCTGTCCGATTCGAGGTCCTGCTGGGCGACGCCATCGAGGTTGACGACTGTAACTGCTCCATGTGCGCCCGCACCGGCTTCCTGCACATCATCGTGCCCGCCGCCCGCTTCCGCCTGCTGCATGGCCAGCACAAAATCACCACCTACACGTTCAACACCGGGGTTGCGAAACACCTGTTCTGCAGCGCCTGCGGGGTGAAATCGTTTTACGTCCCCCGCTCCAACCCCGATGGCTTCAGCGTTAACTACCGCTGCCTTGACGATCAGTCCGCATTCCGCGAAGTCCGCATCATCAATTTCGACGGCAAGGGAAACTGGGAGGGCCAGGCCCACGCCCTCGCCCACAAGTCGAAAGCCTGACCCCCGCCCCGAAAACCTGCCCCCCGAAAGCCTGCTGATGTCGGACCGCCGCCTCTTCGAACACATCTCCTCGACCGCCAACGACACGGTAAAGCTGCTGCGTTCGCTCGACCGCAAGCGGGAGCGCGTCGAAACCGGCCTCTTCCTCGCCGAGGGCGCCCGCCACGCCGAGGAAGCGCTCGCGAACGGCTGGACGCCTGCCTACGCCTTCGCCAGCGAGGCCGCTCTCGAACGCCCGCAGACGCTCGACCTTCTGCAGCGCATGGAGCGTGCCGGCGCCCGCGTCCTCACCGGCACTGAGAAAATCCTCGTCACGCTCTCCCGCAAGGACAACCCGCAAGCCGTCATCTCCGCCTTCCGCCAGCGCATCACTACCCTCACCGACTTGCCCACCGCCGCCCCGCGCCGCTTTCTCGCCCTCTACGAAATCCGTGACCCCGGCAATCTCGGTACCGTCATCCGCACCGCTGACGCAGCCGGTTGCGACGGCGTCATCCTTATCGGCCAGACCTGCGATCCTTTTTCCGTGGAAGCCGTCCGCGCTAGCATGGGCTCGCTATTCGCGATCGCCATCGCCACCACCCCGTTCGAAGACTTCAAACTATGGGCCACCGCCAACACCGTCCGAATCATCGCCGCGTCAATGCATGGCAACCACGCGCACGACAAAGCCAACTATGGTGAGCGCTCCTGCATCCTCCTGGGCAATGAACAAGCCGGCCTGCCCGACCCAGTCGAAGCGGAATGCGACGAACTCGTGCGCATTCCCATGATGGGCAAGGCCGACAGCCTCAACCTCGCCTCCGCCGCCAGCGTGATGATCTACGAAGCCTGGCGCGCCAACGGCTATACCGGCGCGAACACCAAAGGCGGTAAACAATGACCGCTTCCGACTTCCACCTTCTCACCAGCGAGGACTGGTCTGACTACCAGCTCCTCGATAGCGGCGACATGCGCAAGCTCGAGCGCTTCGGCAAGGTCCGCGTCAACCGCCCCGACCCGCAAGCCCTCTGGAAGCCCGCCGCCCCCGTCAGCACATGGAAAGTCGACGCCACTTTCGCGCCAACGAAAGACGAAGACGACGAACGCGGCGCATGGACGTTTTCGGGCAAGCAACCACCAGAAGACTGGCCCATCGCGTGGAACGGTCTCAAGCTAAACGCCCGCCTCGCCGCCTTCCGCCACATGGGCGTCTTCCCCGAACACTCCGTCCACTGGCGCTGGTCGATGGAACAAGTCACAGCCGCCAAGCGTCCGATCAAGGCGCTCAACCTGTTCGGCTACACCGGCATGATGTCGCTCGCGCTCGCCAAGGCCGGGGCCGAAGTCGTCCACCTTGACGCCTC
The DNA here is from genome assembly GCA_038326205.1 of Caulobacterales bacterium. Classification (GTDB taxonomy): domain Bacteria; phylum Pseudomonadota; class Alphaproteobacteria; order Caulobacterales; family Hyphomonadaceae; genus UBA7672. The sequence goes on along the minus strand of JBBQJV010000104.1, from coordinate 5,096 downwards.
TCCGAAATCGATCGCGCAAGGCCGCGAAAACGCCGCCCTGTCCGGCCTCGAAGGCGCACCTATCCGCTGGATCACCGACGACGCCATGAAATTCGTCGAGCGCGAAATCCGCCGCGGCTCGAAATACGACGCCATCGTCCTCGATCCCCCAAAATTCGGCCGCGGCCCCAAGAACGAAACCTGGCGCTTCGAAACCGACTTCCCGAAACTCCTCGATCACGTCCGCACCCTGCTAAGCGACCGCCCCCTCTTCGTCATCGCCACCGTCTACGCCGTCCGCTTGTCCTACGCCGCCGTAGGCCAATCCCTCGCCGGGGCCATGCCCCCCGGCAAAACCGTCTGCGGAGAAATGGCCATCCGCGAATCCACCCCCCGCGACACCATCCTCCCCACCGGCCTCTTCGCCCGCTGGACTCCCTAGACTGGAAGCGTGCCTTCGACACGCTTCCATCCCCTCCCCAGACGCGACTTATCCGCCGAATCTGCACATCGGCCCGTCGAGCCGACTCCAGCAAACGTAAACACTTGCACAACCAAAACGCTGAATCAGCAATAACCCAATCCTACACTTGTCCCACGACGCGATACTTCCCTCATCCACCTCGCAGGAGGGCGGTCGCGCAACTGTTCAACGGCGCGGGGTGGATGCAGGCGAGCGTTAATAGCCCGGGTGAATCCGACATATCCGGGAGGCTTCGAGGGATCATGGGCCGAACACCATGACCTGCACGCCGGCGGCCAAAACCGGTTCAGGCGGCTGAAAACACGTCGCTGCTTCCTGGCCGTCGCACAACGCCTGCCGGGGACGCGGGATCCGCGAACTTCTTCTTCTACCGGCAGTTCTGGCAACGGCATCGCCAATCCACGCGAAGCATCCCGCGTCCCCGGGACCTCCATTGGGCTCAGAGATACAGCATCCGGGACGGCGCAGCCGGTCCTGTAGCGGACTCACACCTTCACTGTCATTCCGGCCGCAGCGGCAAAGCCGCGTAGAGCCGGAACCAAAGGGCTCGATGCACCGTCGCTAAAGACACTGGGTTCCGGATCGCGCTGCGCGCGTCCGGAATGACACCGATGGGATGAGATACGAAGAAGGCCTCATCCTGGAGGCGTCCGCAGGACGCGTCCCGAAAGATGAATTCACCTCAACGACCCAACACCAACACCACCAAAGCAAACGAGAATGTCAAAGTACACCAAACTGAACTCGGGCATGTCGGCTTACACCAACGCCATGCGACGCGCCGACGCCGCCATTCTGCGCGGCCTCAAGAAGGATGCCGCCTACTGGATGAAGATCGCGGATCACGCCCACAGGATAAACTTCCGCTACAGCGAAGCCGAGGACCAGTACGAACGCATCAAACGCGCACTCGAAGAGCGCCGGCTCGCAGCAAAGCAATGATCGATCGCCCCGCCCTAACTCGCAGCCTTCCCGCCGCTCTCGCGCTTGATCCGCGTGATCACCGACGTAAAGCTCAGCGCCGGTTTGCCGCTCGCCGTGATCATGCCCCGCACATAGATCAACCGACCGCCCGCGCGCGTCACTTCGCCGGTCGCTTCCATCACGTCGCCCACGCTGGCCGCCGAGAGAAAGTCGCCCGACAGGTTTACCGTCACGCTCGGCCCCTGCGTGTGCTCCTCCGCGATCGCGAAGCATGCATAATCCGCAAACGTCAGGAAGCATCCGCCATGCATGAACCCGCCGCCATTCATATGGCGCGGCTCCGCAATGAACTGGCAGACAACCCGCCCCGTCTCATCCCGGCGATAATAGAATGGCCCCACCCCGCTCTCAAACGTGTCGTGCGGCCAGGTGCGCCAGCCAGCCCATTGGCCGGTCTCAATAAGGACAGATGCAGACATTTCGCGTTCCGGGAGGCTGATTTACCTTGTCCCTAGCGGCCCCCGGACGCCTTGTCATTCCCCGCCTTGAAACGGCCGCCCGGATCGCGTATTGCCTCCGCCTCGACTACAGGGGTGTAGCTCAGCTGGTAGAGTGCCGGTCTCCAAAACCGGATGTCGCAGGTTCGATCCCTGTCGCCCCTGCCAGTCGATCCCCAGTCACTTGATTCCCTACGCGTGCAGACACACCTGATCCCGGGGTGGGGTAATTCACAGTCCTGCCATTACCGCGGAGGCTTGGGGTGTCCGATTTTCTCAGAACATTTGCTCCGAAGCTTGCAGACTATTCTCCGGAACAGTGCGCCCAACTTCTCACGTTTGTGGACCAGCACTTGCAGTTGAATGTGGACGACGTGGAGAACGGCGCCGTCAGAATCAACAACGCCCTCACCGAGCCCAACCGCAAGATGTGGACGTTATTCAACGACAATCGAAGGCAGGCCGTGTCGGAGCTGGAGGAGCTTAAAGAGCTGCTTGTGGCGAAGATTGGCAAGCAGTCCTGAGTGATCCCGGGAAACCGCGTCTGATCACTTCAACCCCGGCCGCGCCACCATGCGTTCGCGCCACGCGTTGAGATTAGCGTGCTCCTCCCACGGCTTGAACTTCACCAGCCGCCCGAAGCCCAACGTCACATGCAGCGTGATGTCGGCTATGGTGAATCGATCACCGGCCACGAACTCCGACTCTCCCAGACGCTTGTCGAAAAACGCCGCCACCTTGCGCGCGCGCGTCTCGCACACCGCCGCCCACTCCGGGATCTGCGGCTTCTCCAGTTCGGCCATCGCCGGATGCGAATTACGAAACCATCCCGCGATCTGCATGAAATAGGTCAGTTCGACACGCCGGTCCCACATCTCGATCAACGCCTTTTCCAACGCCTCGACACCCATCAGGTTTGGCTCGGGATACAGCGCTTCGAAATATCCGCAGATCGCGCGGCTCTCGGTCAGCCCCGTGCCATCATCAAGCTCCAGCGTCGGCACCTGCGCCATCGGGCTGATCGCGCGATAGCCGGCCTGCTTGTGCTCGCCCTTCATGATGCTGATCTCAGCCTTGTCGACCTCATCCCAGATGCCCTTCTCCTGCAGGAAGAAGCGCACCCGATCCGGGTTGGGCGCCATCGTCGCAAAGTGCAATTTCATGTCGCATCTCCTGATTCCGAATGTCTAGCGCGACCCACGTGGCCCGCGCCCAGACTTGGTTCCACCAGGCTTACCGCCGCCGGACTTGCCTCCATCCGGTCTGCTCCCACCCGGCTTGCCGACAAATGGCCGAGCGCCAGCAGGTTTGCCTCCGGGCCTACCACTCGTCGGACGCATTCCCGGCGCCGTCGGCCGCTCCCGCTTGGACGTGCTCGCCCCGCGCTTCTGCGGACGATTGTCCACGAACGCGTCCAGCCCCTTGCGAATGCTACGCGGATCACGCTCAACCGGCGCGACCTTCGGCGTCTGCTTCGCATGGATCGGTTTGGCGTGGCTGACCTTGGCGCGCGGCGCCGGCTTGCGCCCGAACGGCTTCGGCTTCCGCTTGTCGGAAATATAGTTTCCAAACTCCGCCAGAATCTCTGCCGCTTCCACTTCCTCGATCGCCCCCGCCCCCAGATCATCCAGCTTGAACGGGCCATACGACACACGGATCAGCCGGTTCACCTTCAGCCCGAGACTCTCCAGCGCGCGCCGCACCTCGCGATTTTTACCCTCGGTCAGCGTCACATCGATCCAGCAGTTCGACGCCGTCTGGCGATCCAGCCGCGCGATGATCGATTTGTATTCGACGCCCTCGTGCACGATCCCCTCGCGCAACCTGTCGAGCTCCTTCTGCTCGATCCGCCCATAGGCCCGCGCGCGATAGGTCCGCTGCAACCCCGTCGACGGCAGCTCCAGCGCCCGCGCCAGCTCACCGTCATTGGTCAGCAGCAGAAGCCCCTCAGTGTTGAGATCAAGACGTCCGACAGTCACGACGCGCGGCATATCCTGCGGCATTCCGCCAAAGATGGTCGGCCTCCCCTCCGGGTCCTTGTTCGTCGTCACCAGCCCTTCCGGCTTGTGATACCGCCACAACCGCGCCGCCTCCGGTCGCGAGATCGGCTTGCCGTCGACGAAAATTTTCTCTCGCCCCGTCACCTTGAACGCCGGCGTGTCCAGCACGCGCCCGTCCACACTGACGCGGCCATCGGTGATCAGGCGCTCCACATCGCGCCGCGAAGCGACGCCCGCGCTCGCCAGATATTTTGCAATCCGCTCGCCATCGGCGAACGACTGGTCCGTCTCACGACGCTCCGTCATTCTGTATCCTTCCTGACAAATCTACGCGTGAAGCGATGCACCAGCAGCGCCACGCCAAACAACACGCTTGATAGCGCCAGCAGAGCAGCCGCCACCATCCACGGCGTGTTGAAATTCTCGTTCATTCCCCAGTCCATCAAATGCAGCTGCCAGAGAAAATCATAGGTCCGCCACAGATCAGTGCGGGGAGCACTGACCCTTCCCGTCAGCGACGAAACATAGAGCGCCGGATGTCCCTCGCCCTTGAAGCGGGCAGCCCAGACCTCGCCCGCGAGTCCCGATTCCTTCGGCGCTTCCGGCAAAAGCTCCATGGCCTGCAAGCTGTCCTGCGCGATCCAGCGCTCCTCGGCCAGCGCGCGCGCCCGTGGCTCATCAATCACGACACGTTCGCCGCTCTCGGCAGAAACCAGAAACGTCCCGATCTCGCCGCGCACTTCGTAGACGGGCTCGCCGGCAAGCGGCCGCAACACAACCTCGATCGGTCGATCTTCTGCAACCGCCTTCAGTGCATCAGTCGATGAGAACCTGATCCGCGCGCTGTCCATCGGCACGACGCGCCCCGCCGGTTGAACCAGCGCTTCGCCACGAATATCGGTGATGTGGATGGCGGCAAAGAACAGTCCCGTCCCCGTCCAGATCGCCAACTGGGCGAACACGATCAGGCCCAGCCATTTGTGTATCTGGGCGATGCGTCGGGCGAGGCGCGGGGAAATCATCCCCCGCGCTTAGCGTGACCCCCATGCCCCGGCAAGCTGGCGCCGAACCCTAGTTGTCGCCCGCGCCTGATTTCACGCTCATCGAATAGGGAATGTAGATTTCGAGGTCCAGCGGTCCCGTCGGCCGCGTCACCGTGCGCTGCTCCATCCCCGTCAGCGACACTTGAACCGGCCCGGTGAACGAGCCCTG
>JBBQJV010000103.1:0-9667 GCA_038326205.1 Caulobacterales bacterium | reverse complement strand
AATCCGCTTACCACAGCCAAGGCGAAGCAGGCGCTGGCAGGCTTGCCGCTGGAATACTACGAAGGGCCTTCAACCACCGGCTTTGTCGCGGTGCTGCGCGGCCCCTCGAATGGCCGCACCGTCCTGCTGCGTGGCGACATGGATGCGCTGCCGATGAGTGAAGACACCGGCTTGCCCTTCTCCTCGACAGTCGCGAACGCCATGCACGCCTGCGGTCACGACACCCACGTTGCCATGCTGGTCGCTGCCGCCAAAGCGCTATGTGCGCAGCGCGACAGGCTCGCAGGCACAGTGCAGTTCATGTTCCAGCCCGGCGAAGAAGGTTGGCATGGCGCACGCTATATGCTGAACGACGGCCTGATTGACCCGCTTCCCGACGCCGCATTTGCGCTGCACATCACGCCCAACGTCCAGTCAGGCGTATTCGCCGGAAAGCCCGGTCCACTGCTTGCCGCAGCCGACCGTATCGAACTCACCATCAAGGGTCGTGGCGGCCACGCCTCGCAACCACACGATGCAGTCGACCCGATTCCGGTTGCCTGTGAACTGGTCACAGCGCTTCAGGCGATGATGACGCGCCGGGTTCCGGCATTCGATCCCGCCGTCCTAACGATCGCCCACATCACAGCCGGCACGACCAACAATGTAATCCCGGAGACGGCCTTCATCGAAGGTACGATCCGCAGCTTCTCGGAAAAATCGCGAACCATCGCGCAGGAAGGTCTTCGCCGCGTGGTCGAGCATGTGTCGGCCGCGCACATGTGCGAAGCCGACCTCAAGATCATCCCCGGCTTTCCCGTTACCATCTGCGACAGCCGCGCCGTCGATCTCGCGCGTCGAACCGCAAAGGAACTCTATGGCGAGGAAGCCTGGTTCGAGATGCCTCACCCGATGATGGGCGCGGAGGATTTTTCCTATGTCCTGCAGAAATCGCCCGGCGCGATGATGTTCCTCGGCGCCTCACCCGAAGGCGGCGACTGGCGCACGTGCTGCGCGCTGCATTCCAACCGCATGGTGCTCGACGAACGCGTTATGGCGCGCGGCGCTGCAATGCATTGCGCGATGGCGGAGGCATTCCTCTCCAGCGGTTTCGAAGGCTAGCGCGGTGCGGTGACGTCATAGGCGACTGAGGCGCCCGGCCCGACGGGGATACCCAGTGCGACCCACGTAGCGGTCAACGCAACGCCAGCAATGTAGAACGCGACCGCGAGCGGCAACAGCATGGCAATCAGCGTCCCCAGTTTCAGACTTGGAACCCAGCGCTGCGCGAACACTAGCGTTAGCACGACATAGGGGTTCAGCGGCGAAATCAGGTTCGTCACCGTATCGCCCACACGATAGGCCGCCGTCGTCATCTCGGGCGACACGCCAAGCAACATCATCATCGGCGTGGCCACCGGCGACATCGCGGCCCACTTCGCCGACCCCGATGCAATCAGGAAGTCGAGCCAGGCCGACATTGTCGCCAGCACCGGCAGCAGGATTGCGGGTGGCGCAGACATGGCGCGCAACTGGTCCGCTCCAGCGATCGCCGTGATCGGACCGAGATTCGACCAGCCAAACATCGCCACGAAGTGGGCCGCAAAAAAGATCAGCACGAGGTAAGGCAGGATGATCTCTAGCCCCTTCACCATCATACCCACCAGATCGCGGTGCGTCTTGATTGACCCCGTCACCGCACCATACGCCCAGCCGGTCGACAGGAAGAGGAGGAAGAGGATCGCCGCGATGCTGCGAAAGAATGGCGTCAATTGCTGACTGCCGGTAGCGGCTTCGTCCGTCAGCGGCGTAAAGCCAGGCCACATGACAAGCGCAGTGACCAGGCCCGCTACGCCCAATGCAACAACGCCCGCAAACGCCACGCCCCGTTTCTCGACCGGGGAGAGCATTACACCTGCAAGATCGGCGACGCCGCTCTCCCCAGTCCAGCTGCCCAACCTCGGCGCGACGACACGCTCAATGAGCCACCAGCCGGTCGCCGTAAAGACGATCGCGATGCCCACGCTGAAATACCAGTTGCCAAGCGGATTCATGGTCCATGCCGGGTCGAGCAGGCGTGCGCCCGTCTCGGTGATGCCCAGCAATAGTACATCATACTGTCCCGGCACGAGGTTGCCCGCGAGACCGACCGCCGCGCCGGCAAATCCGGAGATCAGACCCAGCACCGGATGCCGCCCCGCAGCCGCAAACACGACACCTGCAAGCGGCACGTAAACCATGTAGGCCGCGTCATTCGCATGCGTCGCCAGCATGCCGAGCACGAAGACCATCGGCGTGAGAATGCCCTTCGGCACGCCGCCCAGGCTCGCGCGCATCAGCGTCGTCAGCAGCCCACTGCGATCAGCCACGCTCGCGCCCAGCATGATCGTCAACGCAAACCCCAGCGGTGCGAAACCGGTGTAGGTGCGCGGCATCTCGACGAACAGGCGCTGGAGGTTGGCTTCCGAGAGCAGGCTGGTTGCGACCAGCGTCTCGCCTGTGACCGGGTTAACGGCTGACCAGCCCGCAGCGGCGCCGATCACAGACACGACAACCAGAAGCGCGATAATCCCGACGAAGATGAACACCGGGTCCGGTAGAGAGTTACCCAACCGCTCTACGCTATCCAGAAACTTGCTGCGTTTTCCCGCCGGATTGACCCGCCCGTCCATCGATAGGTTTCAGCATGGAGGGTTATGACTGTCCACGGATTTGTCGCGGTCAACCCGCCGGGCTCGGCCATGTATTCGGCATGTGCAGCAACCGGGGCAGCATGTCCGGATGCTGACCTTCGACGCGAGTTCCGACAACGGCAAAGGCTGGGTAGAGGGCGTCGCACCGGACATTGTCCGATACCAGCAACTGTGCAGTCTGAATGGCTGCTGCTGGCGAGGTTGTGCCTGATGGGTGAGGGAGCCGCGGACGGAAGCTCTGGAGGGACCCAGCCGACGGTAACAATGTGGCGGGCCAGGCATCGATGGCCCTATTCAGACATGCCGCCTTTCGCCCGCGCCTGATCCTCCCGGTTGGTCATATCTGCTGGTCCTTGGGCGTCGCCCATCAGGCAGTCACGGCGACAATATCGAGATTGTCGTTAGGTCACCATCAAGACGCGCTTCGTTCGGTAACCCAACTTCATATTGACGACCGGTTTTTAGAAGGCGCAACTGACAGACGCCGATCACTCGGTTTGTGTCAGCTGGCGACAGATTGGCGGCACGGAGGGACACCAAACAAGGGAACACGCGTAATCATGCGTATACGGACCGTACTGTTGACCAGCCTGGTTGCCCTTGGCACCGCGATGCCGGCTTATGCGCAGGTGCAGCCGCCGTCTGAACAGACTATGCCGGATCGGGGCCGCGACGTCGTTGTCATCACAGCCAACAAGCGTGAGGAGACGGTTCAGGACATCGCGGTCGCCGTAACCGCCATCACGTCCGAAGACAAGGAACAGCTCGGCATCATAACGGTGACTGACCTTACAAACGTAACGCCGGGCCTTTCCTACACCCCCGGCAACGAGCGAGTCACGCTGCGGGGTATTGGCCGACTAACAAACAGCTTCGGCGCAGATCCCGGCGTGGCGAACTATAATGACGGCATCTACACAGCATTCGCTGTCTTCGCCGGCAAGGATCCGATGTTGATTGATCGAGTCGAGGTTCTTCGCGGTCCGCAGGGTACGCTCTACGGGCGTAACGCGATCGGGGGCGCCATCAACACGATTTCCAAACGGCCATCCGATGACTTTCAGATTGATGCCGTACTGGGCGCCGGCGACTACGGCTACCAAAAGGCCGGCATAGCCGTCAGCGGTCCCATAAGCGACTCACTGCGCTATCGCGTTGCCGGTTTTCGAGAGTACCGTGAAGGCATTGACCCTAACTATGCCACAGGCGGGAAAGAGGGCTGGGAGATCGACGACACCTATCTCGAACTCCAGCTTGAGGGCGATATCGGCGACCGCTTCAACTGGTGGCTGAAGGTTGCGGATTACGAGTTCAACAAGGCTGGTCCGCCGGGCGGACGCACAGCGAGCTTCAGCAACGCGCCGTTCGTAACAAACACGGCTTCCGAAGAATTCTTCCTGACCGGATCGCTCACGCCCAATCCAGCCTATGCATTCACGGGCGATCCTGCGATCACTGGCTTCACGCAGGCGGGCAACCGTCAGGACGTGCCGTTCGCCACCAACCGCGAGCATGCGTACAACGAAAACATCGAAGCCGTCGCGCGCTTGCCCAAATATGACGAGGTCATATTTGAAGCCGCGTACTCGATGGACACTTTCGACATCAAATATACTGGCGGCTACACGTTTTACGATTACCTGCTCGACGGTGACGCCGACGGCACACCAGTCACATCCGTAACGTACAATGCGGCGACCTCGATCGCGCCGGTCGATGCTTGCGCGCCGGTTCCGATCGGTGCGCCAACCTCGATAGCCGGGGGGTGCGCGCTAACGAGTGCGCCGAAGACGCTGAACCCCAATGTGACAAACCTTTACCGCGAGAGCCGTTCCTTCTTCTCGAACGAAATCAACCTGATTTCGACAGCAGACGGGCCGCTGCAATGGCTGCTCGGCGCGTATCAGTACCAGGAAAACTCTGACCAGCCCGGGCAGGTCCAGTACTTGCGCGACGAACCGCTCGCGGATTTCTATCTCGACGCCACTCTGGGTGTCGTGGCCAACCCTCAACGCATCCTGCAATACTTCCGCAACACCAGCCTGTTCAACGCCTACGGACTCTACGGACAGGTCGACTACGAGATCACCGATCAGTTCAAAGCCACGGTCGGCCTTCGCTGGTCGAAGGACATCAAGGAATCGCGGGAGGAGGGCTTCCTCGCTTGCTACGTGATCTGCGGATTTGACTATTTCAACTTCTCGCAGATTGCGTTTGGCGGCGTTCCCAACACGACTTTCGACGAACGTGGCTATGCGACCCGCAGACTGAATGGATCGTGGGAGGCAGTAACCGGCACGGCGGGCATTGAGTATCGTCCGCTCGGCGACACTTTGCTGTTTGGAAAATACTCGCGCGGCTACAAGGCTGGAGGGTTCAACAATCTTGGCTTCGGCGCCGAGCCGTTCACGGATTCCGAATTCGTCGACTCGCTGGAAGGTGGATGGAAACAGACCTGGGCCGACTGGGGGTTAACCACGAACGCCGCTATTTTCATTTACAAATACATCGACGCCCAGGCGCCCCTGACAGTCGTCACGGTCGACCCGAATACGCAGGCGCAGACGGAGTTCTCCCGCTTCGTGAATCTTCCGGAAGTCGAGACAACGGGCTTTGAACTGGAGTCCAACTGGAACCCGATCGACCCCCTGAACATTGGCTTTACCTATGCATTCCTCAACGCCGAGGTGACGAAATCGGATGACTATGCCGACGCCTCGCGCGGACCAGGCGATCCACTGCGTGTCCGCTCGGTGGAAGGCAACACGCTGTCACAAACGCCGAAGCACAAGCTGGCGTTGAACGCTTCCTATAGGTTCGACATGCAGGATGGATCGTACTTCCTCCCCACCATCTCGTATTCGTGGCGGGACTCGTTCTACGATACCTTCTTCAACAACCCGAAAGAGAAGTCGCCCGCATATGACAACCTGGATGCGCGACTGAACTGGTACTCGCCCGACGAGGCGGTGTCTGTCACGGCCTGGGTGCGTAACCTGAAGGACGAGGAACAGACCACGAGCATCTCTGCCGATACATTCAGGCCTTCGGACCTGACCGGCTATCAGACCTTCTCCTACGCTCCGCCGCGCACCTTTGGCATCGATGTGAAATTCCACTTCCAGTGACCGCTCGCAGGCCCTGACCCTGGCAGGGCTCCTAACTGCGCCTTGGGCTGGCCCTCAGCGGGGCAGGCCTTTATCTGTTCGCCGCGTCGTCCACTGGAACAGGTGATGTTCGCCAGAAGATCGTGCCCGCGATTGAACAGCTCGACGTGAAACAGCGCTGTCGAGGGAAGCCACCGTGCGACGGAAATCAGGTAACCCGTGCGCCGATCGGCAGCGAAAGCCCGCGCGAAGTCACAGGTTACGAGTGTCGCTTGCTGGCGAGGTCGTGCCTGATAGGGGAGGCGGCCGGGAAGGGAAGAACTGGAGCGACCCCGTCAGTCGTAATATTGTGGCGGCCCAGGCCTTGATGGCCCGAAGACGACACTCGCAGGGCGCCGTCTACGCCGGCAGGGTTTCTTCCCAGACTTTGCGGAAGGCTTTGTTCAACGCCGTTGCCGCCCACGGGGCCACCATCATGGTGGCACGATTTTCAAAGCGCCCAGGCAGCGTCGATGGCTCGATCAAACGCAGGGCGCGGACGGACTCCCGAGCGTCGTCGGTTGCACCAGCGAAGGTCTTCAGCGCCGCCCGAGTCAGAAGTGTCATACCGTACTGCGGATTGAGGCGAAACGCACGGTCGATCGCCTCGATCGCCAAGGCCTGCTGTTCCCGCAGGAAATGCGCCAACGCCTTGAGGTGCAGCGAGATGAACAACAGACGGCTTCCCGGCGCGAGCCGCTCCCAAGAGTCTAGACTTGAGAGAGCTTCATCACCCCGCCCAAGTCGAATGTGGATAAGAGAAAGCACGTGGAACGCCATGGGGTTGTCCGGCGTCAGGGAGAGTACACGATCGATGTGATGGTGTGCATCCTCCGGACGCCCGACGAAGACCAGAGCGCTGGCGCACCGCCAGATTGCTGCCGGGTCGTTCGGAGACAATGCCAGCGCGCGTCCGACCTCCGTCAGGATTTCTTCATGCAGCGCCGGGACGCCTCCACCCGCATCGAGAAGCTGCATGCCCAGCCCGGAAGCGAGGACAGCGTGCGCGAGACCATGGTCTGGGGCAATTTCGACCGCGCGCCGCGCTTCGGCGACTGCGCCGGTCAGCCTGTCCGAGAACATCGACTCCGCTCGCAGCAAGATCTGGTGGACGGTCAGTTCGCCGGTCGCCTTTAACGCACGTTCGCCCTCGAGAATGCGCACTTTGACGTGAAGGTGCGCTGCGACTGCGGTGACCAGTTGCTCCTGAAGCGTCACCAGTTCTGCCAAAGGCTGGTCGAATTTTTGCGTCCAGAGAACTGCTCCAGACTCTGCCTCGATCAGCTGCGCAGTCACCCGCAGCGCATGCCCGATCCGCCGGACGTTGCCCTCCAAGACGTAGCGCACGTCCAGAGCTTGACCCACCTCGCGCAGATCGAATGCCTTGCCGCGCCAGGCTGAAGCGGCGCCGGCGGCGAGAACTTTCAAATCCTGGCTGAATGCCAAGGCAGCTACGACGTCCTCAACCATGCCGACGGCGAACGCCTCGTCCTCTGGCAGGCCTGAGCGGTTGGTGAAGGGAAGGACCGCGAGCGAAGGTGGCTCACCCCGTTCGGCGAGTTTTGCTGGTATCGGGCGCGTGGCAGATGGCGTGGGTAGTGCCTGCACGGTCCCGCGGTCCGCTGTCACGAACCTCTTCACATCACCAAGAAACGCCAACCAGGCGGTGTCGTCGGTCGCGCCCTGCCAGTTCTCTAGCGCAGCGGTCTGAGTCAGTTCGAACATGATCGGTCGCTCGCAGGGCTCGATCATCACCGGCAGCAGGGTCTTGTTGCGATCCGCTAAGGTGGCCTCGGCTCGCACCCAGCGGGACGCAACGGATTTCTTCGACCAGAGCACGACGACGGCCTTAGCAGTCCGCAGCGCCGTCTCCGTCACCTCGTCGTAGGCTTCCCCAGTGCGCAGCCCGACGTCCCACCAGACGTTGAAGCCCTGCGCCTCGAACGCTTCCGCGAAGACCTTGGCGCGGAGCTGGTCCTCGCGATTGTAGGAAAGGAAGATGTCCGGCACGCCTGACCCCACTGGTGTGGATTGCAGGGTTACAGGACAGAGGTCGAAAGGTCTAATCCCGCCTCGGATTTCGAAAGATTACGACTGACGCCTTTTGGCGATGGCGTGCCTGACGGGGAGGCCGCCCGGAACGGTAGGTCTTGAGACATCCGGCCAACCGTAACTTTGTGGCGGCGCAGGTGATGCTGGCCCTTTGCAGACAAATCGTAGTTGCGAAATGCAGCTCTGGGTCCGATGATAGTCGAGCTGGAGGGGGGGCAACGCAGTGGTTGCGCGAGGTCGCCGAAGAAAATTTTTCGGACTTGGCTCGCATGTCGCGCTAGCGGCACTCGCAGCGGCCTGTTCGCCGGATAAATCCGACCATGCAAAACCCGAGATACCCGCTCCTATAGTTCAGGATGTCTCATTCCTCGAAGGGTGCTGGTTCCATCAGGGAGCGGAGGCAGCAACAACCGCCACGATCGAACTGTTGCTATCGAGTGCCCGGCCTAAAGTGTATGAGGGTGACTTGAAGCGAATGACGTGGGGGCACGTCGAAGGCACCTACCATTTCTCGTTTGCTGTCGATGGCTCCTCCTATGCTGTTGGCCTCACCGACAAGACTAATCGCGACGTTGAATACGAGGCGCTGCAGCACGGATATTTGCCGGTCTCGAAAGATGTGGCGGAGCTCCTCGCGCCGGTGCCTAAGCGCGCGACGTTCGAAAGGAGTGGCGCGTTGGTATTTGTCGCCGAAGGGGACGGAGAAACCCTGACCCTGTATGACATGCGGCGGAACGGATGGGCCAACTATCTATTTACGGGTGTTCGAGCTGAGTGCAGCTGACTGCCCGGTCCGGTATTGCTACAGGCGTCGCCTTATGGCGACGTCCCGCCTGATGGGGGAGGCAGTCCGGAAGGGAAGGACTGGAGCGAACCAGCCGACTGTAACGATATGGCGGTGCAGGTAATACCGGCCCAAGCCGGAGGTTTGATTGGCAAGCAAGCGCTCTGATGCCGAGATGTTTGCGATACCTACACTAGCTGGGCGTGCGCTCGTCAATTGCGGTGAGGGTTTTTCCGCCTTCGCCGCCATATTCGATGATCCAGACTTTTCGTTCCGCGCCGTTAGGCAATATTTCGATTTGCGCATCATCACCGCTCGCGTCGCCCGGATCGGGCACGGGATCGTTATAGAAAAAGCGGGCCCGAATTTCTGCTGCCAGCAAGCGCGCCAGCGGACGCGCTTCCCCCAGTGGAACGTCGCGTGTTTCCACGCGGAGCCATCCCGCAAGCGGTCCGGAGCCGATGTCGTAGGACCGCACCATCACCTGCACGCTGCTGGCATGGTGTTGCGCCAGCAGCGTTTCGTTCGCGGGCTCAGTGGCGCTACCGAACAATTCGACTGCGTCGGAATAAATGAAAACGCTCGCGGGCTTCACCTCGAAATGCCGCGCGACGAGTGCGCGCATCGTTTCCGTGTCCGGTTCGTGTGTGAAATGGAGATGGTAAAAGTACATTGCACGACGAGGGTTCGATCAGACCGACGCTGAACGCTTTCGACGGCTGGGGCAATCCAATTCTGTGAAGATGGGTCTTTGGCTCGCGGCGGTCACCCAGCTGCAGTCCGTGCGAACGGAGACGGAGGATGACGATCCTGATCACTACCCAACGATTAATACCAACGGGCTGAAGATCTGACTCGATTTGGGGTTCCCTGAGGGATCGAACGCTGATTCATTTCGACGGCCAGTCGGGAGGACGGAGCATGTCGATTGCGATCACGCGTTTGGAGATGTCGGCGGTAGAGCTTCGGCGTCGGGCGGCGCGGCTGAAGGACGCCCGGGCAGCCCGGCGGCT
>JBBQJV010000102.1:0-9833 GCA_038326205.1 Caulobacterales bacterium | reverse complement strand
TGCGCGGGGAGCGTCGAATGGTTCTGGATATGACGACCCCTTTTGGTGTGGGGCTCGGGCGGCATCAATCTTGGTCATGCGCAAATCTCCAGCACGTGCTTGCAACACGAATGTCCGCACGACGGCAATGGGCCAATCCGGCCCAGATCGCCGCAATCTTACCAGTGTCGGGGCTGCCCTAGACCTTCCGTTCCCGGCTCACGCCCCTGTCTGGCAGGACCTCGCCAACAGGTGCCGTCCGTAACTTCTGTATCGAAAGCATCGAGGCTCAAACAAACCGCGGCCCAAAAAATCCCGCGGCAGGTCACCAACAGCCGCCTCTCGTAATGTGGGCCGAACAACGACACTCTGCTTCCGCAGTATCGGCAGAAGCCCATTGTTCCTAAAGCGCAAGGCGTTCCGAATCGACCTTCAGCGTGACGATGAGGCCATCCTTTGTCCAATCGTAGTCAATTGAGCCGGCCAGGTGCCCTTTTACGCTGCGGTCCACGAGTTTGCTGCCATAGCCGCCCATTCCCTTTGGCGCATCGACCTTCGGGCCACCACTCTCAGTCCAGATGACCGTGACGGCTTCGTTCTGCGCAGAGCAGGAGACGTCGATTGTTCCTGTTGCGACAGAGAGAGCGCCGTATTTGAGCGAGTTAGTCGCGAGTTCATGCATAACCAGCGCAAGTGTTGTCGTTGACGTTTCGCCAACGCTCATTCGAGGAACCGAAACGCGAATGCGCCCGCTGAACACACCGAGATCGTCGTAGGGGGCGAGCAGAACCGAAAGCAGATCACCTAAAAGCGCGGAAGCAGCTTCGGTCTGGCCCGGAAGCGGCCGCACAAGATCGTGGGCTCGACCGAGGGCGGTCAATCTCTGCGTGAGTTCACGCGCCATATCTTCGATCGTGGTGGTTGAGCGCGATGTGATCGCCGTGAGACCGGCAGCGATTGCCAGGAGATTTTTGACCCGGTGGCTCATCTCACCTGCGAGGAGTTCTCGACCCTCCTCGGCCTGCTTGCGTCCTGTAACGTCAATGAAGATCCCGAACATAATACGCTTGACGATGCCGTCGTCGTTGCCTTGGCCGCGCGCAGAGACCCATCTGAGCTCATCACCGATCATGATCCTAAAATCGATCTCATAAGAACCGACGATCGCGCGCGTAGCGGTAAACGCCAAGCGGACCCTTTCGCGATCAGAGGGGTGAATATGGGCGGAAAGGACCTCGAAGCTGACGTCGGTGCCGCGGGGGATCCCCCAGAGATCATAGGCGTGGTCATCCATCGCCAAGGCATCGGTGTCGACGTTCCAGGACCAGAGGCCGACGCCTGCCGCTTCGATGGCGCGCACGAGATTTCCAGGTTCCCAAAGTAGAGGCTTTAGGCTCTCGGCAGTCGTTGTCATCGAAACTCCGGTTCCGCCCGCATGTTGCCCTCACGTCATGGACAATTCACGGCCCATAGGATCAGCAAGATACCTTGTCGATATCGCAATCCAGCAATGGTTTAAACCGTTCCGGACACCCAATCAGCCATTATTGATCATATCCAACACGCGGGCGTTAGATGCCTCGATCATACATCATCAGCCGTCCAACTCTCGGACTTTTACTATCAGGGGCGGACGCCGTCTGCATGAACCCGTTCGCTTCGCCCAAGGCCTGCGCCGCGCGGAAGGTTCTGAGCAATTTGGAACATCCGATCGCTAAAGTGACAGATTTCTAATGTGCGTCAGGAACACCGAGGCCATTCGGGCATTTTAAGTTCGCGAAGCTGGAACGTTGGTTAGGTAGAGTGATCAGGAGCGGACGGTGGAACAAGAAGCCGTTGCTGCATTTATCCTCTATGTCGAGGACGAGGTTATCCTTCAGGCGGACCTCAACGCCGCTCTCACCGAGGCGGGGTACGCGGTGCTCGTTGTTTCAACCGGAGCTGAAGGCATCGAGGCCCTGCAAAGACGAAGCGGCGAACTTCGCGGACTGATAACTGACATCAACCTTGGCTCTGGCCCGGACGGGTGGGATGTCGCCCGGAAGGCGCGCGAGCTTATCAGCGGCTTGCCAGTCATCTACGTCAGCGGGGCCAGCCATCAGTACTGGACGTCCAAGGGCGTCCCCGAGAGCGTCATGATCAACAAGCCATTCGCTCCAGCGCAGATCGTGGTCGCCATGTCCGAACTGTTGAACAAGGCGGGTCTGCGCGGCGGAAGTTGATCTATCTGGCTCACAATATACTGGAACTGGACCAGCTGATCAATTGCGTGGGCCGCTTCGATGCCGTCGAACAGTTTCATGGGATAGCTTCGTCGAGTCTGGAACGACCGACTAGGGCCATCAAGGCCTGGGCCGCCACAATATTACGACTGACGGGGCTGATCCGAACCTGCCGCATGCGAAGCGCCGACGGGAGCGGGAGTTCATCGCCAATTTGTGGCATTCGTAACCTCGCTCGATTGAGCGCGTCGGCTGCGCTAGAAGCTCCCTGAGTGAATTTTTGGGATGGGCGAACGGGATAATGTTGAAGCGGATTATGATTCTGGCGGTGTTGGTCGGTGCAGAGGTGCACGCTCATGCACAGGCACCGGACATCCCTCGCACCGCTGATGGACGGCCAGACTTTCAGGGCGTGTGGGAAAGCCGCTGGCGGACCCCGCTCGAGAGACCACCGGAGGCCGAGGGCCCCATCGTCACGCCGGAAAAGGCGGAAGCCCTTGTTGCCGCCATAGAGGCGCGCTTCTTCAAGGAAAGGCTCAATCCCGCTTCCGATTTTGACTGGGGGCCGCTGATGCCGGCACCCGGTGGCGACTTCCGGACCTCGCTAATCGTAGAGCCCGCGGATGGAAAGCAACCGCTGACGACCGCCGCGCAAGAATGGGCGAAGACCTTGAAGAACGAACGCGACCGGGCGGAGGGACCGGAAGCTCGCAACCTCTGGGAAAGGTGCATACGCGGACCGGGGAGCCCGCCGCTGTCGATCACGCCGGGCAACATGAATCGCCTGTTCGTCCAGACGCAAGATCACCTCGTCATCAACACAGAGGATATGGGCGAAACACGGATCATCGAATTCGCAGCTCAAAGACGAGCCGCCGCGATTCTGTCGTATATGGGTGAATCGAATGGCCGCTGGGACGGTGACGTCCTGGTGATCGAGACAGGTCTCCTCCGTCCCGAACCCGCCTCACCGACGCAGTCAGTCCCGCGTGCAGAACGCAAGATCACTGAGAAGCTCCGGTTCAACTCTCCTAACGAACTGTCCTATAGCTTCGTGCTCGATGATCCAGGACTGCTTGCTGCGTCGATGGGTGTCGAGTTTACCCTCGTGCGATCCTGCAGCCGCATGTACGAGGCAAGCTGTCACGAGGGCAATTACAGCATGGTAGGGATTCTGCAGGGTGCCCGTGTCACCGAGGCGCGCGCCGCGAAGACAGGCAAGCCATGATCCGCGCCGCACCGCTGGCGACTGTACTCGCTGGCGCGGCTCATGCCAGGCTAGCCACCGGAAAGGGCCAGAACTGACGAGCCTGCCGCAGTATTACCGACGGCAACGTCGCTCGTCGGTTGCCGTTCGCCCCTTCCCCATTGGTTAGGCCGATCGCCAAAAGTCGGGCATTCGTCGGGTTGAGGTCGTTCCTGCAATCGCTGTCAACCGCCGCGCTCGGATGGTAGTTGGAGCAATCCATCCCGATGGCGTCGCCGAGTACAAAATTTAATCCAATTCGTCGGAGTTGCCGGGAACCGCAGCGCTTTGAGGGCGTTTGTCCTTTGCCTTCATCCCGGTAATTGGGCTCGATCGCGTCCTGCGGCAAATACCGCCCGGACGTAGATGACACGCATCTCCGGCGGGGGAAGCGTGCATGGCTGTAATCCTCATCGTCGAAGACGAAACGATCTTGTGTGATCTTGCCGGCATGCTGGTCGAGGATTTGGGTCACGAAGCCTTGGTCGCAAATTGCGTCGAAGAAGCGCTCGCCCATCTCCACTCGTCTCATGAGATCCATGCGTTATTCACCGATATACATCTTCGCACCGCCTTTCATGGCGGGTGCGATCTGGCGCGATTCGCTCTCGAACTTCGTCCATCCCTGCGGGTGCTCTACACGTCGGGTAACTCCAGCACTGATAAGTTAAGGGCCATGTTCGTAGCGGATGGCCACTTCCTCGGAAAACCCTATTCTCCTGAACAGCTCCAGCGCTCGATCGAGGGGCTGCTGGCAACCTGAAGTCCTGATCTGCGCCATCGATCAACCGAACCAGAGAGGCAACCCCATTCCCATCGAAACCGACCGGGACGCGATGCGGAGCGATGTCTCCGAGGCCGCCGACTTCACCGCGCGCCAGGCCGAGGACGGCCTGCTAAAGGCAGGTGCTCTGCAAAGCGCCATCTTCAACAGCGCCAACTTCTCCAGCATCGCCACCGATGCGAAGGGCGTCATTCAGATCTTTAATGTCGGCGCCGAGCGGATGCTGGGATATGCGGCAGCTGACGTGATGAACAAGATCACCCCCGCCGACATCTCCGACCCACAAGAGCTGATCGCGCGCGCCAAGGCGCTGAGCGACGAGCTGGCAACCCCGATTACACCCGGCTTCGAGGCGCTGGTGTTCAAAGCCTCCCGCGGGATCGAGGATATCTACGAGTTGACCTACATCCGCAAGGACGGCAGCCGCTTCCCCGCGGTGGTTTCGGTCACGGCACTCCGCGACGCTCAGGACATCATCATCGGCTACCTGCTTATCGGGACCGACAACACTGCCCGAAAGCAAGTCGAAGCCGAGCAGAGAAAGTTGGATCAGCGTCTACGCGACCAGCAATTCTATACCCGCTCGCTGATTGAATCGAATATCGACGCCCTGATGACCACCGATCCGGCGGGCATCATCACCGACGTCAACAAGCAGATGGAGGCGCTTACCGGCTGCACCCGCGACGAGCTGATCGGAGCACCCTTCAAGAGCTACTTCACCGACCCAGCGCGAGCCGAGGCTGGAATCAAGGCAGTCCTGAGCGCCAAGAAGGTCACAGACTATGAGCTTACCGCCCGGGCGCGCGACGGAACAGAAACGGTCGTCTCTTACAACGCGACGACCTTCTATGATCGAGACCGAACCCTGCAGGGCGTCTTCGCGGCAGCGCGCGATGTTACCGAGCGTAAGCGAGTCGAGATGGAGCTGAAGCAGGCCAAGGCTGACGCCGAGAGCGCCAGCCGGACAAAGTCGGAATTTCTGGCCAGCATGAGCCATGAGATCCGGACGCCGATGAACGCCATCATGGGCATCGCCGACTTGCTGGCGAAGACAACTCTCACCACCGAGCAAAACAAGTACGTGCAGATTTTTCGCCGCGCCGGCGACAATCTACTGAATCTCATCAACGACATTCTGGATCTTTCAAAGGTCGAAGCCTCGCAACTCGATCTGGAGCAGACCGGATTCTCCTTGATCGACCTCTTGGATAAGGTGACCGAGATGGTCGCGCTCCGCGCCAAGGAAAAGGGATTGATTCTGGTTTGCGAAATTTCGCCAGATACGAAAACCAGCCTGGTCGGCGATCCGACGCGGTTACGCCAGGTGCTGCTCAATCTGTTAGGCAACGCGATCAAGTTCACGGAAGCCGGCAAGGTAGTCCTGCGTGTCACACCGGAGACGGATGCCGCCGTGCCCACGGCCCTCAGGTTCACAGTCTCGGACACGGGCATCGGGATTCAGGAAGAACAATTGTCGCGCGTGTTTGAGCGATTCACGCAAGCCGATTCCTCCACCACGCGCCGGTTCGGAGGCTCAGGCCTGGGCCTCACGATTTCCAAACGTTTGGTCGAGCTGATGGGCGGACGTATCTGGGCCGAAAGCGTTGTCGAGACGGGCAGCGTGTTTTCTTTTGTCGTACCGTTCGAGATCTGGGCAGGTGCCGAACAGCAAACGGTTTCGCCGATCGATGCGCCTTCCGATGCGCTTCAGCCGGCACTGAGAATTCTTCTTGCCGAAGACTCAGCCGACAACTGCATTATCACGATGGCCTATCTTGAGGATACGCCACATCAGGTCGACATCGCCGAGACCGGCGCCATCGCCTGCGAGATGTTTGCAGCGAACCACTACGATCTCGTTCTGATGGATCGGCAGATGCCGGTCATGGATGGTTTGACCGCAACACGCAAGATTCGGGCGTGGGAAAAGGCGAATGGCCGATTGCCGACGCCGATCATCGCCCTGACTGCTTCCGCGCTCAAAGGAGACCGGGAAAAATGTCTGGCGGCCGGTTGTACAGCCTTTCTGACGAAACCCATCAAGCAGGAAGTGCTGCTTGGGGCGATCAGGAACCGTTCAGCGATTGTTCCGAATTCGGCGAGAGACGAGAGCATTCGAACAGACCCTGTCGCCGTGCGCGCAAAGGACAGAATTGCTGAGCGCGTTCCAGCCTATCTGCGGAGCTGCAGGCAAAATGTGATTGCGATGAGTGACGCATTGGACCGCGCGGATTTCGGGGCGGTCACCATCTTGGGTCACAATATGAGAGGCTCGGGAGGAGCTTTCGGCTTTCAAACCATCACCGATATTGGGGCCGAACTTCAACGCGCCGGCGAGACCGCAAATGTCGATACGTCGCGAAGATGTGTGGCGGAATTATCCAGCTACCTGGATCGCATCGAAGTCGCGCCCCAGTAACCCGTTAGGTGCGGTCGGGATTGGTATGGCCGAGTCTGGGGCTGGTCTGCTTCCTGTAAGTCACGCGAGGAGCATCCCCCCCGCGCCCTTACGCGCCTCCGAGCGGTGCGTCGCGCAAGCCGTGAGACTGATCGCATAACCACCGACGGAAGCGAGCTATTGGCCGCGAGGCGCCAATCAGGCTCCGGCCGCCACAATATTACGATCGACAGGACCGATCGACACCTTCCGTTCCCGGCTGCCTCCCCTCTCGGGCTGGACATCGCCAGGAGTGGTCGTTGGCCGAAGCCAGCCAATGCAACCTCCGCTAGCCAATCTTCGGTGCGGATCATCCTCCGCCCCCGCCGCCCAAGCGCCACGCAAGAGTTGCAGCCGTCAACAATCACAACGTGGATCGGAGGCAGTCAGGCGTTCGCCCGTTTTGCGAAGACCAGCGTTCTGTTGTTGGCGGGCATCTCGATCGTTTCACGCAGAATGAGATCATACTCTTCACCGAGGCGTTCAAGATCGGCGATATCGCGGACGCCCCAGGATGGGTTTCGCGCCTTGAGAGACACGTCGAATGCGACGTTTGATGGCGCATTGTGTGCGCCGTCACGCATGAATGGACCGTAGAGGATGAGAAGCGCGCCCGTGCGAAGCATACGGCCAGCGCCGGCGAACAATCCGAGGCTCGCCGACCACGGCGCGATATGAATCATGTTGAGCGAGATGATCGCTTCAAATGGCGCATCCTGCTCCACACCCCATAGGCTTGCGCACACATCGATATCGCGCGGCGCACACACATTACTGAGTCCGGTAAAACTGATCCAGCTTGCCGTGCTCGCGCGCGCGTCAAGATCGGGGTCGCTCGGGCACCAAGTGAGATACGGCATCGCTTCCCCGAAAGAAACAGCATGCTCGCCCGTACCGCAACCAATCTCCAACACTGAACCATTTGAGGGAAGAACGCGCTGCAGAATAGTCAGGATCGAACCCACATTTCGTGCCGCCGAGGGTGAGAACATGCGCTGATCGGCGCTAGCGCTGCGCTGCTCAAGAGCAACAGGGGGACGATCGTCTCTCTTGTCGCTCATCGATCGTCCTTGTCTGGCTGGCTTCCTACCCTGGCCCCACGAGGTTACGACCGGCGTGGTTGCTCAACAACCGTCATTCCCGGCAGCCGGATCGTTCAGGTCGGAATTTACCACAAGTCGACACCGGAGTTGGCCCGCCCTTCGCCTTACGCGACATACGGATCCGTGCAATGTGCAGCGTCGCGGAGTGGAGGATGAAATATTGGCGGAAAAATTTGAGCGCCACCGACAGCCGTGGACGAACGACGAAGCGCAGAAATTGCACTTACTAGCGAGAAAAGACATGTCGCTTCAGGCGATCGCTAAGGCTCTCACGCGCAGCGAGGAATCGATAAAGGTCCGCGCAAGGGCGGATGGCCTGACGATCGCAAAACTGCGCTGAGGGCCCTGAAAGTCATCGAATAGCACTTGGGGCCATCCGGCCCAGGTGGCTGCAATCTTACCGGTGACCGGGTCAATCGAAACCTCCCCCTCCGGACCGCCTCTCCAATCAGGCGCGACCTCGCCGCAATATGGCACTCGATGACGCGAAGGATTTTTCGCCAAGCCGCTGGCCTTCGCCCAGTGCTCCCAACAATTGGCGCTGCCGACACGGGCGGTCTGCGTTGCTTGGCGGAGGTCAGCCACCACCCTGCGCCGGCGGATAGCTCTTGGCCATGCCGGCGCGGACATCCATCTGTACGCCGTATTGCGGAAACGGGTAGCGAAAGCCATTCTTCGCCAGCGCATTCATGCCGGTGATCGCCTTGGCAAGATATTCCGGCGGCGCGGCCATCAACATTTCGTCGTCCAGCACCCCGCCGTAGCGGCGCTCGGCAAAGCACGGGATCGATAGGCTCGGCTGGCGCGTGGACAACGCACGGCCCCAGGAATCAGCGCAGGCGGACTCGCCCACCACGCTCCAGTCGAAGCGGCCATAGCCGGACCACTGCATCCCGTTGATGAAATAGATCATCGCGCCCGGCGTGGCGTAGAAGAGCGCTATGTCCGGCTTGGCGAGCTTTGATAGAGGCCCGACCGCGAGCGCCTCGTAGCGCCCGTCCGGTACGCACGTCATGGCACGTTGGTGCGCCCCTGCATCGACGAGCGTTTCGAACCAGACGCCCGTCATGTGCGCGCCAGAATACCACTCCTCGGTCTTGGCGCCGCCGAGCCCGACAACTGCGCGGCACTGGGCGCCCACCAGGTCATCGCCTGTGACGCCAATCGTCCAGCCAAGGCGCGAGGCCTGGCCGACGATCTGGTCGAGAGTGTGCACCGCCGTCGGCCGGCGGATGCGCGCGATCGCCTCCATGTCCTCCCGCCGCTCGAACAACTTCATGGCGAACGGAATGCTGCGCAGGCGGAGCAGCTTCTCAAGTTGTTGGGAGATCTCGTCGAGCATTTCTACCATTGTTGCCTCTCAGTCGCACAGCAAGCGTATCGAGCGTCCGAGAACCAGACCCCTAGTATGCCAGCGAACTGGCCGAATGTGCCACCAATGCAGCGCCGCAACAATGTGACGATTGGCTGGATCGCTCTAGTCGAGACATCCTCCCGGTCCTGCCAACAAGGCTGGAGCTCTTAAGCGTTCTTGGGCGCCGGCAGCACCGATGTCGCGGCGTGCTGGAGCGGCCGGCGTCGAAGAACGCCGAGGGTTCGGAACCGCGGGAGACGGCGGATGTGTCTATGGAGTTTTGACCGCGGTGGTCGGCGCGCGGTGGTGCCGCGAGCGCGGCTGGCGCAACAGACAGCGTCGCGGAGCGGTGAGGAACATTGTTCTCAGCCTGGATTCCGTGAGTTGAACAACGTTGACGCCTGCATTGGCGGCGGTAGCGCGCATGGCGCCGACGACGCCGACACGGCCGGTCGCATCGCGTGTTGGTTTTGCAGGTCTCTGTTGTTGGCTCATGCGGTGTCGATCCTGACCGCGGGCAACGAGGCGCGCCGCGGCCGGAACGTGTCAACGATACTGAGACAGCCGGTTTGATAGTTTAGACTTGAAACGCGAGCGTCGGTGTTGGCGGATTGATCCAAACGGCGGAGGGTTTTTTTGGCGGTTCGGGTTTTTTGTTGACGAACCGTTCGGGCGTGAGCTGGAAGGCGCTATTGAGGATTTTCT
>JBBQJV010000101.1:0-10001 GCA_038326205.1 Caulobacterales bacterium | reverse complement strand
AAGAAATTCCTGATGAAGACGCCGATCAACGGCGCCCGTCTCTCGTCCGGCTTCGGAAATCGCAAGCATCCGATCCTCGGTTATACCAAGCTGCACAAGGGCACCGACTTCGCCGCGCCCACAGGCACGCCGATTTACGCCGCAGGCAATGGCCGCCTTGTGGGTTATGGACCGAACGGAACCTTCGGCAACTACGCCAAGATCCAGCACGCCAATGGCTATGTCACGGCCTATGCGCATATGAGCAGGTTCGCGTCGGGCCTGCACAAGGGCAGCAGCGTCAGGCAGGGTCAGGTTATCGGCTATGTCGGCACGACCGGCCGATCGACCGGCCCTCACCTCCACTACGAGGTCTATGTCGACAATCGACCGGTAAACGCCATGACGCTGAAACTGCCCACCGGGCGGAAGCTGACGGGTGAGCAGCTGCGAGGTTTTGAGGCAGAGCGGGCGCGGATCGAGGCGCTGCGCGATGCGAAAATCACAGAGCGGATGATTGCCGACGCCACCCCTGCCGCCAAACCGACCGGACCGGGCTATAGCGCCGTGCCGGTAGCCGCCGCAGCGCCAGTTGAAACCCGTGATGAGACTACGCGCCCGTAAAGAGGATCGCCTTCATCTACATCGCAGCGGCTTGTGTCGCCGGTCGACGCTGGGCTAGGTCTGGCAGCATCTGGATTCCAGTGGAGCCGCCATGTCGCTGAAAGCCGTTTCCGTTCTCGCCGTCACCCTTGCCGCGGGCGCCTGCGCCAGCAATCCGAAAATGGACCCCGGCCGCTTCCCCTTCATGGTGGGATGCTGGCAATCGGCCGATGGCGTGAACAAGGAAGTGTGGTCCTACCCCGAGGGCGGCATCATGTTCGGCTACGCCACCACCACGCACAATGGCGCAGTGACGACGTGGGAGCAGTCGCGCATCGATATCCGCCCATCGCGATCGACCTACACGGCTTCACCGGAGGGTCAGCGGCCGATCACCTTTGTAGAGACGCCGAATGCGGCGGCTACTGCTCCGGGGACATCCGTTGTGTTCGAGAATGGTGACCATGACTTCCCGCAGCGCATTGAATACCGCGCCGCCAAGGAAGGGCTCGCGGCGACAATCTCCAAGCTCGATGGAACGCGCCCCGTGCAGTACGTTTGGGAACGCTGTCACGGCTAGAGTTGGCTGAGGCGCTTTTCTATCGCGTTCGCAATGGCGCGCGCGACGGGCTCCATGATCTCGGCAGTTGCGGAGTCAGCGCCGTCGATGGGCGTGTGGAAGTAGGCTGCGTATCCCCAGAAGCCGGCAGATGAGGGATAGCCCTCTTCCACGACAAGGCGGTATTCGCCGAGCGCCGTGTTCAGATCGCTCTGCATCGGTTTTTCGATGACTGGTTGCCCGGCGAAGGCGGCTTCGAGCAGCGGGACCATGTCTGGAGAGGCCATCAACGCACGGCCGAGATTTGGCGTTGACTGAGCGACGGGGCCGTTGGGTGTTTCTTCGTAGGCGCGCGCGGCGAAGCTGGCGCCGAGGTGGAACCAGAGCGCGGTTTCATACGGCCTCGGCGCTTGCGTGCGATGGAAAATTTCAGCCCCAGCGTCGACCCATTCATGGCCGGAAGTCGCGATGAAGAGCCACCGCACGGGGAACGTTGTATTGACTGCCCAGGCGGCTAGCGCGCGGGACATGGCGATACCGGGACCACGTTCGCCGCCGCAGGTGAACCAACCGCTCTGGGGCGTGGAGATAATGACCCAAGGGCCTGCATCGCCATGGCGCGCGATGGTGTTGCGACCGGTGCGTAAGTTGCCGGGACCTTCCATGATAAGTTTGCCGGGCGTGTTGGTCGCCATCGCAGCTTCGAGACGGGTGCGCTCCTTCTCGCCGATCTGCAGAATCGGGATCGAGGCTTCAAGCGAGAGCGGCGTGTTGATGGCGACGACTTCGCCGGAGGGGCCGGACATCAGCAGTACGGCGGCTTTGGCGTGGACCTTGGCGCAAGCGGCGATGGCAGCGCGATAGGCGGGAGCTGGCGATGGCGCGTTCCGTTCGCGCGTGACGTAGATGACGGCAATCTTGCCGGAGACGGCCGCAGGCTTCGCGGCATCCCACATTGCCAGCGGCGCGCTGAGGCCGCCTTCAGGTGTAAAGACCAGCGGCGGCTGGGCGAATCCGTCGAACGCCTCGGCGCCGATGCGGAGCTTGGCGACATGGGTGTCAGCATTGGGACAGCTGACGTCGGTCTGTTCGATTTCGTAGCCAAGGCCAGTCCAGTGTTTCGCGAACCAGTCGGATGTAGCGAGATCACCCGCGCTGCCTGTGCGGTGCGAGCCGAAGTTCACGTAGGCTTCGACATCGGCCAACAGCTTTTCGCCGCCGAACGGATCGGCGGGGGGCACACGACTTGGCGCGCACGATGTGAGCGCTAGCGCCCCCGCACCGGTCAGGACTTCACGCCTGTTCATGTCAGCCTCCTAACATCGCAACGATCTCCTGTCTTCGGGGAGAGATCGCCACGATGCAAGCACACACTGCTACTTCGCAGCGGCGGACTGGCGCGCCTCCACTACGCGCGTCGCCACGCGGCCCGTGATCTCGGCCATGTGATCGAAGCCAAAAGTCATCTGTCCGAGCCCCTGTGTGGCGGAACGGATCTCGATGATGAGGTCATGAAGCTCATCTTCCGGGATGTAAGCTCGGATGGAATCCCACCCGAACCAGCCCTCGCGCGGCTCAAAGCCCAGGATCTGCCCACGCCGGGTCGGTACGAGCCCGGTGATCCGCGCCATCTGGTCGGTTGGCGTGTCGATCGTGACCAGATGGATGGGCTCCAACAGAACCGGATCGCCCGCCTCCAGCGCCAAGTGGACGCCTATGCGCGCCGCGTTGCGAAAAGCGATCTCCGAACTGTCGACGGCATGGTAAGTGCCATCCAGCAGAGTCACCTCGACATCCACCACCGGGAAGCCGAGCGGCCCCTTGATCAGCGCATCGCGCGCGCCCTCCTCCACCGCGCCAAAGTACTGCTTCGGCACGACGCCGCCGTGGATCTTCTGATCAAAGACATAGCCTTTGCCCCGCTTGCCCGGACGCACCTCCAGCACAACGTCGCCGAACTGGCCGTGGCCGCCGGATTGTTTCTTGTGCCGTCCGCGCTGGGTCGAGGACTGGCGGATGGTTTCGCGATACGCCGTCTGCGGCGGACGGACGTCGACCGCGACGCCGAACTTGCGCTTCAGCCGGTCGAGCGCCACGCGCAGATGCATTTCCCCCTGCCCTGACAGGCGGAACTCGCGCGTTTCGGGGTCAGGCCCGAAGACCAACGCTGGATCCTCATCGACAAGGCGCGCCATGGCTGTCGCCAGCTTGACGTCGTCGGCGCGGTTCACTGGCTCGATTGCGAGTGAATAGACCGGCGTGCGCTTGAGCTTCAGTACGGCCGATGTTTGCCGTTGCCCGTTCAACCCAACCAGATCACCCGGTGATGCTTTCTCCACCCGACCAAGATAGACGATATCGCCCGGCGCTGCCTTTTCAATCTTCGTCTGGCTTTCACCGTAGATCGAAAACACCCCCGCAACGCGTTCGGTGCCGCCATCAGGCAGTGTCAGCACGTCGCCGTCAATCAGCCCGCGCGATCCACCCGATAGGACACGCACCATGGTCTGGCGTCCCGCCTGCCCGGCATAGCGCGTCTTCAGGACGGCAGCCGCAGAGCCGTCAGCCCCTGTCCGTTGCGCCGCATAGGTGAGGCTCGGCGTTTCGTGGCGCAGCGCCTTCAACAGACGCCGGACACCCGAGCCATTCTCGGCCGAACCCAGGAAGACAGGCACGATCTGCACGCGACCCATTTCGTCGGCAAGGTCGGACATCACGAGATCAAGCTGAGGCTCGGTTTCGTTTACCAACTCTTCCATGAGTTCGTCATCGAAGTCGGACATCTGTTCGAGCATGCGATAGCGCGCCGCGATCTCACGCTCCTTCTCCGCCTCCGGTATCTGGATCAACTTCGACGGCTTGCCGGACTCATAGGAGTAGGCGCGCTCCATCGCGAGATCGATATAGCCCTTGGCGCCTGAGCCGTTCCAGATCGGAATCTGGCGGGCGACAAGCGGCTCGAGACTGAAGGGCTGGATTGCCGCGATCATGTCGCGCACGCGGCCACGCGCCTTGTCGATCTTGTTGATGAAGATGCAGTGCGGCACCTGCAGCTCGTCCAGCCGCCGCAGCAATGGTTGCAGGAGACTGGCCTTCTCGGGATCCGGATCGGCGACCACGATCGTCAGATCCATTGCCGCAAGCACAGCGTCCGCTTCGCTCAGGAAGTCGACGGAGCCGGGACAGTCCACAATGACATAGCGGTCATCCATGAAGTCGAAACCAACAACGTTGAGGTCGGTCGAAAGCCCTCGCGCTCTCGCCTCTTCGCTTCCATCGCCGACGCTTGTTCCCTGGGACACGGACCCTTTTCGTTGAACGCGGCCGGCTGCGTACAGCAGGGATTCAAGCAAGGTGGTTTTTCCGGTCCCGCAGGGTCCGCTCAAGGCGACCGCTCGCACGGTCGCCGCCTTTCCTCCGCTCATGTCTAGTTCCTTCACGCATGGGGTGAAGGGCCACGGGCCGGTCCTTGGGGACGCGGAAGAGAGTCACGCCTTAGAGGGCCGTACCACGGCCCGGATTCCGGATCGTGCGCCTGACAAACCGGTCGATCAATACCGGCGATGGGTGTTTGGATGAAACAAGTTGTTGGCTACGATTGCCGCGCACGTTCGTGCTGCAGCGCATCACGCCGGTTCGACCGTCTCACGAAGTTGTGCCACGTCATTCGCAAGCCTCGCCATCAGGCGCGCGAGGTCCGCCAGATCGCGATCGCTCCACCCGTCGAGTGCGGGCTGAACCACCTTCTGGTGCGCAACCGACAATGCCCTTGCAGTTCGGGAGCCGCTTGCGGTGACGGCTATCTTGCTGACCCGGCGGTCCTGATCGCTGACCTTCCGCTCGACGAAACCAAGCTCGGCGAGCTTGGCGACCTGGCGCGACACCGTGGTGTGATCACGCCCGCTGCGATCGCTTAGTTCCACGACGCCAATCGGTGCGTACCGGTAAATGCCGACGAGGAGCCTTGCCAACGCTACGTCAAGTGAAAGGCCTGCCGCCGCCAGCACGCGATTGTGGAGCGAAGGCTGGTTCAGATGAGCGGACAAGTCTGAGAATGCGGCCGCCAGACCTGCGAATTGTTGCGAGCGCTGGGTCTCGGCCATGTGAATTGACTCCGGAATCCGGCTAAGAATATATGTGCATTATACACGGAATAAAAGCGTCCTTGATGACGCTCATGACACCAAATCGGCAGGAGAAGACGCGATGAGATCGAAGGCGATGCTGGCTGGCGTGGCCATATTGGCGTTCGCGTTCGCGGTCGCGGCAGGCGGAGTTGCGCTTGCCAACAATACCTTGCCGGCAAACCTGACGCCGTCTCGAGCCGACAACTTCCGCCTCAATGACAATGACGGGTTCGCACAGGACCTTCGGAGGCTGGTCGACGTGAAGGCGATTGTCCTTGTCACCCAGGAAAATGGCGATATTGGCTCCCGCAAGGCGGCGGCCGCGCTGGACGCTCTGCAGGCCAGTCATCCCGACATCGCCTTCCTCATGCTGAACTCGACAGCGAAAACACGCGCGGAGATCGCGGCTGAAGCGTCGGCACAGCAGATCAACGTTCCGATCCTGCACGACAACCTGCAGCTCGCGGGCGAGCAGCTTGGCGTCACCTATGCTGGCGAGGCGTTCGTCATTGAACCCAAGACTCTGAAGATCCTCTATCACGGTCCGGTCGATGGTAGCGCCGCTAGCGCAAAAGCCAGCGGCTACCTCGCTGAAGCGATCACCGACGTTCTCGCCGGCCGAGCTGTGTCGTCTGCAAGCGTTTCCGGCAAGGGCATGGCAATCGCCTTCCCGCACCGCGACCAGCGCGCGATGCACGCCTCTATCTCCTACGCGAAGGACATCGCGCCGGTGCTGGAGGCGAAATGCGTCGCATGCCACCAGACCGGCGGCATCGCGCCTTTCGCCATGTCGAACTACGATCAGGTGAAGGCGTTTGCGCCGATGATCCGCGAGGCCATCCGCACGCGCACCATGCCGCCATGGCATCCCGATCCGACGATCGGCAAGTTTGAACATGACGGCAGCCTGTCGCCGGATCAGGTGCGCTCAATCGTTCACTGGGTCGAAGCGGGATCACCGCGCGGCGAAGGTGATGATCCGCTAGCGGCGACCGTGCACACTGCGCCAGACTGGCCGCTGGGCAAGCCCGATCTCGTGATCGACGTTCCAGCTTACACCGTGCCGGCGTCAGGCGTGGTGGATTACCAGTATCCCGTCGCAGTGAACCCGCAGACCGAAGCGCGCTGGGTGAAAGCTGCGACCATCCTGCCAGGCGACCGTCAGGGCACGCACCACATTCTCTCGGGCTACATGTCGAAGCTTGGCGCCACAGGCGCAGCTGCTTCGCTGCAGTGGGAAGCGTCCTATGGTGAATACGCGGTGGGTGGCGAGTCGCTCTCCCTGCCTGAGAAGGTCGGCATCATGCTGCCTGCCGGCGGCGGCATGGGCTTCCAGATGCACTATACGCCCTATGGCAAGGAAGCAGTCGATAACTCGAAGATCGGTTTCTACTTCTATCCGAAGGGCCAGGAGCCCGAGCGGATCATGCGCCACCTCGTGATCGCCAATAACCTGATCGAGATCCCGCCGGGAGAGGACAACCACAAGGAAGTCGCCTACACGGTCTTCCCGAAAGACGCCCTGCTCTCATCAGTGTTTCTGCACACGCACTATCGCGGACGCGCGGGCAGTCTTGAACTGGTGCGTCCCGACGGCAGCCGCGAAATGCTGATTAGCCTGCCGCGTTACGACTTCAACTGGCAGCGCACCTACGGGTTCACTGATCCCGTGAAGATTCCGGCAGGATCCAAGATCATCGCGACCTACTGGTACGACAACTCGGTTCGCAATCCGGCCAATCCCGATCCGACCAAAACAATCGTTTGGGGCCCGCAGTCGTGGGAAGAGATGCACTACACGTCGCTTTATTATCAGTGGGCCGACGAGACCGTGGCGCATCCCGCCGACGCCACGCCGGAAATGATGAAGATGCCGCGCCGTCTGATCGGCGCGCTCGACGTCAACCTCGACGACAAGGTCCAGCGCAGCGAGCTGCGTGGCCGGGTCGAGGCGGCGGTAGGCCCACACTTCGACGAACTCGACATCAACAAGGACTCCGTGTTGGACGTTTCCGAACTGCCTGCCGCAATGAAGTATTTCGCAGAAATCATGTCGTCCGGACGCAGCGGCCGTAGTCCGACCCCGTAAGCGGGTACGGTTTGAAAATGTGGGAGAGTCCGATGCAGGCTCGCTTGTTGATGTTGATGACAGTGGCAGCCTGGAGCCTGCTTGCAGCTCCTGCCTGCTATGCGCAGGCCGCAGCGCCAGCTGAAACCCCGCACACGAGTTGGGGCGCGCCAGACCTTGGTGGATTCTGGAGCAACACGTCGCTCACGGCGATGCAGCGCCCGGCCGGCGCCGAGAAGCTGGTTCTCAGCGAGGCGGACGCGGAAAAGCTGACGCATCACAACGTCTATTCGGGCGCCCAGCGCGAGGAGGCAGGCGCGTCAAAAGTGGACGAAGCTTCCTCGAAGCAGCTGCTCTCGGATGGCAATGCATCGCGCGCCTACAACCGCTTCTGGATGGATCCGGGCGAGAGCTACGCAAAGGTGAAGGGCGAGTACCGCTCGTCCTGGATCACTGTCCCTGCCGACGGCCGCATCCCCTATTCCGACGCGGGCGTACGCGCCAATACGCGTTCCAGTTCGTTCGACGATTTCGAAATCCGTCCGCTCTCCGAACGCTGCATCATGAGTTTTACGGGCGGCGCAGGCCCCGTGATGAATAATGGGATGTACAACAACACGTATCAGATCGTGCAGACGCCTGACTCAGTGATGATCCTCGCCGAGATGATCCACGATGTTCGCGTGATCCCGATCGGCGGCAAGCACGGACCGACCAACATTCCGAAATGGGGTGGCGACAGCGTTGGCTGGTACGAAGGCAATACGCTGGTGGTCGAGACCATCAACTCGCACCCGCTCCAGCGCTCCTACATTTCTCCCACGGGCCGTGTGGTCGAACGCTATACGCGCTGGTCGGACACCGAACTCTACTATGAGTTTCGTGTAGACGACCCCGCGCTCTACACCGCCCCATGGGGCGGCGAGATGTCGCTGCGCGCCTCGGACAAGCCGGTCTACGAGTATGCTTGTCACGAAGGTAACTACGCCCTTCCCGCCATTCTGGCTGGCGCTCGGGAACTGGAGCGTGAAGGCCGTCCGCATCCGGTCGAGCTGCCGATCTTCGCCGGCGTGGATGTTTCGGACGGCGAGTAACGTTCAAACATTCGTCTGACAGCGCGCATTCTCGCGAAATCGACATGCTGGCAACGCAGCCGTGCGCTTGTAGAAAAGTGCGGCCAAAGCCTAAAATGGGTATTGCGAGCCGCCCCGCGCCCGGACCCCGCCGATGCAGACCCTCCCCGTCACCGTCCTGCTCGGATTGTTGCTCGTCGCTTTACCAGCAATGGCCCAGACGACTTCAGAGACGCCCATCGCCGTCTCAGCCAACGCCGGTCTTTCGGTCGACTCGGGCATGAAGACCCTGCTGGCAGATCCGAAGGCAAAAGAGGTGATCGCGAAATACGCTCCCGCGGTCGTCGAATTCTTCGCATCCGGCCAGGCCAAAGGCCTCGTATCCGCCGAAACGCCGCTCACCGCGCTGGCCCAAAACCTGATGGCCATCAACGCAGGCCTCAACCCCGAGAACATGAAGAAGATCAGCGACGCACTTCAGGCCCGCTAAACGCTCCATTTCCTCACAAAATTGTCCCTACCCCCACCACCTCCTCCCCCCTTGCGCCCCGCCCCACCCGAATATACAAACCGCCCTCCATCGACAGGCCGCGCCCGTAGCTCAGCTGGATAGAGCACCAGACTACGAATCTGGGGGTCAGGAGTTCGAATCTCTTCGGGCGCGCCAATAAAATCAAGGGTTTGCAGCCCTCTCGAAAATCCCCAAAATTCATCGTGCCCCGCCAGTGCCCCGGTCGAGCGACGGTTGTGGCCCGCTTCAATCGGATGTGGTCTGTTTGAACTCGCCACGTCGCGTCGATCTAAGGCGCAGAGAGACGTTGAACTCGTCGTGCAAGTGAACGGGCGGCTGTCTGCTGAAGAGTTTCGATGTCGAGCGGTCCCTGGAGCGATGCCGAAAATGACCTGACCGTCGCCAGCTATTTCGCGATGTTGGCGGAGGAAGTCGCGGGGCGTCGGTACAACAAGGCTGCCTATCGGCGTGCGCTCCTTCCGCTGCTGCAGAACCGACCCGAAGGGGCCGTCGAGTTCAAGCATCAGAACATCAGCGCGGTCCTCAAGGGGCTCGGGGAGATCTGGATCCAGGGCTATAAGCCAGCCTTCAATTTCCAGATGAGCCTCGTTGATGCCGTGGCGCGCTGGCTTGCCCGCAACGCGCAGTGGATCGGACGCGAACCAGGGTGGAAGCATGGACCCGGACTTCGCGAGGATACGGCGCTTTGGGTCGGAACACCGCCAACGTTTTCCAACCAGCCGCCCCCTGAAGAACTTGAGCAAATGCAGCTCATCGCCCGCAAAGTCGATGCCGCCGGCAGGGATGAGCGCAATCGTGCGCTGGGACGCGCCGGCGAGGAGCGGGCGCTTCAACATGAGCGCGCCGTGCTGATCCAGCACAACCGGGACGACCTGGCCCGCAGGGTACGTTGGGTCGCCGAGGAAGACGGTGACGGGGCTGGGTATGACATCGCCAGCTTTGAGCCTGATGGTCGAGCTCGGCTTGTCGAGGTCAAGACGACCAATGGCTGGGAGCGGACACCATTCTTCATTTCCCGCAATGAGCTGGAGGTCGCCAACGAGCGGCTCGCCGAATGGCG
>JBBQJV010000100.1:0-10394 GCA_038326205.1 Caulobacterales bacterium | reverse complement strand
TCGGCGTCGACCCTGTCGCGTTCGAGACGATGAAAGCCTGAGCGCTGCTGCTCAGCTTCCCTGTGCTTACTTATGTTTCGATGCAAAGGGCGGGAGCAATCGCCATTCAGTTTGATATTCGTCAGACCGAGGGATCGTTTCGCCAAAAAGCATTGCCCAGACAATTATGGGGTTTGCTTCCGCTGTAGCGGATCGACACGCCGCTCCTGGCGGTCGGCTGACAATGCAGCAGGTGGGCTGCGGCGCAGGGGTAGCTCACCCGCTATAATCCGTATCGCCATACCAGCAGGACTGAGAGCGTCACAATCATCAGCAGAACAAGCGGCGTTCCAGCCCGCACATAATCGCGAAACTGATACCCGCCTGCGCTCATGATCAGGATATTCGTCTGATAGGCAATGGGCGTCGCGAAGCACAGATTGCAACCGAACAGCACCGCTAGGATAAGCGGTTCGGCCGGTATGCCGAGCTTGCCCGCAAGGCTGAACGCAATCGGAGTGCCAACCGCTGCGGCTGCAGTGTTCGAAGAGAAGTTTGTGAGGAGCGCCGCAAAGGCCATCATCGCGGCGATAACGCCTGCAGGTGGAACGCTCTGCAGGCCGAACGCAAAGATCTCGCCTATCCATTGAGCTGCGCCGGTTTCAAGCAGAGCTTTTCCAAGGGCGATGCTGGCTGCAACCAGCAGAATGACCTGGCTGCTCAGCGCGCGCCCGATGCGATCGAGCTTGACGCAACCTGTTGCAAACAGCGCGATGGCGCCAGCCAGTGAGGAGATCGCGATCGGCAGGATGTGGAGCGCGGCCACCGCGACCGAAGCGACAAAGATGGCCACAGCGATCGGGGCTTTTGCGGTACGGGGCATTTCGGCGGCCCCGTCCAGCAGCAAGGCGCCTTCGTTGATCTGAAAGCGGCGCAATCCATCCTTTGTTCCCTGGACGAGCAGCACATCGCCAACGCGCATATCTTCGTCGCGCAGCATCGGAGCGTGGTGGTAAAAGATCGTGTCAGGACGGTTGAAGCCCACGACGGCGACGCCATACCGATCAGCGATCTGGGCTGATCTGATCGTCATGCCGACAAGTGTTGAGTCCGAACCAACCGCTACTTCTGCAACGATTAGATCATCGTTCGGGCGCCAGCTCGTCGAGCGCAGTGATTGCAACACAGAGGATGTCGCCAGCGTCCCCTTCAGGGCCTGGCTGGCCTCAAGGAGGTTTTCAAACGTGCCCTCGACGCGCGCAATGTCTCCTGAAGACATTTCGCTGTCGCCGGCCAGTGTCGTGCCTCTGGGAGTGGTTACGCTAATGACCTTGAGATGCAGCGTCTCCAGACCCTGCACCAGCTCGGCTGCTGTGGCGCTCTTAGCGAGGCTCGTTTCTGTCAGGTGAATCGCTGCCTGGAAGCGTCGAACGGTGTCTTTCTCCTTGCCGCCATTTGCGGGCAGAAGGCGCGGCATGACGAGCCACAGGTAGGGCAGGGCGACGAGCCCCGCCAGGAGCGCCACACCCGTAAAATCGAAGACGCCCAACGGTGGCAGGCCGAGATCCTCGGCGATCGATACAACCAGAAGATTGGTCGACGTGCCTATGGTGGTCGCCATGCCGCCGATCAGGATCGCGCAGTTCACCGGCATCAATGTCTTTGACGCGGAGGCGCCAATCCGGGTTGCGAGATTCAGCAGCAGCGGAAGCAGAAGGACGAGCACCGGCGTGTCGTTCACGATCATGCTCATGAAGGCCGCCGCGACCAGCGTGACGAGTAGGCCCGCGAGGCGATTGTAGGCCCAGAGCCGTGTGAGCAGACGAGCTGCAGGCTCCAACGCCCCCGTAACCACAAGGCCTCGTCCCAGGATCATGAGGCAGCAAATGGCGATCAAGGCTTCATGAGCAAAGCCACCGAAGGCAATCTCGATCCCTGCGCTCGCGCCCTCGTGATCCATGGGCCACAGATAAAATAGAAGGGCCAGCACCGCGATCAGCAGCAGCGAGATAATTTCCACGCGGACTTTGCTGCTCGCGAATTGCCAAAACGTGATGATTGCTATGACAAGTGCAGCTGCAGCATGCGCGGACGGCAATTCCATGCGGTATCCCAAGGGCTCATGCTGTGAGATTCAGCATTCACAAAAATCTGGCTGTCATCTGACAGGCGAAACGGTTCGATGTCTAATGAAGAGCGCTTTGACTGTCACCAGCATCAAAGCGCACGCGGAGCCAATGCCGGCCTCGATGGCGGCACGAGTAGCTGTTGGTATCGAAATGCCTTCCAGTTTGAGCGTTTGAACTGAGCATCCGTCAGGGCGACGAGCTTGAGCCCGGCCATCGGTCTATTTCCCATTCAGCAAGACGACCAGCCGCTCAAGCGCCGCGACTAAACCGGTCTGCTCCCAATCTTCCAGCCGACTGAAGCGCTCTAGAAACTGGCTCTGTTCGGTTTCCGGCAAGTCGTTCAGCGTTGCGTGTGCGGCTTGGGTCAGCGCCACGCTCGCGCGACGGCGATCGTTGGGATCTCGATCGCGCAAAATCAGGCTGTCGCCCTCAAGACGATCCAGAATTGCGGTGATCGAGGCTTGGCTGACCTTGGCGGACATGGCCAGCGTACGGGCATCGGTTCTGCCTTCACGCTGGATGATCTGCAGCGTCACGGCTTGGGACGGCGACAAGCCCGTTCGTTGTGTGAGCTCGCGGGAAGATTGTTCCGCCGCTCTGACGATGCGCCGCAGCGCGATCAGCACCTCTCGCTCACGCATCTCCATCAGCTTCTCACTAGTTTAATAACCTAAACAAAATACGCAGCAAACCGCAAAAAATCAACAAATATCGATGCAAACTTGACATAAGTATTTCGAGATGCGAAATGAGACTCATCGGAAGCATCTATTTCCTTGCTGTTGGCTCCTGGGAGGAGACGGGTCGAAGGCGGGGTGCATTGCAGCTCCCCCGCTCTTGGCTCTGCCCGCGCCGATCGCATTCGCGTTCAGAGGGTTTCGTACGACAAGTTCGACTTCCTGACCGCTGCCGGGGATGGTGTCGCCGCCTGTCGCTGCGGCTCCGATTGATGCAATTTCGTTTTCCCGCGAGTGTCCTGAATGACCAAACAAAAACCTGTTGGCTTGCATATTCGCGAGGCGCGCGCCGCCGATATCCCTGCGATCATCGCGGTAATGAAGCGTGCCTACCCCGACATGCCCATCTATTCCTCGGGGAATATCCAGGGGCAATTGTCGTCTTTTCCTGAGGGGCAGCTCGTCGCGTTGGCTGGTGAAGTGGTCGTAGGCTATGCGGCCACTTTCCGGATAGATGAAGCCACGGCGCTTTCTCCCCACACCTGGGTCGAGATTACCGGGTCGGGATATGCATCGCGACACGACCCCCGCGGTGAGTGGCTGTATGCCATGGAGGTGTGCGTCGACCCGCAATGGCGGGGACGCAGGGTCGGGCAAAGACTTTACGATGTCCGCAAGCGTCTGACAGAGCGTCTTGAGTTGAAGGGAATCGTGTTTGGCGGCCGGTTGCCGGGTCTCGCTCGCAAGATGAAACAGTTTGGATCGGCCCAAGCCTATCTTGATGCGGTAAAGGCGCAGCAGGTCAGTGACCAGGTCGCCACATTCCAGATCAACAACGGTTTCGAAGCCATTGGCCTGCTTCCGAACTATCTGCCCAGCGACAAGGAAAGCCTTGGCTACGCCTCACACATGATGTGGCGAAACCCATACGCAGATGCTGTAACGAGCAGTGTTCCGCATTCTGCGCGACCCAAGGATTGGGTCAGAGTGGCGGCAGTTCAATTCCAGCAGCGCGCAGTTGCGAGTTTCGAGGAGTTCATCAGCAACGTCGAATACTTCGTCGATGTAGTCGCTGATTACAAATCCGACTTCGTCCTGTTTCCTGAACTGTTCACGCTTCAGCTTCTTGCCTTCGAGGAAAAGCGACTCCGGCCGGCCGAGGCAATTGAAGCTTTGACACGACATACGCAGCCGTTCATCGACGCGCTGCAGGACATGGCTGTCCGGTACAACATCAACATTATCGGAGGGTCGCATCCAACGCGAATGGCGGATGGCGATATTCATAACGTGGCCTACGTCTTCCTGCGCGATGGAACGGTTCACTCGCAGGAAAAAATCCATCCTACGCCGAACGAACGTTTCTGGTGGAACATAAAGGGCGGAGATGAGGTCAAGGCGATCGAAACGGACTGCGGGCCCATCGGCGTCATGATCTGTTACGACAGTGAGTTTCCCGAGCTCGCACGCAAGCTCACCGACGAGGGGGCAAAGCTTCTTTTTGTTCCATTCTGCACGGACAACCGCCAAGGCTACATGCGTGTTCGGTATTGTGGGCAGGCGAGAGCGATTGAAAACCAATGCTACGTTGCGTTGGCCGGAAACGTCGGCAACCTGCCGAAGGTGGAAAACATGGATGTGCAGTACGCGCAGTCATGTATTCTGACGCCATGCGATTTTCCGTTTGCGCGTGATGGGATTGCGGCAGAAGCGACTGAAAACGTTGAAACGATTACGGTCGCTGATCTTGATCTCTCGGACATCGCCTGGGCGCGTCGCGAGGGAACGGTGCGAAATCTTCGCGATCGGCGCTTCGATCTCTATCGAACCGTCTGGCGCGACAGTTGATTAATTGCTTCAAGCCGAAATCTGATGGTGAGGCTTGAGCATCGCAAAACGCGATCAGGCTTTTCTGAGCGCGCGTCGTTCGAGGAGTCCGGCCATGCCGAATAGAGTGGCCGCGATCAGGGAGGCAAGTCCGGCGCTCAAGAAGACGCCCTCATAACCAAAGTCAGATTTGAGAGCGCCAAATCTTTGGGCTCCAAATGAAGTGCCAAGGTTGAGAACCGCCATGTAGAGAGAAAACTGCGTAGCGGAAACGGCCGGTGTGCTCATGCGCATCGCTTCTGCGTAAATGCACACTGAAATGAGGACGAACAACAGCGCGTGCACGACCGTATAGATTACAAACATCATCTGGGACTGAGGCGCGCTTGGAATGAGTCCGACTGCAAGTTGCAGAGCTGCTGTCATTGCGAGCGCCAACAGAAGGGCGTTGCGTTGACCCAGTGCTCCGGCGATCCAGCCGCAGAGGCCGATGCCGAAGAGACCGCCCACGAGGTTGGCGGCCGCGGCCAAGTGACCGAAATCAAGCTGACTGAATTTCAGTTCCTGCACAGCCAGCACCGGCACGAAGGACGTGTGCAGGCCGTAACTCATAAGGGCGACAAATACCGCGAGCGCGAAAATCAGGCTGGTAGGACGGCCTATTGCTTTTGCGAGCGTCACGACTATCGGCCACGATCTGTGCAGCTGCTGCGCTTCAGATTGTGGCGAGACCTTCCCGGCGCTCCATGGCAGGAGCCGTTCGCCCGGCCGCTCTCTGACAAGCAGCGGCACAAGCATGATAAGCCCCACAAATGCCGCCGTCGCGATAGCCGCTGCGCCATAGCCGTAGAACGTGATGATGTAGCCGTTCGCGAGCGAGGATCCGGCGATGCCGAGCGTCTTGCCGCCCCACATGAAGCCGTTGGCCTGGGCTCTCTCTTTGTCAGGAACTACGTCGATCGCCATGCCGTCGATGGCGACATCCTGAAAGGCGGCCGCCATGTTCACCGCGAAACCCACGATGGTTACATAGGCAAGGTCCTGGCCTTCCGGCGCGCGGACGCCCAGAATCAAAAGCGATGCAACCATGATTGCCTGGGCCATCAGGAGCCAGGGGCGTCGGCGTCCCATTGGCAGGTACGCCAAGCGATCCATCAGCAAGCCATTCACAAGCTTGAGGCTCCAGGGGATCAGGATGATGCTAATATAAGCCCCGATGGCCTCGGCGGCGACGCCATGTTCAGCGAGCCATGCAGGAACAGCGATGTAGAGAAGGCCTTCCGGGGCGCCTTGAGCAGCGTAGAGCAAGGCGAGGCCGACAAGTCTGAGCGGGCGATGAGTAGAGAAGCTCGCATCATTCATTGTGCTACCTGTTGCGATCTCTGCCCAGCCGACCATCTTCGCACATGTCGGGACACAAGAACCACGGACGAAAGTATGATGCCAGTCGCGGCCACTCAATCTGCCGGAAGGCGAGAGTGGGCAGGCATGAGCATACCGTGCTCCTCTGATGCATTAGTTTGCCGGACTTTCGTGTCATGAGGTTGTCTGTCCGAATGTTCTTGCGGCGTGGCCTTGATATTGGACTGCCGACGCCTTGCAGATCCTTAGCCCCAAGTGTGGCGCGACCTGGTCTGTTCGAGGTGGTGAGATGAACACTCACGGACTTGATCTGACCAACTGGGCGATCGTCATTTCCATCGCCGTCGCCATGGGCTTGGTTCTCATCCGCTTGCGACTGCCTTCCATGGTGGCGTTCATCATCGCGGGCGTTGTCCTGGGGCCGACGGGCTTCGGCTTCGTGAAAAATCTTGGGGCGGTGAACGTTCTGGCGGAGATCGGCGTTCTGATGCTGCTCTTCCTCGCGGGCATGAAGCTGTCCGTCGCCAATTTCATCCGCGTGCTGCCAAAGGTTGCTCTGGCGGTCGCGTTGCAGGTCGCCGGCGCGGTCGGCGTGGCGTTTGCGCTGTCGGGGCTTCTTGGCTGGTCGCCGCACGCGAGCCTGTTGTTCGGGTTCATGTTGGCGATGTCGAGCACGGCCGTCGCCCTCAATATTCTCGATGAGCTTGGGGAGGCAGAGACCCGGGTTGGTCAGCTGACGATCGGACTGATGATCGCGCAGGATATTGCCGTGGTCCCCATGCTGATCATCGTCGAGGGCTTCGGCGCGCCGACGCTGGACGTCTTCGGAATCGGCTTTCGTATCCTGATCGCTCTCGGGGCGCTTGCTGCGATCATCTACGCATTCCGTCGCGACCAATTGTTGCACCTCCCTTGGATCGATCGATTGAAAGGGCGCGACGACATCCTGGCGCTGCTTACCTTGATGGCTTGCTTTGCAGCGGCCGCATTGAGCGGGGTGCTCGGTCTCTCACCTGCGTATGGCGCGTTCGCGATCGGTCTCGTTGTCGGAAACACCAGCATTCGCAACGAGATCAAGCGTGTGGCCACCCCCATTCAGAGCATCTTAGTTGTGATGTTCTTCCTGTCGGTGGGACTGCTTATTGATCTGTCCTATGTCCGCGAAAATCTGGTGCTGGTCTTGGGGGCCGCCTTTGGCAGCATCCTTTTCAAGACGGCACTGAACATCGCGTCGCTGAGGGCAAGCCGAATTGCTCCTGCCAAAGCCTATCAGGTAGGACTCGCGACCGCGCAAATCGGGGAGTTTTCATTTATCCTCGCAGGCGCCGGATTGTCTGGCGCCGTGCTCGACAACGCCGACTATCGGCTTGCGATTGCTGTCATCGCGGCGACGCTCGTCATGAGTCCTATCTGGATGGTTCTGGCGCGGCGCATTCAGCGAGGAGCGAACGAAAGTCTCAGAGCAGTCCGAATTGGGTTGAGGGCGCTACGTCCTGGTCGAGCTCCCAACACCACCGAAACGGATTCCACAAAGAGTGATTGACCTGGAAAGAGACTTGTAGGCGCCCAGTCAATGCCAACTCGTCTCGGAGAAAGACCCGTTCGACAGACAAGATTCAATGCTCCTTTCGCAATGCGCAAGCGAATCATGTCAACGCGTTGGAGCTTCGACGATCGATGATCAGTCGGTACACCTTCCGGCAATTCCGTAAACGCGCAGAAGCCAGTCTGGCAGTGGCATTGATAAGCACCCGAACTTGGCTGTCGCCAATTAATCCAAGGCCGACAC
Organism: Caulobacterales bacterium; assembly: GCA_038326205.1. Taxonomy (GTDB): domain Bacteria; phylum Pseudomonadota; class Alphaproteobacteria; order Caulobacterales; family Hyphomonadaceae; genus UBA7672. Next base: position 2,631 of record JBBQJV010000100.1, on the reverse strand, counting down.
GCCCTGCAGCTTGCGCGCAACCATGCCGGGCCAACCCGCCAGCGTCTTCCAGCTGTTGTCGTCAAACGGGGGAGCGCAGAAGGGCTTCGCATCGCGTCTGACGATCCGTCTGGGTGTGCGTGAGGCGCGATGCGATCGCCTTCACGATATGAAAGCCAGAATTCTCAACTTCCGTGGTGATCACGTCTACTTTGTCGCCTTACTCATTGGCGCTGGCGTTGGCGCTGGCGCTGGCTCTGCACGCGCAACGGCGCTGGCGTTCTGAGACGCAAAAACGGTCCTGAGAACGTCGATCATCTGGAGGTGTTCAGGGCTATCCGTCTCGACGAGCCAGCCCTCGCCCTCGCTATGCCAATCAAATTTTTGCTTTCTGAGGGCGGCGCTGAACAGGTGCAGGTCGACCCCAACGCTCCGTGCCATAGCCAACGCTGATGTTTGCGCCATCGGAAATCTCCGTACGGTTTGGATTCAGAACAGAATTGCAGTCGCGTTCTAACTTTCTATCGCACAGCATCATTGGCGGAAGCAAACCGGTCTGGACCAGCCATTAGAATTCGCGCTTGAGGGCATTCTTGGTTCCCGCGCCGGCATTCTGCTTGGCAAGCACACCCAGATCGATCAGCAGTGCTTGCGAGCCTTTTTGCTGCGCCGCTGCGTGCTTCTGCTTGTCGCCGCTCTCAGGGACGCACCGCGGCGCTGGGAATGTGGATCATCCCTGCAAATCGGGCACTGTGACGATGAAATGTGCCGATCAGTTGCGGCGGCGCCTACCTAAGCTTATAGTTTTCAACGCATTAAGATCGCTTTGCGAAACTGCTTTCTTTCCTCTTCCTGTCCGCCACCACCCGCGCTCTGTGAGCCGTGGATCATGGATCCTCAGCTTCACTTTTGGGCGGTTTGCCAATACCTCCGACATCATGAACAGCAACCTGAGTCGCCGTGACCCTTACGATGCGTTGCCGTACGTCTCGATGCCCATCACCTACAGTCAGCCCGCGTTTCTCGCCGCCCAGGCGAGGCTGCGCGGGATCGAGTCCCCCGTCGCCGGCGCCGCTCGCGTGCTGGAGATTGGCGCAGCATCTGGCGGCAACATCATCCCGCTCGCGGCGCGCTTTCCCCGCGCACATTTTCACGGCGTCGATCTTGCGGCCAAGCACATCGAGATCGGCAGACGCAGCATCGCTGAACTCGGCCTTTCCAACGTCACACTGGAGCAGGCCGACATCACCGAAGCCGACTTCGGGGAGCAGCGCTTCGACTACATCATCTGCCATGGCGTCTTCAGCTGGGCCCCGCCAGTAGCGCAGCGCGCCATCCTGAAAGTGTGCGCCAATACGCTAGCCAACACCGGCATCGCCGCCATCAGCTACAATGTCTTTCCGGGCTGGCACACGCGCAACGTTATCCGCGACATCTGTCTCGAGCACACGCGCGGTGATGCATCACCACGCCACAAGGTCGAAGCGGTGCGGGAGTTGCTGAAGAATATTGCCAGCATATCGAGCGACAAAGGCGCCTATGGCGCCATCGTCCGGGCCGAGGCCGCGCGCCTGAAGACGCGTCCCGCGTCCTATATTCTTGGCGAATTGCTGGCGGCCTATAACCAGCCCTTCCATGTACGCGAGGTGATGTCGCAAGCCGCCGAGAACGGGTTGGCCTATCTCTGTGAATCAGATTTGGTGTCCTCCGTGCCGGAATACGCAGCTGCCCCTGCGGCGAAGCATATCCGCACGATCGCCGGAAGCGATCCGATCGCTATTGAGCAATACATCGACATCTTTTCCGGCCGGACCTTTCGTCGTTCTCTGTTTACGCGCGCTGACTGCCGCGCGCAGACGCCATCGCCGCAACATCTCCTGCCGCTTCACATCATGGCCGGCGCGCCCGTGCAGTCCAAGGCCCCCGCCGCGGATGCATCCAGCTCCGGTCTTCAGACCGTACTGGCGGAGAAATACCCTGCTTCCGTGCCCGTCGCTGACCTGGTAACGGACCAAAAGTCAGAACCAGCCATGCTGGCGGAGCTGTATGAATTGCTTGCGCGCGGTGGTGCTTCGATTTCCAGTGCCCCGGTCACGCTCGGACAGGGCGATCAGTTACTGCCAAACCTGTGGCTCATGGTGCGCGCTGACGCTGCGGCCGGCCAGCCGTGGGTCACCAACCTGCTTCATGCTCCCGTCCTGTTGAACCCGTTTCTGCGCAGTCTTGCGCCGATGATGAACGGCGCCACGACACGCGATCAGCTCGCTGCTGCATTGGAAATGGCGCTGCGTTCTGGGGCTCTGTCTGAAAATGACATACCACGCAACGAGAATGGCGCCTCTGCAAGCAGGCTCGTGTCCGCGGTTGATCGTCTGGTCGAGCATTGCGCGCGCAACGCCTTGCTCGTGCCGTAACGGAAAAGAAGAGGCCGGCTCCCGATGTAGTTGGAAGCCGGCCTCTTGTCTCAGTCCGCAGTTACGACTGCAGCAATCCTCACACTGACAGAAGCGCGTAGTCTGTCGTGATCTGGTGATCGACCAGCGAGTTGGTGTCCAGGCCGGTGAGCAGATCGCGGGTGCTGAAGAATAGATCGCTATGATTGGCCAGATTCATACCAATCATCTCGTGTCCCGATTGTAGCAACACAAACTG
>JBBQJV010000099.1:0-10927 GCA_038326205.1 Caulobacterales bacterium | reverse complement strand
AGGTAAGTGGCGTCAAGCCAGAGATAGGGCCAGTCACCTTCCAGAGGCCGCTCCAGGAACGAGTGCACGCGCTCGTCGATCTCCTTGCACAGCTTCGAGACCTGGCTCTTCGAGATGCCGGTCATGCCCATGGCCTGGACCGGCTCTTCGACGCGGCGTGTCGAGACGCCATTGATCCACGCCTCCTGGATGACGGCGGTGAGCGCCTTCTCGCGGAAATCGATCCCCCGGATCGATTTCTGATCGCTCGAAGTCCATCAATCGACGCGGCTCCAGGATGAAGCCAGGATAGTAGGACTGGCCGGTGCGGAACTTGGGGATCTTCAGGTCCAGCGCGCCCACCCGGGTCTCCAGCGTGCGGTCCCTGAAGCCGTTGCGGTAGGTCGTCCGGTCAGCCGAGCGCTCATGGCGGGCGGCGCCAATGGCGTTCTCGGCGTCGAAGTCCATCAGCCGGTTGAGCGTGGTCTCGGCCAGGACCCGCAGGAAATCCCCATCATCGCTCTTCTGGATAGCGGACAGGAGTTGGCGCAGAGTGTCGTCGGTCATCGGATTCGATCCTCAGTTGGGGTTACGTTTCGCAACGCCACCCTGCCGGGATTCTCCGATGACCACCCCTCCCGCCGACCGCGCCCCGGGCGCGCTGACCCTTACGGTCCGCGCGCCCGAAGCGCTCCGTCAGCGAATTTACTCCACCTCCGTGGACACGACCCGCTGCGGCGCCTTCGAAAACCTGACGACGCCAGCTACACCCTGTCTGGAGATGCGCGTCGCATGGGAGGGATATTCGGCTTGCCCAAACGGATCGATTAGCATCTGCTGCGATTTCAAATCGTCGGAGATTGACGCAAAGCCACTCACCGATTTCAGGAGCCGACAGACCATGGCGGACGGAGCCACAAGCCTGGAAGAAGCGCGGATGCGTGCTTATGCGACGCCCCTTGCTGATCTGCATCCTGGAGACCCAGAGCTGTTCAGGACCGATAACCACTGGCCCTATTTCGAACGCCTGCGAGCCGAGGAGCCTGTCCACTGGTGTCGCGACAGCGAGTTCGGGCCGTACTGGTCCGTCACCCGGTACAACGACATTATGACGGTCGACATCAACCATCAGGTGTTCTCATCGGACGCAGCTCTTGGCGGCATCACCATTCGTGACGCGCGTCCTGACCTTCGGCGTCCAAGTTTTATCGCCATGGATCCGCCAAGGCATGATGTGCAACGAAAGGCTGTGAGCCCGATCGTCTCGCCGGCCAATCTCCATCAGATGGAACCCATCATCCGAGAACGAGCGATCAGCATTCTGAACGCTCTTCCGATCGGCGAGACCTTCAACTGGGTGGACCAGGTTTCCATCGAGTTGACGACGCAGATGCTTGCGACGTTGTTCGACTTTCCGTTCGAGGACCGGCGCAAACTAACGCGCTGGTCGGACGTTGCGACCACGATCCCGATGCCAGGTGCGATCGTCGAGACCGAGGACCAGCGTCAGGTGGAACTGATGGAGTGCCTCGCCTGTTTCACCCAGCTCTGGAACGAACGCGTCAATGAACCGCCGCGCGGTGATCTGATTTCGATGATGGCGCACAGCGATGCCACGCGAAATATGTCGCCCGACGAATACCTCGGCAATATCATCCTCCTGATCGTCGGCGGCAACGACACGACACGAAACTCTCTTTCAGGCGGCGTCCTGGCGCTGAACAAATTTCCCTCCGAATACGCGAAACTTCGCGCCAATCATGACTTGATCACCAGCATGGTGCCGGAAATAATCCGCTGGCAGACCCCGCTTGCACACATGCGCCGTACCGCAACCGAGGATTGTGTTCTGGGCGGCAAGACCATTCTGAAGGGCGACAAGGTCGTCATGTGGTACGTGTCCGGGAATCGCGATGCTGAGGCCATCGAAAATCCGGACGCTTTCATTATCGACCGCGAACGGCCGCGGCAGCACCTTTCATTCGGGTTTGGCATCCACCGCTGCGTCGGCAATCGCCTAGCCGAGCTGCAGTTGAGGATCGTCTGGGAGGAAATTATGAAGCGGTGGAGCTTCCTCGAAGTCATCGGTGAACCGCGGCGGGTTCGCTCCAGCTTCGTGAAGGGATATGAAACGCTGCCCGTAAAGATTCACCCGTAGAGCGGTGCGATGTAAGGCCGAACATATGGCAGCTGACCGTTTCTGGCGACGGTACTAAATCGCCCGCGCGGTAGGTTAAGTCGATAGGCCCACGGTTGCGGTGAGTTCCCCTGTCTTTCCGGCGCGTGGATGGTCCATGGCGCCCGAGAGATGGGGAGCCTTCGATGCCCAACCAGAGTTCAGAGTCCAACCAACTGACCGACGCCAGGATCAGCCCACTGCGCCAGCGGATGATCGAAGATATGTCGATCCGGCGTATGTCGCCGGGAACCCAGCGCCATTTCCTCAGCGCCGTCGCCAGCTTCAGTCAGCACTTCGCCCGCTCGCCCGATAAGTTGGGGTATGAAGAGGTGCGCGCCTGGCAGCTCCATCTGATCGAGGCTGGCCTTTCGACCACAGCGGTCAACGCCAAGATCACGGCGCTGCGCTTCTTCTTTCGGGTCACCCTCAACCGACGCGATGCGCCCGAGATGATCCCGTTGGCGCGGGCGCCAGAGAGATTGCGCGAGGTGCTGACCCCGGAAGAGGTCGCACGCCTGATCGAGGCCGCGCCTGGCCCCAAGTACCGCGCAGCGCTGAGCCTTGCCTATGGCGCAGGTCTCAGGGTCTCGGAAGTCGTCGGCATCAAGGTCGCCGATATCGACAGTGTGCGCATGGTCCTGCGGATCGAGGACGGGAAGGGGCAGCGCGATCGCTTCGCCAAGCTCTCACCACTGCTGCTCGATGAGCTCCGCGCCTGGTGGAAGGCAGCCCGGCCTCGGGTCTGCATGTTCCCGAGCCGGATGAGCGCCTTCGCCCACATCAGCGCCCGCCAGTTCGCCCGCGCCTGCCAGGTCGCCGCCGCCCGAGCCAAGCTCGGCAAGCCGGTCAACCCACACATGCTTCGGCATTCCTTCGCCACGCATCTTCTCGACGCCGGAACCGATATCCGCATCATCCAGGTGATGCTCGGCCACAAGAAGTTGACCACGACCGCGATCTATACGCGGGTGTCGCCCAAGCTGATCCAGACCACGGCCAGTCCATTCGAGAGCCTCGTTCTCAAGCAGCGCCCGCCGCGCTGACGGGCTGTGCCGCGCCCACAGTTCGAGGTTGCGGCCCCGGCGATGCAAGGGGAAAGTTGAGCCGACAGGCAGATCGCAGACGTCCGGATGTAAGCCGGTGTCGAGCCCCGCATTCTCCAGCAAGGTGACCAGGCACTGACGCAGACGCGTGACATCTGTGGCGGCCCAGATAAAACCGGTTTTGGCAAAAAACTAGGCGAGACAGCCATGGCGATCAAGCATCTCAAGCTTTACCACTTCCCCGCTACACGCAGTGCACGGGTGCTGTGGGCGTTGCACGAAGTTGCGGAAGGTCGTTTTGAGGTTCGGGTCGTCGACTTATATCGCGGTCAACAATATTCGCCGGAGTACCTGAAACAGAACCTCAACCACAGCGTCCCCCTCCTCGAAATCACATGGGATGACGGCCTCGCTCAAACTATGATCGAGAGCGCGTCGATGGTTGGGTTTCTAGCGGACTCGTTTCCCGAGAAGGCCTTAGCACCGCCGCCAAGCGCATCCAGAGAGAGGGCCGACTATCTCCAAATGTTGCATTTCGGCGCAACCCAACTCGATATGATGTTGTGGCAGGTGCGCATTCACGAACACATCCTTCACAAATCTCAGTGCGATGAGCGAACAATCGCGCGTTACCGCAGGAAGTTTGAATCCGAAGGCGAGCCACAGCTCATCCATCGGTTGGAATCTCACCCCTACATTTGCGGCGACATTTTTACCGCAGCCGATTGCGTCGTCGGTCACGACGTCCGGTGGGCAAAAATGTATGGGATGTGTCAAGATCCCGCGTTCGATGCGTACCTCTCGCGTCTGTCACACAGGCCAGCCTACACAGCAGCGTTCGCGGATGCAGCGTCCTTTAATCCTGAGCCTCCGGCAAGGGCGAGCGCAGCATTTGCCGGATGAACTATTTCGCTTTTTGGCGACGCCGCGCCTAATGAGGGAGGCAGCCCGGAACGTAAGGTCTTGAGAGACCCGGCCAACCGTAAAATTGTGGCGGCGTAGGTGATGCGGACCCAGAGGCGACATTCACGCGCAATCGCGCTCAGGATAACCGTTTGCCGCTTGGGTGCCCAAGTCGCATCGCGGATGTGCTAGTTAGCGATCAGGTCTTCAATGCGGATGGGGAAGCGTCGTACGCGTACGCCAGTGGCGTGCCAGACTGCATTTGCAATCGCGCCGACCGTCCCGGTGATGCCGATCTCTCCGACACCCTTCACGCCGAGCGGCAGGTAGGGATCGGTCTCGGGGATCAGGATTGCTTCGAGTGATGGCGCGTCCGCATTAACTGGAACATGATACTCTGCGAGATCGGCGTTCATGATGCGTCCAGTTCGCCTGTCGGTGATCGCCTCTTCAAGCAAGGCGAAGGATATGCCCCAGATCATGCCGCCGAAGTACTGGCTGCGAACCAGGCGCGGGTTGATGATCCGGCCTGCCGCAAAAGCGCCGACCAGACGCGTGACGCGGACCTGACCGAGATCGGGATCGACCTTGACCTCCGCGAAGACGGCCCCGTGTGAGAAGAGCGCGTGCTTTTCCCCGATCGCCGGGTCGCGCATGGCCTTCGCCGCGCCGACGATCTCTGCGCGCCCGGCTCGCGCCAGGATTTCGGCATAGCTCTCGCCACGCTTATCATCGTCGCTGCGACAAAGCCTGCCATCGCGCGCCACAACGCCTACATTGCCGGCGCCGAACAAGGGCGATGCGGGATCGGCCACGGCGAGGTCCGTCAGCTGGGCAATCGCGTCCTTGCCCGCATTGTGCAGTGACATCCCGGCGCTGGCGGTGTGGCCCGAGCCGCCGGCGACGCCGCCGTCGGGCAGGCTCGATAGACCGATATTGATTTCAACCTGGGATGGATCGAGGCCCAGCGCTTCCGCCGCGATCTGGGCGAGAGCGGTCCATGCGCCTTGACCCATGTCGGCGCCGCCGGTCTCCACCAAAGCTGTCCCGTCAGCACGGAGGGTCGCGCGTGCGGCGGTGGGAAAGTGCGGGCAGTGGAAGACTGCCGTCCCCATCCCCCAGCCGACGAGAAGGCCGTTATCGTCGTGCATCTGACGCGACTTTAGCGGCCTGCCGGTCCAGCCGAAGCGCTCGGCGCCTTCGGAATAGCAGTCGCGAAGCGCCTTGGAAGAAAACGGTCGGCCTGTTCCCGGCTCCGTCTCGGCGTAGTTCTTTAGCCGGAATTCGAGCGGGTCCATGCCGCAGGCGTCGGCGGCTTCGTCGATTGCTGCTTCGAGTGCGGCCGAGCCTGATGCCTCGCCGGGCGCCCGCATCGGCCCAGGCGTGCCGGTATCAAGGCGAAGGCCGTCGTGCTCGGCCACGATGGCAGGGCTGTCGTAGAGCGGCAGCGACGCATTGGCGGCCGGCTCAAGGAATTCGTCGAAGCTGGACGTGGCGGAGGTCGAGCTATGTTGAAGCGCTGTTAGTCGTCCTTCGTTGTCCGTGCCGATCCGCAGCTTTTGCCATGTCTGACCGCGATGCCCGACGGGGCCATACATCTGCGAGCGCGACAGCGCGAGTTTGACAGGCCGCTTCATCATGCGAGCGGCGATGATCGCGAGCATCTGAGGGCCGTTGATAATCGCTTTTGAACCGAAGCCGCCGCCGAGGAAGGGTGAACGTATCAGGACATTCTCGCGAGGGATTCCGAAATATGCCGCGTAGCTGGCGCAGCTCAGGGCCAGCGCTTGGTTCGGCATGTCGAGCGTCAGGTGATCGCCATCCCACTGCGCAACGACCGCGTGAGGCTCCATCGCGTTGTGGTACTGGGCCGGCGTCACGTAGTCCGACTCCGTTATGCGTGAGGCGGCCGCGAAGCCCGCAGCGATGTCGCCATGTGCTGTCCGCGGCGGCCCGCCGACGCCGACAGAACCGGCTTCGAAGCGCCCGCCATTGCCGAGGCGCGTGCGCGCGGGCTCTTCCGCGTATTGAGGGTTGAGCAGGGCTGCTCCCTCAACCGCCGCCTCCAGTGTCTCTGCGAGCACCAGCGCGATCGGTTGATTGACATAGCGCACGCCGTCATTCTGCAGCACGTCTATCCGGAAACCGAAGAACGGCATCTTCACGTCTGGATCGTGCGCCAGTCGCGGACAGTTGGCAGGTGTCAGGACCTCGACGACACCAGCGTGCGCCTTGGCGGCCGCCACATCCAGTGATGTCACGCATCCGCTGGCGATGCGGCTGACCGCCGTTACGGCGTAGAGCATCCCCTCAGGGTGATTGTCGGCTGCAAAGGTCGCGCGGCCGGTAACTTTGAGCAGGCCATCCCGGCGCGTCAGAGGCTGGCTCGCGTTAGAGCCGTGCCGAAGAGGTGCAGGAGGAGCGGGGGTGAGGTCAGCCGGCATGGGACGTCCCCAATGTTGCGGAGCCCTTCGTTGCGGAGAAGGGCGAGGCCGGCAGGGCGGGCATGTTCTGCGGTGTGCCATCGTGTGCAAGCGCGAGGGCGCGCACCACGATCCGGCGCGCCAATTCGATCTTGAAAGCGTTGTCGCCCGAAGGCCGGGCATCAGCGAGTGCCAGATCCGCGGCCTTCGCGAAGGCTTCCGGCGTTGGCGCGGCGTTCTCGAGCGACGTTTCTGCGGCGCCCGCTCGCCAAGCCTTCGCTGCGACGCCGCCAAGGGCGATGCGCGCCGTGCGGATCGTACCCTCACTGATCTCCATTGCAACAGCCGCCGATACGATCGCAAAAGCGTAGGATGTGCGCTCGCGCAGTTTCAGATAACGGGTGTGTCTGGCGAAAGCGGCGGCCTGGGCAGGAAGTCTGACGGCGAGGATCAACTCGCCAGGTTGCAGCGTCGTTTCATGCTCGGGCGTTGCGTTTGGGAGGCCATGCAGCGCATCAAGGGCGATGTCTCTGGCGCCGTTTGGTCCTTCCACCTCAACTATCGCATCTAGTGCGACCAGCGGCACACAGAAATCAGACGGGTGTGTAGCGATACACTGCTCGCTCCAGCCGAGAACGGCATGAAGCCGGTTCTCGCCTTCGCGCGCATCGCAGCCTGAGCCAGGCTGGCGTCGATTGCAGGCGCTGGCGAGATCCTGAAAATAGGCGCAACGCGTTCGTTGCATCAAGTTTCCGCTAACAGTGGCGGCGTTGCGGAGCTGGGCTGACGCGCCGGAGAGCAGAGCTTCTGCAACCGAGGGAAATGTCCGGGCGAAGCGCTCATCATAGGCAAGGTCGGAATTACGCACCAAGGCGCCGATGCGCACGCCACCGTCCGGCAACCAACTGATCCCATCAAGACCCGGCAGGCGCGCTATGTCGATGATCCGTGTTGGCTTTGCCACGCCGATTTTCATCAGGTCGAGAAGGTTGGTGCCCCCAGCGAGATAAGCCGAACCGGGCGCCGAAGCAGCCGAGATGGCTTCCTTGACGCTCTTTGGCTTAATATAATCGAAGCGGTTCATGCGGCGTCCTTCCGCTTGCCGGTTTGCAATGCTTTCTGGGCTTCAAGCACGGCCTCGGTGATGCCGTGATAAGCGCCGCAGCGGCAGATGTTTCCGCTCATGAGCTCACGTACTCGTTCTGGGTCGTTACCGGCGTGGCCTTCTGCAATGAGCCCAACAGCGCTCATGATCTGGCCTGGCGTGCAGAAGCCGCATTGAAAGCCGTCGTGTGCAATAAAGGCCGCCTGCACGGGATGCAGAGCCTCGCCGCTCGCGAGGCCCTCGATCGTGGTCACCTCTGATCCATCGAGACTGACGGAAAGCGTCAGGCAGGAGTTGATGCGTCGTCCGTCGACTAGAACAGTGCAGGCGCCGCACTGGCCGCGATCGCAGCCCTTTTTTGTGCCGGTGAGAGCAAGCCGCTCGCGCAGCAGATCAAGAAGGGTCACACGCGGATCGTCTAGTTCGATTGCATTGCGCTCGCCATTTATCGTGAGGCTGACGGAGAGTGACATGTAGCGCCTCACTCGGTTTTTGGGTTTTATGGATTAAGGCCTGCTAAGCTCACTAATGAGCACGCGACAGCCATATCTGACTGCCTTGGAGTGAATTAACTATACGGAGGCACCCTCCGTTTGTCAATACTCTGAGGAGCAGACTTCGAAAGACATGAAAGCCAAGAGCGCCAAAACCAGACGAAAGCCGCGCGCGGACTCTATCCGAAACCGTGAGCGCCTGCTTGTCGCCGCAGCAAAGGTATTTAGTGCGGATACCGGGCAGGCAAGTCTAGAGGCCGTCGCCCGCGAGGCGGCCGTGGGCATCGGCACACTCTATCGACATTTTCCGACTCGCGAAGCGATGTTCGATGCCGTCTATCGCCACGAGGTCGATCAGCTTTTCGTGCTTGCTGAGAAGTTGTCGCGAAGCACCGACCCTGTCGAGGGTCTACGGAAGTGGCTGTATGCCAATGTCCATTTGGTTGCGACCAAGAAAGGCATGGTCGAGGCGCTTCAGCTGGTCGCTCACGGCTCGTCAGAGCTCAAGACGTATTCCTTTGACCGGCTGACCACTGCTATCGCGCTCTTGCTCGACCGCGGTGTTGCCGCTGGAGTTTTGCGCTCCGACGTCGCTCCAGAAGAGCTGCTTCGCGTTCTGGTTGGAATCTTTTATTCTCAAGCCGGAGAGAATTGGCAGCCCGGCGCGACGCGGTTGGTCAATGTCTTCGTCGACGGCTTGTGCAGCACGAGTAGCGCTGGTAAGCGGCGCCGCTTATAGAAATCGCGATCTTGTCGCTTAAGCAGGAGTACAGCGGCTATGCCGCAGGCTTTGACCTGTCTAGCGCGTCAAGAGGCGCGTGTCCGCTGCGAAGGCGGGCGTCAGGGCATCGGGCGGCGCTGTCGGGATCGGGGTGCCGCGGCGCGCGAACGTCGCGGCTATGGCGCGCGCTAAGCGATCATTGGTGAAGGTGAAGGCTCGACTGAGAATCCAGATGTCATGGAAGTCCTTCATACGAGTGTTGTCGCGGCCGAGCGACGTGATCGCCTCGAACTTCTCGGCTATCACGGTCTCTCGAGCATAGCCGTGGAGCTGCGGTGCCGGCATGTCGAGCAGAACTGGATAGTCGAGGGTCTCGGGCTCTGGCTCCAGCGCGTCGCCGAAGCCGATGTCTATCGAGATCTTGACTCGTGCGCCGCCGATGTCGGCGGAGGTGACGAGGCGAAAGCCGCCATAGGCGAGATGCTCGCGGATGCGCTCGACCTTGAGGGCGGCGACGTCGAAGACAATACCATCGTCGCCATCGGCCGCCATCATCTCACGAAAAACTGCGAGCATCTTTTCCCCATCGGGATCGCCGAGGCCCAACAGGTCGAGGTCGCGCGTGCCGCGGTGGGGAGCATCTAGCCAGGTCATCAGCAGGGTTGCGCTCTTGAGAACGAAGCGCCTTGCGTGCGCCGAGACACTGAGCCTGTATAGCAGGCGCTCCACCGCATAGCGGTTTAGCACGAGGTCAAAGACCTGGTCTTTCGCTTTTTGGGATTGCCAGCAGACGGGCGCGGACCGAGGCGCCCATATTCTTCTTCGGCTCAGGCTTGTTTGGATCGGGCATTGGCAGTCAGCGCTTCCAGGTAAGGTCGCATGACGGTGGCGACGCCGCTCTTCGCCGCCTGTCGCGACATTGTAGCGGGCGTCACCTTGCGCTGGCGCAGGGCCTCCTGCAGTCCCTCCAGCGCGATGCTGAGACCGACCGAGCGGCGGTGGCGGAAGCAGTCGGCGATAGTCTTGGCGATGCTGAACACCTTGACCCGCACGCTCTCGATCGTGTGCGTTTCCACGCCGTCGCCGAGCAGAGCGTTGGTCATGCGCACGATGCGCAGCGGCGGGGAAGAAGGCTCGGGCGCCCAGTCGCGGACGCCGATGGCTATCCAGACTTTGCGCGGCAGCTGATCGGTAAGGCCGTGGAAGGCCAGAGCGGACGTCAGGCAGATGATCCCCCTGGGCACGCGCGACGCCGCTTCCGCGAGGCTGTGCTGGGCGTCGAGTTCGGCGTCGGCTAGCTGGTAGAGGCCGCGCGCTAGACGCACGACTTCACCGTCGTTTGCCATGCGTGTCATGGTCGCCGCCGTAACCCCGGCCGCGCGCAGGTCCGCCAGCCGCGCCATACCACGCTCGGCTAGCAGTTTGCGGGCGATCGGTCGTTGTTGGCTGACCCGAGGCATTGATACAAAACCTCTGATTATGTTATCTAAGTTCCGAGGATTTGTATCAATCAAATCGGCTGCCGGGAAGACCAAATGTGAAGCTGCTGCCATGCGCTAAAGCCAGCCACACGATGCGGGCTTGAATCGGAGCATCAGGCTTTCAGCAATGCCATTTTAGCCTGACCTTTCCGACCGCCGACAGGCTCAGTATCCGGCCTCGGGACGTCATATTGCGAGCCGCTTCAGGGACGATGGCAAAAAGTTGCGGGCTCAATGGAACCCGACGAGAAGTCTTGGGCTATCCGCGTGACCCGCCGCCATCAGGGTCGAAAAAGTTTCTCCTGGGCCGCTGAAACGATGGAGTGCGGTGCCTATCGCTGAGGACTGGATGACTTTCGATCAAGATACACGAGGGCGCAATCCTGCGAAAATAGACGTACTCCGCATCCGGCTGGAATACCCCCTGACTCCAGACAGTCGGAGCAAACATTACGGACTGGGATCATTGGCCCTTACGCGACATTCGCGTTCACCCAAAGCGTTGGAGTCGCGGTGGCAGCCTCGGGGTCGGCAAATACACGCTTTGGAAAGCGATCCCGCTTCCTGAGGAAAGGCGCGACGCCACGCAATTGGGTACT
>JBBQJV010000098.1:0-11504 GCA_038326205.1 Caulobacterales bacterium | reverse complement strand
ATGGCGGGCATCCTTGAGCCTTACAGGCAGGCACACCTTGAAGCCGCCTTTCCTCTCCTCGCAGGATCACGACGCGAATTCCTGCATGCAGAACGCATTGAGGGCGATCGCATGCTAGGTGAGTTGATAGAAGTGCCCGTCTGGCGATCGACGATGATCGCTGCCGAAATCGACTGCGCCCCAAACGCAGACTATTTCCTGAAACTCGATTATGAGTTGATCTCGGCATCCGGGGCCCCGCTTGGTCGCGTAAGCGAGCATGTCGGGTTGATGGATAGTCGGCTTCGCGCACTAACGATGATCCCAAGCGGCGTCCGTTGGGTCCGGGTCCGCGCCAGCGTCCCGGGTTCTCTGGCGAGCATCGTGCCTGACAGGATAACGCTATCGCTGGTGAGTGGCGCGCAACCTATGGCTGTCGGCATGGGCGGCGTAATTTGCGACGGTTCACCGACTGCACTTGCCTTGGCAATGCGAAACATCGTCCGCAACTTCGATACCTACGCCGCTGATGCCCGGAGACTTGCGCGTGAGGTGGGATCAAGCCTCACGCCGGAGAGACTTGTCGAGATGCTTACCGGGTCCGCGCCCGGGGCAAGCGCACGTGACGAATCGGCGTTGCGCGTGGCTGGAAGCCAGGGCAGCTTTGCGTCTTTGACTATGCTTCCGCAGGCGGCGCGGCAGGCGCTCAAAGCGGGTGGCCAAGCATGACAGCGGCGAAACTGATTATGGTTCTTTCCGACGTCAGCGTCGGTTACGGCTCACCACAGATCCCGTCGCTGGCACGGTCACTGGGAAATCTGTTTCATTGCCCCGCGCTCGTCATCGAGCCTGACCAGCCCGATCGGCCACCCGTCGAGTTAGGACTAGAGAATGTCAGCCAGGAGCGCATCTACACGCTGACCCACCCCTACACTTGGTCCGGTCACGTCGAATACGGTCTGGCGTGTGCCTCGCAAATCGACCGTCTGAAACCGGATGTCTTGGTGGTGTGCGCATTTCTCGGGATCGGCGCTCTCGTTAGCATGAAGCACAAACCGCGCCTCGTCATCTACTATGCCATAGAGCACACTAGCGGCGAGATGCCCGCGCACCGTCAGCTCTTCAACGCTGTAGCGGCCAAAATCGATCTCTGCATTTTTCCGGAAGAGAACCGGGCCATTCTCGACGCCCCTCGCCTCGGACTGGAGCACACGCCGAAAGTCATTGTATACAATGCCTCCGAAGCGTTGCCCACGGTCGTGCCTGCCGAAGCCCGCAACAAACGTTTCTTCTATGGCGGTACAATTCATCCAACGCGTACCTATGCCGACCATTTCCTGCTTGGTGATCTGGACAAATATCCAATCGACCTGTTCGGCAACCTGGAGGGCTTCGCCTCGCCTGGGGACATCGTCAACGATCTTGCAGCGCGCGCAAGCAATGTGACGTACGGAGGTTATCTGCGGGGTGGTGCGACTTACCTCAAGCGACTTGCCGACTACAGCTACTCGATCATCATCTGGAACCCGGAAAAAGAAGATACCCTCTACGCGGCGCCGAACAAATTCTTCGACGCCATCGCGGCAGGAGTTCCGCCGATTTGCGCACCGCACCCCATGTGCGAAAAACTGATTCAAAGGTACCGCTGCGGGATCCTGCTTGACGGCTGGTCGTTGAGCGACATGAAGCGCGGCTTCGACGCTGCGCTTGCGGCCATGACACCGCCTCGCTTCGAGGAACTTGTCTCGAACTGCATCTTGGCTAGGGATGCCCTCAGCTGGTCGCGGCAGTTTGAAACCGCGGCCGGCGAAATCACGAAGATCCTGAAGCAGAAGGGCCAGCTTCCGATGCTAGATCAGGTCATCAGGCCGACGTCCAAGACCGGTTCAGCCTGATGTCGCGCCTTCATCGCTTTGTTCGGGCAGGCCTCGCAAAGGCTCTTTACTCGCCCTTCGGGCTAGCCTGGCTAAGGGCGCGAGACCAGGACATGGCAGCCACGGCGTATCGGAACGCGGCTTGGCCCACGCCGCCGCTGATGCTTTCAGCGCTACGGATGGTTCAGGTCTTCTGGCCGCCACGCCGGACAGACGCTGGTGGGGCCACTCCATCCCACGGCAGACCGGACAGCTTTCATTCAGCGTCCGCCTATTCTGCGTCTACCAGCGCAGATGCCTATCGGCCGATCGTCGCCGCAACGAGCGAGGGACCTGTTATCCGCGTCAGCGGACGTGTCACACCTGCCAGCATGGATCCATTTCTGCTGGCGATCGCCCGCGTTGAGGCTGCCTGGCCGCAGGCGGCATGGCAGCTCGACATTGATGCTCGGCCAGCCTGGCTCACCAGCGTCCTGTTGCTCGCGACATCACCGCCACAGGAAACCGGCCGGGCGCCGCGCATAACACTCGCACCGCCCGTGCACGAGGCGGACATAGACGCGTTCGTAGCGCAAGCGCTCAGTGCGCACGAGCTTTCACCGTGAGCGGCCTTGTTGTCCTTGCAGATGTTCCATTGGGATATGGCAGTCCACAGATAGTCCGGCTGACACAGACCCTTTCGCAGTTGCTGAATGAGCCCGCAACCGTCATCGCACCGAACGGCGACGACGCGGCGAAGGAGATCGTGGCTTCAGCAGGCCTAGACCTCATTCAGCTCGCCGCCATGGCGCCGTTCGGAAATGTACGGTTCGACGTCGAGTTCTGCCTGCAGGCCGCGCGCGAGATCGATCGTCTCGCGCCACGCTGGCTAATCCTGGCAGGGTTCCTTGGCGCCCCTGCCTTGCTACGCATGCGGCATCGACCGCAGCGCTGCGTCTACTACGGTTACGAACATAGCGACGGAAAACTACCCTGGATCGAGCGCGTATTTGCTGGCCTTCACGGGCGGTTCGAGCTCGCGATCTTTCCCGAACCACATCGCGCGGCGCTCGATGCTCCGAGGCTTGGGCTAAACAAGACGCCTATTCTTGTCCTTCACAACAGTGTCAGTCCGCTCGCGCCGGTCACGCCCTCCGAAACCCGCAACAAGCGCTTCGTCTACGCCGGCCTTGTCGACCCCAATCGCACGTACGGCGATGCGATGCTTGGCGGCAGGTTTGATGAGTTGCCGATCGATGTCTTTGGACGTCTTGAAGGATTTGACGACCCCGCTGGCGTTATCAGGGCTCTAGAAAAACGCGACGGCCAGGTTCGATATCACGGCAGGACGCCCGCAGACGCCGACTACCATTGCAGGATATCTGCCGCCAGCGCGGGTATCATAGCGTGGGCGCCAGTGACCGAGTCGACATATTTCGCGTGCCCCAACAAGTTCTTCGAAGCGATCGCACTAGGCGTGCCGCCAATTACACTCCCCCATCCTCAGACGGCGATGATCACACGCCAGTTCAATTGCGGCTGGGTCGCTGACGGCTTCGGCGTTGACGCGCTGCAACGCGCAATGCTGACGGCTCAGGATACTTTCGGAACACCACAGCACCAACAGTTTGTCGACCAATGCGTCCAGCACGCGCAGCCCCATCTGAGCTGGGCTGCGCAGGAGAAGAAACTGGAGCGTGTTGTCAGCGCCCTGCGCTAGCAATCAAAGCGGATCGTCGCCCTGCGTTGCGACTCCCGCAGGCACGTCTGCCTGGGGAACGGCGTCTGGGTCGGCGCCAATGTCGGAATCAGCTGCTTGCTTGCGCGTCGGGGTCGCAGCAAACGCTCTTGCCTCCGACACTGCGGACGGAAGCGACTCCTTGGCGCCGGGCGCACTTTCGATCCCCTCCGAACCCGTCCCCGGACCACCAAGGTCGGCAGGCTGCGCACCAAGCGTCGCGGATCGCGTCTCCCGGCGGCGCGGTTTTACCCAGTCGGTTTTTGCGGCATCGGCCAAGACGGCCAACAGATGTTCGAGTGTCGGAACCGCGATCAGCTTGGCAAGTTCGGTGGACCCGATCGTAGCATCAAGTTGCGTTTGCGCGCTCGCGACCCACACATCGATCAGCGTCTCGGCATAATCGACGAAGCGGCTGTCATTGAGCCTTTGTCGCAACTCACGTTCCTCGCGAGCCGTGAGGCGCTCCTCGCCCACAATGGCGCCGAGAGCCTTGCCAAGCGCCGCGTGGGCCGGCGACCAGTGCAAATCCATGCTGGAAAACGATGACACGTACGTCGCAAGCGTTGGCGCCAGATCATGCATCTCCTCTGCATCGATCAAGGGCTCGGGAACATCGAGACCGTCCTGTGTTTCTTTTGCCATCGCCGCAAGCATCGCTTCGGCCCACGTCGCGCGATCTTGTCCAAGGTTCAAGTTCGGGCGGCCTTCGCACACCAGACCCAATTCGGAGCTCAACACTGTCTTGCCGGCCGACGCGAACGTCAGCGCCGCACGCAACCAGTGCGGATGGCTAAGGGATATCCCCTGTGCCGGCAGGATCAGCGTTTTCACAACCGGCATGAGCGGATCGACCGCCTCAGCTTCCTCGATGTGCACAATGTTCAAACCAGAAAACGCTGTGCTGGCGCGCCCTCCCACGATCAGGATCGATGCATCGCGCAGCGATGGATCCGTCGAAATGACGTCGCGTACGAGCCAGGACGTGAATAATTCGCCGACGCCTTTGTGTCCGTTCCAGATCAGGAAGTCGAACCCGCCGGTCTGGAGCGAGCGCCAGACACCCGATACGACATCAGCTTCAAACGCTTGGAGACGACGCGCATCGGCGGGCGAGACAAACGACGCGACGATGTCCGTCGCTGATTTGGCTGCGCCAAATGAGGCGAGGAAGTCTTTGTTTAGCGGTGCATAGATATCGTCGATCGCGCACAATAGAAGCCATCGGAGTGCATCGCTCGCGGTGGCGGGAGCGCCCTCCCCCGGAAAGCATAACTTTGAACCCAGGAAGTCATCTTCCAGGGCAGCGGCGGACTTCGTCTCAAAAAGGGCGGCAAGCTCACCCATCAGATTCTTGAGCTCGCCGGCGGATGCAACCTGGTCAAGCACGCGTGTAAATGACTCGACCCCCGTACCGCGTTCGAGAATGTGGCGGATGTACCGGGCGAGATGCGTGCGGCGAGACGACCATTCGATGACCTCAGCTGTCTCGGCTAGTGCGGGCATCGCTGTTGGCCCGGACATTAAACCGCTCGCATGCGGCAAGACTCTCGCAACGAGCTTTCCTACGTGTGCGTCGTAGTTGTTTTCCGCCAGAAGCCGATCATATAGTTGCCGAGAGTTGCGCGCGGCCTCCCGGCGCAAAGCAGGCTTCTCTGACAGCGCGAGTACGCGGCGTGCGAAGTCCTCGGGTTCGTCAAACGCGCCAAGCGTTTCCACAGCGCCACGAATGCCGCGCAAGGCAACCGTCGTCGCCACGACCGGCTTGCCCCAGGCGAGAGCCTCGAGAACCTTGATGTTTACGCCCGTGCCGTGGAGAAGCGGCGCGATCACAATCTCTGCGGACGCGTAGGCGAGTTCCAGAGTATCGCAAAGCCCTGCCCAGAAAACCTTCGGGGATGGCGCAATTGTCTTTTCCGGGAAGATTCCGCCGAACACGAAGAGGTTTTTTCCGGCCGGTTCGAGGAACGGCTTGAACACTTCGTCGTAGAACCACGTCATGCCTTCGATGTTGGGTTTGTGCCAACCGCCCACGAAAAGCATGTTCATCCGGGTCTCGGCGAAGAGCCGCATCAGCTGATCTGTCTGCCCGCTGGCCCACGCCTTCTCGATATTGACGGTTTCTTCCTTGGCGCCCGATGCACTCAGCAATTCTGCAAGATCCTGAATACCGGCGAATACCGCTTGGGTTGCATATTGCGGGCTGATCAGCGGCAGGCAGGTCTCAACCTCCACGATTCCATTCTCGCGAACATACTGGCCATCCAGGTCGGTCAAGCAGCTAACCGCACGCGCCTGCCCATAGACTGCGAGCTCCGCCGCGGCATCAGCGTCGGCCTGGGCCTGCCCGTCATACAGCGCCGCGTGATGCGCCTGAACATCGTGGGTCTCAACGATGAACGGCAACGACGCCAGACCACAGCGCTGCAGGGTAGGATAGTTCTGAGCGTAGTTCGAATAGACGAAGTCCGGCGTCAGATTCGCAAGGAACCTCACCAGCTCTTCGCTCGACATTACCTGTGACCGGTTTGCCATCTCACCGAGTATTCCGGTCAGATTTGTAGGCACATTCGCACGCCGATAGACGACCCAGTGGCCGGCATAGCCAAGTTCATGAGCGATCAACATCGCCTGTCGCGCCCAGTGGCTCGGGCGCATGCGTTGATCCGGCGAAGCCTCGTCCAGCACGTGATGTACGACCATCACAGCAAAGATCAGAACGTCCTGTTTGGCCAGAGCGCCTGCCTGCAACCGCATGACGTAACCGGCCCCGATCTTCCAATAGAGCGACTCAAGGTCGATGACGTGAACGCAGACCAGCGGACGTACCGCGTCCTCAGACGTAGCGGGCGGTTGCGAAACCTGAAAACCATACTCAAACGCGTCGCGCGTGAGAATTTCACCCGCATCGAGCAGTGTGGGCTCAGGCGCACACAGCATTTGCAACAGAAGATTTTTAGGCGAATGTAACTTGCGCCATCGCGCTGAGACATCGGCAACCACACGCTTCAGTTCATGCTTGCGCGTATGGATTGACGCGACGATTCCCGGCAGCTCGGCAACATTGGTATAGATTGAAGGAAATCCCTTCGGGAGCTGGGCCGCCATAGACGTGCCTGCGGGCACGATCGGAATGACGCCCGCATAAAGGGATTCTGTAAAAACACCGGAGCTGCGTCGCGCGTAGTTGACCGCGTCGTAGGTAACAAACGTAGCGTCAGACGCTGCCAGGACGTCGAAGTATTCAGGGTCGCTCAACGGTTTGAGCCGCAGGTCTACAAGCAGGCGGGGCATAGTCTGCAAGCGTGCCCGCGCGCGCGCGACTTGCGGGTCGCCCCCTGGTTGGCTGAAGTTAGATTGCAGGACAAAGTGCATTTGTCCCTGCCGGAGATCAGCAGGCAATCCATCAATCGCGGCCGGGATATGCTGATAGCCCTTCTCGTCACGCGCATCACCGAGATAGCAGATCTGGGTGCTCGCCCGCACAACGAGTTCGGGCGCGCGGGTCTCCATGGCTGTCTCGAGCACACCAACACCGAACGGTATAGGCAATGTGACGAAGCCTACCCCTGTGCTTTCCGAATAGTGGAGTGAGAGCTCGGGCGTATCAGTATAAAAGCGAATACCGAGGCCGATCCGTGAAAGCTTGCATAGCGCCCGGACCGCAGATTCGAATGCGATCCTCCCATCGCTCCCGGGCGGCGCTTCGTCAAGATCGCGACGGCAAAGGATATGAAAGCGTGGCAGCGATGTCATGTCGGTCTGGAGCAACCAACGGTGCAGATCCACGAGTTCGTGGAAACCGACCGTGTGAATGAACACGTGGTCGCGACGCGTCGCGCCAAGGCGGCGCAAGCCGAGCATCAGCTCGGAAGCAAAGGGGAGAATCTGCGGCAGAGTTGAGCCGGCAGGCGCAAGCGCCATCAGCGGATCGTGCGGCGTGTGCCAGGAGCCCGAGAAGGCAGGCACCACATTTGGCAGCGCCGCCAATTCCGGTTCGAGCATGTTGCCCGCCAGGACCCACGGCTCGAGCCCCAGATCTCTCGCCGCCTCCATCAGCGATCGATTGTACGTGAGGTAGTGTCCGCCAGCGCGGACAAGTGTCTGGTCCACCAGGAACAGTTTCGCCTCGGCAAACTCCCTGCGGACGAAATCTTCCATCATGGAACAACCCCACCGGATGCTGGCGCCGGAATTAGCGATACTGCCCTTTTGCCTTCTAACTTGTTCTTAAAGGGGTAACGCCGAACAAACTAGCAACCCGGATTGGCTGGGTGGTTTGGCGCCGCGGTATGGCTCTGAGGGTCGTTTTCAGCGCGAATTTATCAATAGGATCAATAGCCCGCGTCGAACTCGGCAATCGAAGGCCGCGAGGGCATTTGATCGAACCTAGCGGCAATCGCCTGGACTATCCGTTGAGAGGCTTGGCCATCCCCATAGGGGGAGACCGTCCTTACCATGCTGCGATAGAGGACCGGATCATCTAGCAGTCGTTCAATCCATGTGCGGATCATGACGCCATCGGAGCCGACCAACCGCACAACGCCAAGATCCACCGCCTCAGGGCGTTCAGTTTCCGTCCGCATCACGAGGACAGGTTTTCCGAGCGCTGGTCCTTCTTCTTGCACGCCGCCTGAGTCTGTGAGGATCAGGTCACACGCCGCCATGGCGCCGGCAAAGGCGAGATAGTCCATCGGCGGCCGCAGATGGATGCGGGGATGGTCGCGGAGACACAGGTCAACTGCGCTTGTGACGTTGGGGTTAGGATGCACGGGAAACAACACGTGCAGATCAGGTCTAGCGTCGACCGCCTCACGCAATCCGCGCATCGCTTCCACCATCGCTTGCCCGAAATGTTCGCGTCTGTGGGCGGTGACCAGAAGCAGCCTCGCACTGTCGGGGAGTCTGACATCCGGGGCGGGTGCTCGATCGCTAACGCTGAAGAGCGCATCGATGACGGTGTTGCCCGTGATGGTGATGGCGTCTCGTGCGACCCCTTCGGCGGCGAGCGAGGCTGCCGCCCTCTTCGTGGGCGCGAAATGGAGGCATGCAACTCTTCCGGCGATCACCCGATTTGCTTCTTCAGGAAACGGATTGTCCATGCGTCCCGTGCGTAGTCCAGCTTCGACATGGCCGAACGGGATGCCCTGATAGAAGCAGGATACAGCCGTCACCATGACCGTGGTGGTATCGCCCTGAGCCAGCACCAGATCCGCCTTCAGGTCTCTCAGTACTGGCTCCAAAGCAAGAAAAGCGTGTCCGGTGATCGAGCCCAGCGATTGGTCCGGCCGCATCAGATCCAGATCAATGTCGGCCTTCAACCCGAACACATCGAGAGCAGTATCGAGCAGCTCCCTGTGCTGGGCCGTCACGGCGACCGTACATCGCACCCACGACTCGGCGCGCAGGGCCGCGATGACCGGCGCCATCTTGATGGCTTCAGGGCGCGTGCCGATGACGCAGACCACATGAATCAAGGCATTCACTCGCGACAACCCCAGCTCGGCTCACGTCAACTTCTCGCCTGACTAGCGCGATCATGAAGCCGTTACCCGCCTATGGCTACCGGCGAAACGCGACAAGGCGCTACCAATTGAAAGGTGCAGCCACATTGCGGCGCTGTCCGCCCTCCGCTATATATTCTCCGTTGCGGCTCGGGGGAATGCCAAGATATTTTGTCAGCTATAGGACTGAGGACAGCCGGACTCAGGCTGTCCTATTGCGTGCCGCTGCTCGCGTTAACAAGCGGACAGCTATCGACGGCTCTTGGGTCGAAGCCAACAGGGACCTCAGCGGTGCCGAGCTGGCACGCGATACCCGCCAGCTTCTACTCAGCTGCGACGCCGTGCTTGTCCTGATGGGGCCGAGCTGGGCCTACACGCCGGACGTCTTCTCGAGCACCCCAACAGCAATGGATCGAGACGACCCGGACCGCTGTGGGATTGCCACAGCGCTCCACGTCGGCGTCCGTGTCATTCAGAGCGCCATTTTCACCCGCGTCGTGCACATACCGCATCGCGCACGGAGGCTCGTGGAGTAACGATCCCTCGCTCCTTCGGTCCACCCTACGAGGTGGAGAGCCACCAGAAGTTCTGTTCAACAATCTCGGATTTCGTATCACCCGCAATGTCAAATAGAGCAGCACGGCCTCCGCGATGACTTGCGTGACCCTGCCAAGCGTTCTTGTTCACGCTCCGCCCGGGCCCTATAGCCTTGAGAGTAGTGGTGTGGAGAATTTGCGTGTTCGATAGCATTGCCAACGGCGGTCGATCCCTGATCGAAGGCCTGCTTCCCGCATTCCGCAACACTCAATTTGCTTATGGACTCGCAGGGCTCATGGCATTGGCGGCTGCCGTTCTGGCGGCGATTGCAATCACCCGCCACCTGGTCGCCGTGGGGGCGCTTCAGGCTCGGAAACGTCAGATTTCGGGCTTCCTGTCGTTTGAGCGGTCTGACACTTCCAGCATGGGTGCAGATGCTCGCGAGACGCAATTTGCTGGCCGCTTCACAGAGATAGACGCCGCGATGCAGCGATCGGGTTTGTTTTCAGGCGCGCTCGCGCAGGCGTGGCGGCGCTACCGCAAGACGTTTGCCTTCACCGGGACACCCCCTATTCGTGCAGCGCAACGCCCCAACGCATTCTTCTACGGAGCCGTTCGTCCGCCCACTTGGCTAGGCTTGGCGGCTAGCACGTTCGTCGGGATCGGCCTGTTGCTGACCTTCCTGGGCCTCGTAGCCGCGTTGACCTTCGCGACCGAAGGCATGCGCAGCACTGATACCAAAGGTATGTTGGAGGCAATGCGCGATCTGCTCGCCGCGGCATCATCCAAATTCGTCACATCGATCGCAGGCGTCGGATTGTCACTGGTTCTGAACGTTCTCGAACGCATTCTGACGTCGAACCTGCGCCGCAATCTCGACGCCTTGAGTTCGGCCGTCGAGCTTGGGATTCGCGTCGATACCGATGCACATTCCGCAGCTTTGTCAGACCGTCTAGGGCGTATCGCGGATAGACTGGAGCAATCAACTCCGGCCGCGGGAACCTCATCATGAGCGACGTGCCGGACCTCTGGCAGGACGAGAAACGCGAGAACTATTACGTGTCGATCACAGACATGCTGATCGGCTTGCTCTTCCTGTTCATCATTATGCTGATGTATTTCGCCCTTCAGCTCAGCACCACGACACAGGACTTGGTCACCTCGGATCAGACGCGCAGCGAGCTGTTGAACAAGGTGGCAGCTTATCTGCGTGATCGGGATGTAGACGCGGAAGTTGATCTCTCCGCTGGCGTCCTGCGGCTTCCCGACCAGATCCTGTTCGACAAAGGCCGAGACGAACCAAAAGCTGAGGGTGTCGCAGCACTCAAGATTCTGGCCGATGCGCTGGCGATCAATCTGCCTTGTTACAGCTTTGAGACATCGCCGCTACCGCCGAGTTGCGGCGAGCAGCCACATCATGTCGAGGCGATTTTCATCGAGGGACACACAGATAGCGATGCCATCACGCCGAACGGCCGCCTTCGCGATAACTGGGATCTGTCCGCTGCGCGCGCCTCGAATACATATCGCATTCTAGCGGGCGCACGTCCAAATCTTGTCAACTTCCTGTCCGATGAACCGGCGACAGGCAAGGCCAGACAGGTGTTTTCGGTGGCGGGCTACGCGGACCAGCGGCCGGTTGCACAAGGCGCGGACGAGGCCGCCAAAGAGAAAAACCGCCGCATCGACTTACGGTTCGTGATGGCAGGACCAGGTGACTTGCGATAGAATATATTTGTCGGGGGTCTGGGCTCCCAGGTGGCGCCGCTCGGCAGCAACGCAGCGTTCGTGAGCTGTGCTGTCGAGAGAAGTGCGTACACCCGCCGGCGCCTCGATCGACAGCCGCTTTGCCAGGAGCTCAGCATTTTGGGTGACTGCGGCGCTCGACCAAAC
>JBBQJV010000097.1:0-11849 GCA_038326205.1 Caulobacterales bacterium | reverse complement strand
ACCCTGACCTCAAGGCCAAGTACGATCAGCTCGTCGCCGCCGGAAAGCCCGCCAAGGTCGCGATAACCACCGCGATGCGCAAACTCCTCGTCCTCGCCAACGCCCTTCTCAAAGCCGATCGCAAGTGGACCCCAAAGATGGCTTGATCAGCACGGATACTCTATCTGATGCGCTGTGTGCCGACATCCTTCATGCCGTCGCCCCAGATCACGGCGACAACCGAGTCCGGCATGCTGCCGTACATCCGGAACATATCCTGCGCCACGAGATGGCCGAGGCAGGGCCTGGATGCATTGCAGTTGGTTTCGTTCTCGACATTTCCGATCAGGGCGGTGGAATTGTAGGTCGTCTTCTTCTTTCCGATGATTTCGTCATCATCATAGTAGAGGTTCTCGATCTTGATCTTCTTGAGCTCCTTGCCGTGGATCGCCCAGATCGTGCTGCGCGAGACCACCTTGAATACCGGTTTGAAGTTGGCAGCGAGCGTGTCTTCGGTGTCCTCCGTCGGCCGGTAGAGGATCAGGGCGCAAGGCTGACGGGGCGCGGCTGTCTTGCCCGGCTCGCACCGGCCTGGCTGGGTGAGCAGGTCGTAGAGATCGTGCGGATCGGAGAAGGCGACGAGGCTGTAGTCTGTCGGGTCGAAGTCCTTCGTGCCGGTGGGCACGATCGAGACGGACGCCAGCGCGGCTGCAGAGATTCGTGATGCCGCCTCGCTCGACGACAGTGCCTGATCCAGCGTATGCAGTCCGTCGGCGATCCACGTGGCGTCGGGACAGGTATCTCCACACGCGAAGGACAGCGCGGCCAAGGCTTCGCGCTGTTGCTTCGCTGCGTCCATACGGTCGAACTTTGCGTAGATCAGGCCGAGACGGGTTTTCGGCTCGGGGCGCCTCGGCTCAGACACGACTGCGAGTTCAAGGAACCCGCGCGCCTCGTCCCATTTTTCGAGGCCGGTCTTCGTGAGGCCCATCAGGAAGTTAGCGTCGGGCGTGGGCTTGTTACGTTGCAACATCTCGCGCAACGCGACTTCTGCCTTGGGATAGTCCTGTGCCTGCAGGGCGGTGATGGCTTCCTGATGAAGCAAGGCCAGTGTCACCTGGGCGCCCTCGTCGATGCGATCGGCATTGTAGATGGCGTCATAGTTCGGCTTGGTGCTGAGGCCGACCTGCGCGTGCGCAGCGCCGGCCAGCGCCATCGCCATGACGGTTATCGAAAATGCCTGCCTGAACATGGGCGACTCCCTGTGCTGGCTCCCGCGCCAGCGCATTCGGGGGGGATCATGCACGAAGTCGCCCAGACGCCAAAATAGACCTGCGCGTGTGCCGCAGCGTTAGGGGGCGGGTTTCACCAGTCCATAGCCATAGGTATTGTCGCGTCCCGCTGGCCCGAGATCTTCGACGTGGCTGATCAGCGACTTCAACGCAGCGGACGCCGTGTCGTCGCCTTTGGCGACAAGTTCGGCGATGGCTGCGGCAACCACGGGGGCCGCGAACGATGTTCCGCTTTCCTCCCCATACCCGCCCTTCGCACGCGCAACCGGAGCGTCGACGCCCCAGGCTGCGAAGTCGACCTGCGGTCCCTGATTGGCCCACCGATAGATACGCTTCTGCTTGTCGACGGCCGTCACCGCCACGACGGGTTCGAAAGCGGCAGGATACAGTGGGCGCCCCGATGGGCCGTCATTGCCGACAGCCGCCACAACGATCATGCCGCGCTTTGAGAGCGCGTCGATCATCTGCCCGAGCACCTGATTGGGCGGACCTGCGAGGCTCATGTTCACGACCTGCACGCCTTCGCCAGACATCCAGTCGAGCGCCGCGATGAGAGCCGAGGTGGTGGCGCCGGTAGCGCCGCTGTCGCCGTGATAGAAGACGGAGGCTGCGACCAGCCGCGCTCCGGGCAGGAGGCCCTTGTGGCCCCGTTCATTGCCGATCAGCACGGACGCGATGGCGGTGCCATGTGCTGTGGGGCGTGCGTTCGAGCTTTCGACGAAATCGCGCTCGGTGATGTTGGTGCGCGCGAAGGCCGGATGCTTTCGTACGAGCGCCGTATCGATCAATCCGATCATTGCCTTGCCGCCCGATGTGCCTTGCGGGGCAGGCCAGGGCTCCGGGGCGATTTCGGGATCTGGGCCGGGGGACAGATCAGGGTCAGGTCCGCTGCGCTCGTCGTAGATGTGATTACGATCTGCGGCCGCCGCGCCAAGACTGCGCAGCAGGGCTTCGGCGCGGCCGGGGTTGTTGTCCTGATCCGAGACCACCACGCGCACGAGAACCATGCCGGTTGCGGACAATGTTCGCTGGCCGGCGATGCGAACGTTTGCCGCCCGCAGAGCCGGAATCTGTTCCGGCGTCAGGAGGGCAAGCCACTCATGATCCAGCGCGCGCCAGCTGTCCTCGACAGGGGCGTCCTTCGGCGCGGGCAGCAATGGCATCTGGAGCAGAGGGTCGAGGACCGCCTTGGGAATGTCCTTCGCCTGCGTCAGCTTTTCGGAGGCGCGCTGCAGCCGGTCGTTGAGCGGATCCGTGAGACCCCGGTCGACTGTGCGGTCGATGGTTCCCTCAATTCCCCGCACGATCGGCCCATTGCCCAGTCCGCCGGGCAGCTGCGCCAGCGCCGCGGGCGCAGACGCGAGCGCGATTCCAAGCAAAAGCGCCTGTCCTTTCATCTGTTTTCTCATGGGAAACCGGACGTTACGCACGATCAGCCTCTTTATTCTCACCCGAAACTCTACAAGCTGACGCTTCAACCTGAAGAAAATTCCGCACATCGCGGAATAAACCCCTCACCCACACGTCTTTAATCCAGATGGCTCGGGAACGGACAGAATTGCACAGGGGCCTGGTAGCGCTGGTCCCTCAGGTCAGGCGGTTTGCATACGCGCTGACGCGCCATGCGGATGATGCAGATGATCTTGTCCAGACGACGCTTGAACGGGTGCTCACGCGCCCAATGCCGGACGATGTTGAACTGGTGAAATGGATGTTCAGGGTGTGCCGCAATATCTGGATCGATGACCTCCGCTCCAGCAAGGTGCGGCGCGAGGCGGTGGCGGATCTGTCCGCCGACGTCGGGCATGATGCTTCAACAGAAGATCGCGTTGCGGCGCAGGCGATGCTCCGCACGGCGCAGCAAGGCATTGACGCTCTGCCGGCAGAGCAGCGTGAAGTGCTCGCGATGGTCGCTATTGGCGGTATGGCTTATCGCGAAGCTGCCGAAGCGCTTTCCATTCCCATCGGTACGGTGATGAGCCGCCTGGCTCGTGCGCGCGCCGCCCTTGCAGCGCATATCGAGGCCCAGGACGGGGAGCCCTATATCGGGATTAGGTCATGACACACGCACGCTGGACCGATGAGCAACTCTCCGCCTTTCTCGACGGCGAACTCTCGCCTGCCGACACCGAAGCGCTGGCGCGTGACATGGAGTCTGATCCGCAACTCGCTACGCGGACCGAACAACTTGGTGCGGCGAATAGTGTTTTCGTGGCATCCGCTGCACAGATCGACGCTGTGCCGGTCAGCGCCAAGCTGAAAGCCGCGATGGAGACGCCGCCTTCAGCAAAGGTCATCGCCTTCCGCCAGCGCTCGGTACGCGCTTTCCTGGTTGAACACCGCGCGATTGCGGCTTCGCTGTTGTGCGCCGCAACCGTGTGGGGCGCAGTCTCGTCGGTGGCGCCGCAGCGGGTATCTGATCCGTTCGCGTCGGGTCCCGATGGCGTGATACTCGCCAGTGCGCCGCTGTATCAGATTCTCGAAACAGGACGCACCGGCGAGGCAAGGCCCGTATCCGGCGGTGTCACCGCGACACCGCAATTTACGTTTGCGTCCGCCGACGGACAGTTCTGTCGGCAAGTAGCGCTCAACTCATCGGTATCGTCTTCCGCCGCCATTCTGTGCCGCGACACAGGCGGTTGGCGCCCGCAGGTCATAGCGTTTGGCCTTCCGAAGTTTTCGCCGGATTATCAGACGGCTTCCGCTGATCGTTCGCCTGCGCTTGAGGCCTTCCTCGATGCCCGCATGTCGGGCGCGCCGATGACGGCGGAAGAGGAAGGTCGTCTGTTCGAGTCCAACTGGGGGAGAGCAGGAAGATGAAAACGCGTTCTTCGTCAGAGTGGAGACATCAGTCATGACCGTCGCGCTGAAATGCCCCTGCTGTGGCAAGTCTTCCAATCATATTGCGGTGAAGAACGTGGAAGCGCGGGGAGAAGATGGGGCGCTGACCGCAACAGTTCTGGCGTGCCCGCGCTGCGACTTCGTGCTGGGCGCCAGCATCAACCCGATCGAATACGTCGCGGCTCTGATGCGGCAGATCCGGCCTGAGGCGATTTCATCCGCCGTGTGAGTGACGGGAAGCTTGCTTGAATCCCGGTCAGCCCGGTATGACCCGCAGCCGGCGAGACCTTGCGCTGGGCGTTTCCTTGCGGGCCAGTAAAAGTGATATGACCCTGTCGATCGGCCTCGACTTTGGCACGACAAACACCGTGGCGACGATGGTCAATGCTGACGGTCGGGTCGAGGCGGTGCATTTTGAACATGGTGAAGAGCCGTTTGACGCCTTCCGCTCGGTGCTGTGCTTTTCGCAACCGGATGACGAGGGGGGGCGCCGAACGAAGGTCGATGCGGGGCCGTGGGCAATCGAGCAGTTTGTCGAGCTAGCCGGGGACTGCCGCTTCATCCAGTCATTCAAGACTTTCGCCGCCAGCCCGCTTTTCACGGACACGCTGATTCATTCTCGCCGCTGGAAGTTCGAGGACCTGCTGGCGAGCTTTCTCAGGCAGGTTCGTAGCCATGCCGGCATGGAGTTTCCGAAGCGTGTGGTGATCGGGCGACCGGTGAGCTTTGCGGGCGGCGCGCCCGACGAGGCGCTGGCGCGCACGCGATATGAGGCCGCTTTGCGCGCTGTCGGGTTCGAGGAAATTCATCACGTCTACGAACCGGTCGCCGCAGCCTACTTCTTCGCGCAGCGACTGAATGCCGATGCGACCATTCTCGTGGCTGACTTCGGAGGCGGCACCAGCGATTTTTCCGTCGTGAGATTTGTCGTCGGTCCGTCCAGGCTCGATTACAAACCGCTGGCGCACACGGGCGTCGGCGTGGCCGGAGACGCATTCGACTATCGCATTATCGACCGCGTCGTAGCGCGCGCTTTCGGGAAGGGCTCGGAATACATGAGCTGGGGAAAAATTCTGCCCGTGCCCAACGCCTATTTCAGGAGGTTCAGTCGCTGGAACGAGCTATCGATCATGCGGCAGTCGCGCGATTATCGCGAGCTGGAACAGCTCCTGCGCGACAGTCTGGACCCAGACCGTATCCGCGCCTTCCTCAACTTCCTCGATGCGGATGCCGGTTATGCGATGTATCGCGCCGTCTCCGCGGCCAAGATGCAGCTGTCGTATGCGGACGAGGGTACGCTGTCGCTGCACGTCGCAGGGGTCGATATCGAGCGCAAGATTCTGCGCGCCGATTTTGAGACGTGGATTGCACCCGAACTGCAGGAAATCGCTGGCTGTGTTGACCGCGCCCTGCGAGAGGCCGGCTTGAATGAAACGCAGATCGACCGCGTGTTTCTGACCGGCGGCTCGTCGTTCGTGCCGGCGGTACGTGCGCAATTCGAAGACCGGTTCGGATTCGCCAAGATCGAGACGGGCGACCAGCTCGTTTCGATCGCTTACGGACTTTCGCTGATCGGGCGCGAGACCGACATCAGCCGCTGGGTGGTGTGACTGCCAAGCGATGCGATCGCGCCCGGTCGTCGCCTAACCCCCGGCCTTTGCGCCCTGGCGGCGAATGACCGTGCCGATCGTAGAGCCCTGCACGAGCACCGAAAACAACACGACTACATACGTCGCCGTGACGATCAGGCTCTTGGCGTCACCGGCTGGCAGTGACAGCGCAAGCGCGATGGATATCCCGCCCCGCAGGCCGCCCCAGACCATCACAGGCATTGTCGACTTGAGCGGCAGTGATTTTTGCCAGAACGCAAGTGGTGCTCCGATCGCAATCGTGCGGGCAACGAGCACCAGCGGAATGGCGGCAAGGCCGATGACGAGAAATTGCGGATTGCCAATCAAGGCTATGCCTTCGAGTCCGATCAGCAGGAACAGAACCGAGTTCAAAACTTCGTCGACCAGCCCCCAGAACTTGATGATGTGATCCCGCGTTGTGTCGCTCATGGCGAAGGCGACGCCGCGATTGCCGATCAACAGGCCCGCGACTGCCATCGCGACCGGTCCGCTGATGTGGAGGCTCTGCGCCAGGGCATAGCCGCCCATCACCATGGCGAGTGTGATCAGAAGCTCGACAGGATAATCGTCGATCGCCTTAAGGGCGAGATAACCGATCCAGCCGATGGCGAGCCCAAGCGCTGCGCCGCCGCCTGCTTCGATAAGGAAAAGCCATGCACCGTTTGCGGGCGAGAATTCTGCGCCACTGACGGCGGCGCTTAGAATGATGCTGAAAATGACGACGCCGACCCCGTCATTGAAGAGGCTTTCACCTGAGATGGTTGCCTGAAGACCTCTGGGCGTTCCGCCACTTTTCATCGCGCCCATGACTGCGACCGGGTCGGTTGGGCTTATCAGGGCGCCAAAGACGAGGCACCAGATCAAGGGAAGCTCGGCGCCGACGAGTTGGGTCAGGAGGTGGATCGAGAAGCCAACGATGAGCGTGGAGGCGAGAACGCCGAGTGTGCTGAGTACGCTCACCGGAAGCCAGTGGCGCTTGAGATCACCAAGGTCGACATGCAGTGCTCCCGCAAACAGGAGGAACGACAGCATCCCCTGCATCAGCGTTTTCTCGAAGTCGATGCTGGCAAGGAACTGCCGGATGGCGTTGCCGATCTGCAAGGAGGGCGTCGCCCAGTCGAGGCTCACGACGACTACCGAAGCGACCGCGCCCATCAGCGCCAGTCCCACCGTCGACGGCAGTTTGAGGAATTTGTGGTTCACCCAGCTGAGCGCTGCCGCCAGCGTTATCAGAATTGCCGCGATGTCGAATACGCTCAGCAACTGCGGTTCGTGCATTCGGACCGGTCCCTTTATTCACACTGTGACGTTTGCCGATATGAGAACAGCAGGAGGCGGGCATAGGGCATCAGGCCCGGCGCATCAACACGCGTCGAGGCTTGTCGCGTGGAGCTGACGGTGCAGGTGTCCTGGCCATTCGGCAGGACCAGCAGCCGCCTTAAGCCGATTGCGCGCTGCTAAACAGTTCGGTATTCAAAATATGAACCGAGGCAGGTGAGGCGGACAATGGTTTCACGTAGCCGCGAGGCACTCATTGCGATCCGCCGGATACTCCGCGTTGCTGAATTGTCGGCGCGCGAACTGAGTGATCGGACAGGGTTGACGCCTTCGCAAGTCATCGTCCTTCAGATCATCGCACGTGAAGGACAGGCTGGCGCCGGCGCCGTGGCAGAAGCTGCGCGCCTGAGTCAGGCGACGATTACCGCAATTCTTGATCGCCTTGAGGAAAAGATTCTCATCGTCCGGACGCGGGATCCGGAAGACCGCCGGCGCGTCAGCCTTGAGCTGACCGATGCCGGGCGCAGCACCATTGCCGATGTGCCGGACGTTCTGCAGAACCGTTTCGTTGCGCGCTTCGACCGACTGGCCGACTGGGAGCAGGCGGGACTCGTCGCGTCCCTTGAGCGCCTCGCCATGCTCCTCGACGCCGAGGGGATTGATGCGTCACCCATTCTGGACGTCGGGCGCCTGGACCGGCCGGGCAAGAGCAGTTAAATGCGATTGCGTTCACCAGCAGAGCACACGGGGGGGGGGTGGGGACCAGACTAGCGAACGGCGTGCAAAGGGCGGCTTAGCGTCCACGCGCATGCAATGATCCCGACCAGCGAGTAGGTCTGGGAAGAGTTTCCCCATAACTCTCCGGTCTCGAGCGAGACATCTTCCGACAGGAGCCCGGCACGACTGCGGCGGGCGCGCAGCTTTTCGAAGAGAAGGCGCGCCTCATCCGTTCGCCCGTGGTGGTGCAACGCTTCGATGAACTAGAACGTGCAGAAATTGAACGCCGTTTCAGGGGCGCCGAAATCGTCCGGCTCGGCATAGCGGAAGAGCTTGTCGCCGTGGCGAAGGCCGGCTTCGACCGCGGTGAATGTCGCGCCGGCCCGAGGATCGTCGCCGCTCAGGAAGTCAAGTTCTACGAGTTGCAGAAGGCTCGCGTCCAACTCGCTTCCACCAAAGCTTGCAACGAAAAGGCCAAGCGTTTCGTTCCACGCTTCGATTTCAATTCGCACGCGGATATGTGTGGCGCGATCATGCTAGAATCTGGCGCGCTCGCTCAGCCCGAGCACATCACCGACATTTCCAGGTCGATCGCAGGCCGCCCAACGCAGGAGGGCGGAATAGGTGTGGACCCGCTCGCGTGTCCGATATTCCCAGAGCCCGGCATCGGGCTTGTCGAATTCCTGCCAGGCGCGCTCGCCGACGTCCTCGAGGGATTGAAAGTCATCGGCCTCTCCCATCCGCAGAAGGCGGTGATCAAAAAAAGATTGCTCGAGGGGCAGAACGATCTGTCCGTAAACGTCATTCTGGCGCTGTTTGTGAGCCTGATTGCCAAGCCGGACAGGGCCCATGCCGCGATAGCCGATGAGGCCGGGGGCAGTTTTCTCGTCGAGTTCCTGTTCGAGGCCGACGCCAAACACGGGCTGTTCGTCGCCGCTAGCGGACTGATCGACAAGATTGCGGAGATAGCTCAGATAGTTCTCGAGTATGCCAGCGGCGTCGAGACGATTGAAGGCGTGCACGACATAGTAGGCGTCGCGAATCCAGCAGTAGCGATAATCCCAGTTGCGTTGCGTCTGGCGGCTTCCGGTATTGACGTGGTCATCGCGGGGATATTGCCGAATGACGCGATTCGTTGGTGGATTCGTTGCGTCAGGAAGGTGCTTCCGCGTCTACCGGGCGATAGGGCTTGTCGCGGCGATCACTGCGTGATCAGACCGTGGGCGGCCGCTGGGCGAGATATCATGACTGAAGACGAATTCGCGACCGGCCCTTCCGGCCATCCTGTTGAGGGAAGCAAGCCGCGTGGCGAGGGGTTTGGTGCGCTTCTGTTCGGCTCCATTGGAGTCGTTTTCGGAGACATCGGCACCAGTCCGCTTTATGCCATGCGGGAGGCGCTGGCCCACTCGCAAAGTCATGGCAGGGCGGAACTTGCTGTGCTCGGCGTTGTCTCGCTGGCGTTCTGGTCGCTGCTGCTGGTTGTGTCACTGAAGTACGTCTACTTCCTGATGAAGGCGGACAACCGGGGAGAGGGCGGAACACTCGCACTCATGGCGCTGGCGCAACGCGCTTTGGGTCGAAGATCCAGAATTGTCATGGTGCTTGGCGTGTGTGGCGCTGCGCTCTTCTACGGCGACGGCATCGTGACGCCAGCAGTGTCTGTCATGGGAGCGGTTGAAGGGCTGGGGGAAGCTCCCGGACTTGGCGCCGCGCTGAAGCCGTTCGTCTTGCCCATCGCCCTCGTTATCCTGATCGGACTCTTCATGGTGCAGTCCCGCGGGACTGCAACCATAAGCAAGTTGTTCAGCCCGATCGTTCTGTGCTGGTTTCTGGCTCTCGCGGCGCTCGGCGTCCTTCATATCGCGGATGATCCATCGATCCTGCGCGCGTTGTCACCTCACTATGCCGTCCTCTTTCTGATAAGTAACGGCGCACTCAGTTTTCTTATTCTGGGCAGCATCTTCCTGGCGGTCACTGGCGCCGAAGCGCTCTATGCCGACATGGGCCATTTCGGAAAAGGACCGATCCGCGCGGCGTGGATCTACCTCGTGTTTCCGTGCCTCATGCTGAATTATCTGGGGCAGGGCGGGCTCGTCCTGTCTGATCCGTCGGCCGCGGAGAACCCGTTCTTCCGCATGATCCCCGAAGCGGTCTACTGGCCCGTTCTGCTGTTGGGTACGGCTGCTGCAGCGATCGCGAGCCAGGCCGTTATCACCGGCGCCTTCTCGCTGACACAGCAGGCGGTGCAGCTTGGACTGCTGCCGCGCCTGCGTATCCTGCGGACGTCGGAAACCCAGTCGGGTCAGATCTACGTGCCGCAGGTGAACACGTTCCTACTTATCGGCGTGATTGCGCTGCTGCTGTTCCTGCAGACGTCGTCGAATCTCGCGGCGGCCTATGGCATCGCTGTGACCGGGGCGATGTTCATCGACACGCTTCTCTTCTTTGTCATCATTCGCTGGTTGTGGAAGCGGCCCTGGTGGCAAGCCATTCTCGCGGTCACTGTGTTTGGCTCTCTCGATATAGTCTTTCTCGGATCCAACCTTCTGAAGATCCCGCAGGGGGCATGGATCCCCCTGGTGCTTGGCTTCTCTCTGGTTGTCATCATGCTGGTGTGGGCGCAGGGCGTGGCCGTGCTCACCGAGCGAACCAGCCGCGAGTCTATCCCGCTGACGGACCTGCTCGCCGCGCTGAAGACAAAACCGCCACACCGGATCGACGGCACCGCGATCTTTCTCACGGCCGATCCGCTCACGGCGCCCTCGGCGCTTATGCACAACCTCAAGCACAACCGGGTCCTGCACGCGCGAAACATCATCCTGTCCATTCAGACGGCGACGACCCCACGCGTCGCACCCGAGGATCGCGCAGTCATGGAGCAGATCGACGAGGATTTCACGCGGCTGACCTTGAGCTACGGGTTCATGGAAACGCCGAACGTGCCGCAAGCGCTGGCAAGGTGCCGGAAGGCCGGAAGCCTGAAGTTCGATATCATGTCGACTTCATTTTTTCTGTCGCGCCGTACGCTCAAGGCGTCGCCCCACGTCGGCCTACCCCTCTGGCAGGACCACATCTTTATCTTCCTTATGAAGAACGCCGGGAACCCGACCGACTTCTTCCAACTGCCTGCCAACCGCGTTGTCGAAATGGGCGCTCAGGTTGTGGTCTGATCATACCCACAATTGCACACAATGAGTGGCAAAGCCGCAGTATGACCGGTCGGGTTCCCATCGCGGAAGACGACGCGATGCGATTTTATCGCGCTGTGTCTGCGTCAGCAGGGTCATCTGGTGGAGGCAGTGGGCTCGGCATCTGCCCTGCGTGAGGCAGTCGCTGGCGAGCGGTTCGACCTCTGGATCCTGGACCGCCGTTTTCCGGATGGGGACGGCTTGAGCGCACTTCGCATCCTGCGTTCGGAAGGCATCATGACGCCCGCCTTGATCCATACCGCAATGGATCAACTCGACCAGCGCGTCGAGGGGGTTAGATACGGGCGCCGACGACTACCTGACGAAGCCGTTCTCGATCGCCGAGCTCGTGGTGCTGGTGAGAGCTCTGCTGGGTCGCCCACCGGCGCTCCTCCCTTCGATCATCCGTGCGGGCCCGTTGCAGCTTCACCTCGACGCCAACCGTGTTTACGCAGATGGCAAGGAGATTGCCGTCACAGCGAACGAATGGAGGCTTTTACGGTTGCTCGCTGGCCGGCCCGGCATGACCTTTTCGAGGGACGCAATCATGACCGAGGTCGGCATGTCTCCCGACACGAGCGAAGTGGCTGTGGATCACCGCGTCAGCCGCTTGCGTGTGAAGCTCAAGCATTGTGGCGGCGACCAGCATCTCCGGACGCTCCGCAGCCTCGGATTTACCTGGGTCGATTCCGAATAGCCCGGTCTTACACACGACTATTCCGAAGACGCCAAAGCTGAAAAGTCGTTCAGATTACGTAAGGCCGATGATGGCGAGGTCGTGCCTGATGAGGGAGGCCGCGCGGAACTGTTGGGTTGGACGGCCC
Organism: Caulobacterales bacterium; assembly: GCA_038326205.1. Classification (GTDB taxonomy): domain Bacteria; phylum Pseudomonadota; class Alphaproteobacteria; order Caulobacterales; family Hyphomonadaceae; genus UBA7672. The sequence continues at coordinate 99 of JBBQJV010000097.1, read as the reverse complement.
CCGACGGCATCACTTGTGCCAGAATGAGGTTGTTGAAAACTCAGACAAGGAGACCGTCCGTGGAACAGATTAGCCGAATTGGAATAGATACGTCGAAGC
>JBBQJV010000096.1:0-11872 GCA_038326205.1 Caulobacterales bacterium | reverse complement strand
TCACCTGCATCTCGGAAGGCCACGACCGTTACAATCGTACGCTCGGCAAATGCACCGTGCGCGGGGCAAGCGTGCAGGACTGGCTGGTCAGCAACGGCCACGCCGTCGCCTACCGCGCCTACTCGAAAGAGTTCATCCCCGTAGAGGACAAGGCACGCACCGCGCAGGCCGGAATCTGGTCGGGCGAATTCGTCATGCCGTGGGACTGGCGCAAGGGCGTGCGTCTCGCCATCGAAGACGCCAAGAGCTGATCCGCCCCTAAAACGCTACATACCCGCGACAGCTCCGGCACACACCGGCGACAGCTCGCGCATCACCTCCCCCTTCAAGTCTGGAGGGTCGGATGCAACACAAGCGGACAATCATGTCGGCGCTGGCGATTAGCTGCGCCACAGCCTGCGCCTCCGGCGCACCCGGCCTACCCGGTGGTGGCCTCAGGATGGCCAGCGTCCCGGTGCGAGGCTGCAGGAATCAAAGATCGCCCGCCCCATCGCCACCCTCTTCACCGGCATGGACGCCAACTGCGACCTCGTCCCCAGCAAGGATGAACTCGAGGCCGCCATCCCGATCGCGTTCGCCCGCGCAGACGTCGACCAGAGCGGCGTCATAACCAGCTTCGAAATGGCCGACTGGCGCCCCGCCTGATGCTGGGCGACAAGGAAGCCCAGCCCGACCTGTGCGCTGCAGACAGCGACATGAACTAGACTGTCACGTCGCAGGAATTCACGCTGGTTTTGCGCAACGAATTCACCCGCATGGACAAGGATCAGGATGGCCGCGTCACGCGCGCCGAAATGCTGATGGACGCGCCCCAGCGCGCGATCGGACGCGAGGCCGGGCAAGGCGGCGATCAAGGTCAGAGCGGCGGGCGCGGACGTCCGGAAGGCGGTGGCGGTTCTGGACCCGGCGGCGGGCCGGGCTGACATGGTTTGAGACTGCGCTCTCCGGTCCCCAACGGGAGAGCGCAAGGGTGGGGAGCTTCTCGCCCCCTCGGTGAATTATGCTAATGCCCCCCGAGCCGGTTACCCAACCTGCCGCATCGTCGCGAACAAGAGCTGCTCCCCACCCACGTTTATTCAGCCAATACCGCGTCTGGCCCCCAACTGGGCTTGACCACCGCGCCGACCAAGCGCCACACCCACGCATGATCTCGGCCCGGAAACTCATACTCGTGACAGGCGGCGCAAAACGCGCCGGACGTCGGCTTGTCGAACACCTGTCGGCTGCCGGCCACGCCGTCATCATCCACGCCAACAGCAACGCCATCAAAGCCGAACAGCTTTGCGAAAACCTGCGCGCGAAGAACCCCGACACGTGGGCGATCAGCGCCAATCTCGCCGATCCTGGTGCGGCCAGCGCCCTGATCGATAAGGCCGCGTACCTTGCAGGCGGTCCGCTCAGCGGCCTCATCAACTCCGCCTCCGTCTTCGACTACGACACACCGGACGCGATCAAGCCCGAAATCCTCGACCTCGCCATGGCGGTAAACCTGCGCGCGCCCGCCCTGTTGTCGGAGCGCTTCTTCGCGCAAGCCGACCCCGCGCGCGACAACTGCATCATCAACATGCTCGACCAGAAGCTCTGGAACATGAACCCGGACTTCTTCTCCTACACGCTCTCGAAAGCCGGCCTGCTTGCAGCCACCGACATGATGGCCCGCGCCTTCGCGCCACGTGTCCGCGTCAATGCCATCGCCCCCGGCCTGCTGCTGCCCTCCTTCGACCAGTCGCAGGTCGAGTTCGATACCGCTGCCAGCCACAATCCGATGGGCCGCCCTATCGATCTCGACAACATCACTTCGGCCGCCGAATTCCTGCTTGGCAACACCGCCCTCACCGCGCAGGTGCTCCACATCGACAACGGCCAGCGCCTCGCTTCCAGTGCTCGCGATGTGATGTTCGACACGCGGCCAGGGGGCCCGCAATGACCCACCCCGACTTCTACCTCGTCCGCATCAGCCGGATCGAAACCCTCGCCTCGATCGGCATCCATGCTTTCGAGCAGACGGCCCGCCAGTCCCTGCTGATCTCAGTGGTCCTGATGCTCAAGCCCCCGCCGGGTCAGGACAGTATCGAGGGCGTCCAGGACTATGATTTCGTGCGCGAGGGCGTTCTGCAGTTTGTCGCCGACCGCCATTTCAACCTGCACGAGACACTTTGCCGGGAAATTCTCGATCTGTGCCTGCGTCAGCCCGGCGTGCTGGGGGCGGTTGTGCAAACCGACAAGCCCGACGTATATCCCGGCGTCGCTGCCGTAGCCTGCCGCATGGCGCGGGTGGGCCCATCCCTGTCCGGCTTTCCCTGGTGGACGCTGGAAGTCTGAGTTCCGCCCATGTTCGAGATCAGCGCAACGGCCAGCTTTGAGGCCAGCCACTACATCGACGCCGAAGCCGGCGCGCAGCACTATCGCCGCGTCCACGGCCACAGCTTCGTGGTGACCGCCAGCGTCGCATCCCAACAGCCCGACCGGGACGGCTGGGTGATGGACCTCGGCGCGCTGGAAGACCTGCTGAAGCGGGTTCTCGGCCAGCTCGATCACACCGTGCTCAATGACGTGCCCGGCCTTGAGAAGCCGACTTTCGAGCATATTCTCCTCTGGATCGAGTCGCGCATGAAGGCGGCAGGCACCTCCCCCTCGCGTCTCGCGATCGAGCGGCCTACACTGAAGCAGAGGGCGGTCTATACGCCCGCCAGATAACGGAGCCAGACATGGCAAAGGCGAGCGACCCCAAGAAACCTGCGAAAAAGGCTGCTGACGCTCCCAAGAGTCAGAGCGACATCACCAAACAGGCGCTGGAAAAACTCCAGAACGCCCGCGCCGCCAAGAGCGGATCACCCGGCGGTCTCAAGAAGTCCGGCTTCGACCCCAACCAGCTCAAGGGCGGCGGCAAATCGTTCGGCGGCGCCGGAAATCAGATGATGCGTCGCACGCAAGGCAAGGGTGGTGGTGGTGGTGGCGGCGCAGGCAGCGGCGGCGGCGGCAACGTTTGATCCGCTATCTGGGAAGGCAGCCAAAGTAGTGCTCATGCTGAGCCGCGCACGCAGTGCGCGTCCCTCGAAGCCCGAGCGCGGGCTTCGGGACCTATCCCTTCCCCTCAGCCGCCTCCAGCGCAGCAAGCCATTCTGACTCTGCTGCGTCCAGCTGCGCCTGAACCTTGGCGCGACCTTTAAACTTGGCTTCGGCGTCGGCCTTGTGCGTGAACGTGTCGGGATCGCCTAGATCGCGGTCGAGCAGCTCAAGCGCCGCGCGGGCCTTCTCGACGTCTTTCTCAGCGGTCTCGATGCGGTGCTTCTGCTTGAAGGACATCTTCGCCGCCTTCGGCTTCTCTTCCTTCGCAGCGCCAGACGCCGCTATTTCAGCGCGTGCTAAGGCGTGCTGCTTGTCCTCGTTCGGACGGTCGGCGGCGAGCACCAGCGCCTTGTAGTCGGCAAGGTCGCCATCATACGGCTTCGCCTTGCCGCTGTTGACCAGCCAGAGCCGATCGGCAGTCGCCTCCGCCAGATATGTATCGTGGGTGATGATAAGCACGGCGCCGTTGAAATCGTTCAGCGCATAAATCAGCGCCTCGCGGCTATCGATGTCCAAGTGCGATGTCGGTTCGTCGAGAATAAGGATGTGCGGCTTCTTGTAAGTGGTGAGCCCCATCAACAGGCGCACCTTCTCGCCGCCTGATAGCTTGTCGACCTTCGTCTCGCATTTCTCGTGACCGAAACCGAACTGCGCCGCCAGCGCGCGCACCTGCGCTTGGCCAGCCGTCGGGATCAGGTCTTTCACATGCTCCAACACACTCTCGCCTGCACGCAATTCGTCGAGCTGGTCCTGGCTGAAATAGCCGACACGCAGATTTTTTGACGCGCGCCGCATTCCCTGCAACAGCGGCAGTTTCTGCGCGATGGATTTGACCAGCGTCGTCTTGCCCTGCCCGTTGGCGCCGACAATGGCGATGCGGTCGTCGAAATCGAGACGTAGGCTCACGCGCTCAAGCACAGGTTTGCCTGGAGCATAGCCCATGTCGGCTTGCTCGATCTCGAGGATCGGGGACGCCAGCTCTTCGGCTTCGTAGAACTTGAACGGGATAGTGCGCTCGGCCAGCGGCACCGTTATCACCGTCATCTTCTCCAGCATTTTCATGCGGCTCTGCGCCTGAGCTGCCTTCGACGCCTTGGCCTTGAAGCGATCAATGAAGCTCTGCATGTGAGCGCGCTGGACGTCCTGCTTTTCCTTCTGCGCCGCAAGGTGCTGCGTCCGCTCCGCGCGCCGCTGTAGATAGGTGTCATAACCGCCCGCTTGCAGCACCAGCTTGGTGTTCTCCACCGCGAGGATGTGCGTCACTGATCGGTTGAGCAGGTCGCGATCATGGCTAACGATCACCACCGTGTGCGGATACTTGCGGATATAAACCTCAAGCCAGGCTGCGCCTTCGAGATCGAGATAGTTGGTCGGCTCGTCCAGAAGCAGTAGTTCCGGACGCGCAAACAGCACGCCGCCAAGCGCTGCGCGCATGCGCCAGCCGCCCGAGAATTCCTTGCACGCGCGCGACAGGTCGTTCTGCGTGAAGCCGAGGCCAACGAGAATCTCCGCCGCCCGCGATTCTCCCGACCACGCATCGATGTCGGCGAGCCGCATGTGGATCTCGCCGATCCGGTCCGGGTCCTCACACGTGTCAGCTTCGCGCATTAGTTCGGCGCGTTCGATGTCTGCCTCCAGCACCACGTCGAGCAGGGTCTGGTCGTTGGCTGCGACCTCCTGCGCCACGAAGCCCATCTTGGCGCCGCGATTGATACGCACCGAGCCATCGCCATTGCCCTCGCCCTTGGCGAGTTCCTCGCGGATAATGCGCAGCAGGGTGGATTTGCCCGTGCCGTTGCGCCCGACGAGGCCAACCTTCCAGCCGTCTGCAACCTGCGCCGACGCGCCCTCGAACAAGGCCCGGCCATCGATCCGGAAAGTGAGGTCATTGATCGTCAGCATGGCGTCGAAAACAGCGTCCAGAGCGCGGGAGGATGGGCCTTTGGCCCTGTTTTGCGCCCCGTATGACGGCTTCGCCGCGCTGCGTCAAACCCGAGCCCGCCGATACGGCCATAGGTCCCTTGCAGAGCTGATTTCATGGGTAAACAGGCCGGTTTGGCCGCGCGATCCCCGTGAGCCTGCCCCGCACTATTCGACGAGTACGGCTGCAGCTTTCATCGCGTGAATGCCAGACGATCTGCAGCCCCTTCGATCAGGACCGAATAGGCTGCCGGGAACGAGATTACTGTTTCATTGCACGGAGTGCTCGCTCGCTTACCCCAAGCACTTCGAAAGTTGTCGCCCCGAGGATGATGGTGTCAGCCTTTTCCTCGAGAGCCGCGAGGATCAATCTGCAGATGGCGTCCTTCGATGTGCGGCGTGACTTGAAGTCAGTAATGTAGCGGATGGTGAACTCGATCCAGTCGCCAGTCGCCAGTCGTCACCAATGTGATCAGGGGCGCAACGCGTATTTTTTCGACCAGGTATTTCTTCACGAAGCGTTCCCACTCCTCTGTCGAACGCTCCGCCAATTTCGTTGTGACGCTGGTGGCGGCCTGTTCGAAGTTGGCTTCGGCAGCCTTCCAGTCCGAGCCATAGCGAATGGGAATCTCTAGTTCGTCCCAGAGAAAGGGAAAGTCCGCCGAGTAGTCGATCACTGGCGCCTTGAAGGCGAACGAATTCGCCACCCTTACAACGCGGCCATTGTAGAGGTCACCGGCAACCCATTCGCCTGTCTCCATGAGCGTTGTCCGCACCACACCGACATCAATAACGTCGCCATCGATGCCACCGAGTTTGACGCGATCGCCCGGTCGATAGAAGGCGCCGAACGATAGAGCAGCCCAGCCGGCAACGCTGACGATGACTTCCTGCAGCGCGAAGGCAATGCCGGCGCCGGCGACACCGAAGAACACTGTGACCTGCCCCCAGCTGTCGCTGAAGGCGCCGATGGCGATGACCGCGGCAACAAGGTAACCTACGAACGAAATGGTCTTGCGTACGCGGTAGCGGACATTCTTGTCGCTGACATTGCGTCCGACGATGGACTGGAGCGTCCAGATCGCGATCACCGTCGCGATAATGACGACGATGACAATGCCAAGCCGGACAAGCAGCGGATCGCCCGTCACGTGATCCAAGATCGCCTTAAGGTCCAAACTGCTGCGTCCGCTGGCGCGCCCGGCGGCACGCATAAGCGCCGATCGCGCGGCCTATGACATTGATGGACGCGCGCGGCCATGCGCGACTTACCCCGCAGTCCGGAAATGCCCCGGCGCCGTTCGACGCATGTCGGACGGCGGCAACAACTGGCGCCGGCTGGAGCGTGGCCTAGCCTGGTTCGCGGCAGGCGACAGTGAAAGACTGAGAGTTCTAGCCGGCGCGTGCTGGAAATTTACCGGACGATGTCGGTTTCCGGAGAAGCCGATCGTTGTTCCGATACTGGTGGTTCAAGAGTGAGCCGAATGGAGACATCGCCATGACGCCCGTCATTACCGTCTTTGAATCCTCGCCTGATCGCGGCCGAGGCCTTGCCCGTGACATGCGCGTGCGCTGGGCGCTTGAAGAAGTGGGTCAGCCCTACGACGTTCGCCTTGTCTCGTTCGATCAGATGAAGGCGCCCGCACATATGGCGCTTCATCCGTTTGGGCAGATTCCGGTCTATGAAGAAGGCGATCTCGCTCTGTTCGAGTCAGGGTCGATGGTGTTGCACATCGCCGAGCGTCATGCGGGCCTGCTGCCCGACGAGGCAAATGCCCACGCGCGCGCGATCACATGGATCTTCGCCGCGCTCAACACGGTGGAGCCACCACTCGTCGAACTCACGGTCGCGGCGCTCTTCGAGCGCGACCAGCCCTGGTGCGAGCAGCGCCTGCCCCTCGTGAGGGATCGCGCCCGCAAGCCGCTGGGCCAGCTTTCTGCTCGCCTGGGCGAGGCCGAATGGCTCGAGGACGCCTTCATTGCGGGTGATCTCATGATGGCGGCGGTCCTGTTCAGGTCGAAAGGATCGGGGCTGCTAGACGATTATCCCAACCTCGCGGCCTATGTCGCCCGCGCCGAAGCGCGCCCCGCCTTCCAGCGCGCCTTGGCAGCGCAACTGGCAGTGTTCACGGCAACCCAAAAGAAAGGCTGAGAGGAGCCCGGACCGCGAATTCGGTCGATGCGCGGGCGGCCGGAAGCTGCCAGCGCCAGCCACAGATCACCTTAGAGTTCCAGCGGATTTTTGGAGGCGGCGGGGTTGCACGGTGCTTTGCGCGGAGAGATGGTCCGCCCGCGTCGTCCTGGCGCTGACCGGCCTGCGATGTCCTCCCCGGACGCGGATCAGGCCACGACGGACCCGGATTTGGACTGATCGATGGCCCAGCTTGACCGACCCAGTCCAAAGCCGCCAGGCGCCAAATCGCCCGGACCGAAAGCAAAGGCCAAGATCAAGGATCCGCTGAGCCTCGAGACTTGGCGCACCGCAGCGCTGGTCGCCGTGCTCGCATGGGCGGGCGTCGGTGCAGATAGCCTGTCATCTGCCAACTACGGCCCGGAAGAAGCCTACAAGGCGCTTCACCAGGGCGGGCATGAGCCGCTGGTCATCTGGCTTGCGCTGATCACGGCTTTGACCGTGTTGGTCATCTCGCTGGCCTATGTGCAGATCATCCGCCTCTTTCCCAATGGCGGCGGCGGTTACAAGGCCGCGACCCGCCTCGTCCACCCCTACGCGGGGCTCCTGTCCGGGTCGGCGCTGGTGGTCGACTATTCGCTGACCATCGCGATCTCAGTGGCGGCCGCCTCCGACGCTATCTTCAACCTGGTTCCGCCGGACTGGCTGCAATACAAACCGTTCGCGCTCGCGGGCGGCATGGGCATCCTTCTCTTCCTGAACCTTCGCGGAGTGCGCGAATCCGTCATGGTCCTCGCGCCCATCGTGTTCGGCTTCCTCATCGTCCACGTCGTGCTGATCGGGATGGGCCTCGCCGCCAAGGGCGATGTGCTGGTCGAAAGCGTGGTGCGCGCCGAAAAGCATGTCGAGACCGTGGTGCACGACCAGGGGCTATGGGCGCTGATCGCCGTCATCGCCACGGCCTACGCGGCCGGCGCTGGCACCTATACCGGCATTGAGGCGCTGTCCGAGAACGCCCACAACCTGAAGGCGCCACGCGCCCAGACAGGCGCACGCGCGATGGCGTTGATCGCCATTTCGCTGGCCGTGCTCGCCGGCGGCATCATGCTGCTCTACACGGTCTGGCTTCCCCAGATGGTCGAGGGCAAGACGCTCAACGCCGTGGTATTCGACGCCACCCTGATGCGCCTGTTCCCGGATCAGGAGCTGATCCGCCAGATCATCCTTGGCGTCGCGATGGTGTTCGCAGCGACGCTGTTGCTGGTCGCTGCCTCGTCAGGCTTTCTCGGCGGACCGGCCGTCCTGGCGTGGATGGCGATCGACAAATGGGCGCCCCACTCCTTTGCGCACCTGTCGAACAAGCTGGTGGCGCAGAACGGCGTTCTCACCATGGGGGTCGCAGCCAGCTTGCTGCTGCTGTTCACCGGAGGACAGGTCCACAGTCTGGTCGTGCTTTATTCGATCAACGTGTTTCTCACCTTCAGCCTCTCTATCGCGGGGCTGGTCCGCTACAATGTGACCCACCGCACCAACCGCCCACCGATCAAGTGGACGCTCGACACTGCCATTTCCGTGGTGGCGTTGCTTGTGGCGGTGTCGATCCTGATCACGCTCTTCCTTGCGAAGTTCAGCCAGGGCGCGTGGGTCGCCCTCGTCGTCGCTTTGATGATCGCCGCGTGCGGCTACTGGGTTCGCGATCACTACCGCCGCTTCGACAAATCGATGGAAACCACCTTCGAAGACTTGTTGATCCGCGACCCCGACGCCGCGATCGATATCCCCAAGCCGGCCGTGATGAAGCGCCCCGTCGGCATCGTCACCGGACCGCACGGTGCGGCAGGCCTGCACGCACTCATGCACGCCCAGCGCTTGTTTCGTGGCCAATTCGATAGCGTTCTGATCATCTCTGCAGGAGAGGTCGACGCTGAGGCCTATGGCGGCCACGAAGCGCTTGAGCGCCTGAAAACGCAGGTCGGCGAACGCGCTGGCAAAATCGTCGCCTGGTGCCGCGACCATGGCATGCCCGCCAAGGTCTATTCTGGCTTCTCGACGGACGCCGTGGTCACGCTCGAAGAGCTCTGCCTCAAGGCGCGCGAAGCATATCCAAACGTAATCTTTGTCGCCACGCGCGCCATGACCAAGCCGCATGGGTGGGCTTCCACCCTCCTCCACGGCGGCACCGCGCTGAACCTGCAACGCAGGCTGCACGCACACGACGCCCCCCTCATCGTGCTTCCGATGCGCGTCGACATCGGCCCCGACACCATTCTGGCGGGCTTCTCCCGCGACGCCCCTACCACGCCTGAAGACGGCACAGTCTGATCGGGCTTCACAGCCATAGCCACATAAACAAAAGGCCCGGCTGTTTCCAGCCGGGCCTTCGCTTGTCGTTGATAACGCAGATCAGTTCTTGGCGATCGCTAGCCAGGACTTGGCCAGCCAGGCCGCGCCGTTGTCAGCCTTGATAGCGGACCAGGTCTTCACGGCATCAGATTTCTTGCCGCCCTTGAACTGGGCCACGCCGAGACGGACCTTGATGAGCTCAACCTTGGCGGCGTCCATCTCGCCCTTCTTGAAGGCCTTGTCGAAGAGATCGATCGCCTTGGCGTAGTCGCCGGCAGCCATGTAGGCTTCAGCAGTATCGGCGAACGGCTCACCGGAAGCGCGGGTCGCCGAGGTGGCTTCGCTCTGCGCGAGGCCCGTCGCTTTTTCCTTGGCTGCCGAAGCTTTCGTCGCGTCTATCAGGCCCTTGTTCTTCACGGCCAGCGGATCGTTGGCTTTCACCAGCACATCCCACGCATTGGACGCTTCGATCGTGAGGCCGCGTTTGCGGGCGGCGTCGCCCATTTCCCACTGCTCGTCTGATTTCAGCTTCACGCCTGCGCCAAGCAGCGCGCGATAGACGTCGAGACCGGCGTCGTTCGTGCGATAGTTCTTTTCCTTGCGCGAACGCTCGATCAGCATGCGCCAGTAAGTGTCGCTATTGTAGATTGGCGCGATCTTTTCGACGGTGCGGTAGAAGTCATCCAGCTTGCCCTGCGCCTGATAGGCGTTGAGCAGGATGTTGTAATGCGTTGCCGTCGGCTTGCCGCTCGCGATGGCCTTGTTGATGTACGAGACAGCGTCCGAGTAATTCTTGGACTCAAGCGACTTCTTCGCGACGAAGGCAAGTTCGGTTGAGGTGCCGCCGTAAGCTGAGATGTTCGCCTTTGTCTGGGCAAGCGCCTTCGCGCCATTGCCCGAGTCTGCATAACGACCGGCGAGCATCTGATCGTAATTCTTCACAATCGACGACTGCAAGCCGCCGGTGGACTTGGCTTTCTCGATGGCGCTGATGCAGCCCGCATTGTTCTTGACTGACGAATCGCAGCTAGAAGCGACGCGGATCTGTTCCAGCGCGGCTTTCTGCTGCGTGTTGGCAGCGTGCGGCCAGGCGGCGTCAGCCTTGGCGATCGCCGTGCTCCATTGCCGGCTCTGCATCGCCGCGTTCGCGGCGTTGAAGTTCTCGACGAATTCCTTCTTCGCCTTGTTCTGGGCGTGAGCCGCCGGCGCGGCCACGAGGGACGCGCTGGCCATACCAAACACGGTGAGCAGGCCAAGCCCGAGAGCGGGCAGGCTGTTGCGCATGGTTTTGCCAAACGTCTGCATCTTTAGACCTCCACCAACTGGCCCACTTCAACGAGGCCTGTTCTTGTTTCCAGATAGGTCAGTGGTGCTGACCCTCAAACAAATTCACGCAGCTCTAGCTGCGAAAGACGGCGCTGAGCCCAATCGCTCGGCGCCGCCTTCTATATACACAGCGAAATGAGGCGATATGAGGCTCGCCAGATAACGCCTATTTTATCAGGTTCCCCCGATAACGCCCATTTTCTTGAGACCATTCCGTTGTGCGGCAGCCATCACGTGAGCAACCACGCCATACTGTGCATCACGGTCCGGTTCGATGTGGATCTCCGGTTGAACCCCGCGTGCGGCCTCGACCTTCAGACGCCGGTCGAGCTCGTTGCGGGTCACATCCTCACCCATCCAGGAGATCACACCGTTATAGTTGATGATGATCCTGACCGGGTCCGGCATGTCGTCCGGCGGCGGCGGCTGGTTCGGCGGAGGCGGAAGCGGCGTGTCAAGTTTCACCGCGTGACGCTGCGGGGGCAGCGTAACGATGAGCATGATCAGCAGCACCAGCATCACATCGATCAGCGGCGTCGTATTGATCTCTGATAGCGGCTCGCCTTCTTCGCGTTCGCCGACTGCCATTGACATAGGATAAACTCCTGGCCCGTTCGAGCCTTTAAACTACTCAGCCCGCTGGACGCGGCGCCTTGGTGATGAAGCCGATCTTCAGGATCCCGGACCTCTGCGCGATCGCGACAACCTTGCCGACCTCGAAATACTTGGTCGCAAGGTCGCCCCGAATGTGAACTTCCGGTTGAGGATCGCCACGAGCAGCCACTGCAAGACGCGAAGCGAGCTGGCCCTCGGTGATTTCCGAGTTGTTCCAGAACACGGCGCCATCCGTGCGGACGGAGATGTTGATGTTCTCCTTCCGCGGGGTGACGACCTGGTTCCGTTCAGTCGGCAGCTCGACCTTGATGCTCTGCACAGCGACCGGGATCGTGATCAGGAAGATGATCAGCAACACCAGCATGATGTCCACGAGTGGGGTGGTATTGATCGACGAGTTTACAGGAGATTCCTCCTCCTCGACGAGCGAGATACTACCACCCGAACCAATGGTTTCGTCAGACGGAT
>JBBQJV010000095.1:0-12172 GCA_038326205.1 Caulobacterales bacterium | reverse complement strand
AGCTGCCGCAGGCAGCAGGTCGAGCGCGACACCATGGCGCCCAGGACAATGGCCCCCTTTTTTCCAGCCGCACGTCTCCGAACGACCCCAACGAATAAACCTCCATCCAGCGCCTCCCCTGCAACGCACGCCGCAGTTAGGGAATCACAACCGCACCGCGCTAGGAATCCTCTCCGGTGAGATGTGTGCACACCCTAGGGCCGCCGCCGGGAGGGCGTGCCAAGAAGCACCCTTCCAGTTTGAGGTTTGATGGTGGTCGCTGATGCGGTGCGCTGCCCGGCGGTCGTTAGACGCGGATGAGGGCGGAGCCCCAGGCGAGGCCGCCGCCGATGGCTTCGATGAGGACCAGGTCGCCGGGTTTGACGCGGCCGTCTTCGGTTGCAGCGGCGAGGGCGAGGGGGACGGAGGCGGCTGAGGTGTTGCCGTGCTCGGCGACTGTCGAGACGACCCTGTGCTGTTCAAGGCCGAGGCGTTCGGCGACGGCGGAGAGGATGCGCTGGTTAGCCTGATGAGGAACGAACCAGTCGATGTCTTTCACTTCGAGGCCGGCCTGTTTCACCGACGCCAGAACGCTTTCGGAAATCTTGCCGACTGCGTGCTTGAAGACCTGATTCCCGACCATGCGGAGGTGGCCGACGGTTTGCGTCGTGGACGGTCCGCCATCGACGTAGAGAAGATCGCGATAGCGTCCGTCGGTGCGGAGGTGGATGCCTTTCACGCCGCGATCGCCGGCTTTGGCCTTTTCCTGACGTTCCAGAACGACTGCACCAGCGCCGTCGCCAAAAAGGACGCAGGTGGAGCGGTCCGACCAGTCGAGGATACGCGAGAAGGTTTCCGCGCCGATGACGAGTGCGCGTTCGAACTGTCCTCGCGCGAGAAAGTTGTCTGCGGTGGCGGTCGCGAAGACGAAGCCGGAGCAGACGGCCTGCAGGTCGAACGCCGCGCCGCGGGTGATGCCGAGCTTGTGTTGCACGATCGTGGCGGTGGCGGGGAAGGTATAGTCGGGCGTCGCGGTCGCCATGACGATGAGATCGATGTCGTCGGGCGTCAGGCCGGCTGCGTCGAGCGCCTTCTGGGCCGCCTTCGCGCCGAGGTCTGACGTGAACTCGCCCTCAGCCGCGATATGGCGTTTGCGGATGCCGGTGCGCGCGGTGATCCACTCGTCCGTGGTGTCGACCATTTTCGCGATATCTTGGTTGGTGAGCACCCTCGAAGGAAGGTAGCCCCCGACGCCGCGAACAACAGAAACGAACTCGGTCAAATCATCGCCTCGTCAAACTGTTCGGCCGCACGAAGTCGGCCGGAACCTACTGCGCTAACTCTTCGGCAGGCGTGGCATTTGTCACCGGCGCGAGACGGCGGAGGTTTTCTTCAACCTCAGCGCGGAAATTGCTGTCGCCCATGCCGGCCGCAACCGAGATCGCCTGCGCGAAACCAACATCGTCGGTACCGCCATGGCTTTTAACGACGACGCCATTGAGGCCAAGGAAGACCGCGCCATTCACCTTGCGCGGATCCATCTTGGTGCGGAACCCCTTGAGCGCGGGCAGGACAAGCATGGCGCCAAGCATGGCAAGCGGGCCGGACTTGAATGCATCCTTCAGCATGTCCGAGATCATCTTGGCGATGCCTTCGGCCGTCTTCAACGCGACATTGCCGGTAAAGCCATCAGCAACCACGACGTCGATGTCGCCATTGCCAATCTTGTCGGGCTCGATGTAGCCGCGGAAATCGATTGGCAGGCTGGACGCGCGCATGAGACGCGCGCCCTCACGGATCGACTCGTGGCCCTTGAGTTCTTCCTCGCCGATATTGAGCAGGGCGACGCGCGGGTTCTGCACGCCATGAACGGCGCGGGCGAAGGCGGCGCCCATGATGGCGAATTCGACGAGCTGTGTGGCGTCTGCTGCGATGTCGGCGCCGAGGTCGAGCATGGCGCAGACGCCCTTGCGAGTCGGCCAGCTGCCGACCAGAGCGGGGCGGTGCACGCCTTCGACCTTGCGCAGGATGAACATGGAGAGCGCCATCAGCGCGCCGGTATTGCCCGCAGAAACGGCGGCGATCGCCTCGCCGGCTTTCACCGACTCAATGGCGTTCCACATCGACGTGCCCTTGCCCTGACGCAGCATCTGACTGGGTTTGGCGTCCATCGCGACGGATTTATCGGTGTGGCGAATCGTTACGCGGGGGGCGGCGGTGCGGGCTTTTGAGAGGAGCGCCTTGAGCTGGACCTCGTCGCCGTGGACGAGGAAATCGAGATGTGGGTGAGACTTGGCGATAAGCTCCAGGCCCTCGACAACGATGCGGGGCGCGTTGTCACCGCCCATCCCGTCGATGGATATGATCTTTCGATCCGCCATGTCAGCCGAACTGCTCCCGCATAGCGAAACGGACTGGAATCAACCCGGCCCAGCCACAAGCTGAGGGTCTAATACCACGAGCCCACAGGTGTAACAGACCCCGGCGCGCGCGTCGTTGCCACACGGGTTATGGCAGTAAAATCGCGCAAAATCAGGGCAGATGGTCAGGTGAGACGGGGCCAGTTGACCTCGCCAGTGAGCAATTGCTCGTCGGTGTGGCGTTTAAGCGTTGCTTCGACGGCGTGGACGTAGCGCGCGAAGCGGCCGGCCGCGGCCTCATCCAGCCCGAGATTGCGGCGCAGGGTCAGGGCGAGCGGCGCGTCGTTGGCGCTATCGCCGAGCGCGTCATCATAGGCTTTGGCTCGGCCATAGAAGGCCTCGCCCATCTTTCGTATCTTCTTGCCGACGCTGAGGTCGCCGGTGCCGATATCGCGCAGGGCCTCGTCAAAACCGTCGAAAAGGGCGTCGAAAACGTCTTGCGAGAGCGCTTTTCCGGCAGCCCCGGCCATGCGCAGGCGACGGAAGGCCAGCGCGCCGTGCAGGCACGTCATCTCGAAACGACCGGAGAAATTGTCGCGGGCGCCGCCGTCGAAATAGAAGTCCGGGCGCAGGGCCTGAGCCTGGATCGACTGATGCAGACGATCGACCGCCCAGCGGTTCTTCTTGGATTGAAACCAGTTGCCGAGCGCCATTCCGTCCTCCGACCCTCTTTCCTTTTTTGAGGAGGGGGGAAGCTAGCAGGGTTCGCGCAGGGCGGAAGTCGGGGTTTTCGCCCGGCCACAGGCCCCGTCACTGGGGCGCCGCCACGAAGGCGCCTCATAGCCTTGCCAAGCCGCTGGGGCTGACTGTAGCTACAAACTGATTCCGGAGTTTCGCCCCATGGTCCAGAAGCGCGCCCGTCTTGGCCGCCTTGTTCTCGGTCGCATCGCCCTCGCTGGCATTGCAGCCGCCATCGTGACGGGATGTACCGCGACCCGCGACTTCCACGGCTATGTGCCCGATCAGGCCTTCCCGGAAGACGTGAAGCCGGAAGTGGACACGCGCTCCACCGTTCTGGCGCGCCTCGGGACGCCGTCGACAACTTCGATGTTCGACGCTTCGTCTGCTGCGATGTCTTCACCGGGCAAGGAAAAGCTCTGGGTCTACATGTCGTCGACCCGCGAACTGTTGACCTTCTACTATCCCAAGGTCGTGCAGCGTTCGATTATCGCCATCCAGTTCGATCCGGATGATGTGGTGTCCGACGTGCTGATCTATGACGTGGATGACGGTCGGGTGGTGGACTACTCGTCGCGCGTGACGCCGACGCGCGGCCGCGAGCTGGGCATCCTCGAACAGCTTTTCGGCTCGATCGGCAGCCTGCGGAACACCCTGCCGGGTCAACAGCGTGACAACCGCCAGCCGGGCGACAACCCGGGCGGACGCCAGAACTAGAACGCTATCTATTCAAGTCAGGTGCGGCTTGCGATCTGCGTAAAGGTCATCGTGACCAGCGCGTCTGTTTCGCCCACGATCGCGTTGGCGGCTTTCAGGCATTCGGCTGCTGCGAGCTTTTCGTCGAGCTTCCTGAAATTGCCCTGCTGGTGAAAGCTCACCTTGTGGGACGCGCGCACGAGGGCGTCACGGATGAAGTGTTGCTGCTCGCGATACTTCCAGACATCCTTGTTTGGACCGGCCAGCATGCGGGCGTTGATGAAGAGGTAGTTCTTCAGCTTCCGCTTCTCGTCGAAGACCGGAAAGACCATGCCACCGAGTTCGACCGACCGGGCCACCTCAACCTCGTCCGGAGCGCCGGGCTCTGCTTCGGCACCGTGTTCTTGCGCAGCGGCGGGAAGCGCTGTGAGGGCGGCAGCGGTTACCGCCAGCGAGGCGGCGGTCAGAATATCACGACGGGACATGCGCATTGCGACAGCCTGCCGGGGAATGGTTGAGGCGGCGTTTACGCTTGGGCGGCGCTCAGAAGTGCCGCCAACCGGAGCTATCGAACACTATCTCAGCATCCAAAGCATCAAGCACCGCAACGCCTTCGCCCTGCCCTGCCTCACCGATGCGGGTGACGTCTTTGGTTGCGGCGATGGCCGCGCGGGCGCTGGGCGGGGCGGTGAAGAGGGTCTGGTAGTCGTCGCCGCCGGTCAGCAGCGCGCGGAGATCGGCTTTCGCGTTGGTGAGGTAGCCTTGGCCGACGGCGCTGAGCGGGACGTCGGCGGCGCGGATGGCGAGGCGGACGCCGGAGGCGCTTGCGACGTGGCCGGCGTCAGCGACGAGGCCATCGGAGATGTCGATGCTGGCAGAAGCGTGGGCCGCGACGACGTCGGCGAACGGCAAGCGTGGCGGTTCGGGCACACGATAGCGGGAGACCATGAGGTTGCGAGCTTCGGCGGAGAGCGCGCCGAATGCGCCGGTTGCCGCCTTCAGGCCGAGCCAGCTGTCGCCTATGGTTCCGGTAACCCAGACATCGTCGCCGGGCTTTGCGCCCGAGCGACGAACCGGTCCGCGCGGACCGACGCGGCCAAGCAGCGTGAGCGTCAATGTCAGAGGGCCATCGGTCGACGTGGTGTCGCCGCCGGCTAGGTGTGCGCCCCAGCGTGCGAGATCCTTGCCGAGGCCACGTGCGAAGCCTTCGAGCTGTTCGTGTGGGCGGCCTTTCGGCCAGACCAGCGCCAGGAGCGCTGCATCCGGTTTGCCGCCCTTGGCGATTATGTCGGACACGTTCACGCGGACGAGTTTCTGTGCGACAGTGTCGAGCGGATCATCGGGACGGAAGTGGATGCCCTCGACGATGGCGTCCATTGTCGCGATGAGGCCGGGAGCAGTTTCGGCGACGTCGTCGCGCAGGCCGTCAGCGCCGGGAGACGTGGCGAGCGGCGCGAAGTAGCGGCGGATGAGGTCGAACTCGTTCATGCGGCTGAGTTATGCGTTGAAGTGGCAGCTGCGCAATGGAGCAGCCTGACCCTTCACTGTCATTCCGGGCGGAAGCGCGTAGCGCTGGAGACCCGGAACCCAGGGGCGGCGGAGGCAGCTCTGGGTTCCGGCTCTACGCAACTTCGCTGCTCCGGCCGGAATGACACGAATGGGGTTTGGTTGGAAAACGCGTCAGCCCGCGCGAAGATCGCGCGAGACGGCGTCGAGAAGGCCGTTGATGAATTTGGGTTCGGCGCCTTCGAAGAAGGCGTGGGCGAGGGAGACGTATTCGTCGAGGATGATCTGTGATGGCAGGCCGATCTCGGCGACGAGTTCGTAGACGGCGGCGCGGAGGATGGCGCGTGAGGTGGCGTCGAGGCGTTCGATCTTCCAGCCCGTGGCGAGCCGCTTCATGATCGCAGCGTCGATGGTTTCCTGCCGTTCGACCACCCCGTTGACGATAGCCTTAAAGATATCGGGGTCGGCCTCCTCGATCGGCTCGCCTTCATCGTTGAGACCGAGGCGGTCGCCCATGAAGTCAGCGATGACGGAGCGGGTCGACTGTTCGGTCTGCTCCATCTGGTAGAGCGCCTGTACGGCAGCCAGACGCGAGCCTGCACGCCGGGCGGCGAGCAGCTGGCGTTCAGCGTCGGCTGACGGGGACGACGTCATTCACCGACCTCGGAGAGCTTGTTGAAGCGGTATGACAGGCCGACCATGCGCAGGACGGCCGAAACGACTTCGGCGCCCTTGTTCTTCTGTTTGCGGTCGGCGCGGACGCGGGCCTGACCTTCGTTCTCGCAGGTCAGCACGCCGAAGCCGAGCGGCACGCCCGAGATCGACAGCTCCATCAGGGCGCGCGCGACATGATTGGTGATGAGATCGTAGTGCGAGGTCTCGCCGCGCAGGACGCAGCCGAGCGCGACGAAGCCATCCCACTCGCCGGTACTGGCCGCCATGGCGATGGCTGCGGGGATTTCGAAAGCGCCAGGCACTTCGAGGAACTCGTGCGTGGCGCCTTCCTTGTCCAGGCCTTCGACGACGCCGGCTTCAAGCTCGGCCGTGATGTTCGCGTAGTAGCGCGAGGTTACGATCAGGATGCGGGGGGCGTCTGCCATCTCAGTCTCCGTCGATGCGGCGCCAGCCCTCGACTGTCAGGCCATATCCGTCAAGGCCCGGCAGCACGTTGGGACGCGTATTGCTCATGAGGATCATGCGGCGAACGCCAAGATCCTTCAGGATCTGTGCGCCGACGCCGTATTCGCGCAGCGGGTGTGCGGGCTCGCCGTCAACGGGAGCCTGTCCTCCGAGCGCGCGGGCGATCTCTTCGCCCATGCCCATGCGGACAAAGACAACCACGCCCGGCTCTTCGGCGGCGGAGAGTCGTTCCATAGCGCGGCGGACGAGGCCTTCGCGTTTGCCAGCTTCGCCGAGGAAGTCAGAGAGGAAATCCATGCGATGGACGCGCACGAGCGCCTGTTGGTCGCCCTGGATGCGGCCTTTGACGAGGGCGACGTGCTCGGCGCCGTCGAGCGTGTTGCGGAAGACGACGATGCGGAACTTGCCGCCCCATGCGCTTTCGAAATCGCTTTCGATGCGGCGCTCGAGGAAGCGGTCGTGGCGGCGGCGCCAGGCGATGAGGTCGGCGATAGTACCGATCTTGAGGCCGTGGAGTTGAGCGAACGTTACCAGCTCGGGCAGGCGCGCCATGGTGCCGTCATCGTTCATGATCTCGCAGATGACGGCGGCGGGATAGAGACCGGCGAGGCGCGAGATGTCGACGCTTGCTTCGGTGTGGCCGGCGCGGACGAGCACGCCGCCTTCGCGGGCCACGAGCGGAAAGACGTGGCCCGGTGAGACGATGTCGTCGGCGCCTTTGGTGGGATCGACGCCAACGGCGATGGTGTGGGCGCGGTCGTGTGCGGAGATGCCGGTGGTGACGCCTTCCTTGGCTTCGATGGAGACGGTGAAGGCAGTCTTCATGCTCTCGCGGTTTTCGCGGGCCATCATGTCAAGTTCGAGCGTGCGGGCGCGGTCACGCGTGAGGCAGAGGCAGATCAGGCCGCGACCGAAGCGAGCCATGAAGTTGACGGCGGCGGGCGTTGCGAACTGCGCCGGGATGATGAGGTCGCCCTCGTTCTCGCGGTCTTCCGCGTCGACGAGGATATACATCCTGCCGTTGCGCGCTTCTTCCACAATCTCCTCGATCGGAGAGATGGCGGCGGAGAAATCGTATTTTTCCACGTGGTCTTTCATCGCTTTGGCAAAAGCTCCATCATCGATCTCGAAATCGGCTCACCCGGGTGCGTGGGCGAACGCGCGCATGCCGACCCGGCGACGCGCTCAAACGACAAACTTCATAGGAGGCCGAGTGTATCTCGATCTCCATGGAAGCGCTCGTCCAATGAAGGCAAACCGAGCCCATAAGATATCCATTCACGCTGACCACATCACAGTCCGCAATCTTCGGCTCGGCGACTTCAATCAATTGCCGCGCGTTTGCAACAGCGAGAGCATCAACGCCGCCTTGCGACATTAAGCGTTCGATTTTTTTGGCGGCATCGGTCCAGGACGGCATCAATTCAGCTTCCTCCCTCTGAGCGCCACTCCAACATGCGCGCAACGTAGCGCGCCAGCATGTCTACTTCGAGATTGACCTTGTCGCCGACATTGAGCTCGCCAAGCGTCGTTACCTTGAGCGTGTGCGGGATGAGCGAGACTTCGAACCACGCCTCATCGCCCCAGGTATGAACGGCGGAGACCGTAAGGGAGACGCCGTCGATGGTGACGGAGCCTTTCTCGGCGAAGAACTTGCCGAGATCCCGGGTCACGCGCACGCGCATGACGCGGCTTTCGCCGTCCTTTGCGATGACGCCGATCGTGCCGAGGCCATCGACATGACCATAGACGAGATGGCCGCCGAATTCGTCGCCGAGCTTGAGCGAGAGTTCTAGATTGACATGGGCGCCGTTGGTCCACTGGCCGATGGTGGTGCGTGAGAGCGTTTCGGGGATGGCTTCGACCACCCACCACGAGCCTTCATCGTCGGGGCCGTATTCCACGAGTGTGAGGCAGACGCCGGAATGCTGGACCGAGGCGCCCATCTGCAGCTGGTCGACGCGATACTGGCTGCGCATGGTGATGCGGCGCAGTCCGTTGGTATCCTCGACCGAGGCCACCCTGCCGACATCGGTGACGAGACCGGTGAACATTATTTATGGCTCTTCAAGTTCGAGAACAACATCACCCGGCTCTTCGATTGCCGGTTGGATTTCTCTGAGGGTGGAACTGATATCGTCAGGATTTTCGTAGGCCAACGCGGCCGGCGTCGCCGGAATGGCGACAGCGACAGCGGCGGCCCAGCGGGTGAGAAAACCAGAAAACATTCAAGCATCCTGCCGGGCCGTCCGAGGCCCCTCGTCAAAGCCGCTACGCCGGTCCGGGCGGGATGACAACCACCGGCTGGCTACAGGTAAGGTTGGCGGTCCTGATGACCAAGCCGGGCGGGTGGGGATGTTGCGATATGGCGCAGGCAGCCGACGAAAGTCAGACCAGGCGGGCGTAGCTTTCCCATAGGTCGGGCCCGAGTTCGCGGACGCTGGTGCGGGTGAATTTTGGCGCGGCGTTGAGTGCCGTGAGGCCGAGGGCGCCGAGGCAGGGGCGGCCGTCGCCGCCGAGGACGATAGGGGCGCGGAACCATTCGATGCGGTCGACGAGGCCTTCGCGCATGAACGAGACCGCGAGTTGGCCGCCGCCTTCGATCATCATGGTTGTGATCCCTGCCCGTGTGGCGCTCTCCATCATCGCGGGGAGCGAGATGCGGGTGGAGCCTTCGCCGGCGGGCAGCATCCAGAATTGTAGGCCGCGGGTGGAGGGCCAGCCCTTGGCGTCGAGGTCCGTCGTTTCGAGCGTGGCGATGGCGACAGGGCCGATCTCCAGCGTGGAGAAGAGTTTGGCGCTGGGCGGGATGCGGCCACGGCTGTCGGCGACGACGCGGAGAGGTTGCTTTGCTGGCGCCGGATCAAGACGGGCGGTCAGCAGCGGATCATCGGCCAGCGCTGTTTCGGAGCCGACGACGACCGCGTCGTGAGTGGCGCGCAGGTTATGGACTTCGGCGCGGGCGGCCTCGCCGGTGATCCATTGGCTCTGCCCATCAGCAAGGGCGATGCGGCCATCAAGCGAGGTGGCTAGCTTGAGTGTGACGGAGGGGCGGTCACCGCTCATGGCTCAGGCGTCGTCTTCGTCGTGCGGCTGGGACGCGATGAACTGGGCGAAGTCGGCAGGGGACTTGAAATCCTTGTATACCGAGGCGTAGCGGATGAAGCCGACGGGATCGAGCGTGCTGAGCGACTCCATCACCATCTCGCCGATGTCGGAAGTCTTGATCTCGGTCTCGCCCATATTCTCCAGCTGACGGACTATGCCGGAGATCATGTGGTCGAGCTGGTCTTCGCTGACGGGGCGCTTCTGGAGCGCGATCTTGAGCGAGCGACGGAGCTTGTCGCGTTCAAATACAGCTTTGCGGCCGTCGCGCTTGACGACGATGAGGTCGCGGAGTTGCACGCGCTCGAAGGTGGTGAAACGGCCGCCGCAATTGTTGCAACCACGGCGGCGGCGGACCGCGTTATCCTCTTCAGCGGGACGGCTGTCCTTCACGACTGAGTCGGCGGTTCCGCAATAAGGACAGCGCAATCGTTACTCCTGCATCAGCCCCGATGTTTCAGCCCCAAGGGGCTGCGTAGATCGGGAAGCGCGCGGTGAGCGCTTTCACTTCTTCGCGGACTTTGGTTTCAACGGACGATGTATCGCCGCCCTTGGCGAGCGCGTCGACGATCTCGGTCATCCAGAGGCCGACCTGCTTGAACTCGGCCCTGCCGAAACCGCGCGAGGTGGCGGCGGGCGAGCCCACGCGGACGCCCGACGTGACCATCGGCTTTTCCGGATCGAACGGCACGCCGTTCTTATTGCAGGTGATGTAGGCGCGCTCGAGCGCTTTCTCCGTATCGTTGCCCTTCACGTTCTTCGGGCGGAGGTCGACCAGCATCAGGTGCGTGTCGGTGCCGCCGGAGACGATGTCGAGACCACCGGACTTCAGCGTCGAGGCCAGCATGTGGGCGTTGTCGATGACGGCTTGCGCGTAGGCCTTGAAGGAAGGTTTCAGGCATTCGCCGAAGGCGACCGCTTTACCAGCGATGACGTGCATCAGCGGTCCGCCCTGAATGCCGGGGAATACGGCCGAGTTTACTTTCTTGGCGATGGCTTCGTCGTTGGTCAGCACCATTCCGCCGCGCGGACCGCGCAGGGTCTTATGGGTGGTGGTGGTGGTGACGTGCGCGTGCTTGAGTGGGCTGGGGATCAGGCCTGCTGCGACGAGACCGGCAAAGTGGGCCATGTCGACCATGAAAATGGCGCCGACTTCATCGGCGATGGCGCGGAAGGCGGCGAAATCGATAGTGCGGGAATAGGCGGAGCCGCCGGCGATGATGAGCTTGGGCTGGCTTTCCTTAGCTACCTTGCGGACGTCGTCGAGGTCGATGCGGCCGTCCTGCAGGCGGACGCCGTAGGAATGTGCCTGAAACCATTTGCCCGACTGGTTGGCCTTAGCGCCGTGAGTGAGGTGGCCACCTGCGTCGAGGCTCATACCGAGGATCGAATCGCCCGGCTTGATGAGAGCGGTGAACACGGCCTGGTTGGCCTGGCTGCCGGAGGACGGCTGGACGTTGGCGAAGTCGCAGCCGAACAGCTGTTTGGCGCGGTCGATGGCGAGGATTTCGACCTCATCCACGAATTCGCAGCCGCCATAGTAACGCTTGCCTGGATAACCTTCGGCATACTTGTTGGTCAGGAGGGAGCCCTGAGCTTCCAGAACGGCGCGGGAAACGAGGTTTTCCGAAGCTATGAGCTCGATCTGGTCGCTCTGGCGGTGGTGTTCTTCACCAATCCACTTGGCGATGATCGGGTCCGCCTCAGTCAAACCGGTCGAAAAGAACCCTTTCGTCAGGGTGTTCGACTGGCTCATCGGCGCGACTCCCAAGCATTCAGGGCTGAATGCTCGGGCGATACGGGGTCGCCTGCCCCTTGGCAAGAGCAAGGGCTACCCCCGCGTTTACCAAGGTAAATTCCGGGGAAGAACCAAGTGATTGAAGTGTCGGGCTTAATATCCGTGCAGCAACTTCGTAGTTTGCTTGCGATTGCCTAGGGTGATGAGCACGACAAGATGTTCCTCGGCAAGTGGGAAGTATAATGCCAGACGATACAGTTATTTCGCCGCCTTCGGGTGGAGAGTTTCTTCGAATGACTTCGGAGATTGTTGCGTCGTTTGTCTCGAACAATCCGGTTACGGCGGAAAGCCTGCCGGACGTCATCCGGTCTGTTTACAAGACCGTATCGTCTCTGTCGGGCGCTCCGGAACAGCGCGCCGAGGATCGTCCAAAGCCTGCCGTGCCGATCAGCAGGTCCGTGGGCGACGACTATGTCGTGTGCCTTGAGGACGGCAAGAAACTGAAGATGCTGAAGCGCTATCTGCGCTCGCGCTACAATATGAGCCCGGACGACTATCGCCGCCGCTGGGGCCTGCCGCTGGATTATCCGATGGTGGCACCGGCCTACACCGAGCGCCGGTCGGAGTTCGCCAAAAAAATTGGCCTCGGCAAGGGCGTGCGGAAGACGCGTTAGCTTTCCGGTAGCCCGATGCTGGCGTCTTCCCCTGCGAAGCGGGCTAGTACTACAGTTGCGCATCGGACCGCCGCTTGTAGTGGCTGAGGGTTGAAGCCGCTTGGTGTCGTCGTCGCCAGATCGACCAGGCCATGATGAATGGCTTTTGCGTTGGTGGAAAGCAGAGCAGCCGCGCCAGTAAATATCGGATTTCAGCGACGCTGGGGACGAGTGCGGCCATGCGGATCAGGCGGCGA
>JBBQJV010000094.1:0-12395 GCA_038326205.1 Caulobacterales bacterium | reverse complement strand
CATCGACATGGCGCAGGGAAGGATGGCGCTCATTGTCGGCGAACGTCAGGCCAATCTTGTTCCCTGGCGCCCGCCACTTGAACGGTTCGCCGGGCGCGAGGTCGTGGGCGTGCTGCGCCAGCAGAGCATGTCGTGGAGTCTGCAGCGCGGAATGGGGCTGGGCTTGGGTATTGGATGAACGGTCGAACATGCCGCAAGTTGAAAGTTTCCCCGTGTGATTGAGATTCGCACCGTGGATCCACCGCACCTTCTTGGCTCCGGTGAATCCATTCGCCCTGTGGATATCGCTGTGAATTATTTGAGCGGGATGCCTTCACATGTCACGACGCTCGACAACTACTTCCGTTTCCACTTTGCAGCCAGATCTGTTCGCCTTCGGCGTGTTGCCGCAGGGCGCGAATGTTCTGCGGGATCGTGACGCGAAGCACGTTGAAGCAAAGGTTCCGGAATTCGTCAGTTCGGCAACGGCGAACCCTTCAGCCTCGTCAACGTCAATGCCAACGCACGGAGCGACGAGACCTGCGGCCGCTCGTGCGCTCCCGGCTATGCGTGTGGTCTCGCTTGCTGATCTGCCTCAATACCCGGAGCTCGATCAGGAACTGGTCGATCGTTCCATCGCAGCGCTTCCTCCGAACCGCATCTGGTTCACCTATGCTGCAATCAAGGAGTGCTTCGGAGTTTCCAGAGCGACGGTGGCCAGGAAAGTGAAGAGGGGACTGGTGCCGGGCATCCGATTCCGTGGCGCCAGCGTTCTCGAGGATGGGCCCGTGCGGCGGTTCGATCGCAGCCAGCTCAGATGGCTGCTACTTGCCCTGCGTTCACGCTAGAAACACCAACCGCGACCGGCGTTCAATGCCTCTGCCCACGTCTCAGCTCGCCTCACCCAAGCGCAAGCAATCTCAGTCGTCTTGTGGGTTGGTATGTGGGTTATATAGAAACGACTTGCCGAGGGCTTATTTATCCCGTATTTACAAGGTGTTTTGATGATGTCTGGCGGAGAGGGTGAGATTCGAACTCACGGTACCCGTGAAGGTACAACGGTTTTCGAGACCGTCCCGATCGACCACTCCGGCACCTCTCCGCGGTCAGCGGGGCTCTATAGCATCCAAAGCGTTAAGCGCAAGCGACCGGTGGCGGGCTGGTTCAGTGCTGGCCGCGCTGTATGCCAAATGCGCCGAAACTACCTGAAAATCGCCGGCTCCGGCAGGCTGTGCGGTCGCGCGCGTGGCTGCGTCTCGCCCTCAACGCATTCGGGCGGCCTGCCGATGGCAAGCCGC
Source organism: Caulobacterales bacterium (assembly GCA_038326205.1). Classification (GTDB taxonomy): domain Bacteria; phylum Pseudomonadota; class Alphaproteobacteria; order Caulobacterales; family Hyphomonadaceae; genus UBA7672. Next base: position 11,118 of record JBBQJV010000094.1, on the reverse strand, counting down.
CCGTTCCGTCCGTCCCGAGGGGACAGCGCTGCCTCGCGGTCTAGTATTTCACCGTCGCTTCGATGCCGATTGTGCGCGGCGGGTTGAGGTTGCCGTAGTCGCCGATCGTGCCGCGGTTGGCGGCGGAGATCCGGTAGACATACGTCTCGTCGAGCAGGTTGCGGGCCCAGAGCGAGATGGTGGCGGTCGGGCCGCCATTGCTGCTCATGTTGATGTCGGCCAGAGCGATGCTGCCGTTGACGATGAAGCTCGCATCACCCTTCGCTTCGACGACCTGGTTGCTCGCAGCCGTGGCGCCGGCCGACGAGACGTCGGCGAATTCGGTCTGGAACGAGTACTGCGCATCGGCGTAGCTTGCGTCGAGGTGCGCACGGAACGTCATGTTTCCGACCGCGACTTCGTAGTTCACGAAGGTGGAGGCCGCGTTCTCCGGCGTGTAGACGACGTTGACAGGGAAGGGCTGGCCTTGCTGAATGAAGTCGGTCGGGCCCGTGGCGAACGGGAACGGCGCATCCGGGATGTCGACCTTGGTGTAAGCGTAGGATGCGCCAAACGACAGTTCATCCGAGACGTACCAAGTCAAGTCAGCTTCGATACCATCGATTTTCGATTTGCCAGGCGCGTTGGACGTTTCTTCGAAGTGAGCGCCAGCGTTCGGCGCGACAACGGAGACGCTGTCGAAGTCGATCTGCGTGTCCGTCCGATCCATGTGGTAGGCTGCAAGGTTCAGGATCACCTGACGATCAAAGAAGGTCGATTTCAGCCCAGCTTCGTACGATTTCACTTCTTCCGGTTTGAACTCCGTGAAGGCGGCCGAGCGGGCGTTGGCGCCGCCGGCGCGGAACCCGGTCGAATATTTGGCGTACACGTTCATGTCTGGCGAAATGTCGTAAGCGGCGGTCAGCAGCGGATCGAAGCGGCTGTCGTCATAGTCCAGGGCGAATGACACGTCCTTGTTGTTTGCGCGATCCATCAGACCGTCGCGCGTGTCCTTGGTGTAGCGACCGCCGGCAGTGAGGTGCAGCGGTTCGATCGGCGACCAGGTCACCTGACCGTAGGCGGCAACACTGTCCGAGTCTGCGCGGGTGCGGCGCGTGATGAGGCGCGTACCATACTCCCAGCCCTGGTTGGTGCTGGTTATCGCGCCCGTGCCGAAAGTGCCGTTCGACGAGCGGATCGTGTAGCCCGTGCCGTCAGCATTCCAGACGTTCGTGAACGGCGTTGCAGCCGATTCCTTGGCGTGCTCGGTGAAGTAGTAGAGGCCGGCCACGTAGTCGATATCCTCGCCGACGTTGCCGACAGCCTGGAATTCCTGGCTGTACTGGTTCTGATAGAGGTCCGAGAGCGAGTAGCGGCCAAACAGTGCGCCCGGCGCGAAGACGTTGCGGCTTTCGATGCCAGAGTTGTCCCACTGGTTGGTGGCGACCGCGCGAGCAGCTGTGATCGAGCGCAGCTCGAGGTCCGGTGTTACGTCCCATTTCATCGTCAGGGTGGCGCCGCCGGTCTTGTCGACGCTGGGCTGTTGCACAGTGCCTAAGCCGACCGACTGGCGGTCCTTGCTAACCTCGATCAGCGGCGAGAGTGCGTTGATCGTACCGGCCGGCGCGCCGGAAGCCGCTGCCGAACCCGGCGTGGCCGGACCCGTGAACGTGCCGATCGGGCGAACGGTCTTGCCGTTGACGTTGTAGCTCAGCAGCTGGCTGTAGAACGGGGTGTTCTCGTCCCTAGCGTAGTCGATCGAGAGATCGGCGCTGAAGCCGTCAACCGGCTTCCAAAGGCCCTGGATTCGGCCGCCAGCGCGGTGATACTGGTTCCAGCCAGCTTGGCCGGCGAAGGGGTTCTTGGTAGTCGGGTCCTGGTGCTGGATGACGCCATCGAACTTCAGCGACAGGCCAGCGAACTCCTCGAAGTCCTGGTGGATTTCCGCGTTGTAGGCGCCGTAGGTGCCGACGCCGGCGACCGCGCGGCCACCGAACGCGCCCGTGGGGGCTTTGGTGACGATCGAGAGAGCGCCGCCTTCAGTGTTGCGGCCGAACAGCGTGCCTTGCGGGCCGCGCAGCACTTCGATGCGCTCAACGTCGAACAGCGCGGCGTTCAGGCCTTGCGAGCGGCCCATGTAGACGCCGTCAATGTAGGTGCCGACGCCGCTGTCGCGGGCGGTTTGGTTCTGGTCGAACGGCACGATACCGCGCATGCCGATCGTCAGCGCCGACTGGCGGGCTTCGAAAGTTGCGACGCGCAGGCTGGGGATGATGCCGTCGGAAAGGTTGAACAGCGACTGGACGTGGTTGTCTTTGATCAGCTGCGGGTCGATGACTGAAATCGCGATCGGCGTGTCCTGCAGATCGGTGTCGCGCTTCAGTGCGCTGACAACCACCACATCGCGGCCGGCGTCGTCAGGCGCTGCTTCGTCGGCTGAAGGGCCTTGCACGTCGGCAGTCGCCTCGACAGCGTCCGGCGCGCTCTGTGCGAAAGCCGACGCGGAGCCGACGCTCAGCAGGGCGCCGCTCATCAGCAGCATTGCCCGGAATTTTCCACCCGTCAGGATGGTATGACCCGCACCAAGCTTCATTTTTGTAACCCCTTAGCGCCCATCGAAGAGAGCTTTGCTCTCGGGACGGATCAGCCGTCCGACGACAGGGGCTTATTGGCGCTGCGTGACACTCCACCGACACTTGTATGACAGTTTGAATTCCGCGTGCTGCGCTGCAAGATCGTGGCGCCGAAGCATCAGATCGAAGGTCGGCAAGCGTCACATGACTGTCATGTGACGGCGATTTGCATGACGAACCCACAATGTGAGAGCGCCCTCACGCCTCAGACAGCGGCACCACGTCAACGGCCTGGTTGCTTTTCTGCGTCCCCGCGGTTCTCACCACGCCACGCACGGGTGCCACGTCACCATAGTCGCGGCCATAGGCGACTACGATATGCTGGTCGCCGATGCGCAGGCCATTGGTCGGATCATATTCGATCCAGCCAACCTGCGGCCCGCACCACGCACGAACCCATGCATGCATGGCGTCGGCGCCTTCGAGTCGCGGCTTTCCTTCGGGCGGCTTGGTACGTAGGAAGCCGCTGACATAGGCCGCCGGAATGCCGATCGTGCGCAGACACCCGATCATGATGTGCGTGAAATCCTGGCAAACGCCACGCCGACGCGCGAAGGCTTCCTCCGGTGGCGTATTCACCTGCGTCGAGCCCGGCTCGAACGTCATGGCGCGATCGATGGCAAGGCCGATTGCTTCCACCGCCTGCAGCGTCGTCATACTCTCGGGATCGGCCTGTTCCAGCGCAAACGCCTGGAACTCCGGCGTTGCCCGCACACGCGGACTGTCGGCCATAAAATGATGCGCCGAGGCCGGACCCAGCGAGCGTATCGCCGCAATCGTACCGGTCAGTGATCGCAGCGGTGTGGACTTGTCTTCCGCCAATGCGTGTGGCGCGGCGCGATCCACGCGCGCGCGCAAGCGAAACTCGATTTTCTGGTGCGGCGCGCGGAACGCCACTTCCACCACCGTGTTGCCAAAAAAATCTGTCCGCGCGATGCGCTCGTCCGGCTCCGGTGTAAACTCCAGCAGCGAGGTGATCGCCCGCTGTCCCGGCATGTCCGCCGGGGTCATGCACAGGACGTGACGCCCGCCCGCCGCAGGCGTCTGGTAGGCATAGCGGATGCGCAGGCCGATATCGTAAAGCATCATCTATCTCAGATAGCTCGCTGTCAGCAGGTCCGACACGCGCGTCAGTTCCGTTCGTATGTCGAGCAGGGTCTTCGAACCCAGCGACTCAGGGGTCGCCACCGCCACATCTGCCTGCAGCTTTATGATCGCGCGCGGTAGCTCCGACATCTGTCCCCGTTCGTGCGTGCCCGGCAGTACGTCAATATGCTCTTTCAGCTCCGACAACTGATAGTGAACCGAGCGGGGGTTATCCGCATCGCACGCCAGAAGATCCACCACCGTCGACCGGCTTGTCGCCACAGCGAACAGGCGCCGGTGCGTCAGCACGCTGTCGCCAATCTCCACCACCATGTCGAGCGCGCCGTCGGGCGCGTCGTCGTCCGCGAACCATGCCAGCACCGACGCCATCGCTGCTGCACGCTCCAGCGAGCGGCCGATCGACAGAAACCGCCATCCTTCGAAGCGATACATGTTCTCGTGCACGAGACCGGAGAACCCGGTTATCTGGCGCAGCAACAATCCCAGCGCCCGTGCCGACGAATAGCCCGGCGCAATGTTCGACAATTCGAGCCGCGCGCTCTCCGCGAGTTCGTTGAGCGCCGTCCATCCGTCCATCGAGAATCGATCTCGCACATGGCCCGCGCTCGCCGTCGCCGCAGCGATCGCCTTGTGCAGATCCTTCGGCACACCCTTCGCGGGACTGGCGCCGAAGAATCCCGGATACTTGCTGGCGTGTTCCAGCAACGGTGAATCCGCGCGGCCGCTTTCGCCCAGCCGCACATGCCACGCACGCAGCAGCCGGATCAGCCCTTCCGCGCGTTCGACATACCGACCCATCCAGAAAAGATTATCCGCCGCGCGGCTCGGCAGCTCACTCTGTCGCTTGCGACGATAGGGCGATGATGACGACGGCAGCAACGTCTCCGATCGCACCGGCCTGTCAGATACCACCCAAACGTCGGCTACTGATCCGCCGCGCTGCATGGCGATTGCGGTTGCGTCCTGCGCCCGCCCCACGCGCGCATAGCCGCCCGGCATCACCCGCCATCCACGCGATGTCCGCGCGAGGAACACGCGCAGGCTCATCGGACGCGGCGCTAGCAGGCCGTCTGACATCACCGGCGCCGTGGATAGCATCACCGCTTCTTGACCCACCAGCATCGGACCGCGCCGCGCCAGCATGTCTCCCACGCCGACATCGCGCTGCTCCAGCGTCGAGCCGAGCAGGGTGGAGTCCTCTGAATCGAACAGCATCCGCGTCGATAGCGCCTCGCCGATCATCATGCGGTCCGCATTGGCGCGCACATGCTCGCGCTCACTTTCCTGACCGCACCACCACGTTGCGATGTTCGACAGTTTCAGCGGTTCACCCAGCAGCGCCTGCGCCAGCCTTGGCATGAACGCCAGCAACGCCCGCATCTCCAGCACGCCGGAGCCCAACGCGTTCACCATCGCGAGCTTACCGCGCCGGATCGATTCCACCAGCCCCGGCACGCCAAGCCTTGAATGCTCATCCAGCTCCAGCGGATCCGCATACGACGCATCGATGCGCCGCCACAGCACGCTCACCGGCGCGAGGCCCGCAATGGTTCGCACCATCAACTGCCCATCCTGGACAGTGAGATCTTCCCCTTCAAGCAGCGTGAAGCCCAGATAGCGCGCGATATAGGCGTGCTCGTAATATGTGTCGTTCAACAGGCCCGGCGTCAGAATGCCAACCCGGCTGTCGCTGTCGCCGCGCAGGTCGTTCATGGTGTCGCGGAAGGCGCGGAAGAAGCCGGCCAGCCGGTGCACGTTCGCCTCTGCATAATGGTCCGCGAACACCCGCGTTGTCGCCACGCGATTCTCGAGCGCGAACCCCGCGCCCGATGGCGCCTGCACCCGATCGCCCAGCACCCACCACCGGCCATCGGGTCCGCGCCCGATCTCGAACGCGATGAAGTTGAGATGCTGGCCCGACCTTGGCCGCACGCCCACCATAGGCCGCAGCCACTCCGGTGACATCGCCACCAAGGATGCGGGCAGGTGGCCTTCGCTCACCAATCGCTGTTCGCCATAAAGATCCGCTGTGATCAGCTCCAGCAATTCAGCCCGCTGGGTCAGGCCTTCTTCGATGCCCTTCCATTCGCTTTCATGGATCAGCACGGGAATATGGCTCAGTGGCCACGCGCGTTCGGTATCGTCCTGGCCATACTTGCGGAAGAACACGCCCGCATCGCGCAGATACTGGTCGCCCTGCTCAAGCCTGCGCTTGACTTCCTGCGCCGGCATCTTCGCGAGATAGTCGACGAACCCGCGCCACACCGGACGCACTTGCCCCGCAGCGTCGACCAGCTCGTCGGCAACGCCGGGCAGCGGCCGGTAGCCAGCCAGCAGTCGCGCCACAGGGCTCGCTGCAGGTTGTGCTTTCGCGGATGACAAGCAGCCCCCTTCAGACTCCTGGCGCGCGCCGCAGATCCAGCGTCATCGGAAACTCCGGATGCGGCGACTCAACGCCAAGCTGATACATTCCCGGGGAATGTCCATGGCCTTCAAAGCGGGCCAGACGCCGCGCCTCGGCCTCGTTGCCGTTGACCGGGAAGGTGTCGTAACTGCGCCCCCCCGGATGCGCCACGTGATAAACGCACCCGCCGATCGCCCGTCCCGACCATGTGTCGAAAACGTCGAACACCAGCGGCACGTTGACCGGCAGAACCGGATGCAGCGACAGCGGCGGCTTCCACGCTTTGTACCGGACGCCAGCAACAGAAACGCCATTGCTCGCCTCGGCCAGGGGCACAGGCCGGCGGTTGCACGCCACACGATAGCGTTCCGGATCGGCCGCCGTCAGCTTCACCTGCACGCGCTCGGCGGATGAGTCCGCATAGCGAACCGTGCCCCCGATTGCGCCGGTTTCGCCCAGCACATGCCACGGCTCCAGCGCCTGCCGGATTTCGAGGTTCACACCCTCGACGTCGATCTCGCCACAGAACGGAAAGCGGAATTCCTGCTGCGCCTCGAACCATTCCGGACGCAGGTCAAATCCATGTGTCCGCAGGTCGCGCAGCATGTCTAGGAAGTCTTCCCAGACATAGTGCGGCAGCATGAACCGGTCGTGCAGCGTCGTTCCCCACCGCACCAGATTGCCGGAGATGGGCGAGGCCCACATCCGCGCGACAATCGCCCGCACGAGCAGCTGCTGTGCCAGCGACATGCGCGGGTTCGGCGGCATCTCGAAGCCACGGAATTCGATAAGGCCCAGCCGTCCCGTCGGTCCATCCGGAGAATACAGCTTGTCGATGCAAATTTCGGTGCGATGGGTGTTTCCCGAAACATCGACCAGCAGGTTGCGCAACAGCCGGTCGACCAGCCAGGGCGGCGTGTATTCGCCGGTATTCGGCTGCCCATCACCAGGCGAATGAATCTGCGACAGCGCAATCTCGAGTTCATAAAGACCGTCATGCCGCGCCTCGTCGATCCGCGGCGCCTGGCTCGTCGGCCCGATGAACATGCCGGAGAACAGATAGGAGAGCGAAGGCCGCTTCTGCCAGAGCAGCAGAAGGCTCTTCAGTACATCCGGCCGCCGCAGGAATGGCGAGTCATTCGGCGTTGCCCCACCGACCACCACATGGTTGCCGCCGCCCGTGCCTGTGTGCCGGCCGTCGACCATGAACTTGTCACAGCCGAGCCGGCACTGGCGCGCCTCGTCATACAGCGTCTCGGTGATGTCGACGCACTCGCGCCAGCTCGTCGCCGGATGCACGTTGACCTCGATCACACCCGGATCAGGCGTCACGCGCATGACGTTGATGCGCGGATCATGCGGTGGCGCATACCCCTCGATATGGACCGGCACGCCCATCGACTTTGCGGCCGCTTCCGCCGCTGCAACCAGCTCAAGATAATCCTCGATCCGCTCCACCGGCGGCATGAACACGCACAGGCGTCCATCGCGCGCTTCGACAGACATTGCCGTGCGCACCGTGCCCAGCACATCCGTCTCCGATGGCGCGGGGCTCGGCTGCTTCTTGCTCTCGGCAGCTGCAAAGCGCGCCTGCGCCAAGCCAAGCGAGCCGGGGCCGGTCGACGGCGCAAAGTCTGGCAAGGGGCCGCGTTCCTCAGCCGGGTCGGCGGGAATGACATGCGGATAAAGCTCCGGCGTTACCCACGGCAATGATCCGAGCGGCAGGCGATACCCCACCGGGCTGTCTCCCGGCGAGAGATACATGTAGCCGCGCCGCAACTGCCATCGCTCGGATTTCCATCGCGTCGATCCAGCGCGCGCGGCAGCAACCTGTCCCGGTGTCGTCTCGGCCGTCTTCGGCGAACCCTTGCCGACTTTCTTCTTTGTCGATGGCTTCGCCTGCCAGCGCTGGATAGGCAACACGTACCCGCTCGGCTCGGTCAGCCCGCGCTCGAACACGCGCGCGATCCGGTTACGCTCCTCGGGGTCTTTCAGTTTCGAATTTTCCGGCGTCACATTTTCCGGCAGATTGCCTTCCTTCAGGATCCAGTCCGCCGGATCTTCATAAGCAGGGATCACCATCTCAGCGCCGACGCCGAGTTCTTCGGCCACCGCCTGCAGCAATTCCTCGGCCTGGACCTTCGTGGCTTTCCCTTCACCGCTATCGCCCGCGACCAGCGTCGGATCGTGCCAGATCGGCTTCCCGTCGCGCCGCCAGAAAAGTGAGTAGGTCCAGCGCGGCAGCGTCTCGCCGGGATACCACTTGCCCTGCCCGTAGTGCAGGAACCCGCCCGGCGCGAAGCGATCGCGCAGCTTTTGGATCAACTTGTCCGCCAGCTTGCGCTTGGTTGCGCCATCGGCCCCGGTATTCCACTCGTCCGACTCGAAATCGTCAATCGACACGAATGTCGGCTCGCCGCCCATTGTCAGGCGCACATCGCCCGCATTCAGCGCCGCATCGACCGCTTCGCCCACAGCATCGAGCGCTGCCCAGCTCTCGTCCGAGAACGGCTTTGTGATGCGCGGATGCTCCGCCACGCGCTTCACCGTCATCGCAAAGTCGAATGATACCTCTGCCTTGCCCGAATACCCGCCCGAGATCGGCGCGGCGTTGCGATAGTGCGGCGTCGCCGACAGCGGAATATGGCTCTCGCCCGTCAGCAACCCCGATGTCGGATCAAGTCCAACCCAACCCGCGCCCGGCAGATAGACTTCGCACCATGCATGCAGGTCAGTGAAATCGACAGCCGTTCCCGCCGGCCCGTCGATCGCAACGAGATCCGGCTTCAGCTGGATCAGATAGCCCGACACGAACCGCGCCGCGAACCCCAGATGCCGCGCCGCCTGCACCAGCAGCCAGCTCGAATCGCGGCACGATCCAATGCCGCTCTCGAACGTCTCTTCCGGCGTCTGCACGCCCGGCTCCATCCGGATGACATAGCCGACCGCATTCGCCACGGCCGCGTTCATCATCACGATGAAGTCGACCGTCCGCAGCCTGTCCTTCGGAATGCCGGCGAGGAATTTCTTGAGATACGGCCCCATCGGTTCAGTCGTCCGATAGATCGCAAGGTCGTCTGCGATTTCCGGAGGATAGGTGAAGGGCCACGTCTCGGCGCTCTCCTCCACGAAAAAGTCGAACGGATTGTACACCGTCATATCGGCGACGAGATCGACCTCGATCTTCAGTTCGCGCACCGGCTCGGGAAAAACATAGCGCGCCAGCCAGCTGCCATACAGGTCCTGCTGGTAGTTCACGAAATGCTTCTCGGGGCTGATCTTCAGCGAATGCGAAATCACCCGCGTCCGCGAGTGCGGGGCAGGCCGCAACCGGATGACCTGCGGTCCCAGCACCACCGGCTGGTCATATTTGTAGTGGGTAAGGTGATAAATCGCGGCTTTGATCGACATGGTCCCCACCGTTCCACAATCCGCCAACGGGGGCCATAGCTACCCACGCTCCAGCGACGCATTGCTCAATCTCCGGGCGCCGGTTTCTCCGCTTCGCAGGGGAAGAGAATTTAAGTCGCCTTCCGCCCGGCCCGTTCACCCTCACTCAGCGCTGGCTTCCGCACTTCATCCAATGGCCCGGTATTCAGCCGCGCCCCGCGTTGGAAAGTCAGGTAGCTCCACGTCCAGTCCATCGCTACCGAGAACCGGTTCCTGAACCCGATCAGGAAGTAGATGTGCGCCAGCGACCAAGTCAGCCACCCAACGGTGCCCCGCAGGCTGAAACTCCCGAAATCCGCGATCGCGATCTTCCGCCCGATCGTCGCGAGCGCCCCATAATCCTTGTAAGCGAACGCAACCCGCTCAGCCTCGGGTTTGCGCCGCAATGCGGTGAGCAGCTTGCCGACATATTTGCCCTGCTGCTTCGCCACCGGCGCGATTCCGGGCAGGGCCTGCCCTTTTTGTCCTTCGTCAGCGCGCAATCGCCCAGTACGAAAATCTCCTTGTGCTCCGCGAGCGTCAGGCACTCATCGACCTCCACCCGCCCCGCGCGATCACCCTCGACGCTCAGCCACTTTGCCACCGGCGAGGCCGCCACCCCCGCCGCCTGCAGTATCACGCCATGCTCATCGACGCCGACAATTTTGGTGTCGGTCATCAGCTCGACAGCCAGCTTCTTCAGTTCCTTCGCCGTGTATGCGACAACTTCTCCGGAAAACTCGACAGCGCCCGCGGCCCCGCCTCCACCAGCAGCACTCGCGCTGAATGCGGATCGATCGCGCGGAAGTCGCTCGCCAGCGCGCGATGCGCTAGCTCTGCAATCGACCCCGCCATCTCGACGCCCGTCGGTCCTGCGCCGATCACAAGAAACGTCAGATACCGCTGCCGCGCCGCTGCATCGCCTTCCAGCTCCGCCCGCTCGAACGCCGGCAGGATGCGCTTGCGCAACTCAGTCGCGTTCTCGAGCGATTTCACCCCCCGGCGCAAACTGCTCCCATTCATCGCTCCCGAAATACGAATGCCGCGCCCCCGTCGTCAGCACGAGAAAATCATAGTTGATCTCATGCTCGCCCATGCGCACGCAGCGCCGATCCTTGTCGACGCCCGTCACCGTCCCCAACAGCTCTTCGGGATTCTTCTGGTCGCGCAGCACCGTCCGTATCGGCGTCGCGATCTGCCCCGGCGACAAGCCAGCCGTCGCCACTTGATGAAGAAGCGGCTGGAACAGGTGATGATTGCGCCGGTCCAGCAGCGTCACCCGCATGTCGGCGTGCCGCAGGGCCCTGACCGCCGACAGCCCGGCAAACCCAGCCCCCACAATCACCACACGAGGCCGCGCATCCGCCTCGCCAGAGCCACGCCCATCAGGCGCACACCCGCAGCTCGCACTATGAACATGGAAGGAGGTCTGCATCGTGGTTCTCCATGGCGAGGCCAGCTGGAACCGTAGCGGGCAGGCGCCCGTCACTCGGAAGATAAGACGTTTCGCCAGCCCGATCCACATCGGGCAAGGCGCTCAAGTTCCTTTCACCATTATTTATTTGG
>JBBQJV010000093.1:0-12473 GCA_038326205.1 Caulobacterales bacterium | reverse complement strand
CGTTCCGCGACGATGAATGCCGCATCCGAACCGAGCATGCTCCCGCCAACTTCACGACCCTCAGGCACATGGCGCAGAACCTCTACCGACGCTCGCCAGCCAAAGATTCCATGCGGCTCAAACGAAAAACCGCCGCCTGGGCGACGCCTATCTCGCAGGCCTCATCACAGCTTGAATTTTTCGCCCGATTCCCCTGCGGTCACCGATCGGCATGCGATGGGCGCTGTGTTGGACCCGCCTTCGCTGGTGGCCCCTGAACATCGCTGTCTATGGCGTTCTGCCGCCGGTGCTCGGCATCACCGGGCTTTAGGAAAGTAGACGCGCCAAGGCGGCGACCAGTACCAGAAGCGATGCTGCGGAAGCCACCATGCCGGTCGTCCCGACCCGCCTCCACAAAGCCCGTTGGGTCGCCGCGTCGAGCGGTGGCGCGTCCCATCGCGGCGGTGAGGTGAACAGCACGGCAAGAACGCCGCCCTTGCCCTCGGCCATGCCGAGATCACGCATCTCCACTCGTGCGATTTCGCTGATGCGCGCCGCAACTGTCGCGAGGACCGCTGAGCCCATCTGCGTGCCGAGCGCCCTGTCTTCACCCAGAACGATGCGGCTACCGGTCTTCAGCAAAAGCGCGTAGCTCTGGTTCATGTTCGCCATGCCGAATGTCCGGTAGGCCTCGAGCCGCGTCTCGATACGTTCGATTTCGTCGAAACGCAGCCGGGTGTGAACCGCTTCGAGATGATGGGTGAGTGACCGCGTCGACGGCAGATCGAGCTCCAGCGATGCGGCGGCGATGCCGATCCGCCAGCCGAGCTTTCCAAGCGCATCTCTCAAGACGTACCGGAACAGGATAAGCGTGATGACTGCGACGGCTAGCACAACGGCGCCGACGCCGAACTGCCCGCTCATGAGTGCGATGGTGGCGAGGACCAGCATCAATGCACCAAGCGCTCCCGCCAGGCACGCCGTCGCGGTGCTGACCAGGCCGGCAACGCTGCGGCTGAAGACAACAGGTTTGTCGATTGTGATGCTCCTTGCCGTTCCTGCCCACCGATGAGCGAGTGACACCGGGCACAGATGCAGTTCCAAAGCGCGCCGCGAAATTTGTTCCTGACCCGGCTTCAGCGCAAGACAATCCCGATCATCACCTCCGTTGGCCACCCTTGCCTGGAAACCGCCCGGTTTCTCATTTACGTGATGTCCGCATCTGCCTGCCATGGTGTGGCGTACAACTTGTGCAGCCAGACTTGCGTCGGGGTTCTGTATCGAATATCGATATTTTGGGTGTCAGGACCCCTCAAAAACTAATTCAGGTTTCCGATGAGGGATCCACGATGAGCCTTGCGCTCTCGACGCTCATTTATGAGTGGCGGCGATATCTGGCCGCTATCATTGCGCTGGCGCTGGCCGGCGTGTTGATGCTGGCGCTGGGCGCCATGTTCGTCGGCATGATGCAGTCCTTCACCGTGACGATCGACAAATCGCGGGCCGAACTGATCATCATGTCGCCCAAGGCGGTGTCGAGCGGTGGACCCGGCGGTGGTTCGGGATCGCTGCCCAAGCGTGTCGTGCCACTGATCTATCGTCATCCCAGTGTGGTCGAGGTGCAGGATCTTCCCGGCGATTTCGGCCGCTTCTTCGGCCCCGGCCAGCCCTCGCCGTCGATGGTCAACATCATGATCATCGACACCTCTCCCAATGGCGTGACCCTGCCTCAGGATTTCACCGACGCCATGCGGCACGCGATCGAGGAACCCTATGCTGTCGGCGTCGATGTTTCCGCCGCTAAGCAGCTTGGCGTGAAGCTTGGCGATCAGGCGACGCTGAACGGACGCACGGTTCGCGTGGCCCTGATCATGGATGGTTATGCCAACGCCCAGTTGCCGAGTGTGGTGATGTCTCGCCAGAGTCAGCGCCTGATGGGTCGCGCGAATGACGACCAACTCGGCCTGCTGATGGTGCGCGTCAAGAACAACGGCACCCAGAAGGATATCGAGCGTATCCGCAACGAGCTAAACGCGATGTCAGACGGTCTTTACCGCGCCTGGACCAAGCCGGAACTGACGACCTCCACCACGAAGCAGATGATGTCGGAAGGGTTCATCGTCATCCTGCTGACATTCCTTAGCGCCATCGGGTTCATCATCGGCGTTGTGATCACCTGGCAGACGCTTCGGGGCGCCATCCTCGCCAACATCAAGGAATTTGCCAGCCTGCGCGCCCTCGGCGTGTCGATCGGCCAGCTTCGCGGCGTGGTGATGGAACTGTCGCTCTGGGTCGGTGTGCTGGGCATCGGCGCGGCGGCGCTGTTGATGAGCGGCGTCGCGTTGCTGGCAAAGTCCGTCAACCTTCCGATGGGCTTCGAGCCGGGCTCGGTGATCCAGACGGGCGTGCTGTTGCTGCTGATCTCCATCGGCTCTGGCGCGCTCACCCTAGGCGCCCTCAAGAAGGGCGAACCGGCGGACCTGCTCAAATGATCAACGCACTCCGCAAGAAGAAGACAGAGATCGAGGAAGACGTTGTCTCCGACGCGGCGCCGCGTCCGGAAGAGGCCGGTAAGCGCTGGGCTATCGAAGCCCGCGGTATCACGAAAAGCTTCAAAGCTGGACAGATGATGGTCGACGTTCTCAAAGGCATCGACCTTTTGATCGAGCCCGGCGAGATCGTGCTTGTGATGGGGCCTTCGGGGTCGGGAAAATCCACGCTGCTCGCGGCTGTGTCAGGCCTGATGAAGCCTGACAAAGGCAGTGTCGTCGCCCTCGACACCAACATCTGGAAGATGTCGCGCAAGAAGATCGACCGCTTCCGGCTCGCCAATTGTGGCTTCATTTTCCAGGGATTCAACCTGTTCCCGGCGCTAACCGCCAGTCAGCAGGTGCAGATCGTCCTGAAGTTCATGAAGATGGGAAAGTCGGCGCGGAAGACGGCGGCGGAAGCCACGCTCAACGAGGTCGGCCTCGGTCATCGGCTCAACAACCGTCCCGACCGCATGTCCGGCGGCGAGAAACAGCGCGTCGCGATCGCGCGGGCGCTCGCGAAGAAGCCGAAGCTGATCTTCGCGGACGAACCCACCTCGGCGCTGGACGGCGAGAACGGCAATGTGGTCATGACTCTATTGCGCAAGTGCGCCAAGGAGCAGGGCGCGACCGTGCTCTGCGTGACGCACGATGCCCGCCTCGCAACCTTCGCCGACCGCATCATCACGATTGAGGACGGGCGGATCACGTCGACGAATGCCGATCCCGCCCTGTTCGCGCACCATCACTGAGAACGGAAAACCGTCATGAAGCGCCTTTATCTCGCAATCGCAGCCGGTCTGTTCGCCCTTGCCTCTTGCGGCGACCCGCCTCCAGCTGGCCCGACGTCGGGCGCGAAGATTGATCCGGCGTTGATCAAGACGCCTTATTCCGCGATCTCCGCCGGCAAAGTGGACATCGAAGGCGGGCTCGTGGATATCGCGGCGCGCGCGCCGGGCATTGTCGGCGAAGTGCTGGTGCAGGAAGGCGACAAGGTAAAATCCGGGCAGGTTCTGGCCCGCCAGGAAGACGAAGACTCCCGCTTGTCCCGCAATCGCGTCGCCGCACAACTGAAGCAATCCGACGCGCAATTGCCGATACTTCAAGTGCAACTTGAAGCGGCCGTGCGTGAAGAAGCGCGGTTGAAACGCCTGACGGACGAGGATGCGGCCTCGATCCAGGCCTACGAGAAATCGCAGGATGCCACGCGGCAATTGATGGCGCAGGTGGAGGCACAGAAATCCTCGATCGCACTGGTGCGCGCCCAACTGGCCGAAGCCAACTATCAGGTCGAACTGCACGTGATCCGCGCCCCGGCTGACGGGACTATCGTGAGGCGCTACGCTAATCCGGGTTCGGGGGCGTCGACCTTCAGCGTCACCGCGATGTTCCAGTTGCAGCCGGATGCCCAGCGGATCATTCGCGCTGAGGTCGAGGAGCGGTCGGTCAACCAGGTGAAGGTTGGCCAGAAGGTGGAGATCGTTCCTGAGTCAGACCAGAAATCATCCTATCCCGGCGAGGTCGTGCGAATCGCCGGCGTCATGGGCTCGCGCAAGCTGCGGTCGGACGATCCCAGCGAACGGGCGGATGAGCGGGTGGTGGAGGTGGTGATAAACGCCGAAGCCGCGCCGGTGCTGGTGGGGCAGCGGGTACTGGTCAAATTCCTGAAGGATGACGGCGGTCCGGCCGCGACGCCGAATGTGGCGACCGCTGTGACGGCCGGGAACTGAGTTTCAACCGCGACATGATTTCCATTGCGCATGAGAATGCTTCTCAATAAGAATTGCGTATGGACAGCGGCTCGATCTCGTTCGGTATGCACACCCTCGGCATGGGCAAAGTGGCCCGTGTCAGCGGGTTCGGCCTGGGCGACGAGTCGCTGGTAGCGAAGTTGCGTGAGATCGGCTTTGCCGAGGGGGATGAGGTGGAGTTGTTGGCCCGCGGATGGCTGGGCGGCGCGCCTCTGTCTTTCCGGCTCAACCGGACCGTGATCGCCCTGCGTAAGGCTGAAGCAGCCATGGTGATGGTGGAGCCTGCGCCGTGACGGCAGGAACGTTGCGCCTGGCGCTGGTTGGCGCCCCCAACAGTGGAAAGACGACGCTCTTCAATGGCCTGACCGGCGGTCTCGCCAAAACCGCCAACTATGCCGGTACGACCGTGGAAACACGGAACGGCAAGTTCGAGACGCCCGGCGGCGCGACGGTCACGCTGATCGACCTGCCCGGCATTTACGGCCTTGAGGCGCGGTCGCTGGATGAGCGCGTTGCGGTCGAGGCGATCCAGGGCAAGCGGGGCGATGCGCCGCCGGATGCGCTGATCCTTGTGGCCGACGCGGCTAATCTGCGGACCCACCTGCACACCGTGTTGCAGATGAAGATGCTCGGCCTGCCCGTGATCGTGGCGCTCAACATGATGGACCTCGCCGAGCGCGATGGCGTGAAGATCGACGTGGCGAAGCTCGCAACCCTGCTCGGCGTGCCTGTTGTGCCGACGCGGGCGACGCGGAAGGCCGGCCGTGAGCAGCTGATCGCCAAGATCGACGATGTGCTGAGAGACCTGCCGCCATCTGCGCCTGTTGCAGACCAGGAGTATGACCTCCGCGCTCTGCAGCGCGAAGCCCGCCGCATTGCTGACGAGACGATGACCGAGCCGGCAATGAACAAGTTCACGCGCGCGCTCGATGCTGTTCTGCTGCACCCAGTCGCCGGCGTCGCGGTTCTGGTCGCGGTCCTGTTCGTGGTGTTCCAGGCGGTGTTCGCCTGGGCGACGCCGCTGATGGATACGATCGAAGCCGGGTTTGCGTGGCTGCAGGAGACGGTGTCTCCAATGATCTCGGATCCCATCCTGCATGGCTTTGTCGTCGATGCTGCGATCAACGGCGTCGGGTCGGTGATCGTGTTCCTGCCGCAGATCGTGATCCTATTTGCATTCATCCTGTTCCTCGAAGCCTCTGGCTACATGGCGCGCGCAGCCTTCCTGATGGATGAGCTGATGCTGCGCGTCGGCCTCAATGGCCGTGCGTTCATTCCGCTGTTGTCGTCGTTCGCCTGCGCCATTCCCGGCATTATGGCGGCGCGGACAATCGAAGAAGAGCGCGACCGGATCACGACGATCATGGTGGCGCCGCTGATGACATGCTCGGCGCGGCTTCCCGTTTATACGTTACTGATCGGCGTTTTCATTCCTTCTGAAGTCTCCGTCGGACCCTTCAATCTGCAAGGTCTGGTGCTATTCGCACTTTATGCGCTGGGGGTGATCAGCGCCGTGGCGGTGGCCTTCATTCTCAAGCGAACGGCGACCAGAGGGCCGAGCCAGCCGCTGATCATGGAGTTGCCGACCTACAAACTGCCGGTCATGCGCGACTACATTTTTGGTCTCATCGCGAAAGCGTGGGCATTCCTCAAGCGCGCCGGGACAATCATCTTCGGGGCCACGGTTGCGCTGTGGGTGTTGGCTTACTTTCCGAATAGCGGCGCCGGGCTCGAAGGCAGTTATGCAGGCATGATCGGACGGGTAATCGAGCCGATCTTCAGGCCGATCGGCTTCAATCTTGAAATGGTCGTGGCGCTGATCCCCGGCATGGCGGCGCGCGAAGCAGCGGTGTCTTCGCTCGGCCTGATCTATTCGCTGGGTCCGGTCGACGAGACCAGTCAGGCGCTACACACGACGCTGTCTGCTGCATGGTCGCTGCCGATGGCTCTGAGTTTCATCGCATGGTATGTCTATGCGCCGCAGTGTTTTGCGACACTGGCGACTGTCCGCCGTGAGACGAACTCGTGGAGGTGGACGGGCTTCATGTTCGCCTACCTGATCAGTCTGGCATATGTTGCCTCCCTCGCTACGTTCTGGATCGCGACAGCCGCGGGGCTTTAGACCATGGAAAAATGCAAGACAACGGTCATGCAGGCCGAAGGCTCGGATGCGACGGGCGTTATTGTTCCGGACCATGTGGTGACGAAGCTGGGCGCCGGCAAGAAGCCGAAAGTGACGGTGACGCTCAAGGGCTACACATATCGAAATACGATCTTTTTCATGGGCGGGCAGTACATGGTGCCGCTGGCGAAGGAGCATCGGGAGAAGACGGGTGTAGAAGCTGGCGACAAGGTTGAAGTCACACTTGAACTTGATATCGCGCCGCGTGTGGTCGAGGTGCCGAAGGATCTGGCGGCGGCGTTGAAGAAGGCCGGGGTGCGAGCAGCGTTCGATGGTCTGTCGTTCACGTATCGCAAGGAGCATGTGCGCGCGATCCCTGCGGCGCGGGGGGCCGGGGTTGGGGTGTTGGGGATGTGGGCCTGAGTTAGGTCAGGCTGATTAACGGCTCACAGTTGTCATCCCGGCCAAGCGCAGCGCGAGCCGGGAACCATTTTTCGGATGCCGATTGCGGAAGAATAGGTCTCGGATATCCGCTGCGCGGCTTCCGGGATGACAAGCTGTTGGAGACGCTGCATGGCGTAGATGGGCTTGTCAGTCCGCCCTCGTGGTTCGACGGGCACACGCTTTGCGTGCTGCTCACCGTGAGGGCTGATCGTGCGCCGGTGTTCTCGGCGAGGTGTGGTTCCTAGGTGATGTCGTTCGGTGTCGGGAGCTGATTTTCGCGCGCCGCATCCGCGTGCCAATCACGGGTGTTGCGGTTGACGATCGTCCGAAGCACCAGACCGACGTTGGACACGAGACAGGCAAACACGCACAGCATGGCCTCCAGCAGAAGCTGGCGGCTTAATGGGTAACTCACTCGGTATGCGCGGGTTTGCGTTCGAGTCATGGGCGCTTTATGCGGCCGCTGAGGTGGTAGGCGGAAAGCGATCTGCAGGTTTTTATTTTTGCAGTTGAGCCGTCCTACAATTTTTTCGGACAAGCCATTGAAACTGCGGCCGAAACTTTCTGGCTTTCCGCCGAAATTGCATCGTGATGGCCAATCAGAACCGCTCGAGCAGGCGGTTGAGATATTCGAGTTCTTCGCGGGTGAGGGCGCGGTTGCCGGCGCGGCGGCGGATCTCGTCGAGGATGTCGCGCGCTTTCTGGCGTTCCATCTCTTCGGGGATTTTCACATTGTCGCCGAAGCCGCTCTCGCCATTGTTGAGACGGCCGAGGATGTCGCGGTCGTCGCGTTCTTCGCGGGCATTGGGATCGTTCTCGTCGTTGAGGCGGGCGAGTTCCTGTGAGCGGTCCTGAAGCGAGGACATCGCCTGTTGTTGCGCTTCGCGGGCGGCGCGGAAGTCGCCACGGCGGAGGGCTTCCTCGGCGCGTTTCTGCATTTCGATGGCGTTGCCCAGCATGCGGCGGGTGCGTTCGTTTTCCTGCGCGTAGCGGCCATCGCCCTGTGCGTTGGGGCGGCCGGGCTGACCGCCGCCGGCGCCGCCACGATCGGCCTGTTGTCCCTGGCCCTGACCTTGTCCGGGTTGCTGGCCCGGCTGTTGGCCGGGCTGTGAGCCCTGGTTGCCCTGGCCTTGCTGCTGTCCCTGACCTTGACCGGGCTGCTGGCCTTGTCCGGGTTGTTGGCCCTGACCTTGTTGTCCTTGTCCGGGCTGTCCCTGGCCTTGTTGCTGACCAGGTTGCTGACCTTGCCCCTGTTGTTGTCCCTGACCGGGCTGTTGGCCTTGCTGACCCTGCTGGCCTTGTTGCTGGGGCTGACCGCCGCCTGAGCGCTGTTGCTGTTCGAGACGTTCGCGCAATTGGCGCTGCTGATCGGCGAGTTCCTGCTGGCGCTGGGGCGAGGCGCCTTCACGGGCGGCTTCCTCTGTGGCGTCGTTGAGATCGCGCTGGTCACCCATGGCGCGGTTGGTGTCCTGCAGCGCGCGGTTCATGGCGCGGTTCATCGGACCGTCCGGCTGCTGGCCGCCCTGTCCGCCACGGCTCATCTGGATCTGCATGTTCTGCATCTTGTCGAGCATGCGCTGCATGTCGCTGAGCAGCTGGCGGGCCTGGTCGCGCGCGCCGGTTTCGGCCATGTCGCGCAGGGCCTGCAGCATCTTGGTGAGTTCATCATCGCCGAGCGGCTGACCGCCGGGCTGTCCGCCCATCTGCGGGTCGGGGCCATCGGTGACATTGCCGTTGCGCAGCGCGTCAGCCATGCGGGCGGCGAGGTAGTCCTCGACGGCCTGCTCATACATGTCCATCAGGCGCTTGATCTCTTGCTCGGAGGCGCCGCGACGCAGCGCCTCTTCGAGCGCGCGACGGGCGTTCTCGAGTGCGGCGGTGGCGTCGGCGAGCGAGCCGTATTCGGCGCGCAGCGCGATGTCCCACAGCAGGCCTTCGGCGCTTTCGGCTTCATCGCGATTGGCGGCGCTCTCGATGATGCCGCGCGCATTGCGCAGGCCGAGATAGATCACCGGGTCTTCGAAATAGTCTTCCGGGCGCCAGGTGACCGCATCGAGCAGCATGACGGAGCGCTTGATCTCCTTCGGCGCCCATGAGAGCCGCGAGGCCGCGTCGATGGCGATGGCGTCATAGCCCGCGCCTTTGACGTCGGTGAAATTGTCGGCGCCGGGGGGCGTCGTGTAATCCTGGTAGTTGCGCATCAAGACGGCGCGCGCTTCCTGCGCCATGCGGGCGTTGGGCTGGAGGAATATCTTCTCGGGCAGGTGGTAGGCGACCTCTTCGCTCTCGGCGGTCTGGCCGCCGCCATCGGTGGCGCGGAGTTTCACCATCACGTCCATCCCGGCCCAGCGATGGCGCACAAGATCCCGGCTGAAGGCGCCTTCTTCCTCCTTGGGCGACAGCGTAACGGTCTCGACGATGGTGGGGTCTTCGATAACGCCGGCTTCCTTCGGCGTATCGATGCGGCGGATGATGAGTTCGAGTTTGTCGACGCCATAGTCGTCAGCGAGCTTGTACTTGAACTCGGTGCGGTCGCCGTCGCCCAGCTTCGGCGGTTCGACGAAGGAGACGGTCGGCGTGGCGTCGTCGATGATGGTGAAGGGGAAGCTGGCGCGTTCACCCCAGAAATTGACGGCGACGCGCGTGGGCCGTTTGACGATGACGCGGGCTTCATAGGCGCCGTCGATGCCGGGCTCGGGGTTCAGCGTTACAGCGCCGGCAGATTCCGGCATGACGCCGATCTGCGGACGGCCGGGGCCTATGATGCGGATGGTGACCTCGGAGCCCTCGGGCGCCTTGGCGGACTGGCCAGGCGTCAGCACGAAGGGTGCGGTACCGGTGTAGGCGGGCGGCGTGATCCACGCCTCGATCTTCAGGGTGTGGGCGCCGAACAGCGCGCCATAGTCGGGGAACAGTCCCTTGCCCATGCGGTCGACGACGGTGACGCCAGCAATGGCGCCGGCAACGATAAGCACGGCGGGGGCGGCGAAGCGGAGGTAGAACGGATCAGCCTGTTTCCACTGCGGGCGGACATCGATCTTGCCCTGCTTGAGGGCGAGCACCGCCATGCGGTTGCGGTGTTCCTGCCAGAGCGTCCAGCCGCCAGCGTCGATCTTGGTTGGACGGTCGGCCCAGGCGCGGAGGGGGCGGCCTTCGATCGACGAGTCGATCAGGTCGCGGGCTTCATCGTCGGTGGGCGAATGCCAGACCTTGAGACCGATGAGGGTGGTGGTGAGGAGTCCGATCCAGAAGACCACGCCGATAGTGGCCTGGATCTCGGGCGCGAGGGGTGTGTAGAGGCCAGTCAGCCAGAAAACGCCAAAGGCTGCGAACCAAAGTAGCGCCGGCAGGGCGGACCGAACGAGCGATGGCCAGAAGAGCCTGCGACGGGCCGCGGATATCCGGGCGCCCAGTTGTTCCCGCAGGCCAAATCCGTCAGCCACTCGTTATCCAATCCGGGGCCCGCTCAAGGGCGATCATTTCTTCGAAAGTCGGCCGGCGTCGGACGACCACGCAAGCATCGCCTCTTACCAGAGCTTCGGCAACAAGCGGTCTCGAATTATACTGGGACGACAATGTGGCGCCGTATGCGCCCGCCGTCATGAAGGCCACCAAATCGCCCTCTTTCAGCGGGGGCATGGGACGGTCCTTGGCGAAACGATCGGTGCTCTCACAGATAGGACCTACAAGGTCCACAGCGCGGCGTGTGGAGCCGATTTCGGGGGTGCGGAGGGGGAGGACTTCGTGGTGCGCGGCGTAGAGGGCCGGGCGCATGAGGTCGTTCATGCCGGCGTCGAGGATCACGAAGGTGCGGCCGTCGCGCTCTTTGACGTACTCGACCCTTGAGATCAAAACTCCGGCATTGCCTGCGATTAACCGACCGGGTTCCAGCATCAGGCGAACGTCGAGACTGCCGAGCACTTCGCGCGCCTGGCGAGCGTAGAGCGTCGGGCTGTCGGGGTCCTCGCCGTCCTTGTAGGGCACGCCGAGGCCGCCCCCGAAATCGACGCGGGTGATCGAGAAGCCCCGGTCGCGCAGGCGGCGGGTGAGGGAGACGACTTTCTCCCAGGCAGCGCGCATGGGGTCCACGCGCATGATCTGGCTGCCGATGTGAACGGCGACGCCGACGGGGTCGATGTTGGGCAGGCGGCTGGCCTCGTCATAGAAGGCGTCGGCCTCGTGCCAGGCGATGCCGAACTTGGTTTCGGGCGTGCCGGTGGAGATGTGGGCGTGGCCGCCGGCCTCGACGTGCGGATTGACGCGGAAGGCGATCGGCGCGCGCTTGCCCATCTCCTGCGCGATGCGCGACAGGCGATAAAGCTCGGGCATCGATTCGACGTTGAACTGGTAGATGCCGAGCTCAAGGCCGAGGCGCATTTCTGCTGCCGTCTTGGCGACGCCCGAGAACACGATGCGGTTGGCGGGAATGCCGGCCTCTATGGCGCGCAGCATCTCGCCGCCGGAGACAGTGTCAGCGCCGGCGCCGACGGAGGCGAGGGTGGCGAGCACGCCGATGTTGGAGTTGGCCTTCACGGCATAGGCGATCAGCACATCGCGGCCGGTGAACGCGTCGGCCAGCACCTGATAATGACGGCGCAGCGTGGCGTCGGAATAGACATACGCTGGCGTGCCAAGCTCGCGCGCGACGGCTTCGAGCGACACGTCCTCGCAGTGCAGGACGCCATTGCGATAGGCGAAGTGGTGCATCGTTCTTTTCCAGCCATTCCCCGAGGGAGCGAGTAGCGGAAGGCAGGAGACGTGTCACCCCGGATGATGCCGCATCATCGGCTTGGTAGGGGGTGCGGAGGGGAAGTGGCGATGCTTACGGCAGGAACTGCGTGGCGATGAGGTTGCTGCAGGCGTCCGGGTTGCCGGGAACGGTCGGCTTGCCGATGAGGCTGTAGTCGCCGGAGGGGCGGGCCTTCAGCTTGCCTTCGAGATTGGCGGCGCCGTAGCCCGCCGGTTTCTCCAGCCATTCGCCGGCCGTCATCGCGACTGCGCCGTCTGCGCCGATTGTACCAGAGACCTTGAAACTGCCGGCGACGCCGCCGACCGGGCCGCTGACGCCAGCGACGGTGGGGAACAGGCGGGCACGCCCGAAGCGTCAATGCCACCGTCTTTCGGGGTGAGCGTTTAAATGTCGAGATAGAAGCCATGTTCGCCCAGGGGGATCGGGTGAAAAACCGCGTGACATCATGAGGATGAGCTGAATCGATGCCGCTCCACTGATTCCATGAGTGGAGAGCGGCGATGGACGGAGTTACGAACGAGGCTGGCGCGCTGGGCGAAGCGGTTTCTTTTCTCAGGTTTTTTGAAGACCTCGAGGATCCACGCCAACGCGGCAAGGTAGTTTATCCGCTCGACGAGGTGCTGCTCCTCAGCCTGCTGGCGGTGCTCGCCGGCGCGGACGGCTTTTGCGATATTGCGCGTTTCGGGGTGAAGAAGCTCGATCTGCTGCGGCGGTTCCGCCCCTTCCTGGATGGCACGCCGCCGCATGACACGCTTGGGGACATCTTCGCTGCGCTCGACGCCGTCGCGTTTCAACGCTGCTTCGTTGCTTGGGTCGCAGACCTCACCAAGACGCCTGCCGACGTCATCGCAATTGATGGCAAGACGATGCGGCGCTCCTATCAGAAGAAGGGTTCC
>JBBQJV010000092.1:0-12537 GCA_038326205.1 Caulobacterales bacterium | reverse complement strand
AATGCAAGAAACCTTCGGTACCGACAGCAGCAGGCTGATCTCGGTCGGCATCCCCACTTTCGGATTTTCGGGGCTGTTCCGGGGTGACGACGCAGGTAATATTCACGGACTTAACGAACACATCTCGGTTCAATCGGTCCTCGATGGCCGTGAGTTCCTCTACCAGTTGATCAAGTCCTACGCCGAACAGAAGTAGGAATGACCTGCCGCAAGATTTTCGAACCAAGCGCATCGCGAATGGCAGCTTCGGGCCCCGTGTCTGCATCAACCCAGAATGTGGCGACCCGGCAGACTTGATCGATAGCGGTCAGTCAGAGACGGAGCTGCGTTTCGGCGGGAGCTCGCCCAGCTACCGCCATTCGTATCCGTCAGTAGGGACGATGGCGAACAAAACATATTGAGCGATCATAGATGGCAGATCTCGGGGCGGCATTAGGCGACGAGCGGCACGAAATCGGCGTCGCGCAACGGCGAGGGAACCTAGGCGAGTACATCACAACTGCGCCAGCCCGAATGAGCCTAGGTGCCGTGGCACGGTGCTCATTGTTAATCGGCGCAACTAGGACGCCACCGGATTCGCGCGGACGATACCCCGAACACCCAGGACATTAGGAATGACTAATGTTAAAGCACAACTTCTACATGTGTAATTTGACGCCTATTGGCACCTATTGATGCCTAAAGACGCTTAACCGGCCGAACTCGCGGTTGGGCATATGGGATTGAGGCTCTTCTGGTCATGCTGCGAAAATCACTCCTGACCCTGCAGGAGACCGCCGAATTTCTGAAGCTGAACGAGGCCACCTTGAGGGCGTTGATCAAGGCCGGTGACGTGCGCGCCATCCGGATCGGACGTGAGTGGCGGATCGCCGTGCGTGACCTCGAACAATTCCTCGACGCCTACGCTAACCGTGCACCTGCGGCACAACAATCGGAGCCGCGGCCATGACCAACGGACCCAAAGGCACCGTCCCGCTCATTGGAGAGCAACCCAACCGGCTCGACAAGTCCCGACTTCCAAGCCGCCATACGACGGTTGGACCCGAGCGCGCGCCACACCGGTCGTTTCTCTACGCTATGGGGCTGTCCAGCGAGGAGATCGCTCAGCCTTTCGTTGGTGTCGTGACGACCTGGAATGAGGCGGCTCCCTGCAACATCACGCTTTCGCGTCAGGCTCAGGCTGCGAAGCGCGGCGTCACTGCCGGAGGTGGCACGCCGCGCGAGTTTACGACCATCACAGTTACCGATGGCATCGCCATGGGCCACGCCGGGATGAAAGCGTCGCTGGTCAGCCGGGAAGTCATCGCAGATTCTGTGGAAGTTACCGTCCGTGGCCACTGCTACGATGCGTTGGTAGGGCTCGCGGGCTGCGACAAGACCCTGCCTGGCCTCATGATGGCAATGCTTCGTCTCAATGTGCCGTCCGTCTTCCTCTATGGCGGATCTATCCTGCCGGGCCGGTTTCGCGGAAAGGATGTCACGGTGCTCGATGTCTTCGAGGCCGTCGGCGCCCATGCAGCCGGAACCATCTCCGATACGGAGCTTGCTGAGTTGGAGACGGTCGCCTGTCCATCGGCTGGCTCATGCGGCGGTCAATACACCGCCAACAGCATGGCCTATGTCTCCGAGGCGATCGGTCTTGCCCTGCCGGGTTCGGCCGGAACGCCCGCCCCTTACGAATCCCGCGACCGATACGCCGAGGCCGCCGGACGCGCGGTCATGGAGTTGTTGAAAAGCGGCATCCGGCCACGAGACATCGTCACCAGAAAATCCCTTGAAAACGCAGCCGCCGTGGTCGCCGCTACGGGAGGGTCGACCAACGCCGCGCTGCATCTCCCGGCAATGGCGCACGAAGCAGGGATCGAATTCGATCTCTTCGACGTCGCGGAGGTTTTCAAGAGAACGCCGTTGATTGCAGATCTGAAGCCGGGCGGACGCTACCTTGCCAAGGATGTCTACGATATCGGCGGCGTCCCAGTGGTTCTGAAGGCGCTGCTCGACGGAGGCTTCCTGCATGGAGAGTGTCTGACAGTGACGGGTCGGAGCCTTGCAGAAAACCTTGCAGGTATTCGCGTGCCGAACGATCAGACGGTTGTATTTCCCACTGAGCGCGCTCTTTCGCCCACGGGCGGATTGGCGGGGCTAAAGGGCAATCTTGCGCCCGACGGTGCGATTGTGAAGGTCGCCGGGCTTCACAGGCTGACCTTCAGCGGACCAGCCCGTGTTTTCGAACGCGAGGAAGACGCCTTTGCAGCGGTCATGGCGCGCCGTTATTCGGCCGGCGACGTCATTGTCATTCGCTACGAAGGCCCGCGCGGCGGACCTGGAATGCGGGAAATGCTCGCCACCACGTCTGCCATCTATGGCCAGGGCATGGGTGAGCAGGTGGCGATGATCACGGATGGCCGGTTCTCGGGCGCGACTAGGGGCCTCTGCATCGGCCATGTCGGGCCAGAAGCGGCGACCGGCGGCCCGATCGCCCTTATCGAAGACGGCGACATCATTGATATCGACGCCGACGCCGGCATACTTTCGATCCGGCTCGACGAGGCAACGCTGGCGGCGCGGCGGGTCAATTGGTCACCGCGCAGGCATGGCTTCCAGTCCGGCTCAATTTGGAAGTACGCGCAGACCGTGGGCGACGCCCGGCATGGTGCGGTCACCCATCCCGGCGCCGCAGCCGAGGACCACGTCTATGCTGACATCTGACATCGACGCCGTTCCCGGCGACGCCAGAAAAGTGGCGACCCGCCTGAGGCTTCGGCGGCCCGACGATTGGCATGTCCATCTTCGCGACGGCGCGATGCTCGCGTCCGTCGTCAACTATACGGCAAGGCGGTTCGCGCGGGCGATTGTCATGCCCAACCTCAGTCCGCCGATCGCCACGATTTCAGCTGCGAAAGCCTATCGTGATCGTATCCTCGCAGCGCTTGAGCCGGGACGGGCCTTCGAGCCGCTGATGACCTGCTACCTCACCGACACGATCGATGCCGCTGAAGTCGAGCGCGGTTTTGTCGAAGGAGTGTTCACGGCCTGCAAGCTCTATCCCGCGCACGCCACGACGAACTCGGATCATGGCGTCACGGACATCCGAAAAATCTACCCCGTGCTCGAGGTCATGCAGAGGATCGGCATGCCGCTGCTGCTGCATGGAGAAGTCACGGATCGACATGTCGATATCTTTGACCGTGAAGCCGTGT
Source organism: Caulobacterales bacterium (assembly GCA_038326205.1). GTDB lineage: Bacteria > Pseudomonadota > Alphaproteobacteria > Caulobacterales > Hyphomonadaceae > UBA7672. The sequence goes on along the minus strand of JBBQJV010000092.1, from coordinate 9,337 downwards.
TCATCGAACGCATCCTCGTGAAGCTGATCGAGGATTTTCCCGCGCTCAAGGTGGTGTTCGAACACATCACGACGGCGGAGGCAGTGGCATTTGTGGATGCCAGTGGGCCAAATCTGGCCGCGACGATCACGCCGCATCACCTTTCGATAAATCGCAACGCCATGTTCGATGGTGGGATCCGCCCGCATTTCTATTGCTTGCCGGTGGCCAAGCGGGAACCGCATCGGCTCGCCTTGCGCCGGGCGGCGACGTCCGGTTCCGCCAAGTTCTTCCTTGGCACAGACTCTGCGCCGCACGCCATCGGCGACAAGGAATCCGCCTGTGGTTGCGCTGGCGTCTTCAATGCGCCCTTCGCAATGGAGAGCTATGCAACGGTATTTGATGAGGAAGGCGCGCTGGAACGACTTGAAGCCTTTGCATCAGAGAACGGTCCCCGTTTTTATGGCCTTCCGCTCAATTCGGGGTCAGTTGTCATCGAGCGGAAGCCGCAGCGTGTTCCCGCACAGGTGATCGAGGCAGGCATTCCCCTCCTTCCTTTTCATGCAGGCGCGGATCTCGCTTGGACCGTTTGTGGAAGCGCTGTGGGAGCAGAGGAGCATGCCTGAATGCTGCCACCCTTACGGCGGCCGAAGGGCAGTTCTTGCCACCATGCATCGGTAGGAGGAAGCGATCGCTCCGGCATTGGTTTCGACGCTTGGTCTGATCGTTGAACCGGCGCTGGACCTCGACACCGATCACCTCGGAACCTTTTCTGGTGCTGACAAGTTAAGCGCAGAATTGGGCAATTCCAACGCAAGCAAGCGAAAGCAGCTCTTGACTCTGCGCGAATTTTTGCGGGCGACGATCTGCCGACGAGGACCAAAACCACTTAACTTGTCAGTACCCCCCCGGGCGTCGGAGCCGTGTAGCGATGGTCGAACTTTCCCCGGAAATCCTCAGCATCGTCGACGGTGATGTCACCATAGATGCCGCGGCTCTAGCATCCAAGCTCGGTCTCTCCGCAGAGGCTCTGAAAGACAAAATGGCCAAGGGCCTCGTCACCAGTGTCTCTGAGACCGGGCGCGACGAGGACGCGGGTCGGATGCGCCTCACTTTCCGATATCGCGCCCGCGTATGGCGCGTGGTGGTGGAAGCAGACGGGACGCTTGTCGAGGATCCCGTACCGGCCGGCAAGCCGGGCCACGCGAAGGATCCGCTCAGTCTGCTCGACTTGGCGAGAGACGCGTCGTGACGCCCGACAATGCGGCCACGATCGCGACTAACGCGCTGACTTCGCGAGCCCGGACGCATCTTTGCCGAATCGCCGGGCAAACCACTCCAATCACCTATCAAACGCTCGCCAGGGCCTTGGACTTGAGGCCGCCGAACACGATCCATCAGGTCACGGCCGCACTCGAATTCCTCATGGAGGAGGATGCTGCCGCGGGCCGCCCATTGATTGCGGCGCTCGTGGTCAGCAAGGCGCGGGGCGGATTGCCGGCGCCGGGCTTTTTCAATGCCGCGCAGCGGCTTGGGCGCTTCGCCGGCGATCCTTCGGGACCAGAGGCCACGGCGTTTTACGCAGCAGAGTTCGATGCGGCCGTCGCATTCTGGCGCGCCGCCGCCGAAGCCGCAGAGCCGAATGACGTCGCATGACCTCTTTTTTCGCGGCGCCGATGAAGCAAGACCAGACGCACTTGGCGTCAAACCGGAAGGTCGGGGACCGACGACCACGGGTGGTCATTGTCGGCGTCGGCTTCGGTGGACGGATGGAGCAGCGGTTTTCTCACTAGGCCCAGCATGAGTTCCGGGAACCAAATGGACCGCTCTGCGGTTATACAGAACCCGGGAGCCCGCCATCTATGCCCAACCTATCGTGCGCGTGCGCGCGCGACGCAGCCTTCGCTAGGGATAGGCGCTAACTGACGCGCGCGCCCGCAGTCAGTGCGCCCGATCCTTGTGGGAGCGCAGAAAGTTGGCGATTTGAGACCTCAGGCGCACCCCGGTCCCGGGAGCATCGCTCGTCGTGGCCCGCAGGAAAATCGCCCGCTGAACGCTGGTAGGAAGACTGCTCCATTCGTCCAGAATCGCGCTTCCCAATCGCGTCAGAATCTGCAGATCAAGCTCATCAGGCCCTTCTCCACGCTCGCCCGGGTGAGCCGTCGCTCCACCTTCCGATTCCCATCTGGCAAGCGCTCTCGCCCTCAGTCGTTCAGCGTCAGCCGCGTGCTCGCCCTTGGTCATCGTGAGCTCCCTGGCGCGGCAATCTGAAATTCGCACCATCGCGCGAGCGACCCGCTCGGATCGCAGGTTCCGCCAACTCAATATAGAGCTGAGGCTGATGCGCCGCCATGTCTGTAAAGGGGCCCCTGCGCCGCCGGAATACGGAATGCGGCAATCCGGCTGGGTCGATCCAGTTAAATCATTCACCGATGACGCTGCGTTGCGGCGGGTGATCGCCCAAAATACGACATTCTGGAAGCCGCTGCCTGTGCCGGCGAGAAATCGCAGCAGTTCGCTGTCGATCTTCGGTCGTGGAGTTCCCGAACAGCTCAGCGGGAGATAAGGCTCGCTCGGCAGATTGGGTTCTGACCCCCGGACTGGGAGCGAAATGTGCAGCATCGGCTGAGGGCAATACGTGACGCTGTCTTGTCGCGCGCCGCCTGCGGACCGCTGCTCATGGGAATCGTAAACGTTACGCCGGATTCGTTCTCCGACGGAGGCCAGGCGGTCGATCCTCAGGCTGCACTGGCGCGGGCGCTAGAGATGTCCGCTGATGGCGCGGACATTGTTGATGTCGGCGGCGAGTCCACGCGGCCCGGCGCGGAGCTCGTCTCGGAAGCCGTTGAACTGGGCAGGATAGAGCGCGTCATATCTGCAATCTGCGAAGCTACCAGTGCGCCCGTGTCCGTCGACACCTACAAGGCGGGCGTAGCACACGCGGCCGCTTGCGCTGGCGCGGTGATTGTAAACGATGTGTGGGGCATGACGCGCGACGCCGGTATGGCGTCAGTTGTCGCGGAGACTGAGTGTGCGCTCGTGGTAACGTACAATCGTGGCACTGCTGACGAGGTCATCAATCTCATTGACGACATGAGGGGCTTCTTTGATCGAGCGCTGAAAGCCGCGGCCGACGCTGGAATACCGCGCGATCACCTGATACTTGATCCTGGTCTTGGCTTCGCAAAAACCTACGAGCAGAATTTCATAGCGCTGGGGCGTCTCGACGTTCTTCAGGACTACAAACTGCCAATTCTTGTCGGCGTCTCCCGCAAGTCATTCATCGGCCGGCTTCTAAACAGGACCGTGGATCAGCGCCTCGCCGGAACTATCGCCGCCAACCTTGCTGCGCTGCAGTCGGGCGCAACCATCCTGCGAGTGCACGACGTCTCAGCCCACCGCGACGCCATCACCGTTCACGGCGCAATAGGAGACTGCAGGTGATTGAACGCGTATTTGTCTCCAACCTCTGCGTCTATGGCTTTCACGGCGTCGCCAAGGCGGAACAGTCGCTGGGGCAGAAGTTCTACATTGATATCGATTGCAATGTTGTGCGTCCCGAAGCAGCTGCGGATCGAATGGAAGATACGGTCTGCTATGGCGCCCTGTGCGATCTTGTTGCGCAGCTCTCCGCCAAAACGACCTTCAACCTGATCGAATCGTTCGCGCGTCAGGTGGCGGATGAAATTCTGGTCGGGTTTCCTCTGGTGCAGTCCGTGCGTGTCCAGATCCGCAAGCCATCCGCGCCCGTTCGCCACGCGATCGATCATGTGGGCGTAGAAGTCCAGAAGAGGCGACATGACTGAAGTCGCACTTGGCCTCGGCGCCAATCTTGGCGACCGATGCGGCAGCATAATCGCCGCGCTGAAGGCGCTCGATCAGCACCCCGATGTTACCGTAACGAGGGTCTCCAGCATCTACGCGACGCCACCATGGGGAATCGTTGATCAACCCGCCTTTCTAAACGCAGTGGCGCTGGTGGAAACTTCCCTGTCGCCTGAGGCGTTACTGGATGTCTGTCAGGACATCGAACGTGAACTTGGGCGCAGGCCACGACTTCGTTGGGGACCGCGTGAAATCGACATCGACCTTCTGAACATCGAAGGCGTCCGGATTGCGAGCGAGCGTCTCAGCCTGCCACATGCCGGGCTGTTCGAACGTCTGTTCGTTCTTGTGCCGCTCCATGAAGTCTGGGGGGACCGCCTAGTCTGCGGGACAGGTCTGCAAGCCGCCATCAATCGGCTTCGGAGGCTAGACGAACCGTCGAGCATCCATCTGGATGATGCAGCTACGAGCAGGACCAGAGCGGCGTTCTAATCGCTTCGATTCAGTCGAATGCGAACGGACAAGTCTGGGCGTCGCTGGCGCCCGGGTAAACGCCCAAGTAAGTTGCGGCCAGGACAATCGTATTGGCCGTGAAGTGCGCCGCCATTGGCCGCAATAGGTTCGGCCTGTGAACAGACATAGCAGGTTGAGCAACACGCCTTGCACGCTCGTCTGCATGGCTCCCGCTTCACCCTGGTAGAGACGCGCGAGACCGAATGCGATGTTGACCGCGAAAAGAGCCACTGCCCAGCCAACGCGCAGTTAGCCGAATAGTCTCGCACCGCGCGACACGGCACAGCCGCGCCAAACCAACTCCCCTTCGCAGTACGACGTTAGGCCCTCCGCTCTCGACGGCCAACGACGGCCGGCTCTGTCATCAGCTGTGCATCCACCAATCCCCGCACCGCGTTGCCGACAAGAAAGCCGTCGACCAAATCCTCGATGCGCACATCACGTTCGATCGCCCGGCCTTCGGCCAGCAACGCTCGACGCAGCACACCTGGAAGCAAGCCACGGTGCGCCGGGGGGGTCACCAAGACGCCGTCCTGTCGTACGAACACGTTGGTGAAACTTCCCTCGGACACGAAACCCTCGTCATCCTGGAATATGACCTCGTCGCTGCCAGCGTCGGCGCGCGCCTGGTCGTAGAACCGGCGCAAACTGGTCTTGTGGCGCAGACGAAAGTCGTCGCGCGCCACCGGCAATGCCGCCGATCGCACCCGAACAGGCCTTTCGGAAAACACGCGAATAGGTTGTCGTTCGACCATACAGACACCAGCATCAGATAGGGTCAGTCGAAGTACACACGACGTCTCAGCACCAAGGGCGCCGCGCGCTACTTCGGCTCGGACGGCCGCCTCGTCGAACGGATAGGCGAAGGCATGCGCGCTCGCCTTGAGGCGAGACATGTGAAGGTCGAGATAGGCGACACCGATCCCGGGATCGAGACGCATAGTTTCGATCAAATCGAACCTGGGGACGCCGAAAGTAACGAACTTCGACTTGGTCTGGCACTCCTCCCATTCGCCATCGATGGAGGAGTCGAAGACGATCGCGGAGCCGATCCCGACCTCGGCTTGCCCGTCCCGTACCGTAAGGGTCCTGATCGCCACGTTCATTTCCGCCGAACCATCGGGCGACATCCACCCCATCGATCCGCAATAGGCGCCGCGCGCGTCGCCCTCCAAATCAGAAATTATCTCCATGGCGCGAATTTTTGGAGCGCCGGTGATGGAGCCGCACGGAAACAGAGCGCCCACCGCATCGATCGCGTCGAGCCCTTCCCTGACCCGTCCACACACAGTCGAGATCATCGTGTGGAACGTCGGATAGGTCTCGACCGTAAAGAGCGCCGGCACGTGCACCGAACCGCGTGCCGCGATGCGCGAAATGTCGTTGCGAATGAGGTCGACGATCATCAAGTTTTCGGCCAGCTCTTTTTGATCGAATTTCAGGGCGAAAGCCGCCTCTTGGTCTCGCTCTGGATCGCAGAACCGTCTCGCTGTTCCCTTCATCGGCCGCGATTCGATAGCGCCATCGCGCAGGGAAAAAAACAATTCCGGCGACGCCGACAACAGCCATGTGCGACCGTCGTGGGCCACGCCGCTCCAGCCGCCTTTGCCAGCATCACGCAATCTGGCGTAGGCGGCGAGCGGGTTTCCCACCAGCGTCACGTCGGCGCGATAACTCCAGTTCACCTGATAAACGTCGCCCGCCTGGATGTAATGTGCCACCTGCCGTAAGGCGGCTTCGTAGGCTTCGCGCGATGTCCGCGGTCGAGGCGGCGACATCCATGCTCCCGCGGAATCCGGAAGAATGACGCTGAGGTCGGATGCCTCGAAGGTTTTGCACTGCTCGAAAAGCCCGAACCAAAGAAGCGGCGCGTTCGCGGAGCGTATCCCGCGCCGCATCAGGCGAGGTTCGAAAGCGAGCCCCGCTTCGTAGCCGAGCCAGCCTGCGGCATGGAGCCCTCGTTTCAGCGCCGATCGAACCTGTGCGAGCGCGGGCGCCACTTCGGACAGAGAGGCGGCTACCACCGTTTCCACCGGATCGACGAAGAGGCGCGCCACGCCCGTTTCTGAGCGCGCATCGTCGAAAAGCACGAACGGGACGCCCGGACGCAGACTGGCCAGAGCCTTGCCGGCGATCGATCGAGGGTCATGGCTCCTCTCTGTCATCGTGTTTCCCGCATCCGAAAGGCGCGCAGCCGTGCCCCGGCGCCGCGGTCCCTTATAGACCGGGTCCGGTCGCGGCAATACTTCGCTCTATTGTTCGGCAAACCAGCCTTCGACATTCTAATCTATCCTTGCCGTACCTCGCCGAGGATATCAGCACATCGAAATTCGAGGGGCGCTGAATGGCCGTTTAGGGCCAATGATCCCAATCGGTAATGTTTGGCTCAGCAGACACGTCACGAGCCTATTCCGGCCAGTCGCACTACGACCAACCTGCAAGCCATCGCTTGCCTGAAAACGACCCGGCGATTGCGAGGAAGGGGGCCGCCGAACTTCCGGCAGCCCCCGAAACTTTTACGCAGGCAGTCTCTACTCGGCTGCGACAGCGAACCCCGTGCTGGTCAACCCGAACCTGCCGGCTGGAACAGGCGTGACCAGCATATCGGGAAGATAGCCCTTACCAGCGAATGCCTCCTCGACCTTCGCGGCAAGCTCGTCTTTCTTCAGCTTGGCAGGCGCCTTCATCGCTGCTTCCTGCGCGGCCTGCGGCTCGTCGACAACTCCCGGCGCTTCTGCGAGGGCGGCCAACAGATCAGCCTTCGGCAGACGCGTCCAATAGGAGGCGCCCGCGCGCCAGAACTGATGCATGTCGAGGTGGCGGCTCTATGTGCGCCTGTTTGGAGATTCAGTCGGACGTGGCACGCTGAGGGGATCAGGCGATTGCTGCTCTGAACAACATAGCCGGCCTCAACTCTCCGTCGCGATGACCGGCACGGATGCGTGAGGATTCGGCCTCGGCAATTTCGATATTGGCCGGCCGTCATCCCGGGTGGCGATATAGATGGCGGGGATCACAAGCACGGTTAGAAGCGTCGACGAAGCGAGACCGAACAGCAACGAGATAGCGAGCCCCTGGAAGATAGGATCGCTCAGGATCACGGCGGCTCCGATCATCGCAGCAACAGCGGTCAGCAGGATCGGCTTGAACCGGATCGCGCCCGCCTCAAGCAAGACATCGCGTAGAGGCCTATCCGTGTCCTTGGAGTGACGAATGAAGTCGACCAAGAGGATCGAGTTGCGGACAATAATCCCTGCCAGCGCGATGAAGCCGATCATCGAGGTGGCCGTGAACGGCGCGTTGAACAGGACATGTCCGATCACGATGCCGATCAAGGTGAGCGGGATTGGCGTCAAGATCACGAGCGGAAGACGGAACGATTTGAACTGCGCAACGACGAGCACGTAGATGCCGAAGATCGCCACCGCGAATGCTGCGCCCATGTCGCGGAACGTGACGTAGGTGATCTCCCACTCGCCATCCCACAGCAGCGTCGGTTTCGATTCGTTGTCGGGTTGACCATAGAAACTGATCGCCGGCTTAGGCAGCGCTCCCCAGTCATGAGCGTCGATCGCCGCCTGCACATCCAACATGCCGTAGATTGGCGCCTCATAGGCGCCAGCAAGATCGGCCATCACCATCTCGGCGGCGCGGCCATCACGACGGAAGATCGGGTAGCTGCCAATCTCGTCACGCGCCTGAACAAGTTCGCCCATTTCGATGAGGCGCGACCCGTCCGCTGCCTGGGCGACGGGCATCGCAGCCAGCCCTTTCGACCAGGTGCGGACTGACTGAGGCAAGCGGACCGCTATACCGATCGGATTGCGGCCTTCGCCGCGATGGGAGTAGCCGATGGCCTGACCGTTGAGCGTGACCGCAATCGATTGCATGACGTCGCCTTCGGCCACGCCGAAGAAATCCATCTGCGATCGGTCCGGCGACAGGCGGAGGCGCGGGCGCTGCTGGCCAAAACTATCGTCGGTATCCACGATGTACGGGATGCTGCTGAAGATCTTTCGGATTTCGGTCGCAACCGCACGGCGGGTCTCGGCATCCGGCCCGTAGATTTCCGCTAACAGAGTCGCGAGGACCGGCGGCCCTGGCGGAACTTCCACCACCTTGACCGATGCCCCCTCCGGTAGCTCGAGCGCCTTGAGACGCTGGCGCATGTCCAGAGCGACCTCGTGACTCGACCGACTACGCTTGTCCTTCGGCGCCAGGGTTACCTGGAGGTCCCCCATCTCTGGCTTGTTGCGCAAGTAGTAGTGACGCACGAGGCCGTTGAAGTTGAACGGGGATGCGGTTCCAGCGTAGGCGTCCGACGCGAGCACCTCCGGCATGCTGCTGACGATGCCGGCAGCATCGATAAGCACACGTTCCGTCGCCTCCATTGTCGCGCCTTCGGGGAGGTCGACGACAACCTGAAGCTCCGATTTGTTGTCGAACGGCAGCAGCTTTACGCGCACAGTCTTGGTCGCGAACAAGGCGCAGGCAGCGATCGTCACCACGCCCACGACGATCAGAAAGATCACGGAGGCCTTGCGCGAGGCTATGATCGGCGTTGCTACCTTGCGGTATAGGCGGCCCGACTTGCCGCCATCCTCACTATGCCCGCCATGCCCCTCGCCACCATGCGCGAGTGTCTTGCGGGCGAAACGAACCATAAGCCAGGGCGCCAGAACCATCGCGACAAAGAACGAAAAGAGCATGGCCGCCGATGCGTTTGCCGGGATCGGCGCCATGTATGGCCCCATTAGGCCGGAGACGAACATCATCGGCAAAAGCGCTGCAACAACGGTGAGTGTCGCAACAATCGTTGGGTTTCCGACCTCGGCTACGGCCTCGATGGCGGCCTGATAGCGCGAACGGCCATCCTTCATCGCCCAGTGACGCGCGATGTTCTCGATGACGACGATCGCATCGTCGACCAGGATGCCAATCGAGAAAATGATGGCGAACAGGCTGACGCGGTTGATCGTATAGCCCATCAAATTGGCGGCGAAGAGGGTGAGAAGGATCG
>JBBQJV010000091.1:0-12984 GCA_038326205.1 Caulobacterales bacterium | reverse complement strand
GAGCTATGCGCGAAAGTTGGTGACGGCGTGAAGGGGTTGGGCGGCGTATCGTGGGGATGCTGAGTCTCCACTTTTCCATCAAAGGAATGATACGCCGTGACAAAAAGTAACGTGATTGCGCTGCCCCAGCCAGGGGCGTTTAGCGATTTGCTCACCGAGGTTTTGCGCACCGGCGCCCGAGCGCTTCTGGCGAGGGCGGTAGAGGCGGAAACAGCAGATTTCCTCGAGCGATACGCTGATCTCAAAACCGAGGACGGCCGCCAACGAGTGGTTCGCCATGGCCACCTGCCGGAGCGCGCCGTGATGACCGGGATAGGGGCCGTCAGCGTACGCCAGCCTCGGGTGCGCGACCGAGATCCCGGCGCTGCGGACACCACCATCAAGTTCACCCCCTCGATCCTGCCGCCCTACGCGCGGCGCTCGAAGAGCTTGGAGGTGCTGCTGCCGATCCTTTACCTGAAGGGAATTTCGACCGGCGACTTTGGCGAGGCGCTGGGCGCCCTTCTGGGCAAGGATGCGCCGGGCCTTTCAGCATCGACCATCGCCAGGCTCAAGGAGATCTGGGCCGACGAGCACAAGGCTTGGGAGAAGCGAGACCTCTCAAGGAAGCGATACGCCTATGTCTGGGCCGACGGCATTCACCTGCAGGCGCGCCTTGAGGATGACGCTCAATGCATCCTGGTTTTGATCGGCGCCACGCCGGAGGGCGAGAAGGAGCTGATCGGCTTCACCGACGGCCTTCGCGAGAGCGCGCAATCCTGGTCCGGCCTGTTGCTCAGCCTGCAACAGCGTGGGCTGCAAGACGCCCCACAGCTTGCCATCGGCGACGGAGCGCTGGGCTTCTGGAAGGCCCTGGGCGAGGTCTGGCCAACAACGCGCGAGCAGCGCTGCTGGGTCCACAAGACCGGCAACGTCCTCAACAAGCTGCCCAAGACGCTGCATTCGAAAGCCAAGCGCGACCTTCAGCAGATCTGGATGGCGGAGACCAAGGTCGATGCTGGCAAAGCCTTCGACCTGTTCGAGAAAATCTACGCTGTAAAATATGAGAAGGCGGTCGCCTGCTTAGCCAAGGATCGCGACGTGCTGCTGGCGTTCTACGACTTTCCCGCCGAGCATTGGAAGCACCTGCGTACAACGAACCCGATCGAGAGCACCTTCGCAACCGTCCGCCATCGCACCATCCGCGCCAAGGGCTGCATGTCGAACGCCACCGCCCTCGCCATGGTCTTCAAGCTGATCGAGGCTGCCCAGCGCAACTGGCGACGCCTCGATGGCGCTCTCTTCTTGCCAAAGGTCATCTATGGGGTGAAGTTCAAAGACGGCCTTGAGGAGCAAGCAACATCAGCTTCCTCTCAAGCCGAAGTCGTCGCCGCTTGATCCTCAGCGCGTCACCAAGATTCGGTCATAGCTCGTGGCGGCACAATCATAGCCGCTGCAACCGCCATGACCGAGGTATGCACGCCGGATTCCTTGGCGAGAGCCCATGTCACAAGTGCAGCAAGCGGGTAGAGCAAGATCGGCAGGGCGCGTTTGCGCCCGAGCCAGGCAAAAGCTGCGAGCAGGGTCAGCGCAACCAGGAGCGGCGCAAGTTCAAATTCACTGGTGAACAGCACGGCGATCAGCACGATCGCGAGTAGATCGTCCACAATAGCGAGTGTAAGCAAGAAGAGCCTCAGGCGCGGATCGACCTTTGGCGCCAGAATGGCGAGCGCGGCGAGCGCGAAGGCGATGTCGGTCGCGACCGGCACTGGCCAGCCGCGTGGATCAATGTCGCCCGCCATAAGGCTGTAGATGATAATGGGCATGATCGCGCCGCCGAGCGCTGCGACCACAGGCAAAAGCACCGTCTTGGGGTCCGAGAGCTCGCCGACAGTCAGTTCGCGCTTGAGTTCAAGCCCGATGACATAAAAGAACACGGCCATGAGGCCGTCCTTAGCCCAATCCTTGAGCGTGGCCTCAACGCGCCAAAAGCCCAGATCGAGCGTGAGCGGGGTTTTGAGAAAGCTGAAGTACGTTGAAGCAAGCGGGGAGTTCGCGACGAGGATTGCCGCAAGCGCTGCGAATGCGAGCAGCGTGCCGCCCCCGGCTTCTGTCTTGAGGAATTTCAGTACCGTTCCCGGCATTATAAAAGCCTCGTATTTGCCCTGCGCTGGCGGCGATTAACGTGTCGCGACAGCGCCGTTGCAAGCGGGGGGCTTCATGAAGAGTTTTCCCGAAACGATCAGCCTCGAAACCACCTGTCTATATAGCGTGAGACTTGGCGCCGTCGCGGTGAGCGACGGCGCCAACTCCTTTGCCTCAGAAGTCAAACAGATCAGTGAGGCGGGAACGTCGCTGTCCGCCGTGACGGTTGCGACCGCGACCATCGCCATCGTGGCCACCGTCTTCCTCATCATCATCGCGATGACGTGCGCGTTGAGCTCCACTGCTTTGAAGCGTCTCGTCCTTGACGAGAGCGATAAGCTTCTCGAGCTCGCCCTTGTCGAGCCACATGCCGCCGGTGGTCGGGCAGACGTCGAACTCAATTCCAAAGCGATGAATCTGGCGCATTGGAGCGCCGCCGATGGGGGAGGTTAGGAGAGGCATGGTCAGCTCCGTAGGCTAGAGATTGAAGACAGGTGAAGCGCCAGGGTGGGCGCCAGCGCAAGGCGGACATCACCAGTCGGGGTAATGCCCCTCCGGACGGGCGCGACGACGATCGTCACTTGCTGCCGGTCGGGCGGTAGACGTCGCGGCAAGGCCTGGTCGGCCAATCGCGAGTCTGTGCCGATCGCCCGCTGGATCGGTGCGATACCGATGGGCGCTGCGTGTGCCCTGATGGGTATTGCGTGAATATAGTCGTAGATCATGAAGGCTCCTCTCGGTTGCGTTCCCGGAGCAGCGAAACGACGCGTTCAAGTTGGACATTGACCGAGCCAGCTTCGGGATGCTCCCGATGCGGTCCGACATCGCAGATGATCAGCAATCGCTGCACATCAGCCAGAGGGGCCCGGTCCGCATGATAACAGTGAGGATCGAACTGTGTTTCTTCAACCGTAGATTTCTGAGTTTCCCATCACGAAGCTGCGAAGAGTGGCGTTCATGGTTCATTAACAGGCGCTGACGCTGACAGGCGGATTGGACTCTTCAGCATACGGACGTCGTCCTGCGGCCGGTGGTTGCGGCTTGCGTGACGGTGGTATCAGACGAAAGCGAACCGGTCTCTGGAAAGATGCGGCTCGTCGGAATCAGGCTGCACCGAGTTGACCTGCCTCAGGACTCTTGGACCAGACGCAGCTCCTCGATGACCGCCTTTTCCTGGCGATGTCGTGCCTGATGAAGGAGGCGCCCGGGAACGGAAGAACTCGCGCGACCCCGCCGACCGTAACATTGTGTCGGCCTCAGCATTGATGGCCCAAAGGCGACGTTAGAGGTGTTGTCAAAAGCTCAACGTGACAGCGCTTTGTTCGTCAGTTCGCGCCGCTTCGAAAGTGGGGAGAGGTCGTTCGCCTTCGGCCGCGCCAGATCTGGAAAGCGAGCTGCGCCAGGATTACAACCACGAGCACGCCAAGCATCGCCTTGGCCGAGCGGTCCGCATCGTCAGCGACAAAGATACGCCCGCCGAACACGAGCCATGCAAGCAACATGCAGCATGCGATCTTCAGGGCGTGGTCAAGCTGTCTGGTCAGAGGGCGCCAACTTCCCTCGATGAAAAGGACCACCAGCAGGGCGATGCTCGCCCACCAGTAGATCAGCACGACCGGCGCGCGCGTCGCGAGAAATGGGGGATCGAAGGTGAGCGCGCGGGTCGCCGGATTGCTGAATGTGAGGCTGGCCCAGACCGCCCCGATCCAGATCGCAGCGCCGCACACAGCGCCCGCGAGCGCCAGCGCAAATCGCCCGCGATTGCTGTTGGCAGGAACATTCGCCCGGGTCGGTTGCCAAACCTTCTCGGGCGCCGGCCAGGTGCGGCGCAACCAGGCCGCTATCATCATGACGGTGACCAGGAAGCCAGGCCACCAGAGAGCGCCCAGGCCATATGACAGCCACCACGTAGCGAGGCGCGTCGACTCTGTGCTGTGCGGCAAAAGCTGGCCCGTGAGCGCCAGCGGCAGACTGCCAGCCCACTGCAGGGCAACGCCTACGACGGTTGCCCACACAAAGCCCCGTGTCTCTGTTGGTGGAATGATAGAAATAACTGCGGGATGATAGCGTGCGGCGACCGCACTCGGATGACCAAAGGCTCTCACCAGATCGAGGGCCATCTGGTCGTCTGGCAGGCGGCCACTATCTCCAGCCCGCCCTCGCAGCTCTTCTGTGAGAAGAGAACGAAGCTCTGCCGCCACATCGCTTCGCGATCGGCGAGGAAGGCGCCCCGTTACGTCCGCAACATACGCGTCGATCAAGGCGTCAGTAGCCACCGTCAAGACGCCGCCCTCCGGCCCTTCGGAGTTTCGACGCCCGTGAATGCGTTCATCACGCCGACCAATGACTGCCAATTCGATTCCAGACGCGCGAGCAGCTTTTTCCCAGCGCTGTTCAACCGGTAGTAACGCCGTGGCGGGCCATCCTCGACTACCCACTCAGAAGTCAGGAACCCCTGATCTTCGAGGCGGCGAAGCAGAGGATAAAGCGTGCCCTCTTCCACATTCATTCCACCAACGGCGAGAGTCATGCGTAGGGAGTAGCCGTACTGCGGTTCTTTCAGTTGGGAGAGCGCCGCAAGTACGATGAGCCCGCGCCGAAGCTCCTGCTCCAGCTTGCCGATCGCGTCGTCAGGCGACTCGTTCTTCGCCATGGCCGCTACCTGATTTGCACAGTAACCTGCCCTGAAGCCCCATCAAGCTCGAACTTGTCTCCCGACTTCTTGTTCGGCGGATAGGCAGTGCAGGTCTCGATCAGCGTGTTGCTGGACTTAGTGCACAGCTTGTCCCCCTCGATGCGCCAGACGCCTTCATCTATGACCGAGGCGAGTACAAACTTCCCATCTGGAGTAAAGTTCGCCTCGAACTTCTGGTCGCCGGCTGTGATCACGACGCCGCGTGTCGTCACTTCCGTGGGCGTTTGTGCAAAGGCGGCCGGGGGCAGAGCGCCAGCCGCCAGCAAGAAAACAAAAGTCAAAATCTTCATAGCCGCTCCGTCGCTGGCTGTTTGAAGGGGCTGTGGCATCCACACCCCTATGCAAATCACACTACTTAGAGTGACACAGTAGTCAAGCAGGGAAAAATGCGCTGCAAGGCGCGCAGCTCAACACGCTTGGCAGCTCGGATTGTGCGAGGACCAGATTGCGGTCGAAGCAGGCGCGTCAGCGACCGGGAACTAGCCCTTTTGCGAAGACCGCTAATGGCGATGTCGCGCCGTAGGTCGTCGATCATGACAAACGTCACGAAGTGCGCAACATCGCCGGTCGGGGAAATCGATTGCATGGCGCAAGCTGGCCCGTAGGAGGCCGAGCGTCGCAGGCAAAATCGGGACGGACCGATCGCCTGAGAATGCTGTCGCAGGCCGGAGAGTGGGCCTGGAGGAGAATTGCGTTGGAACTGGTGACAGACCACCTCATCCTCCGGCGGGCGAGGTTGTGCGATCTTGCCGATGCGCATTCGTTTATGTCGCATCCTGCAGCCATGAGGTATTGGTCGACGCCACCGCACGAAAACATTGAGCAAACGCGCTCATGGCTTCAAGCTCTCATCGACGCGTCCATCGAAGTCAGCGACGATTTCTTGATTGAGTTTGAAGGGCGAGTCATTGGCGAAGTCGGCGCGTTCCCGCTTCCAGAGTTCGGCTTCATTCTGCATCCTGACTATTGGCGTCGCGGCTTTGCGTTGGAAGCGGCTTGCGCTGCAATCCGACATATTTTTGCAACGCGCTCGGTCAATTCGCTTGTAGCAGATGTTGATCCTCGCAACGCCGGCTCGATTTCGCTGCTGTCAAAGCTCCGATTTCAAAAAACTGGACAAGCGCAGAGTACATTTTGCGTCGCTGGAGAATGGGTCGATAGCGAATACTATCGCTTGGATCGCCGATATGCCCAGAGCCAAGGATGATCATGTAGTTAGCGCGTGATCTGTCCGGTGTTCGTAGCTCGTGAGTTGTCCGGTTTTAGGGTGCCCTGAACAAAGAGGGCACGATGAACCGGGCAGCGCTTCACGAGGGACTGCGTCGGATGCGTTTTGCGAGTTTATTGGACCGCCAGACAGATGGTGGGATCACTCAAGCTGAAGCTGCGGAGATGCTGGGGGTTCACGAGCGAACGTTCCGGCGATGGCGCGATCGCTTTGAGGAAGAAGGTGCTGCCGGGCTGGCGGATCGGCGTCTTGGTTTGCCATCGCTGAAGCGGGCGCCGGCGCGCGAGATTGAACGGATGCTGGGGTTGTTCCGGGACAGCTACGGGGACTTCACGGTCAAGCATTTCCACGAGCAGCTTCAGAAGCGGCATGGGTATACGCTGGGGTACACGGTGACGAAGGTGCATTTGCAGCGAGCCGGTTTGGTTCGGCCTGCGGCAAAGCGATCGGCGCACCGCAAGAAGCGCCCGCGACGGCCTCTGGTTGGCATGATGCTGCATCAGGACGGATCGCGGCATGCTTGGCTGGAAGGTCAGCTGGCGATGGACTTGATCGTGACGTTGGATGATGCGACGGGCGCGATCTATTCGATCTTTCTGGTTGAGGAGGAAGGCACGGCGTCGACCTTCCTTGGCCTGCGCGAGGTGGTTGAACGCCACGGCCTGTTTTGCTCGTTCTACACGGATCGCGGCAGTCACTATTTTCATACGCCAAAGGCTGGCGAGAAGGTGTCGAAGACGCTTCTGACGCAGGTGGGGCGGGCCTTGGCGCGGCTCGGCATTGAGCACATTGCAGCCTATTCCCCGGAGGCGCGCGGGCGATCGGAACGGGCGTTTCGGACGCTTCAAGACCGCTTGCCGAAGGAGTTGAGGCTGGCTGAGATCACGACCGTTGAGGCGGCGAATGCGTGGCTACGCGAGACTTTTATGGCGGACTATAATGCGCAGTTCGCAGTCGCGGCGCTGGAGGAGGGATCGGCGTTCGTGGCGGATGCGGCGGAGGTCTGGCGCGAGGTGCTTTGCATAACGGAGGATCGTGTTGTCGCGAAGGACAATACGGTCGCGTGGAACGGCAGGCGTCTGCAGATCCCGGAAAGTCGGTTGCGTCCTCATTTTGTCAAAGCCACGGTGCGCGTAAACGAATACCCGGACGGGGCGATGGCAGTGTTTCTCGGACCGCATCTCCTGGCGAGGTATAGCGCTGAGGGTGAGCTAGCTCTATCCGCCGCCGCGTCCAGCGCGGAGGCGTCAACGCCACGCCCGCCCAGGCCTACAAAGCGTGCCGCGCCGGCCGCCCCTACGCGCGAGGCAGCGTCAGCCGCGCGGATTGGAAGCCAGCCCCGGACGGCAAGCCGATCACAGAACTCTGGGTTACGCAGAAAAGTAGCGAGGCAGGCTTAAGCCCCGCAACGGACCAGGGCGCCAACCGCTTGCGCCCTGATCATCCGTGAACCAAAAAGCGGACAGATGACGAGCTACAAAAACCGGGCAAGTTGATTAGCTAGCGACAGAGCCAAGGATGATCAAAGCAGATGCCGACCGTCGGGTTTTGGCGAGCTCCAGCACGACAGGGGAGGCAGCCCGGAACGGAAGATCTTGAGAGGTCCGGCCAACCGTAAGACTGTGGCGGCGCAGGTGATGCTGGCCCATAGTTGCCGTTCGCAATGATTGGGTCAGGGTTTCGACGCCGCCTTCAGCAGCCATCGTCCGCGCTGTCTACTCAGCGTAGGGCGGCAAATCGACCGTAGAAGCCGTTGATCGAGTCACGATAATCCACATCGCTTTCGCCATAGGCCGCCAACTCGTCGGTTGTGTAGTTGGGTGCGTCCGCAAGTTCTTCCTTGGTGAGGCCAATCACATAACCGTCCCGCGCCGTGTCGTATTTGAGCACATTCCAGGGAAGCGGATGAAATTTCTCTCCGATGCCGAGAAAACCGCCAAACGACATCAGGGCATATCTTACCTTGCCGGTGGACTTCTCGATCGAAAAATCCTCGATGCTACCAATCTTGTCGCCGAATGTGTTGAAGACCGGGGTGTCCTTGACGCGGCGACCGATAATCAGATCGCCATTCCTCGTGGGCGTCGCAGCAGTTGTTGCGTCTGCCATCCTGTCTCCTTTTCGGTGTACAAGTCTAACGGTCTCGCAACTTGGAAGTTCCGATTTGAGCGGAGCCGACTGGCGGCCCCTCGCTTCAGGCGCATGGCGGAGCGACGCGTCTTCGGGTCGTGGGGCTGCTCGATTTGGTCGAGCCCGTCGACCTTGGCTTCGCCGCGTGTCCGGTGCGTCTTTCGGGTCGTCCATTTCGTTCTTGGAGAGGAAGCTCCTCGTCGCAGCGTTGTCCGAGCAATTGCCGGCTGGGCTCTGTGAGCTGCCGGAGGTCACGCTGCATTCGACAGACATGCTCCGCTCCGTGCGCTGTACGACACACTGATTCAAGCAGCATCTACAGATGCGGCCACAGGAAGCACTTCGGTCGCGACATGGCGATCTGACGAGCCCGCGAGGAACGTAGTGCAGGGTGTCACGTTTGATCTTCTCAACAGTCCTCTACAGGCTCCCGCGTTGCTCGGAAACGCGCAACGCTACTCCCGGAATGCGACCGATGCCGCCAACACGAGAAAGCTTGCAGGCCATGGCTAGGTCTCGTGCGCGCGCCATGAATCGGCAGCTGCACAAGTTGATCGAAGAGTATGACGATTCCGAGAGAGACGAGTGCTTCTGGTTGCCACGCTCATTTCCGACCGGTGGGCGGAAGGTGAACCAGTTCGGCTTGGGTGATGAGGAGTATGCCGCATGTAGCGGATCTTCGGCTATTGATCACTTGGAGGCCAGCCATGCCTTGCCGGACGCCGTGGGCCTGACCAAACCGGAAGACGAGAAGATCTCATCGACCTCGCGAACGAAGCAGAAGGTGGCGGCTGATCCAAACACCGTTCGAACTTTCTGGAAGCGTGGGGTTTGGCATGTGACCAATGACAATGCGTTCTTCGGTCACTATCTGGAAGCGCGCCCTGCGCTTCACGCGGCCATTGATCTCGCGCTCGACATCGAGCTTGAGGGCGGATCCGCGCGGATCGTGTTCGGTCCGCCACCGACCTTGGCTGCGGTGAATGAATCCGTAGGCCGTTGACGTCGTTCGAGGTCAGCGGGAGGCGGGGTTGAAGTCGTTTGGCATCAGTCGTTCACCCGGCCATCATTCGGGTAAAGGTGATGGGCGCCAGGCTCCAATGATGGGCCGCCATCGAACGCCCATCACAAGTCAGTCTTGAAGCGCAAATGGCCATCTAGAAACGAGGGTAATGAAATGAAGACGGAAGTTACCTGGGTCACCACATTCGATGGCGCTTCGTGTCGCGTCTATACACTGGCCGGTAATCCCGGTCAGCTGCACGAGATCGTGGACGAACGCCGCGAAGGTCCGCACAAGCCACAATTCGATGACGGCCCGGGCAGGGTCTATTCCAGCGTCGGTCCCGGACGCAGCGGCGTATCGCACCACACCGACCCCGAGCGCCGCATGGAGGACGAATTCGTCGGGGAGTTGGCGCAACATCTTGCGCGGAGAGCTGCGGATGGATCATTCGACCAGTTGATCGTTGCAGCAGGCGCGCGAGCTTTGGGCGCGTTCCGCACAGCCGCTCCAAAGGCGCTGGTCGACAGGGTGACGCGCGAAATAAACGGTAACTATGTAAACGGCGGTCAGGAGTCTCTTCTCTCGGCTGTTCTCAGCCCCTAGCGCGCCCTCGCGAGCAGCAGACTTGAGACGTCCGTCGATAACAATTCCAAATGTGTTCGCCTCTATGTGGGATTCTCTTTGCGCCTCGGCAGTCGTCGATCGCGGCGATTTTCTGCCCAACTCGGGCCGAGGCCCAGACCCGTTCCTGCACTCGTCTTACCGGTTGAGCCGCCTAGATCGAAGCCCGCACGATCGACTGCGACCGGTTCGGGCAAACTGTCTGGAGCATTGCCTCCAGAGTTTCCCGTAGTGTTCTTGGAGGTGCTCGGGGCAACTGGCGTTTTGGGTTGTTTTCTAGCCATGGTGTTGTTCCAAACTGGATTGTTGATCTGCATGTTTGGCGGAAGTCGACTCGCTACACTCCGTCGGCCCGCATGATGTCAGCGCCTTTGACGTGATTGAGCCTGCCAACGGTCCTTGCCAGAGAGCGCGGCAACTTCTGGGTGGCGCCGGGGTGTGTACCTTCGGGCGTCGCGGCCCGTTCGCTGACCATTTCCGGCTGACGGCACTCAAGGCGTGGTGCGTTGAGGCTATGCGTGTCGAAGTCGCTGGACTTATCCGCGTGGTCATTGCTGTGGCGCGCGGCCGATCAGCGGTCGCGTCGGACTTCCTGGTGGGCGACCCGGTGTTGGAGGAGCGCCCGGCGGCTCAACCGGTCTTTGCCGGGGCGCGGCCGGATCGATCGGTATTGGCGCTCCCCCCGGGTCGTCCGAGTGTGTTGGCTGAGTTAATTGCATGATGTTTGCCTTCTGGCGTCGTAGTATTCTGAACCCGCACGTCGTCACATTGACCAGCCGCGACATCGGATCGTCGCTTGCCCGGGCTCGAACTGTCCTGCGGTCCTTTGGGGCTCGCGCCTCCTTCATTGTCCCAGCGCGACAGCGCTTTCTGGCTCAGCGGCGCTGAGTGCGAATGATCCGGCTTTCGATGAGGCATACCTACCACCTGTTGGAATGCCGTACTGACGGCGTCACACGCGGCGAACTGCCTGTTACCCGAACGTGCCGCGGTCGCCGGCGTTCCAGTGGGAGCGACAATTAGACTCGAACCAGAAGAGGCCCCGACCGAGCACGCGGTAGTGCGCGGGGAGCCGGCCGTCACGATTCGCCTGACGGTGATCGCGGATGGTGCCCCGGCAGTTGGGCAAGTGCAGGCAAATCCCGGAACAGTCGGCGGGCCGAGCCGTTGGGCATGCAGCACGAGGAACACAATGAAAAAGTTCAAAGCCGACCGTCAGACGACGCATGAGGGGCGCCTGAAGGGCAAGGAGTATATCGGAGACGAAACCCGGCCTCCCGCCCAGGGCGGAAGCGACGGCGGCAAACTCGCCGAGAAGATCGGCACGCGCGATGAAGAGAAGCGCGCATTCGAACGCCCCGGAGGCGCAACTCGCGTGAGAAAATCGGACAAGCAAAAATGATCAACCTACCTGCGGCGGCGGTTTCAAGGCTCGGTAAGTGAGGTGCCTATTCCGATTTTAATTGCGGATCGTGAGCAGGGATGGCGACGCCGATTTGCTGGGGCGAGTTCCATTTCGAAGAACTCGCACGGGGTAGATTTCGGCACCTGCCTGTAGTCAACTTCTTGGGGCCTGCAGCTCGTGTGACCGGATGTGGCGATGAGCTGCCGTGTCCGCGAGGGCAGGCTGACTGGCTCGATTGGATGGACTCGGCCGGATTGCCGCATTCGGTCTTCGGCGGCACCGGGGCCCATTCTTGCCGTTCGCCATCCAAGCTTGGGGGGGGGGGCCTAAAATCCTGGGGCAGGTCAAGCTAAACCGGCTTTCTTGGCGCCAGTGGGCCTGCAGCATCAAGGGCGTGGGGACGCAGGCCGCGACATCCAGCGCCTGTCAGATCGAGCAAGTTCAGATCCGCTTGGCGTTGCCAGCGATGTCTTTCCTGTGCGGCGTCAGGAGACAATCGATCGGCGCCTAAGCGCGCCGTCCGGGGGGTAGAAGAAACAGTTTTGATGTGCGGCGAACATAATCCTGATAGCCTGGATCGTTGCCCCAACGCTCTCTGGCCTGCTGGTCCAGCGTGGGTATTCCGCTTATCCGCAGCAGCAGCAGCGCAACGAATGCAGGCGAGATCAGGGCGAGCCAGCTCCAACCCTGCAGCACTGGCAGGGCGGCAACAGCAATGCCCGTCCATAGCACTATCTCTCCTAGATAGTTGGGGTGCTGGGACCACGCCCAAAGTCCCGTCGTGATGAATCGGCCGGCATTCTCGGAGCGGGCGCGGAATGCATTCTTTTGCGCGTCGGCGACCACTTCGATCACGAAACCTGTCGCCCAAATAATCGCACCGGCGAAGAAATAGACATCGACCGGTTCGCGCACAGGCGACGTCAGCACAGTCACCGCGCACGCAGATGTCAAAACCACCCATAGCGCCTGCACGTTCCAAATGCTGAAGAAACTGACGGGATCGGTCTTAATTTCACGGAAGCGCTTGTCTTCACCTGCGCGCCTTATCCGGGTGAACAGCATGCCTCCCAGCCGCACAGCCCACACAGTGACCATGGCGGCGATGCTCAGTTCCCTGACGCCACTCGGCGCGCTAAGCACCAATGCGCAGGCCACGACGCTGAGATAGGTCAGCGCGCCTGTCAGATCGAAAAAGGTTTCCGTGCGAAATGTGATCGCCGGGATTGCAGCGAGCCAGTTGATCGCGAACGCCAGAAGCGCGCAGATAAACGCAACCGGCACCCCCTGCTGCCGGGCACCATCGATCCCGACGAGCCACGAGAAGCCCAAGCCAAGAAGAGCGACGAGAATGAGGGTGATGAGCTGTCGCAAGTCGCGTGTTCTCTAGGTCCCTGCGCCGACAACATACAAGCAGTTGGTCGTCCCTGATCCGCCGACATCGAACGTGCCAACGACCCTGGCGCCGCCAACCTGAATCTCACCCGCGTGGACGGTACCCTTCCGCGGGGCGTCGTGTAACATGCGGACACAGATTGCGTCCACCGGGTGCCCAGGACCGTGAGCCCGCCGGAAGGATTGATCGGGATCGAGCCCCTCGGCTCCCTCATCCATTCGGAGGGTGTGAATCAGCGTTGGGGTCACGGTGCGGATAGGCGCGCTTCCGGATTGATTTCGCGACGGTGAGAGGGGGCCTCCAACGATGCCTGTTCACACTCGCGAAGGTCGAATCTCGTCTCGGATATCCGAATGTTACGACCGACCGGAACTGGCGA
>JBBQJV010000090.1:0-13414 GCA_038326205.1 Caulobacterales bacterium | reverse complement strand
CTCCCGCCAACTTCACGACCCTCAGGCACATGGCGCAGAACCTCTACCGACGCTCGCCAGCCAAAGATTCCATGCGGCTCAAACGAAAAACCGCCGCCTGGGACGACGCCTATCTCGCAAGCCTCATCACAGCTTGAATTTCTCGCCCGATTCCCCTGGGTTTTATTGCTGCAGCGCGGGGGCCTTCATCGGCTCGGCCAGAGCGTCTTTAGCCCAGCGGCCGGCCTGCAGCACCACGCCATCGCTGCCCCAGAACGCACCGATGCCATCGCGCTGACCGTTGGACATGTCGCCTTCATAGCGCTGCCCGTTTTCATACGTCAGCACGCCGCGCGCCTGTCCACCAACCCCCGCGCCATTGCCCGCGAGGCTGTCGCCGCTACGCCAGAGAAACACGCCATAGCCGCTCGCCGCATCAGCCGCGTGCTCGCCTTCATAGCGAACCCCGCGCGATCCGGCATTGCCCGGATTGTCCCCGAACTCATAGACGCCAACACCAGAACTTTGACCGTTTCGCAACTCACCACGATAGCGATCGCCTGCATTTACGCCTGAGCCGCGAACCCGCAGGCCGACACCGTTGGGGGCGCCGTTGGCGATCTGCGCGACAAAGCGGTCGCCATTGGCGGCGGTGATCGTGCCTGCATTAACAAGCCCGTCTGCAGCAGACGCTGCCTGACGCGCCGCCGCAGCTTTCTGGTTCGCTGTCGCCTGAGCCTTGCGCGCCGCGTCCACCACTGTCCGCACATCGGCGGAGAGCAGGTCGAGACTGTACGGCGCCGGCCGGTTCAGCTTCGTCAGCGCCGCGCGCGCCGCCGCAACGTTTCGCCCGTTCGGCCACGCCGCTAGATAAGCCTGCATCGCTGTCACCGATCCTGTCTGCTCGGCTGCATTCCACGCCTGGGCTTCTGCGAGGCGCTGTTGCTGGCCCAGCGCAAGTGCATCGGCATTGCCGTCAGGCGCAGGCGCAACTGCGAGCTTTGCCGCCAGCGCTTGCGCCTGCGCCACACGCAGAGAGTCGGCTTCGCTCGCCGCCGCCACTTCCGCGTTCGGCGCATCACGCGATCCCACGCGCCGCATGGATTCCGCGAACACACGCAGCTCGCGCGGCGAAGATGTCGACAGCGACGGCGCCGAACGCCGGTTGGCGTTTGCGAACTTCGTCATCGCCTGTGTCGTGGACACGCCGCCCTTGCCATCCACGGCCCCGTCGTAAAGATCGAGCGCCGCAAGCCCGCGCTGTATCTCCTCGATCGCCTGCTGCCGCTCGCTGCCCAGCGACGCCAGCCGGTCGCGCGCCGCTCCAGCCATGGCGCCAGTCATCGCGCCGTCGGCAGGGAAGCGGTTGAGATAGGCCTGATAGGCCGTGTCATTGTCTGCGGTCACCGCCGTTACCCACGCCTGCGCGTCGAGCACACGCAGCAGCGAACGCGCCTGTTCGGCCGTGCTCGCACGCGGATACTCGCTCACATGATCACGCAGCGCTTCCGGGATTTTGCGGTTTACGCGCGTCCAGTTCTGATTGGACTGTTCGGAATCCTCGAACACGCCCGTGATCGGCTCGCCATTGGCGATCGGCGCATCACTCACCGTGCGCGCCGCCATCGCCACCGGCTCGGACGGGGTCGTCCCCGGGCTCGTGCGCCAGCCAAACGGATCGCCGAACCAGAGCCCGACGCCCGATACAATCAGGATCGCAGCCGCCGCCACCGGACCCAGCCCCATCCCGCCGCCACCCTTTGACGTCTCTGCATAGCCAATCGAACCGCCTGTCCGCCCGGGCGCACTGCGCGGCTCGCCAAAGTCAGACCCGCCACCGGACTGTCTCCAATGCCGGTCGCCCTGTTCAGGTGGCTGCATCAGGGGTGGCAGCGGTGGTGGAGCAGGCGGCAAGTCATAGACTCGCCCGCGCGACTGCTGCGCCAACTGATAGGCGGGCGGCGGCGCAGGTGGTGGCTGCTGATAGATCGGCTGCGGCGGTGGTGGCGCCGGCAGCGGCTGATACGCCGGAGGCGGCGGCGCCATCTGGTAAACCGGCGGCGGCACGGGCGGCATCTGATAAACAGGTGGTGGCGTCTGGAAAACCGGCGGCGGAGGCGGTTGCGGCTGGGGTAGCGGCGGCTGTGGCGGTGGGAAGACTTGTTGGGCGCGCGCAGGCGGGGCGGCCTGACGCGGCTGGTACATGGTAGGCGCCAGCGAAGGCGGGGGCGCCATGACTTTGCTTGTTCCGATGGGCAGCGCACGCGTACCCGCAGGCTCCCCGGCATGATGTTTCAGCCCTGCGATCAACCGCCGCCAGATCGGATCGTCGATGTCTCCGCGCCAATGCGCGAAATCGAGCGATTCCACTTGATCGAACGGACGCGGCGGCGCACCGCTATCGACCCGCAATTGCATCAGCTTGTTCTTGTAGAGGCCGGTTGCGGCCTCGGAACGGACTATCTCCGACGTCCGCGAGCGATCCGACCAGAACGCCAGAATCACCCGCGCCGACGCCAGCTTCAGTTCGGCCGCGGGCGAGGGCTCATCCGACAGATCGAACGGATCCATCCAGAGGTCCCAGCCCTCGAAACGCAGCATTTCAGTGATCAAGCGCAGGCGGTCGCGGTCTTCGCGAGCGTACGCAACGTATACATCCGTCATGGCCGCCCCTCCGGGCCGCCCCCTGCCACTATCGTTCTAGCAGCGTGGCGTCGACTTGTGGAGACGCATGATGGGAGAGATTCCACCTCATTCATTCCCTCGATCGGAGATCAGAAGATGAACAGCCGTCGGTCCTAAGCCGGTGGGGTCTTGCCGGATTCCGCGATCACTTCGGCCGGGAAGAAGACGCCGATTCGCGCGCCACCACCTTCGCGGCTCTGAATGTCGAGCCGACCGCCATGAAGCTCCGCGAAGGCCCGCACGACGGAAAGCCCCAGTCCTGCGCCTTTCTGCTTCTTTCCTGCTTCGCCCTGCTCGAAGGCGCGCGACAGTTTCAGCAATTCCTCCGGGCTGATCCCGACCCCTGAATCGGCCACCGTCAGCATCGCGCCGCCTGGAACTTCCTCGGCCACCACGTCCACCGACCCGCCCGAGGGCGTAAATTTGAGCGCGTTGGAAATAAGATTCAGGGCGATCTGCCGCACAGCCTTGGAGTCCGCGAACGCCTCAGCGTCGTCATGCCCGGTACGGTTCAGCGTGATCGACTTCCGCGCCGCCTCATCGCCCATGAAATGAACGGCCTCGTCCGCGAGATCGGTCAGGCTCACCGGCTCCGCATAGATATCGTATTTGCCAGCCTCCAGGCGCGCGAGATCCAGCACGTCATCGACAATAAGTGTTAGATTTCGTCCACCCTCGTGAATAAGCTCGGCATATTCCTGATAGCGTTCCGACAGCGGACCGAATATTCCGCCGCGCATCATTTCGGCGAAGCCCACGATAGCATTCAGCGGCGTCCGCAATTCATGGCTGGTCTGGGCAAAAAATGTTGTCCGTGCTTCAAGCTGCGAGCGCGCTTCATCGGCCTTCGCCTTCGCTTCATCTGCCGCCGCCGCCGCTTTCCGCAGGTCCGACTCCAGTTGCTTCAGCCGCGCATCGCCGGATGATTCCTTCGGCGCAACGATCATCGCTGGCCGCTGCATCACCGAAGCTCCCGCCAGCACGGCAACCATCACCAGTCCCGAAAGACCATAAGCCGCCGACAGGATCGCGGCATCGTGCGGATGCATCCAGCTTCCGGCGGAACCCGCAATCATGGCGATCAGCATGCCGCCGAGCGCGAACCCTGCAATTTCGATTATCAGCCGCACGCGACCGGACATCCACGCGACAGCGATCGCGACACCGAAGATGACGATGATCGAGGTCGCCCCGCCTGTGCTAGCAGCTCCAGCCGTCGCCAACGCGATCCAGAGCGCCGACTCAACCTCGACAGCCTGCACGGCAGACATCGATCCGCGCACGAATATTCCAACAAGCGGGGGCAGGATGGAACATGCGAACGCCGACACACCGAGCCAAATTGGCACGCCCAGTGCTACCGTCCAGAAAGTTGCAACTGCGGAAAGCACAAGCCAAACGGCTCTCGGAGCGGTCATTTACCACTCTCCGAGTCAAATTGCCCGCTTGAAGACTGCAGTTCCATCGAGCATCCTAACCGCTCATCAACGAATGCGGCGACATTCTGAAATTGAAAGCACATTGCGGGCCGCTTCTGATAGGGTCAGAAAGTTCCCGCGAGCCAAGCGATAAGTCGGAGGTTCCATTGCGAAACCGGACCAAGTTCTGCGCCGTCGCCCTAATCCTCGCCGTTGCGGCGCCTGTCGCGATTTCGCAGGCGCCAGGGGCAGCATCTTCTCCGGGCGGAGCACGTCTCCTGCCATCGACCGCCGCCGCTTATGCGGATTATCAGGGTCGGGTCTCCGACATCATGGTGAACGAGCTCGGCAGCGCCACTGAGGTCGATGACGCCCTGACGACTTTCGCCGCGCCGAACGTTGACCAGCTGTCCTCGTCCTGGCTGTCCTATTCGGCGATCCTCGCCGCCCAGAACCCGGAGTTTGTGAAGGGCGTGCGCGACATCGACAATTACTATGGCCGCGAACGCCTCATGCTCGGCCTTGAACGTGACCTCGGCTACGCCACCACCCTCGGCGGCGGATCACAAGCCTTGCAGTCCGTTCTCGCCGCCACATCGCGCGATCAGGGCCGCATCTCCAGCGCCGGCGCTTTCGTGAAGGAGCAATCCTACACGATGCAGAATTTAGCCTGGGCCAAAAAGCGTCTCAACGCCAAGGAGAACGATGCGGCCCTCGGTTCGCTCCGCGTCTCCGCGAAAGCCGCAAAACCGGTCACGGACGCCGTGCAGAAACTCTTCGCAGGCCCGGACCTCAACGCGATGCTCGCCTCGGTCGCCAGCTCGCCGGATTCCGCCAACTCACTCTGGGACAAGGTCGCGGTGATCGCCGTCAGCGCACCGGGTAAGGCGTTCTCGTCCGTCTCGCCGGTTTCGGTCGCGCCGACCGCGCTCGAGGTTGACCCCAACCTCAAGGGCACCGCCAACCGCATGATGACGCTGGCCGCCCTGCACACCATCGACGCTGAAAAGTCGAATGCCGAGCAGGTCAACGCCACCATGAAAGACCCGACCACGCTCAGCTGCCTCGAAGCCGCGCAGATCGAAATGTTCGGCTGCGTCTCCGCGACGGCCACCCGCTACGAGCACGCCTTCTGCCTCGCCCGCTACGGCCTCCGCCTTAACGGCGACAAGAACCGCTCGATCGCTGGCTGCGTCACGACGCTCGCGAAGTAGTCACCACTAACACACCTGACAAACCGCCCCGGTGGAAATCGGAGCGGTTTTGTTTTGCGCGCCGCCGCTGATCTCATCCCCCCCCGTTCGGGCTGGGCTATCGCATATGCTGCCAGGGTGCTCGGAACCAGAATCGAAACACGGCGAGAGTTAGACCGCGAACAGGAGCGCCGATCTGCGATGGAAATCGCGATATGTTCCCATATGCGATTCCCCTGCCCGTTCGGGGGAGGAGAACGTCTAGCTCCCACACTGCTGACACCACCTGACGTGTCGTCATACTACGACACCTTGGTCAAGCCGCTGCCCTCTCTCAACGCCGTTCGCGCCTTCGAGGCTGCCTAGCGTCATCTCAACCTGTCGCGCGCCGCTGACGAGCTTGGCGTCACCCAGGGGCGATCTCCGCGCAGGTGATCGCGCTGGAGGATTTCATCAGCGTCTGGCCTTTTTATCCGCGAGCCCGGCGGGCTGCAGCTCTCCTCCGAGGTCGGCAGTCTCAAGGAAGCGATCGAGGCGGCCTTCACCACGCTCGCCGACGCGTTCCCACGCTATTCGCGCCGCTCGCCACGCCCGAACATCATCCGCGTACCAGGCGTGGCGGCCTTTGCCTCGCAGTTTCTCGTGCAGCGCCTGTCGCGCTTCTATCTGAAATTCCCCCGCGCCGAACTCGAGTTTCTGACATCGATCCGTCTCGTCGATCTCGCGCGCGAAGAGTTCGACATCGCCATCCGCTATGGACGCGGCGGCTGGGACGACGTCATCTCCGTGCCGATCACCGATGGCCGCTGCATCCAGTCGTCGCGAATGGGGCCTCTTCGCTCGAAACCAAGTAGCCCATCTCCGCCGCCGTGCCGACCTTGACTATGGAGGAATTCACCGTTGCCCTCGCAGGCGCGCTCTCCGGCGACGGCCTCGCACTGTTGCCCGACGTGCTGGTGTGCAACCGTCTCGCGCGCGGCGAGCTTGTGCAGTTCTGCGACATCACCGTGAATCCCGGCTACGCCTATCACATGGTGCATGCGCCCAACGCCCTGCGCCGCCCCATCCTCGCCGAGTTGATCGGCTGGCTCAAGGTGGAAGCGGCCGGCTGATGCTAGTTTCGTAACGACCACACAAACGACGAAGGGCGCCGGTTGCCCGACGCCCTTGCCGCGTCGGTCTGCATCCGTGGGGGGGGTGAACAGGCCGACGCTCGCCATGGTTTGGGTGTTCGCGCGGTGTGTCTACGGACACGAGACTGACGGCAGTCTTACCGGGGAACCACTTGCCCTCCACGCCATGCCGGGCCATCTCCGTCCGGATGAGCGTTACCGAACAAGCCGCATCCCTGCGCGAGGACTTCGCCTTCCTCGGCGATTGGGAGGAGCGATTCACCCACCTGATCGACCTCGGCAAGTCGCTGCCGCCGCTTAAGCAGGATGAATATTCGGATGCTAACAAAGTGCGCGGCTGCTCAAGCCAGGTTTGGCTCGTCGCCGAGCCATCTCCCACCACCACTGGCGCGCTCCGCTTCCGCGGCGGCTCGGATGCCATGATCGTCGCCGGCCTCGTCGCCATGCTGTTGCAGCTGTTCTCCGACAAGCAGCCCGCCGACATCCTCGCCTTTGACGCGCCCGCCTTCCTGCGCGAGATCGGCATCGCCGACGCCCTCACGCCACAACGCTCCAACGGCCTCGCCTCGATGCTCCAGCGCATCCGCGCGCATGCCGAAGCGGCCTGAGCAGCAAGCCCAACGCCATCCTTCGCGACGATCGCTTCGCGATCCCTCATAGTGGAGTCCTTTGCGTGGGATTGCGGATCATGATTCCCTGCTGATGTTTCAAGGGAGGCTTGGATGGCGCGCAAGCGTGTGGGTCAGCTGGGTTTGGGTGACGGTCTTGTTGCGTTTCGTCGAGGCCGCACGCCCGATCAGCTGGCGCGGATATCGGAGCTGATCGACTGGGGCAGGATCGCGGGTGACGAGGCCGAGGTGCTGGCCGATCGCGGCTATCACGCCCGCGCGCTGTATGCCCATCTAAAGCAGTGCGGGATCGGCGATGGCGTCATGCGGCGCGGATACACGGGCCAGCCTCTCCCGCCCGAAGAGGTTGCGCGCAACCATGAGATCGCCCCGCGCCGGCGGGTAGTGGAGAAAGTGTTCGGCACGCTCAAGCGCATATACCGGTTGCGGCGGCTGCCCTACTTCAACTCAGCCCGCAACGCGGTCTGCCTCGCCTTCGTGCTCATCGGCTACAACATCAGGCGTCTCAACAGGATCACTGCGTCCTGAAACAGGCGCTCGGGGCGCAAACGCGCCCGAAACGCCCTCCCCGGCGAAGATCAAACACGCCTCAACCCATCGCGCCGTTCTAAAAACACGACATCCCCGATCCCACGTGAAGAACTCCATCCTGAGGGATTGGCGCAAAGCGACAATCGTCTCGAAGGACGAGTGCGAGCTCACCTTCGCTTCCCCCCCTCGTCAGCCACCGCAAGCTTCTCCAGCGCCTCCGCCACGCGCACCTTTGATGATACCCTGCGTGATCGCAAACCGCTGATCACCGCAAGCTGCGTATCGCCATCGACGCACAGCGACCACAGCCTCCGCCACGCGCTCTCGCCGACGCAACCGCGCAACCGCTTGATAATCTGCGCCGCCGCCAGCGCATCACCAGCGTCGGCAAGAACGAACATACGGTCTTACACAGTACCCCGGACGGCGCACGCCGGTCCGACTGAGGGATCATGTACCGCCGACGGTCAACCACACGGACCAGCCGACCAGCCACAGCACGGCGGCTGCAAAGGAGAGCATCCAGCCGATCCCGAGCCTGCGCGCGCCCCCCCTCGGCGACACCGGCCGACGCTGCACAATCATCGTACCGACGGCGAACACCAGATAGCACGCAATCCAAATCGCCAGCGGCGCTACCACCCAGGCCTGCTCGCCGAGATGCCAGCCATTGAAGATGCGCCGCACATTATCCTCCGCGCCTTCAGCAGGGTAAGCCCGCACAACTCGCCGTCAATTGTGACAGTCGCTGTGCATAAGCCTGTGGAAGGCTTTCACGCCCGCACCAGCATCCATGAGCGCCCCACCGCCGAGTCTCTGATTTTACATCACTTTCCCCTGTTACATCGCCCATCGCAGACCGTCACAATCACTGTCACAAATGCTTCGCGGAACGGGTGATAGAGCACGCGCGATAGCCACGCCGGCCAGCTGCCGAGGGACATGCGCCAATGCTGATCCAGTGCGGGGTAATTCAACAAGCGCCTATCCGGGTCGCCGCCCTGACCACTGCAATGTCAATCGCCCTGCTCCTGTCCGCCGCGCCCGCCCTCGCGCAGGACATCACCGGCGCGGGCGCCACCTTCCCCGCCCCCATCTATTCCAGCTGGGGCGAGGACTACGCCAAAGTCTCCGGTGGCCGCCTCAACTATCAGGCGCTCGGCTCGGGCGCGGGCGTCACGCAGATCGTCAACCGCACCGTCGACTTCGGCGCATCGGATTCGCCCGTCGCCGCCGAAAAGCTGGAGAAGGAAAAGCTGCTCCAGTTCCCCGCCGTCATCGGGGCCGTCGTCCTCGTGGTGAACATACCGAGCGTCGACGGCACGAAGCTGCGCCTCACCGGCGAACTCCTCGGCGAGATCTATGTTGGCCGCATCCGCCTGTGGAACGATCCGAAAATCACCGCGATCAACCCTGGCCTCAAACTGCCACAGATCCCGATCTCGCCCGCCTATCGCGCGGACTCATCGGGGACGACCAGCATCTTCACGAAGTACGTGTCGTCCGTCTCCCCGATCTTCAAGGAACGCACCGGCGCCGGCAACTCCGTCGCGTGGCGCACAGGCCTTGGCGCGCCGGGCAATGCGGGCGTCGCCGCTGCGGTGAAGAACATTAAGGGCGGCATCGGCTACGTCGAGTTCGCCTACGCCGCCGAGAATGGCATGCAGCCGCTGATGCTCGCGAACAAGGACGGCAAGTTCATCAGCCCCTCCGTTCCGTCCTTCCTCGCCGCCGCCAGCCACGCCGACTGGGCCAACGCCAAGAACATGGCCGCCACCATGCAGAACATGGCGGGCGAGACGTCGTGGCCGATCGTGTCGTCCACCTACATCCTCGTACCCCGCGACTCGACCGATCCCGTCCGCACCCAGCATGTGCTGCAATTCTTCGACTGGTCGTACCGCAATGGCGCCGCCACAGCCGACCGTCTCCACTATATCATGCTTCCGCCCGAGGTGCAGGATCTCGCGCGGCGGCAATGGACCACGCTGATCGCAGGCGGAAAGCCGCTCTGGCCGCCCGCAACTAACTAACTGCCTTCACTGAAAGACTCTCGGCATGACCACGCCAGCAGTACCTGACGAAACGATCGGCGCCCGCCGCCTCCACTTTGGCGACACGGCCTTCCGCATCAGCCTGCTCGCCGCCGGCGCGCTTGTCGTCATCGTGCTGTTCTCGATCCTCGTCATCATGTTCAACGGCGGCAAACTCGCCTTCGACACATTCGGTCTCGGCTTCATTACCGGCACAGAGTGGAACCCGGTGACGCAGATCTACGGCGCACTCCCCGCCATCACCGGCACCATCGTCACGGCCGCGCTCGCTCTGCTGATCGCATGGCCAATCGGCTTCGGCATCGCATTCTTCCTCACCGAAATCTGCCCCGACCGCCTGCGCGCGCCCCTCGGCGTCGCCATCGAACTTCTCGCCGCCGTGCCCTCCATCGTCTACGGGATGTGGGGATTTTTCGTGCTCGCGCCCTTCATGTCCGAATACGTCCAGCCCTGGCTCACCCAGACCTTCATCTGGATCCCGCCTATCGGCGATAGCTTTTTCTGGTTCACCGCCCCGCCGATTGGCGTCGGCCTCCTCACCGCATCGCTGATCCTCGCCGTGATGATACTGCCCTTCATCGCCGCCACAACGCGCGACGTGCTGCGCTCGAGCCCGCAACTCCTCAAGGACGGCGCCTATGCGATGGGCGCGACCCGTTGGGAGGCGCTCACCGGCGCTGTCATCCCCGCCGTGCGCGGCTCGCTCTTCGGCGCCGTCTTCCTCGGCCTCGGCCGCGCGCTGGGAGAAACCATGGCCGTGGTGTTCGTGATCGGCAACGCCACCCGCATGCCCGACAGCATCATGGCGCCGTCGGCCACCATCGCCTCGGTCGTCGCCAACAGTTTCCCAGAAGCAGAACCCGGCACGCTGGACCTCGCCGTCCTGCTTGCCCTCGGTTTTATCCTCTTCGTCGTCTCGTTCGGCGTTCTCGCCATCGCCCGCGTCTTCCTCCGTCAGGAGCGCATGTCGTGAAAGAGCTCTCTCCCGCAGCCCGTGCGCGCTACTTCCGACGTCAGTTGGTCGACCGCCTGATGGGCGGCCTCTGCGTCCTTGCGGCGGGCATCGGCCTCGTCCTGCTCGGCCTCATCCTCTGGATGCTGTTCTCGAACGGCATTGGCGGCCTGTCGCTGTCCGTTTTCACCAACTCGATGGCTCAGCCGGGCGCTGCCGGCGGCCTCGCCAATGCGATCGTGGGTTCGATCATCCAGGTCGGCCTTGGTGCCATGATCGGCGCGCCTCTCGGCATGATGGTCGGCGTCTACCTCTCCGAAGTGGGCAAGGACAGCCGGTTCGCCTCTGTCGTCCGTTTCGTGAACGACATTCTGCTCTCCGCCCCCTCCGTGCTGATCGGCCTGTTCGTCTACCAGATCGCGGTCTCGCCCCTCGGCGGGTTCTCCGGTTTCGCAGGCGCGCTCGCGTTGGCGTTGATCGCCATGCCCATCGTCGCGCGCACCACGGAAGACATCCTGCGTCTCGTTCCCCAAGCCTATAGGGACGGTGCGGTCGCCCTCGGCAGCCGCGAGAACGAAGTCGTTCGCAAGGTTGTCCTCCCCGCAGCCTTCGGCGGCATCCTCACCGGCGTGCTGCTCGCTGTCGCGCGCATCGCCGGAGAAACCGCGCCTCTGCTGTTCACCTCGCTCGGCAACACCAACTGGTCGACCGACCTCACCCAGCCGATGGCCAGCCTCCCCATCGCGATCTACCGCTATGCGGGCAGTCCCTATCCCGAATGGGTCGCGCTGGCATGGACAGGCGCGATGCTGATCACCGTCGGCGTCCTCTCGCTCAACATCCTGTCACGCTTCTCGCACGCCGCCATCTCCGGCAAGCAGGGCGGCTGACATGCTCACGACAAGCGCCTCACCCATAGCTGCCATCGACCCGGTCCGCCCGACACCCGGGTCGGCCGCGCCATTACGCGCACCCACCGTCTCGGCGAAAGCTGCGACCACCGCCGCGCCAACGCGCATGTCGGTCGGCAACGTCAACGCGTTCTACGGCGAGAAACAGGCGCTCTTTGACGTCAATCTCGAAATTCCCGACAACGCCGTCACTGCCTTCATCGGCGCATCCGGCTGCGGCAAGTCCACTCTGCTTCGCTGCCTCAACCGCATGAACGATACCATCCCCGGCGCAAGCATCGAGGGCCAGATTCGCATGGACGGCATCGACATCAATAGCCCTGCCGTCGACCCCGTGCAGGTACGCACGCGCATCGGCATGGTGTTCCAGAAACCGAACCCGTTCCCGATGTCGATCTACGACAACATCGCCTACGGCCCGCGCACCCACAAACTCGCAGCCACGAAAACCGAACTTGACACCATCGTCGAAAAATCCCTGCGCGGTGCTGCCCTCTGGGACGAAGTGAAGGACCGCCTCAAATCGTCAGGCCTCGGCCTCTCCGGCGGCCAGCAGCAACGCCTCGTCATCGCACGTACGCTCGCCGTCTCGCCCGCGGTGATCCTTATGGACGAACCCTGCTCGGCGCTCGACCCCATTGCCACCGCCCACATCGAAGCCCTGATCGACGACCTCCGCAAACATACCTGCATCGTCATGGTCACCCACTCGATGGCGCAAGCCGCCCGAGTCTCCCAGGTCACCGCCTTCTTCAACATGGGCCGCCTCGTCGAATCCGGCCCCACCGACCAGATTTTCACCGCCCCCAAACTCGACCAGACGCAAGACTACATCACCGGCCGCTTCGGCTGATTGGGCGAGCCGCCGGGCTCCCCTTAACCAAAGGGTCGCCGCAGGCGGCGTCTCGAAGAGCCGGCAGTCGCTGCGCAGCAGCGAATTGTCACAAATCACGCCGCTGACGCGTCGCGTCGTCGGGCAGGAGCCCAGCGGTCTTCCCGCTGAAAGGTTCAACCCCTTTTGTTGGAAGGCTTCCGTTCAGACTCGGAGGACACGCAAAAATTCTCTCGCGTAGTTTCGGGCGCTTGCCCGCGATTCCGGCGGAATGCTCTGCTCCAAATCGGCCGGCCTCCCAGCGCGCCTATGATCGCCCCCATGAAACGCCAGAGCTTCCCTCTGTGGCTGCTGCGAAACGCCCCGTCTCTGATGGGGTTACCCGCCAGCTTCTTGGCCCTGATCATCTTCGCGATGAGCAGCGGCAACAGTGCCGGCTCCATCGGCAAACAGGTCCGCGATCACTTCGCCCTGATGCTAGCTCACGCAGAAGCCAAACTCGATCAAGTCCTCTAGCGCCAAGTCTTTCGCCGCCTCGGCTGGCCTCCTACCCTCGTTGGCCTGCGTATCATCGCCCCAACCATACGCTGGTCGGACGCGCAGGAAGGCCTCGCGCACTACGCGCACGCGTTCCCCAACATAGACCGCGTCGTCGATGCTTACGTCGATGACCTGCGCGAACGCTACAACATCGCCAAACGGGATGTGGCTGACGGCCTCTGCCCCGGCTCCCACCTACGCTCTTCGAGCTTCTGCGGCCTGTCGCCGAAAGTGGAAACGCACATCGTTCGTTTTTTCTCCCTCTGTGCGCAGCAGTGGGGGAGCAACCATGTGGGTTCAGGCTTGTTCTGGCTTCCAGGGAGTTGCTCTTTTGAGGACGAGGTTTGCGGCCTCGATGAGTTTTCGCATGATGGCGACGAGGATTACTTTTGGTTTCTTGCCTTTGGCGGCGAGGCAGTCTGCGAAGGCCTTGAAGTGTGGATCGGTGCGGCGCGCAGCCAGAGCGGCCATGTAGACGAGCCGTCTTGGCCGTGCGCGTCCGCCGCCGATGATGCGCTGGCCCTTGCGCTCGCCGCTGTCGCGATCGAAGGGGGCGA
>JBBQJV010000089.1:0-13481 GCA_038326205.1 Caulobacterales bacterium | reverse complement strand
CAGGGCTTCGAATCCGCGTTAACGGGCATGGATATTGAGGACGGCGGCGAGGTAGTTGGGGTCCCAGCCGGCTATTTTTCTGCGCCGTTTGATGCTGGTTTTTCGCGGGGCGGGCGGCTTGTTGGTTTTTCGGCGTAGTCCGGATCGTTGAGGGCGGATGTCCTCTGGGGCCTGGCGTGTGAGGTTGATGGCAAAATGTCGGACCACAGCCATGTTCTTCGCTCCGTGTCCCTTTCGCAGCCGTGATTGATCTTCGTTGTAGACCACATCGAGGGTCCAGTGCAGCTGGTTCTCGATGCGCCAGTGCCCTCTGATGATCTCGGCGGTCCGTTTAGCATCGGCTTTGGCTGATGAGATGAAGTAGCGGGTGTCTGACCGCACGGCGTGCTTCAGCTCGGTCCGGCAGGCAACCTTGATGATGGAAGCAACATCCGGCAGGCGCAGTTCACCGGGAAACTGGCGATCGCCATCAAGCCATTTCACCTCGAGCGCCACCGTAACCTCTCGCACTTCGATACGGCCATGGCCCTTGTCGACATCGCAGAAATGATCGAGCTCCGCCTGGGGGGCTCCGACAAAGAAGGCCTCGATCTCGCTGCGCAAGGTGGGCTGGTTGGCCTTCACGGCGAGAAGATAGTCCGCCCCAGCGTCACGAATGCTCCTGGCGATCGTGCTGTTGCAGGCGATGGCGTCGATGGTGACCACTGCCCCTTTCAATCCGCCATTTGCCGCCAGGCGCTCTAACAACACCGGGATGGCGGACAGCTCATTTGACTTATCGGCGACGGCCTCCTGCCCCAACACCAGACCGCTGGTTGTGGCGAAGGCCGATACGAGGTGAAGGGCGGGCCGATCGCAGCTGCGATCATGGCTACGCCGCAAGGTCTTGCCATCGATGGCGACGAGGTCCGGGTGGCCCGGCCAGCAGCTGCGCACCCAATCGGAAAAGCAAGCTGAAAACAGAGCCGGATTGACCCGGTTCATCATGATGGTCAGCCAGCGCCCGCACGGCACGCCATGATGAAACGGCAAAAAACGCCGCAGGAAATCCAGGTGCGCCTCACCCCAATCCGCGATGCTGTCGTAGTCGTCGCAGTCGGCGATGGTCCCGCATACGCTCAACAGAAGCATCTCCGCCAACGGGTAGGCGACCCGATGCGGTGCACGCGCATCCTCGATGACCGATAGGTGATCCAGCAAAACCGAAAGGCGAGAACGCTCGCCAAACTCTGCAGGCCCAAGATCCATGGCGGTGCTCCGAATCAAGCCGCCAATAGATTCAGCAGATCCGCCAGTCGTAAATCGACGTTAACCCGAGTTCAGAGCCCTGGATCGAGGTGCTGAAGAATGGCGACATTCTCGTCACCGAACTAATCGACGTCACGGCGGAGGGCTCGCAGATCCGGCGGGGTATCTTCCGGGACCTGCCGCGCTATTATAAAAGCGACCGCGCCCAGCTGTCCTACGGCTACGACGTTCTGGACGTGAAGCGCGATGGCCGCGCCGAGCCCTATGCAAGGGAAACGGACGGCGGCGCTTTTCGGATCCGGATTGGCGATGAGGACGTATTCTTGAAGGCGGGGCCGCATGCCTACGAGATCCGTTACCGTGTCAGAAACCAGGTGCGCTATTTCCCGGACCATGACGAAGTCTACTGGAATGCGACCGGGACTTACTGGGCGTTCCCGATCGCCGTTGTGCGGGCGACGGTTGTGTTGCCACCCGGCGCGCACGTTTCGTCGACACGAGGATATACAGGCGCGCAAGGTGTTACGGGTGCTGACTATAGCTACGCTGCAAGCGGCGACCGGCATGTGTTCGAGACAACGCGCCGGCTGGAGGCGGGCGAGGGGCTGACGGTCGCGATCGGCTTTGACAAGGGCCTGATCGACCCGCCCTCTGCCGTCGATGAGGGCTGGCTGTGGTGGCAGCGCAACGGGTCTCTCGCTATCCTTCTGGCGTCCTTGGGCGCGCTGGCGTGGTTCTACATTAGTAGCTTCGATCGCGTCGGTCGTGATCCACCGAAGGGGCCGGTGTTTCCGCTTTACGAACCGCCGAAGGGGTATTCGCCAGCGGCGACCCACCACGTCTATTATCGGGGGCTACGCGGGCATACGGCATTGATCGCGACGTTGATGAATCTCGCCGTGAAAGGGCGGATCACGATTGATGCTTCGGAGCAGAAGGTCACCGTGCTGGAGCGGACGAGCAAAGGCGATGAACGGCCGGGCATGGCGACGGAGGACGCCTCACTCGAGACCAGCATCTTCCGGTACGGCGCGCGCAAGATGCTTGATCGCGAATACGACCCGACATTCACGTCCGCCTACACCGCGTTCAAGGCGATTCTGTCCCGCAAGTATGGCAGCGACTATTTCAGGTGGAACGCCGCCTATACGCTTGGAGGGCTGGCGCTGACCACCGGTGGCTTCGTGTTCGCGGTCAATCAGGCATCGATGTGGACCGAGTGGCACACGGTGGCGGTTATCGTCCTCGCGTGCATGAACCTGCTGTTCCTCTACCTGATGCCGGCGCCGACGCCGGTGGGGCAGAAGGCACGGACGGAGATCGAGGGGTTCCGGCTCTACATGGAGACCGCGGAAAAGCTTCAGCTGAATGCGGTCGAGGTCGGCAGTAAGAAGCCGCCGATGATGTCAAAGGATCGCTATGAAGCGTTCCTGCCTTATGCGGTGGCGCTCGGCGTGGAGAAACCATGGACGCGACATTTCGAGCGGCTGCTGCCGAAGGAGGCGGAGGCCTACACGCCGGGATGGGCCGGCTGGTACAGTGGTGGGGGACGGTCGATCTCGAGCCTGAATGACTCGCTGATTTCCAGCATGAATTCAGGCGTTTCGAGCGCCATGCCGCAAAACTCCAGTTCGTCGGGTTCCGGTGGCGGCGGCTTTTCAGGCGGCGGCGGCGGCGGCGGTGGCGGCGGCGGCTGGTAGGCGCGGACAAGGGCGGGGCACGCGTTTACTTTCGGGTCGATTGCGGCCGGGTCCGGGGATTTACACTCTGAGACATCAGCGCCTTCCGGACCCACTTCCCAAGGTCTGCGAGAATCGATAGACGGGTCTATGGAACAGCACCCCTCTTCAATTCGCATCCGCCAGGCCATAACGTTCGACGACGTGCTGCTGGAGCCTGGTCCGTCCGAGGTTATCCCCGGCGATGTGGATATTCGTACGCGCCTGACGCGGGAAATCGCCCTCAACGTACCGATCATTTCGGCCGCCATGGACACGGTTACCGAGGCGGGTCTCGCCATTGCGATGGCGCAGTTTGGCGGGATCGGCGTTATCCATCGCAACCTGTCGCTCGAGGAACAGGCCGAACAGGTTCGCCGCGTGAAGCGGTTCGAAAGCGGCATGGTGGTCAACCCGGTGACGGTGACGCCGGATTATACGCTGCGCCAGTTGAAGGTGCTGAAGGATCGGCTGAAGGTTTCGGGCATTCCGGTGGTGGAGCCGGGGCCGGAGGGGGTTCCGCGCAAGCTGCTCGGTATTATCACAAACCGGGACGTGCGGTTTGCCGACGATGAGAACATGCCAGTGTCAGAACTGATGACCAAGAAGGTCGTTACCATTCGCGTTGGCGCCGATCCGGCCGAAGCGCGCAAGTTGCTGCACAAGAACCGTATCGAGCGCTTGATCGTGATCGACGAGGAAGGTCGTTGCGTCGGGCTGCTGACCGTGAAGGACATGGAGAAGAGCCAGGCCAATCCGAACGCCTGCAAGGACGAGCAGGGTCGGCTGCGCGTGGCGGCGGCGTCGACCGTTGGCGATGCCGGGTTCGAGCGTAGCCAAGCTCTCATTGATGCGGGCGCGGACGCCATCGTCATCGATACGGCGCATGGCCATTCGCGTGCGGTGCTCGATGCGGTCGAGCGGGTGAAGAAGCTGTCGAACCGGGTGCAGGTGATCGCGGGCAATGTCGCCACTGGCGATGGCTGCAAGGCGTTGATCGATGCGGGAGCGGATGCTGTGAAGGTCGGCATCGGGCCGGGTTCGATCTGCACGACGCGCATCGTTGCCGGTGTTGGCGTCCCACAGCTGACGGCAATTGCGGATTGTGCGAAGGCGGCCGAGTCGACCAAGACGCCGGTGATCGCGGATGGCGGTATCAAGTTCTCGGGCGACTTTGCCAAGGCGCTGGCGGCTGGTGCGTCGTCTGCGATGATGGGGTCTATGCTGGCGGGCACGGAAGAAGCGCCCGGCGAGGTCTTCCTCTACGAGGGCCGCGCCTACAAGGATTATCGCGGCATGGGTTCGCTCGGCGCTATGGGGCGCGGATCGGCGGATCGCTATTTCCAGAAGGATGTGCAGGCGCAGAAACTGGTGCCTGAAGGCATTGAGGGCCAGGTGCCGTTCAAGGGGCCGATCAGCCCGATCCTGCACCAGATGGCTGGCGGTCTGCGCGCGGCGATGGGCTATACCGGATCGAAGACGATCGCCGAGTTGCATCAGAAGGCGAGCTTCATCCAGATCACCGGCGCCGGCCTGCGCGAAAGCCATGTGCACGATGTGAAGATGACCCGGGAGGCGCCGAACTACTCCCTACAGAACGGTTGATGCGCGGCGTCAAATGCAAAACGTGAAATGAGCGACTTCAAACAGTTACCCGGCGCGTGCTACGAATCCTGCGGGGGGCGATGCTGAAAGGCTGCCCATGCTCGCATTGATCGTCCATGCCGATGCCGACCAGGCCGCAGCAGATGAGCTGAAAGCCTTTCTAAGGACGCGCGGACTCATTGCGGAAACGGAATCAGGCGCGAGAGGATTCCGGCATCTGCAGGCGAGCGATCTTGTGATCGCGCTCTGGTCGCAAAAAAGCGTGTTCGGTCCCCATCGCATGCAGATGGAAAAGCGCATGCTGGATGCGTGGGCCGATGGGCGGCTGGTGCTCGTGAAGCTCGATCACGGTTTCCTGCCTGTCGGCATGCGCGACCTGCAGGCCATCGACGCGAGTTTCGAGACTACGCGCAAGTTGACCGCGTGGCCGCAGGTTGAACGTGCGGCGCGTGAAGCGATCAACGCGGGTCTCGCCGAACGCAGCGCCACATTCTGGCAGTCGGCTCCTCCGCCGAAGGATGATCGGTCGCGTGGTGGCGGTGGCGGCCTTTTCGGAGGCAGGAAGAAATCCGCAGCGCCAACGCGCGCGACTGAAGCGGAGGCGGCTGGCGCAGCGCCGGCGCCGCAAGCCAGCGCCCCGCCTGCGGCGCCCATGATGCCGACTGCGCTGTTTATCTCCTACGCCCACGCCGACAACGCGACGGTCGAACCTGTGGTCAGGGCGGTGAAAAGCGCTGGGCGGGAAGTGTGGATGGACAAGGGTGGCATTCAGCCGGGCGAGAACTGGGCCGGGGAGATTGTGCGCGGTATCAAATCGTCCAGGGGCGTGATGATCCTATGCAGTCCAAATGCCTTCGAGAGCGATCATATCAAGCGCGAAGTCTACCTCGCTGATCGTTACAAGAAGCCAATGCTGCCGGTGTTCATTGCCGAAGCGCAGCCGCCGGAGGATTTTGAATACTTCTTTGCCGGGGTGCAGTGGCTTGAACTATTCAAGCTGCCCGAGGCCGACCGGGCCGCCGCCATCGGGAAGGCGATTGCGTCTGTCTGATCGCTCACTTGTCGCCATCTGATAGGCAAGGGGGCAGACATGATGGCCAGCCGGAGCTAAGAGGGCGACATGAAAGATCAGCTTTTTGTTCTCGCCGCACCGTTCGCCGATGGCAGCTTCGAGTGGTATTGCAATGACTGCGCGACCCTTGAAGGGGCGATGCTGGTTAATCCGCATTGGAAGGACAAGGTGGATATGCGCCACGTTGCGTTCCCGCGTCCGCGTCAGGAAGTGATCGATCTGGTCGGACCGGAGTGGCAGGGCCTGCCCATGCTGGTGATGGACAAGGAACGCGCGCCAGGCGACGCGATCATCGTTGGCGACTATGCGATCCTGCAGGATGTGCGCGCGATTGGCCGGGCGCTGATGTCGCGCCATGGCGGCGTGGGGCCTCATCCGTGAGCGGGTATCTGGCGTGAGAGACGGCGGGAAAATTCAGGCGGCGATCGAGGTGCTGCGCGATGTGCTGGAGCGGCGCACGCCGGTGAAGGAGGCCGTGCGCGACTGGGGCAAGCGGTCACGCTTTGCCGGTTCGCGGGATCGGGCGTGGATTTCCGGGCTGGTGGTCGATGCGCTGCGCCGGAAAAATTCGATCGAGCATGCGATGGATGGGACCGGGCCGCGCGTGTTGGCGCTTGGCGCCCTGAAGCATGCATGGGGCTGGGATGTTCGCAAGATCGAGGAAGCGCTGAAGGACGAGCATGGTCCGGCGGCGATGAACGCCAAAGAACGCGATGGCGTACTGCTGGCGCCCGATCCGTCTGCGCCGGCGCATGTGCGGGGCGATTATCCGGAATGGCTGGCGCCACATCTGCAGCGCGCGTTTGGGCCGGATGCTGTGCCTGAGGCGATGGCGATGGCGACGCGCGCGCCGATCGACCTGCGGGTCAATACGCTGAAGTCCGACGCGGAGAAGGCGGGGCGGGCGCTGGA
This sequence comes from Caulobacterales bacterium, assembly GCA_038326205.1. Lineage (GTDB taxonomy): Bacteria > Pseudomonadota > Alphaproteobacteria > Caulobacterales > Hyphomonadaceae > UBA7672. Next base: position 6,926 of record JBBQJV010000089.1, on the reverse strand, counting down.
GGGCGTGAAGGCGCGGCAGATGCCGGAGCTGCACAACGGGTTCCGCATTCCGGCGGCGGACACGGTGGAGCGGGGCGAGGCAGTCGAGGCGATCCCGGCTTATTCAAAAGGCTGGGTCGAAGTGCAGGATATGGGCAGCCAGATTGCGGCGGCGGTGAGCTGTGCGGCGGCGGGCGAGCAGGTGCTGGACTATTGCGCGGGTGGCGGCGGCAAGACCATCGCCATGGCCGCGATGATGCAGAACAAGGGGCAGATCTTCAGCCACGACATCGATGGGCGGCGGTTATCGGCGCTGATCCCCCGGATCGAGCGGGCGGGCATTCGTAATGTGCAGCTGCGCCATCCGAAAGAGAATGCGTCGCTCGATGATCTCGAAGCCAAGATGGACCTCGTGATGATCGATGCGCCGTGCACGGGCGTCGGCACGTGGCGGCGCAAGCCGGATGCAAAATGGCGCGTGCAGCCGAATGCACTGGAGAAGCGGATCGGCGAGCAGGCAATGATCCTGCGGCAGGCGTGTATCTATGTGCGGCCCGGCGGGCGGATGGTCTATGTGACGTGCTCATTCCTGATGGAAGAGAACGAGGATCAGGTCGCGAGCTTTCTGGCTGACCGCACGGATTTCAGGATCGAGGATGCGGCTGAGACGGCGATCAAGTCCGGGCAGCTGACGGAGAAGGGCGCGGCTCTTCTGCGCAAATGCCGGCGACCGGATCTGTCTGTGCGGCTGACGCCGCGCACCGCCGGGACGGACGGGTTCTACATGGCGGTGATGCGGCGGAGTTAGATTCCCCTTACGATGCTTTGCGCTCATGGCAAGACGTGAAGACGCATGTTAGCGTTTCGCATCAACAATCCGGGGTCATCATGAGATTCGTTCTTGCCGCCGCGGTTTGCGCCGCTGCTTTCGCATTTGCTACCCCCGCCTCCGCGCAGGCGACTGGTGCTTCTGCTAGCGGTTTCTCTGTGATGGTCGACAAGAAGCCAATCCCCAATTTGCGCAGCCTCGAATTTGCTGGCACGCCGCCCACGCAAATCGCGGCCGGTCGCGGGGGGGCAAATGGTTCCTCGTTCACGCTGAAGGCGACGCTAACCCGCACGGCTGACCGCACATTCGATGACTGGATAGCCGAACCGAAGAGCCTCCGGAGTGTTCGGGTGAATCTGATGGACCGGGCAGGCAAGCCGACCGGCTCAATTGATCTCGACGACTGTGGGATCACGAACTGGACATGGGGACTGGATGCGGCGAGCAACGCTCTCGCGACCGAGACGTGGACGCCCACCTGCCAGCAGGTGCGCCGTACGTAAGACGGAGTGAGCTTGCGTTCAGCGGAGTTCTCAACTGGGCCCTGATCCTGCTGCAAAGGGTGAACCGTTGCCGGACAGCGTGACGCTGAAGCCGGATCGGATGCGGTGGCTGTTCGTGTTTGTGATCTCGCTTGGTTTTGCCGGCATTGCGCTGTGGCTAGGGCCAGCCCAGGATCCTTTGCTGTTCTGGGGCGGGGGCAGCTTTTTTGTGTTCTGTGCGCTGGTCGCTGCGCCGCTGATGTTCGGCGTGGGCGCACGGCTGACGCTGGATCGCGAGGGGTTTGAATGCCGCACGCTGTTCAAGACTTTTCGCCGTGAGTGGCGCGTGTGTTCCGCCTTCCATCCGGTGAGCCTGGGGTTCCGGAAATTCGTCGGCTTCACCACCGCGCAGGACGAGGCGGCGCACCCTAAACTTGCCGCAGCCAACTGCGCGATGATCGGCGCCTCGGGCATTCTGCCGGACACATTTGGCCTGTCTGCGGACGACCTGTCGGATCTACTGAACCGCTTTCGGTCGCGCGCCCGAGGCGTTGTGGATAACGTACAGGATTGACGTCAAGGCCGAACCCCTTCTATTTCCGCCATGGCGAGCAACACCCCCACACCCCTTTCCTACGATTCCGTACCCTTGGGTTCAGGCGGCCATGAGCGGGCGCTGATCATTGATTTCGGTAGTCAGGTCACGCAGTTGATTGCGCGGCGGCTTCGCGAGATGGGGGTCTATTGCGAGGTTCACCCGTACAACCGGGCCGAGGCGGTCATCGCGGCGGGGTTCAATCCGAAAGCGGTGATCTTCTCGGGCGGACCTGACAGCGTAACGCGCGACAAGTCTCCCCGTGCGCCGCAGGCGGCGTTTGATCTGGGCGTGCCCATCCTTGCGATCTGCTATGGCCAGCAGACCATGGCGGTGCAACTCGCAGGCGTGGTCGAGGGCGGGCACGCGGCGGAGTTTGGTCGGGCCGATGTGGAGATCAAGGAAGCCTCGCCGCTGTTCGAGGGCTTCTGGGAAGTCGGCAAGAGCTATCCCGTGTGGATGAGCCATGGCGACCGCGTCACGCAACTGCCAGACGGTTTCAAGGTGATCGGCACGTCGGAAAACGCGCCCTACGCCATCGCGGTGGATGAGAAGCGGCGCTACTACACGACGATGTTTCACCCTGAAGTGGTGCACACGCCGGATGGCGCGAAGCTGCTGTCGAACTTCGTGAAGAGGATAGCCGGCATGAAGGGCGACTGGAGCATGGCCGCGCTGCGCGCCGAGCAGGTCGCGAAGATCAAAGCGCAGGTTGGTTCGGCCCGGGTGATATGCGGGCTTTCGGGCGGCGTTGATTCATCCGTGGCGGCGGTGCTGATCCATGAAGCGATCGGCGATCAACTGACGTGCGTGTTCGTCGATACGGGGCTGATGCGGGCCAACGAAGCCGACGAAGTCGTGAAGCTGTTCCGCGGGCACTACAATATTCCTCTGGTGCACGTGGATGCGGGCGAGACGTTCCTCGGTGGGCTGGCGGGCGTCACGGATCCGGAGACCAAGCGGAAGTTCATCGGCAAGACGTTCATCGACATTTTCGAAGCGGAAGCCAAGAAGGTGGAGGGCGCGCGTTTTCTCGCTCAGGGCACGCTGTATCCTGACGTGATCGAGAGCGTCTCGTTCGATGGCGGGCCCTCGGTGACGATCAAGTCTCACCACAATGTCGGCGGGCTGCCGGAGAAGATGAATCTCAAGCTGGTCGAACCGCTGCGCGAGCTGTTCAAGGATGAAGTGCGAGCGCTGGGGCGTGAGCTTGGTATGCCAGAAACGCTGGTAGGGCGTCATCCGTTTCCGGGGCCGGGTCTTGCTATCCGCATTCCTGGTGAGATTACGCCCGAGCGTGTCGCTATCCTGCAGAAGGCCGACGCGATCTATCTCGACGAGATTCATAAGGCGGGGCTCTACGACAAGATATGGCAGGCGTTTGCTGTTTTGCTGCCGGTGCGTTCGGTTGGCGTGATGGGAGATGCGCGGACATATGAGTCCGTTCTGGCTCTGCGCGCGGTAACGTCGACAGACGGCATGACGGCAGACTTTTTTCCGTTCGACATGAACTTCCTCGGCCGTTGCGCCACGCGCATTATCAACGAGGTGAAGGGCGTGAGCCGCGTCGTCTACGACGTGACGAGCAAGCCGCCCGGCACGATTGAGTGGGAATGATTCAGCGCTCTTCCGGACGGTTCGCCGACTATCGGTAGTCGCGCCTACAGCTCTGAAACACCATTAGAAATCCAATCGACATCTATCGCCACCGTTCGCCGAGCAGCGTGACGGCCTGGCGGTATGCGCGACGGCGCGGCGGCATCGGTGCAAGCCGAATGATCCCCGAACCGTCACGACCCTTTCCCGCCATTTCCGCACGTTTCGAATGAAATACACTTTGAAACCAAGCGGATAGGCGAGTTCTGACGGTGTTTTGGTTGACGGTCTTTCAGCCCCGTATTTCTGCCTCTCCGCATCCAACAGGAGCAGAAAATGCTGACGGACACGGCACTCAAGAATCTGAAATCAAAGGACAAAACGTACAAAATCACAGACCGTGACGGTATGTATGCTCTGGTCAAAACCACGGGCACCATCGTCTTCCGGCTCGACTACCGGCTGCATGGAAGAAGGGAGACGCTCACGCTTGGCCAATACGGCCGCGACGGGATCACGCTGGCGCAGGCGCGCGAGCGATGCACTGAAGCCCGCAGGGCGGTCAGGGCTGGCCAATCCCCTGCCCAGGAAAAGCAACGCGAGAAGCGCCGCCTTTCAACCGCGCGCTCACTGGGCGAGTGGGGAGACTACTACTTCAGGGAAGCGAAGATTGCGCAGTCGACCCGGGACATGCGGCGGCACATCTATGACCGGGACATCGCTCCGGCGTGGAAGAGCCGGCTTATGACCGAGATCACGCCCGACGATCTGAGGGCGCTGTGCAACAAGGTCAAAAGCCGTGGAGCGCCGGCCACGGCGATCCACGTGCGTGATATTGTGAAGCAGATTTTCGGCTTTGCCGTCCTGCAAGGCGAGGCATTCGCCAACCCGGCGGACGGGGTTCCTCCGTCCTCCATCGCAACATTTCAAGTCAGAGACCGGTCTCTCTCGCCGAGCGAGATCAGAATCGCTTTCAGGCTGATCGAGCGGGTCGCGACAATGCCGACAATCCGCCTCGGGATGAAACTCCTTCTGCTTTCGATGGTTCGCAAGAGCGAGCTTCTGGAAGCGACGTGGAACGAGTTCGATTTCGAGAACAGGGTCTGGTCTATTCCGAAGGAGCGCATGAAGAAGTCCAAGCCCCATAACGTCTACCTGTCGGACCAGTCGATCGACATTCTGATCGCGCTAAAGACGTGTGCGGGTAATTCTCGGTTTCTGCTGCCGTCGCGGTATGACGCTGATGAGCCGATGTGCCGGGTTGTCTTCAATCGCGTCACAACTGCCATCGCCAAAATTGCGAAGGACGATGACCTGCCGCTTGCGCCATTTACGGTACACGATCTGAGGCGCACGGCCTCCACCTTGCTCAATGAGGTTGGCTTCAACAGCGACTGGATCGAGAAATGCCTGGCGCATGAGCACGGGCGAACGGTCCGTGGAGTGTACAACAAGGCTGAGTACGAGCCGCAGCGTCGCCACATGATGCAGGAGTGGGCCAACATGATCGACGCCTGGATCAACGGCCAGAAGTACACCGCCGCATTCATGCCGCCGGCTATTGAGCTGGTCGCGCATGACCCACACGCTTAGGCGCGCACAGGACGTGACCTCCGCCGCCGCACATCCGGATGCGGCGGCGGCGCTAGGCCGGCAGCCGCCCGTCGTGAGGCGACCCAATTGTTGATCTCTCTCAGATCCCAGACTGGGCAACGCGGCGTCAGGTAGAAGCGCTTCGGGAACTCGCCACGCTGCTCCAGCTCGTAGATCGTGGTGTCGGCTAGCGGCACGAGGTCACGCAGTTGTTGGCGGCGAATAGCGGGTTTGGCTTCGACTATTTCAACGGGCAGATGGGCAAGCATAATCGATCTCCTGAATGCGGGAGTTGATTCATCTATCGCCTAAGCAAAGCGGGAATCGCGCCGGAAATGGTCGGAAATAGCCGGAAAGTCAGCGCTCGCGCGGCACGCGAGACAGTGGTGGAACGGGCCGACGAGAGGACCAGTCAGGGCGCTAGAGACGCTTTGGTGCACTCGCATATACAAGACTGAAGAGGGACGAGCATGCCGCCAAGGTTGGCGATAGATGGCGGGAACAGGCTATCTGCCGGACGTGCTGGTCACGCCTGCTCGTGTGGGCAGCTTTGAGTTGACCAGCTCGTCATTTGCGTTGGCGGCCGAGTAGAGATCGCGAAGTCGAAGCGACGAGCGGCCGCCAGAGCTCCGGCGCGCCCTTTCTTTGCGGAGAGTTTGTATCGCCGGAGTAGCAAGGCCGACGGCCCTAATATGTTACGCGGTGGAGCCAGCGATCTCTAACTCAGTCCAAGCTGGAATCCTTGAAAACTGGCAGTGTTCCTATGGCCGGAATACCCCCCGACTCCGGACAGTCGGACCAGACATTGGACCTCCCCCGTTTCCGTGGACAGTTAAGGTTTTGGGATCAGGATACTATATCTGACGTCATCCTGCTCCTCCCTTCCGGCTCTTCGGGCCTTTCGGCGGCATCCTTTTGTTCGGCCTCAGTGGCGCCCATCCTTCCGTCCCGGCTCGCACATTCAATACGCTGGCGCGCGGAGGGGCGGTCAAGGCCGCGCACTTTGCGCGCCCGCGAGGGCTTGGCCTTGAGGGCCCCGAGCACGATGGCGCGATCGTCTGGGCCGGGGGAAGCTGCACTCGCCAGGTACTGCCGCTCGAACGCCATCGGTGAGACGTACCCGAGCGATGAGTGCCGCCGCCGCGGATTATAAAAGCCTTCAATGAAATCGAAGATGGCGTTACGTGCCTCGCTGTGGGTCTTGAAGCGGCTGCGATCCAGCAGCTCGCATTCCAGCGTGGCGAAGAAGCTCTCGGCCATCGCATTGTCATAGCAGTCGCCGACCGAGCCCATCGATGGCCGCACGCCAGCCTGGCGACAACGATTGCCGAACTCGATTGATGTATACTGCGAGCCTTGATCCGAGTGATGAATGACGCCTCTCGGACGCCGCATCGTCAGCGCCATGCTCAACGCATCCAGAACGACCGTCACGTGTAGCGTCGTTGACATCGACCAACCGACGATCCGACGGCTGAAGACGTCGAGAACGACCGCCAGATACAGGAAGCCCATCCACGTCGGAATGTACGTGATATCGGCCACCCACAGCACATTCGGGGCATCCGCCGTGAACGCACGGTCGACCAGATCGGGTGCCTGACGCTTGCCATCACGCACCGTCGTCACCACGAACTTGCGCCGACTGACGCCGACGATATTCGCCTCGCGCATCACGCGCGCGACGCGGTTCCGACTGGCCAGAACCCCTTCGGCGACAAGCTCAGCATGAACGCGCGGAGCACCATAGGTTCCGCGCGATACCGCATGGATCGTGCGCACTGTTTTGGTCAGTGTGGCGTTGTCCTGCGAGCGCCGCGACGGCGCACGCTTTACCCACGCATAATAGCCA
>JBBQJV010000088.1:0-13788 GCA_038326205.1 Caulobacterales bacterium | reverse complement strand
GAGAAGAGCCTGAAGCTGATGCCCGACCTGCTGGAGGCAAAGGTGAACCTCGGCGGAGCGCTTTATGGGCTGAAGCGGTATGACGACGCTATGGCGGCGCTCAACGAGGGGGTGAAGACCGAGGCAGTCAACGCCCGGGCGATCGGCTACTACAACCGCGCCTTGACCTTCGAGAAGCTTGGCAATCTGCAGTTGGCCTATGAGGACTTCCAGCGGGCGCTGGAGACTAAGCCGGACTTCACGCAGGCTGCGGATCAGATGGTGCGGTTCACCGTGGTCAAAGCATCGAGTTGAGACCAGGCCGCGAGCCGCGCTATCAAAACAGCCGGGCACGGTGTCGAATTATCCGGTGTCGCTCCGCGTCAACGCCCTCTACCCATGAGCGCATCATCGCATGTGGGGCTTCTGCCGGTTTAACGGACAAAGACGCTCGTTGTTTGGACCACATTGCGAACGCTTGCGTATGGCGACAGGTGATGCCCTCGAGTTGAAGCCGGTTGCTCCGTCTACTGCGCCGGCGGGATATGCGCACGGGCAGTAGTCGGGCCGCGCGCGATCACGAAGGCAGGTTAGATTCCCTCGTAAGAGCTTAGCCGATCCCATGCGCGATTCTGGGATCCGCAATCGAGACGATGATCTCGCCCCATTTGTTGGAACAACATTGGCCTCAGAAACTTCGTCAGTTCTTTCAGGCGTAGGGCCGTCCATAGCTCGTAGGCCCGATGCCGAGCGACAATTGACAGCGACCAAAGTCTAACTTTGGAGAAGGTGTCGTGTCCGATGGGGGAGGCAGTCCGCAGCCGTCGACAAATTACCCATCGCAAATATCGCGCTCAAAGTTTTTTCAAATTCGCTGAAACTCCGAGGCTACTTCCGCGTTTGACAGCGCTGATTGCCGCCGCTTTCTAATTTGCGCAAAGAGGTATAGATTGTGGAACGAAATCCGGAGGTTGCGTTGCTTCTCTATGTCGAGGACGAGGCTATACTTCAGGAGGTCCTCAGCGTCGCCCTCACTGAGGCTGGCTACGAGGTGTTGGTTGTGGCAACTGGCGCCGAAGGCATCGAAGTCCTGCGAAGTCGAAGTGGCGAAGTTCGCGGACTGATAACCGACATAAACCTTGGTTCCGGGGTCGACGGGTGGGGTGTTGCCCGGCAAGCACGTGAACTCATCAGCGGCATGCCAGTCGTCTACGTTAGCGGAGCCAGCCATCAAGACTGGACGTCCAAGGGCGTTCCCGGGAGCGTCATGATCAACAAGCCGTTCGCCCCCGCGCAGGTCGTGGTCGCCATATCCGAACTGTTGAACAAGGCGGGTCAGCACGACGGAGGCTGATCATTCGTGTTGTTCGTTTGATGGCTCACTGCCTGATTGCCAAGAGCACAACGGCTTTGCGAAATGTGCACGTCTCGCGGATGCTCGAAGTTTTTTTGGCTTCTAAACTACCGCGTTTGTCACGCTCGCGAACTCCAAATCCGGCGCTCGGGAGCCGGATCGTGAAAGTCGCCCGCAAGTCGTGTCGTCGCGCGATCAGATCTACCCGCCAAAGATCGCTGGAAGCTGTCATGGTGCAACGACGCGGCGCCCGGCTTCCAGATGTCGCGAAGTCTAAGCGTAGCGCTGCTCGCCCCACTGGCGCTTCAGAGCCCGCACATCTCGGTCAGTCAGCACCTAGCTTCAGAAGCGGCGTTCTTGCTGCGCGAAGGGCCGGAAAAAGTCCTCCAGCCAGACCAAGTACGAGCGCGAGTTGCACGCCAGCCAGCGCCTGGGCGGGGCCGATGTTGAAATCGAAGACAACTTGGGTGAACCCACCGCCGAGCGTGGATGCCGTAAGACCATTGAAGAGAAGGTAGGCGGCGCCAGCCCCGACAAGGCCGCCCGCTAGCGCTAGCACCAACGATTCCGTAATGGCGCCGACGAATGCCGGGAAGCTGCCGAACCCAATCGCGCGAAGTGTCGCCAATTCCTTGCTGCGCGCCTCTACTGCCGCATACATCGTGTTCAGCGCTCCAGCCAATGCGCCGAAGCCCAGCGTTATGGAAAGTGCCCATCCGAAATAGACGAGATACTGGAGCGACTGCGCCTCGCCAGCAAAGTGCTCCTTCTCAGTCTTCACGTCGACCTGGAGCCTCGGCTCGCTTTCCACGAATGCCTTCACCGCGGCTAGCGATGCGGGCGACTCCAGGCGCGCGCGTAACGTCTGAACAGATGGGCCGCGATTGAACAGACTCTGAACTACGGGCAAATCTGCCCATAGCTCGCTGTCAAAGACTGTCCCGGGTACTTCGAAGACACCAACCACTTTCCATGCGCTTCCGCCAAGCTGGAGCTGGGTATCCAGGTCAAATCCCTTGAACTGCCTCACAACGCCCGCGCCCACGATCATTTCGTTTGTGCCGGGCTCAAACATGCGCCCGGAACTCAGACCGAATCCAGGGCGCAACTCTGGTGCACGCGCGGTCACGCCGCGCAGTGAAACGTTCGCCTCGCTACTGCCTTCGCGCCGGGCGGCGCCGACGACCACGTACAGTTCGGGCGACGTGATCGAGCGTCCTGCAGCATCGCGCGCAATCCCGGGGGACTCTTCGAGAATGCGGACGGCTTCTGAAGACATGGTCGAGTTCAGTTCGGCTTCCGAGCCCGTGCCAAGGATCATGGCGATGTCGTCAGAGCCCGTGCCCGCGACCGTCTTGGCAAAGCCGTTCGACATCGCGAGGAAGGCAAGCAGCGTTGCTACAACCAAGGCGATGGAGAAGACCGTCGTCAGCGAACCCCAGAAGCGGGTCGGCAAGCCGCTGATCGTCATGGCGACAACAGCAGTGATCTGGCGGAACAGTGAGGACAACTCTAGATCCTCCTGAAGGCGGCAATGACGTTGACGCGCATGGCGTTGAAAGCCGGGACGGCCCCCGTGATGAAGCCGAGGGCTGCCATGAACCCAATGGCGGAGAAAGTGATCTCCCGCGTTATACGCATGCCGCCGAAGAATTGGTTGAGGGCAGGGATACCGCTGAGCACGTTGGTCAGAAGGTTCGCCAGCCCAAGCCCAAGCAGTCCCCCAAACAAGGCGAGAAGAAGGGTTTCGCCGACGACAATCCTGCCGATCCGGCCCGACGTGAAGCCGAGCGTCTTCATGACCGCAATCTCGCCGGTGCGCTCCCGGATAGCGCCGGCCATCGCGTTGCCGACGATGAGCAGGATCGTAACGAAGGCGGCGCCCGTGACCCCCAGGATTATCAGGCCGATATTGCCCTGTTGATCGATGAAGGCCGCGTTGAATGCCTGTTCTGAAAGTGTCTCAGTCTCAGCGCGTGAGTTCGCAAACTGCGCATCCACCCTCGCAGCCACGGTGTCATTCTGCGACGCGTCGGCTGTGACGACCTGAACAATGCCAATGGTGTCGTTGCCAAAAGAGCGGCCTTTGTCGAAATACTCATAGTTGAGAAAGACAGATCCGGTGGACGTGTTTGCATCCTTGCCATCGTAGATTGCGCGGATCACGACCGGCCAGACGGATGTACCATCGCGCCGGCGCCAGATGTTGGATGAGAGTGGGATCTGCTGGCCCAGTTGCCAGCCATATTGCTCGGCTACGGAGCGACCAACCATGATGCTGTCGCGATTGGCGATGAATGCCTGCCGTTGATCATCCGGCATCACATATTCGCTGTAGATGCGTGTGTAGCTTTCGGGTTCGACCGCAAAGGTCAACAGGAAGTTGCGCGGCTCCTGGTAATAGCCGCCAAACCAGTTGGAGTAACTGACGTCGGCGACCCCTTCCACGTTCTGGATGCGGCTTGCATAGGCCACGGGAAGCGGCTGGGTGAAATTGATCCGGTTGGCCACAACGAGGCGGTTGCTGGAGGATGGGCCTGCCGCGTTCTCAAGCGATGACTGGAAAGCCGCCAGTACGCCATAGATCAGGAAGGCGATAAAGATGGCGAAAATCAAGAGGCCAGTGCGCAGCGGCTTTCGGCCAAGCCCTGCGAGTATCAAACGGATGTCGCTCACGTCAGGCGCTCCTCGAACGTGCCCTTGTCGAGATGCAGTTCGCGGCGCGCATACTTCGCTGCAGCCGGATCGTGGGTGACCATTACAATGGTCTTGCCAAGTTCGCGGTTGAGCAGCTGAAGCATTTCCAGGATTTCCACCGCAGTTGTGCGGTCGAGATCGCCGGTCGGTTCGTCGGCAAGGATCAGCTTGGGGTCTGCGACAATGGCGCGCGCGATTGCCACGCGCTGCTGCTGACCGCCCGAAAGTTCCTTAGGCTTATGGCTTGCGCGGTTATCGAGCCCGACAATTTCCAGCGCAGTTTTCACGCGCTGCTTGCGTTCGGATCCGCTCAACGAGGTAAGGAGCAGCGGCAGCTCGACATTGCGGGCCGCCGACATGGTCGGCATCAAGTTGTAAAACTGGAAGATGAACCCGATGTTTGCCGCGCGCCATGCAGATAGCTGACTTTCGGAAAGCTTTTCGATCGCAGCGCCGTCAAACAAGATCGTGCCGCCGGTTGGACGATCAAGACCGCCGAGCAGATTGAGAAGCGTCGTCTTGCCTGACCCCGACGGCCCCATCATGGCAACGAAGTCGCCAGACGGGATGGTAAGATCAAGATCGGTGAAGATGCTGATCGCTTCGTCACCGCGGCGGTAGGTCTTGGCAATATTTTTCAGAACGATCAGATCGCTGTCCGACATGATCTTGCGTGCTCCGGGCTGGATTTAGTTTGCAGATCTGTCGAACGTTACTTTGGCGGCCATCTGTGGCAGGACACGCTCATCACGCTCCTTGAAGCCGACGCGCACCTGGATGGTTGCACGATCACGATTGGCTGTCGGGATGATCGCAATGACCTCGCCGCCGATCTGCCAGTCGGGATAGGCGTCGAGAACGATGGTGGCGGACTGTCCAGGCTTGATATCTGCGATCTGGCCTTCATTGACATCAACCTCGACTTCGAGGCTCCCCATGTCCACAAGGGTGGCGACCCCTGTCCGCGTGAATTCGCCACCGCCCGCTGATGGCGACAGGATTTCTCCGGCCTGTGCATTTTTGGCAATGATGACGCCGGCGAATGGCGCGCGGATGATATGGCGTTCAACAAACTCGTTCTGCCTGTCGATCGCTGTCTGCGCTACGCGCGCGTCGTAAGTCGCGGATTCATATTGTGCGGTTAGGGAGTTGATACGCGACACTGCTGCATCAAACGCGGCAGCGGACACCGCCCCTGTTTGAACGAGCTTGTCGGCGCGCTGTCGCTGACTATCGGCCTCGACCATCTGTGCTTTCAGCGAGTCGATCATTGCGCTGGCTGATTGCAGCCGCCCCCGTGCAAGCTTCAGGTCATATCGCGCCAGATCGTCATCTAGCCGAGCGAGAATCTGGCCCTTCTCAACAACCGCTCCCTCCTCAAACATCACATCGGTGAGCCGCCCCGTAATGTCCACGGACACGGTGGCTGACCTCCGGGCGACCACATAGCCGGAGGCAACAAGTCCGCCGCGCGGTCGCGCAGCTACAGCCGGATTTGCAGTTGTCGCAGGGGCAGGTGAAGCACTCGCGGCCTTCGCCTCTTCTCCCGGAGATGGCGCGCCGCGACCAACAAGCGCCCATGCTACCGCACCAACCGCAATCACCACCGCGCCTATCGCCGCAATCCGCCAGCCGCCACCTGGCCCAGGGGACGCCGACCGATCGATCGCGAGTGATTTGAGCTTCTGGGAAATATCCATACCCGAACTTACCATACCCGCCTGAACGACAGCACCCGCCTCGCCCTGATGGCGAGTCATGATCTACGAAAGCGCGACCCAATCACGATACGCGGCCCGAGGCGAACCAGATCGCCTAGGGTGTTGGAAAAGGATGGCGCCTCCAGTCCGGTATGCCCCGCACAACGAAGCGCAATCGCAAGTCCTGCCAAGGTCCTGTCCGGTTCAGTCGTTTGGGCCTAATCCTAGGCCGCGCACGGATTAGACGTTTCAGACAGGGTATCAACCTGTGTGGTGTTGCCTCTCACTGCAGGTCTATACGTCGAAACAGCCCCGCCATTGACGGCGCGCTTGCTGCCACTCTCGAAACGGCTGTCCCAACATCACCTATCATTGAGTGCAGTTGGCTCTATCTCGAGGTAAATGGCTGGGGATGTCGCGTCATCCTACCCACAATGAGCATTGCAATCAAATCCCTGCCAAGTCGAACCTGCAATCGGCGAGAGATAGACGTCGCTCGACCCTGGCCCGCGAGATGTCGCTCCTGAGGCGGGCAGCGTCACTTCTTTTGTCCGACCGAGTTTTGTCCGACCGAGTTCCTGTGTCGCGCGCCAGCCATCAGTTCCTTGACCAGGGCGTTAGGAAAACGCCGTGTCGGCGTGATGGCGTAGAATGTCTCCTTGAGGCCGGGCAGGGGGCCGAACTCCTTTAGATCGCCCAACGCGAGCTCGTCGCGCACCACGATGGGGGGCGCAACGGCCATTCCAAGGCCCTCGCGCGCGAGCAGGCGAACCATCGCCATGTCATCGACTTCCGCGGCGATCTTGGGCGTTACACCAAGACGCTCCGCGAACGCGTCAAACTCGCCGCGAATATGATTCTCGATCGTCGGCACGATGAGCGGAGCGGTTTGGAGAAGAAGTGCTAGCGCAGACTTTTTTCCTCGTCCGAGTGGTTTGCCCACGAGACTGATCTGTTGATCCGCGATGAGGTGGTGCGTCCACGTCGTCGTCTCGTCCCGCGGCGGCAGCGTGTTGGTCAGCAGGATGTCGATATGATGCGCATCCAGCATACTCAGAAGTTCGCGTATGGAGCCTGAGCGGATGACGATACGTACGTCATTCCGCCCGAACAGGGGCTGCAGGAATTCGACCTGAAAATTGCGCGACAACGTCGCGAGCGCGCCAATACGAACGGTTGTTCGCTTGGCGCTGTCGAGGCCTTTCACCGAGCTCACAAGTTCGTCACCTGCCTCGAAGATCGCCTCTGCGCGTTCCAGGACGAGGCGGCCCGCCTCGGTCAGGACCAGCCCCCGACCTCGCCGCTCAAAGAGGTCATGTCCAAGCTGCGCCTCAAGCGCCGAAAGTTGGACGGACACGGCCGAGGGCGAGATGTTCATCCGTTCGGCGGCCTTGGTCAGCGTGCCTGCCTGCGCAATGGCTAGAAAATATCGGAGATGATGGAAGTTCAGATTGGCCATGGCCATTGTTATACAAAACAGAACGAAATGTTGCAATAATTGAACTGGATGGAATGACCCGAGGCGCCTACCACGATCTTCATCGAAATCGTCGGAGAGCTGGATGTCGTTTCTGCCATGGTTGGCCCTACTTGCGCCGGCAGGTCTCCTTCTTGTGAGTTGCTGGCCGGCAGCAAACGGCCGACCGCGCCTGATTGCGCACCTCGCGCAAGGGGCAGGTTTTGCAGCGGTCGCCATCTCGCTGGCGCTTGCGGTTGCAGTATCGATGCAGGGCCGCCTCACAACCTCAACCCTTGGCTATGCGGGCGGTGGGCTTAGTCTCTACATTGACCCGCTGACGGTTGCGATGTTCGCGCTCGTCTCATTCGTCGGTGCGACGGTCCTCCGCTACAGCCAAAACTATGTCGATGGTGATGCAAACCACGGCATCTTCATCCAGCGCCTGTGCGCCACGATTGCCGCCGTGCAGATCCTGGTTATCGCGGGCAATCTTGCGCTCCTGATCGTCGCCTGGATCGCAACCAGTCTTTGCCTCAATCGGCTGCTGCTTTTCTATGGTGAGCGCCGCGCAGCGGTGCTCGCCGCGCGAAAGAAATTTGTCGTCAGCCGCCTCGGGGATCTTTCTCTCATAGGCGCGGCGCTGTGCCTTTACGCCCAGTTTGGCAGCCTCGACTACACCGTCCTGTTCGCCGGTGCGGCTGCCTGGCAAGGCGAACCTAGCGGCTTTGTCATGGGCGCAGCGCTTCTCATTGCGGCGGCGGCGTTGCTCAAGTCCGCACAGTTCCCCCTTCATGGTTGGATCCTCGAGGTCATGGAAACGCCGACGCCGGTCTCAGCGCTGTTGCATGCCGGGGTGATCAATGCGGGTGGATTTTTGGTGCTTCGGCTTTCGGACATTGTCGGCCTTGCAACGCCGGCCATGCACCTCCTCGCCATCGTTGGAGCACTGACGGCGCTGTTCGGCTCGCTCGTCATGCTGACCCAGACCTCAGTCAAGGTCAGTCTGGCCTATTCAACAGTCGCTCAGATGGGCTTCATGCTGCTCCAGTGTGGCCTTGGGGCCTATGCCTCAGCGCTGCTGCATATCCTGGCTCACTCGCTCTACAAGGCGCACGCATTCCTTGCCTCGGGCAGCGTGATCGATCTTTTGCGAAGCTCCTGGTCGCCCAGTCCGGGCGGGGCGCCACACCCGGCCCGCTTCTTCCTTGCCCTTTTGCTGACGCTCGGCGCAGCGTTCGCCACAAGTTGGGTCTTCGGTTCCGGTCTTGTGGAAAAGCCGGGGGTCTTCGTCCTGGGCGCAGTCCTCTTGATGGGTCTCACCCTATTTGTCGCCCAATCCATCGATGAGCGGCCAAACGCTTACGTCATTGTACGCAGCGCCATTTCGGCTCTGTCAGTGGGAGTACTCTATTTCGGACTTCAGCTGGGCGCGGAATACCTCTTCTCCGGCGCTCTGCCACAAACGCTGCGGCTGAATACGCCCGCTGACCTCGCAATAGTGGTGACGGTCATTGCCTCATTCGCGATTGTAACCTGGCTGCAAAGCCAGATGGGTGCTGTCGCTGCAACCCCGTGGGGCCGGGCTCTTTATGTCCACCTCAGCCATGGGCTTTACGTCAACACGCTCGCCAATCGCCTTGCTCTGCGCTTCTGGCCCGCGCGGACATCCCCGGCCGGCGCGCCTTGAAGGAAGAAGACAATGGATACTGAGACCCTGACGCGGCCAACCGAAGTGGACCGGACCGACACGTGTGTTGCAGTGTCGGTAGCAGTCGCTGCAGCGTGCGCCCGAATCGCGCCGATCTGGCCGCTCAAGAATTTTGTCGCCGTGAATCCCTTTCTCGGCCTCTCCGACAAGTCTTTCTCGGTGGCGACAGCTTGGATGGAGCGCGTTGCACGCACCGAGATGCTGATGCCGCTTGCCTTCTACCGCGAGAAGATTGACGCGGGGATCATTTCCGACCTCGACTTGGAAGTAGCGCTTGCGGTGGCGCCAAATACGCTATCCCGCGGAAAGCTTGCGTCCCTCAAACGCATGACGAATGAGGAAGAGTGTTCCGCGCCGAAAGCGGTTGTCGCAACTGTCGCGCAAGTCCTCGATCGGCTAGCCGATGGCGATCGCTACGCCTCACGCACGGCATTCATGGTTGAGGAAATTTCCCGATGGTGCGCTGCTTATTTTGATGAGGGGCAGGCGGCCTGGAAAGCGCCGTGGCGTTCGCGCAAGCCCTACGCTGCCTGGCGCGAAGCAATGCGGTATGACCAGAATCCCGAAACCATGGGCGTGCGAGGGTTTCGCGCGACCATCGCTTCGCTGCCAGAAGATCCGCTTGAGACAATCCAGCTCATCATCGATGCGCTCCGTATTCCCGAACGCGCCTGGGAAGAGTATCTCTTCCGCGCACTATTCGACATTCAAGGATGGGCGGCCTATGCGCGCTACCGTGTATGGGAGAGCGAGCTTCATGATCGCAAGGACGATACGCTCGTTGAGTTGCTCGCGATCCGCGTCGCCTGGGGCTATGCACTTTTCCAGCAACGCAAGGACGCAAGCTTTCAGTCTGCCTGGGCCGAAGCAATGGCCAATGCGGCGCGGCCGCCTGACGACGACGCACCCGATGCGCTCGACGCGCGCGTTGCGAGGGGTGTGCTACAAGGGGCTTATGAGCATGCATTTCAAAGGCGCTTGCTAGGACAATTGACGCGTCCGCCTGTCGCGGACGTCCCGGAAGAGCGACCTGCCGTTCAGGCCGCTTTCTGCATCGACGTGCGATCCGAAGTCTATCGACGCGCACTTGAAACGGTCTCCGACCAAATCGAAACACTCGGCTTTGCTGGCTTCTTCGGGTTCCCGATCGAATACGTCCCGATCGGCAACACCAAGGGCGGAGCGCAATGCCCTGTGCTTCTAAAACCAAGCGTCGTGGTCTGCGAGTCAGTGGGGGGGGCGGATCATGAGCAGCAGACGGACATACTGAAAGTACGCCTCGTGCGAAGACGTGCGGGCAAGGCGTGGAAGGCATTCAAACAATCGGCGGTTTCGTCTTTCACCTATGTAGAAACCATGGGCCTGGCGTTTGCGGGAAAGATTGCTGGCGACAGCGTTGGCTGGACACGGCCGGTTCCCGATCCGAACCGCGAAGGGCTCGACGCTGCCGTCGCTGATCGTCTCGGGCCTCGCCTTGAGGAGGACATCGTCGATGGTCGAGCGACGGGATTTGCATCCGAACTGCGTGTCGACATGGCCGAAGCAGTCCTTCGTGCAATGTCGATGACCAGGAATTTCGCGCGGCTCATACTGCTGACTGGACATGGCAGCTTAAGTGTCAACAACCCGCACGCATCCGCGCTTGATTGCGGCGCGTGTGGCGGCCACACGGGCGAGGCCAACGCCCGCGTGGCAGCCGCCATCCTCAATGACCCGAGCGTTCGCACGGGGCTTGCTGCACGCGGCATCGTGATCCCGGACGACGCGTGGTTTCTAGGCTGTCTGCATGACACCACGACGGACAGTGTCCGTATCTTCAATGCGGACGCAACGCCGACTTCACACGCCGCGGATTTGAGGCGCGTCCGGACCTGGCTTGAGCAGGCGTCATCGCGGGCGCGCGAAGAACGCTCGGCGCTGCTTGGGCTTCGGCAGCGGAACGATGTCCACAAACAGATCATGCTGCGCAGCCGGGACTGGTCGCAGGTTCGTCCCGAATGGGGGCTTGCTGGCAACGCTGCATTCATTGCCGCGCCACGCGCGCGCACGGCAGGCGTCAATCTGGGAGGGCGTGCATTCCTCCACACCTATGACTGGCGCGCGGACACGGAATTTACCGTGCTTGAACTTATAATGACTGCGCCCATGGTCGTCGCAAGCTGGATAAATCTTCAATACTATGGCTCGACGGTGAACAACCGGATCTTCGGCAGCAGCAACAAAACGCTGCACAATGTGGTCGGCGCCTTGGGCGTTCTGGAGGGCAATGGCGGAGATCTCAGGACCGGACTGCCCTGGCAATCCGTTCATGACGGACACAAGCTGGTCCACGAGCCTCTCCGTCTCAGCGTCATCATTGAGGCGCCGTTGGACGCGATCAATGCAGTCATTGCCAGACACGTCGCTGTTCGCCAGCTGGTTGAGAATAAGTGGCTTCATTTGTTCGCGATTGAACCCGAGGGCGGTTTGTACCGCTATTGGGGTGAGAAGGCATGGGCGTCAGAGCCAGCGCATGACACGCGAGCATGAGCCATTCCCCCGGGCTGGCAGCGCTGGAGAGCGAAGCCATTCATATTCTGAGAGATGGCATCGCCGAGGCTCGTAATCCTGTGATCCTGTTTTCAGCCGGGAAGGACTCGACGGTCCTGGCACACCTTGCGCTTCGGGCATTCTATCCGTCCCGACCGCCAATGCCCCTCCTGCACGTGGATTCCACATGGGAGTTTTCGGAGTTGCTCGCATTCCGTGATGCTTTCGCGCGCGAGCATGGTTTTGATCTGATCGTCCATGCCAATGAGGAAGGGCGGAGTTGCGGCCTGAACCCGTTTGAGAATGGCGATGTCTACACAACCGTCATGCGGACCGACGCTCTCAAGCAGGCGTTGGATCGAGGTGGGTTCGACGTCATTTTCGGTGGCGCTCGCCGGGACGAGGAGAAAACGCGCGCCAAGGAGCGCGTCGTATCGGTACGTGGGGCGCAGCATATCTGGGATCCTCGCCAACAACGGCCCGAGCTCTGGAAGACCTACAACTGGCGGGGTGGACCAGGGCAGTCCATACGCGCCTATCCGCTGTCGAACTGGACCGAAGCAGATATCTGGGCCTACATCAGTGCACGGCAAATCCCGATCTCATCGCTCTATCTGGCGCGCCTGCGCACGGTTGTTGAGCGTTCATGCGCACTGATCGTGGTTGATGACCCCGCGCGCATGAGGTGGCGACACGACGACCGGCCATACGAACAGACGGTACGCTTCAGGACGCTCGGTTGCTGGCCGGTCACAGCGGCAATCGCGAGCGAGGCCGATACGTTGAAGCGCGTTATCGCGGAAACGTCTTCTAGCGCCATGTCGGAGCGTCAGGGGCGTATGAGCGACGAGGGATCGCTCGAGGTTCAGAAAAGGCAAGGATACTTCTAATCATGTCCAGCAGTTACAAAGGTGCAAGCGCTGCTCTCGCGACGATGCATGGCAAGGAGAGCGTTATCGCGCCCGTCATGCAGAAATATCTGGGTCTGAGCGTCGTCACTCCGGCCCATATAGACACTGACGCGCTTGGAACCTTTACAGGCGAGACGCCGCGGGTCGGATCGATGCGAGACGTCGCTATCAGAAAGGCGCGTCTCGGAATGCGGGCGAGCGGGCTCAGCATCGGGATGGCGAGTGAAGGATCCTTCGGGCCTCATCCGGCAATCCCGTTCTTGCGAGCTGGGGTTGAGCTCATGGTCATGGTGGACGATGAACGTGGTGTCGTGATCTCCGAATCTCTGATCACTGAAGAAACGAACTATGATGAGATAGTGGCTGCAAGCATGTCGGATCTTGAGCCATTCTTGATTCGAACGGGTTTTCCGGCGCACGCGCTGGTGGTCGGACCTAACCAGACGGCAAGCCCGTGGTGGCGGCTTCATCCGGAGTTCTCAAGGATCAATAAGGGGATAGCCTCGCACGACGGGCTGGCCGTGGCCGTTGGTCATGCCGCGCGCATCTCGGAGGACGGACGCGCCCGCGTTCTGACCGACATGCGAGCACATATGAATCCCATCCGCATGCAGGCCATTGCCAGTCTGGCTGACAAGTTAGCGCACCGGATCGCGACCGAATGTCCAGAATGCAGTGCGCCGGGCTTCGGGCCACTCGCTGCTGCTGCCGCGCTTTCATGCGCCAGCTGCGGGGAAGAAAGCATCATTCCACGCGGCGACGTCTGGGGTTGTTTTGGTTGCGGGCATAAGCGCGAGGAGGCGAGACACCCCCTGCGCGAGATGGCCGAGCCTGGCGACTGCCCTCGTTGCAATCCATAGTCGTCGACTGACCGGAGAACGCGTTGCGCATTGATTTTACGACGTCGGCGCCATCGACACGACTGCGATCGCTTAAACATCTGCGTGAGTCTCAAGAGCTGTACGAAAAAAATTGAATAGTCCGAATCTGGCCGATGCATTCACCCTTACGGGCTGTATGCAGGTGGGCCTGTGTTCCCAGCGCCTGTGTGGTTACCTCACCCGTTCCACAATTAGAGAAACGAAAGTTGAGTCCATGAAAGATATTGTCGCGGCGCTGGAGAAGAAGCGTGAAACCGCCCGCCTCGGTGGCGGGCAGAAGCGCATCGACGCTCAGCACGCCAAGGGCAAACTGACCGCCCGCGAGCGGATCGCCCTGCTGCTCGATGAAGGCTCATTCGAGGAATGGGACATGTTCGTCGAACATCGCTCCCATGACTTTGGCATGGAGAACCAGCGCATTCCAGGCGATGGCGTCGTCACCGGCTGGGGCACCATCAATGGCCGCGTCATCTACGTCTTCTCGAAGGACTTTACGGTGTTCGGTGGTTCCTTGTCGCGCGCTCATGCCGAGAAGATCGTCAAGGTTCAGAAGGCCGCCATGAAGAACGG
>JBBQJV010000087.1:0-15296 GCA_038326205.1 Caulobacterales bacterium | reverse complement strand
TATCTATTGCCAAACGCCCCCAAGGCAGCTTCGGCGACTGGCTTGCCCCATTCCTGGACGAAATGTCCTGCTTCCTTGATCAGCATGGGTTCGGGGCAGTTCGCGATCAATTTGCGCAGCGCCTGCATTGCGGGCGTGCCAAGAACGGGGTCGGCCTCGCCGATCGCCATGAAGCTCTTTCCCGTCCACTCCTTTGACCACCAGCGCGCAGCCTGTCTTGAAACATCGACCCCTTCCATATCCGGTGAGACCATCACAAGCTCCGGAAAGCGGCGCACGCCCGCCTTGTAGCTCTTGTTAGGAAAGGGGGCCGCATAGGCCGCGCATTCTTCGGGTGTCAGGATCGGGCTGGCGCGCGACATGAGCGCAGCGATATCCATGTCGGGCTGGCTGCGGTTGTAGGCCTTCCAGGCTTCAAATCCCGGTCCTGGCGATGCACCAACGGCCAAGCCCGTGTTCATTACCAACACCCGGTCGAATCTTTCCGGCATTTCCATCGGCAGAGTGAGTCCCAACAGACCACCCCAGTCCTGCACGACCAGTGTGATGTTCTTCAGATCCAGCGCGCGGATGAAGGCCAGCATCATGTTGCGATGAAAGTTGAAGGTGTAGACTTGGTCATCGATGGGCTTGTCGGATCGACCAAACCCGAGCCAGTCCGGTGCAACCACACGCGCGCCGCTGCGAACAAACACGGGAATCATTTTTCGGTAGAGATAGGCCCAACTGGGCTGCCCGTGCAGGCAGAGAAAGGTTGTGCGCGAGTCCCTTGGTCCCTCGTCGACGTAGTGAACACGCAAACCTTCGTATCTTGGAAGTGCATCGAGGTAATGGGGCGCGAACGCGTACCCTGGCAAGTTCGCGAAGCGGTCGTCCGGTGTGCGCTTGGCTTCTATCGACATGATCGGCCCTTTCGACACCAGGTCAAATGCTGCCTTCTCGCAACTCTCCGCCAATGAGGGTCGAAGCGCAATTCCCGCCGAAGCCAACAAAAGAGTTGGGATGGGCCTAATGTCCGCCTCGGGCCGGCATCACCTGCGCCGCCACAATCTTGAGGTTGGCCGGGTCTTTCAAAACATGCCGTTCCGGGCTGCCTCACCCATCAGGCGGGACGTCGCCAGAAATGCGCTCTCAGCGTGTCTCGCGCAGGCCAATAGCGATGGCCTTTACAGCGACGCGTGTCGTCGGTCGGACCGCACCGATTGGATGTGGGTGCATCAGGGATCATCACATGCGCGCGCAGCACATGTGCTGAGTCTCCTGGACGGCAGAACAAACGCGCGTGAACGCGTCGCAATCCGCCATCGGCGGATCAGTGCCGCAAGGTCAGCCCCACGCGCACGCCTAGGGGTGCTCCCGGCGTGATGTTGTTGTCGTTGTGGGCCGTTTGCCAGTACTCTTCGCCCGTCAGGTTCTCGACGTTCAGCTGAAGATCGAGGGCGTCGCTCACAGCATAGAACAGCGCCGCGTCGAGCCGGGTATATGACGGCAGAACGACAGCGTTAGAGATCGAGGCGAACTGCTCGCCCTGATGGATGATACCCAGCGCGACATCGAACTGATCGGTAAGCTTGACGCGATTCCAGAGCGAGGCGTTGAACTCGGGCGCTAGCGGCGCTTTGCGTCCAGCCTGAGCTGAGCTGGTGGTAGAGGTGATCTCCGCGTTCTGGATCGCCAGCGCTCCGATGAGATTCCATCCCTCCCGCACCTTCCCCTGTAGGCCGAGTTCAAGGCCCTCGGACCGTTGCGACCCGGTCAGCACCGTTGTGCCGGGTGTTGCGCCCGGCGCCGAGGTGTTCGTGCGGTCCAGGCGGTAGACGGTGGCGCTGATCAGCAGGCCGTCCAAAGGCTGCAAACGGACACCGATCTCCGCATTCTCGAACTCTTCCGGCTCCAGCGCCGCACGTGTGGCGTTGAGGGAGTTGAACTGGCCTCCCGACTGCGGAAGGAAGGCCTGGCTCCAACCTCCATAGAAAGACAGCCCCAGAAGCGGCTCCCACACCAGACCAAATCGCGGCGAGACAAATTCGTCCCGCCGCGCAAAGTCGGTCGATCCCGGTAGGCGATCGTCGAACGCCAGATTGAAGCTGTCCCACCGCAGGCCGAGCACGGCGCGCAGCTCGCTGGTAAGCGCCACCTGATCCTGAAGGAGAACGGCCACCAGATCGAGATCGTTGCTATTGTCGATCACCGGCGCGACGGCGAAGCTCGGCGTGAAATTGCGGCCGCGGTCATCGATGCTGAAGACGGCGCTTGCTGAGTTACGGCGCAAGTTTTCTGTCTCCTGACGCCCCGCTTCCAAGCCGAACAGGATGGTGTGATCCATGCCGGCAAGAGCGACTTCCCACAGGAGGTCGGCCTGCGCAAAAAGGTTCTTACGGTCCGTCGCCGAGCTGTAGGACGAAATCGTTACCGAGTTCGCCGCCGTGTTCACCGGCCCGCCCGGATACACGTTGCGGTAGAACTTGGCGTAGTCGCCATAGGAAACGACCGTGCGCAAGGACAGATCTCGCGTGATCTCATGCGTGAGGACCCCTCGCAGAGTTGCGACTTCTATATCGCTTTCCGATAGATCCGGATTTCCGAAAAATGCCTTCGCGGACCCCTGCCACGGACGACCATTCTCTGAGGGCACGCCACGATCGATGGTACGCTGATCCCGAAAATACTCGCCGAAGATGTCGAAGCGTGTCGAGTCTGAGGTTGCGATTTTAAGTGTCGGCGCAAGGCCACGGCGGGAGATCGACACATCGTCGCGATAGCTCTCGCTTTCTTCAAGTACCGCGTTGAGCCGCCCCGCGATGGAACCGTCGAAGGTCGCGCCCATGTCGGCAGAGACGCGCGCCTGCCCGAAATTGCCGATAGTTGCGCCAAGATCCAGCACTTCGTCGCCCGCAGTCTTGCTCACGCGGTTGATGGCGCCGCCACCGGCGCCCCGGCCATAGGCCAGCGCGGACGGCCCCATGATCACATCGACGCGCTCGACGTTGTAGAGATCGCGCAGATACTCGAGATCGTCGCGGATGCCGTCGACGAAGAGGTCCGACGTCGTGATGTTGCCCCGAAAGACAGGCGCATCGCGATGGCCCTCGCCTTGCCCCATCGCCAGACCTGGGACGTAGCGCGCCAGCTCAGCGAGGCCGGTCATCGCCTGGTCGTCGATCGCATCGCGCGTGATGACGAAGACGGATTGGGGAATGTCTTCCAGCGGCGTGGGGGTGCGCGTGACCGAGCTGGTCTCGTCCTCGCGGTAGGAGGCACGCGTGCCGAGGATGTAGACAACGTCGCGGCCGGAATCTTCGGGCGCCGCCTCAACGGCACGGGCGGGTTCGCTCTGGGCGTGCGCGAGCGAAGGGAGAAGCCCAACCAGAATTACCGATGCGACCGAACGCAAGAAACTGGACTGAAACATGAGACCCCTTCGCGAGGCGCTCCGGCAAATCCGCCGCGGCGCTGCACTTTGTGATTGATATGCACTCGCAAGTACCGAAGCCGGTCCGTGAGTTCAAGCCCCCTGGGTCAAAAATCGACACTACGTCGCATTCTCAGTCCTGAAACTAAAAAACGTCTATAAATCAATATCTATATCACCGAGCCGACCCGGACTGCGGTCAAGGCGCTGATCGATCGACACGGCATTCTGGCGAAGGACGTCCTTTTCCCAAGCCGGCTGGCGCGCTCCCCCCACCTCGCCACGCGGCAGTACGCTCGCATCGTTCCGGGTTGGGTAGGTTCGAGCGGGTTGAACCCGGCGACGTACGGCACGCATTCCCTGCCGCGTGGCGATCCAAGGCGGCGCTGATCCACCGCAAGACCGTAAATCTGGTCGCGTCCAGCTACTCCTCGGACATATCAGACTGGAGAGCATCGTCCGATATCTCGGCGTCGAGCTCGATGACGCCTTGGCAATATCGGAGCAAGTAGACTTGTAGGCCGCCGGAATGGCGGGGAACGACCGGGCCGGCCGTTCCCGGTCCGGTCCCATTCTGGCAGGTTCTCTCGCCAACACTGCTACCCGTCGACAGCGAATGTGGCCGTGCGCCGCGATGGACCGAGGAGCGCCTCAGACGGGAAGCTGAATGCGCTGGTCATCCAGCGCTCATCTCGCGCGTGCTTCAATACGGATGTGGCTTCGGCGATGCCCGAATGGCATGAGGAGTTGTCAATGAGCAGGTTTCTTGGAGTTTTGCTTGTGTCCGCCGCGCTGGTTGGAGTGGCCCCTCAAAGCGCAAGCGCGCACGAACGCGGACAGCAAGGTCGATATAGCGATTGGGAGGATCGCGATACTCGCGCATATGAGCGATTTTATCTCGAACTTGAACATCTCGATGAAGGCGTTGAACACGGCCTGCGAGATGGTTCGATCGATCATCGTGAAGCGCGTCAATTCGACCGCGCTATTGGATCCGCACAGCAGCAACTGGCATACTATTATCGCAGTCAGGGATATTTGACCGGCTGGCAGGTTCAAGACATGCAGCAGCGCATCGACCAACTCCACGCCATCATGCACGAAGTGCACGATGAAGGGCATGACGCCCAGGACTATGGGTACGGCCACTATCAGCGTCGGTAAGTCTGGTCAGCGATGTTGCCCGCAGCGCCAAGAGTATAAGGACAAAGCTGTACCCATTGTGCGGCTCGGATCCGGCCAGAGGCGCGCACTTTACTTTTGCCCGACGCGCACGGCTTGGCCGCTTGGGCAACGGGCTGCCGTGGCGACCATGGTAGCTAAAGGGCGGGGTCGCTCATGACGGGTGCTTCACCGTCGGTTGCGGAGGCGTCCAACTCGCCGAAATGCGGCGATGACGAATTGGCATTGCATTTCAGCGACAAAACCGGGGGGGTCGGCCCCAATATTCGCTCTCGGAGTTTCCGAACGCCTCAGTAGGAGGTAAGCCTCGCTCGAGAGGTTGGTCTCTGCGCACGAGACCGGGAGTGAAGCGTGCAGGAACAGCGCAAGGAAATCCGTGACGCTGTCCTGTCGCGGGCTGCCTGCGGCCCCCTGATCATGGGAATACTGAACATCACGCCGGATTCCTTTTCTGACGGTGGCCAGAGCATGGAGCTGCAAGCCGCGCTCGGGCGCGCGCTGGAGATGTTCGCCGAAGGCGCAGACATCGTGGATATTGGCGGCGAGTCCACGCGGCCCGGCGCGGAGCTCGTCCCCGAAGCCGTCGAACTGGAGAGGATAGAGAGCGTCATTGCAGCGATCTGTGAGGCCAGCAATGCGTCCGTGTCGGTCGATACTTACAAGGCTGGTGTCGCACGCGCCGCCGCTGCTGCGGGGGCCGTGATAATCAATGATATTGGCGGCATGACGCGCGACGCCGGCATGGCGACAGTTGTCGCGGAGACTGAGTGTGCGCTCGTCGTGACTTACAATCGGGGCGAAGCTGATGCCACCATCAATCTTGTCGACGACATGCGCGGCTTTTTCGATCGCGCGCTGAAGACTGCCGCTACCGCGAGAATACCCCGCAATCATCTGATCCTTGACCCGGGTCTCGGCTTTGCGAAGACCTACGAGCAGAACTTCCTGGCATTGGCGCGTCTTGACGTCCTGTTGGACTACAAGCTCCCAATACTCGTCGGCGCGTCTCGCAAGTCCTTCATAGGTCGACTTCTCAACAGGACGGTGGACCAGCGCCTCGCCGGAACCATCTCCGCCAACCTGGCCGCGCTGCAGTCAGGTGCAACCATTCTGCGGGTGCACGACGTGGCGGCTCACCGAGACGCCATCTCCGTTTATGGCGCTATAGGAAATAGCCGATGAATGAGCGCGTATTTGTCTCCAACCTCTGCGTCCATGGCTTTCATGGTGTCGCCAAAGCCGAGCAATCACTCGGGCAGAAGTTCTACATTGATATCGATTGCGCGGTTGTGCGTCCCGAACCGGCTGCCGATCGGATGGAAGACACGGTCTGCTATGGCGCCTTGTGCGATCTTGTCGTGCAACTGTCCGCCAAGACGACTTTCAATCTGATTGAATCCTTTGCACGCCAGGTGGCCGATCAGGTTCTCTCGGGGTTTCCGATGGTCCAGTCCGTACGTGTCCAGATCCGCAAACCGTCTGCACCAGTTCGCCATGCGATCGATCATGTCGGTGTAGAAGTCGAGAAAAGACGTCATGACTGAAGTGGCGCTCGGCCTTGGCGCTAATCTTGGCGACAGATGCGGGAGCATAATCGCCGCGCTTGAGGCCTTGGCGGCGCATCCGGGCGTTGCGGTGGCGCGCATCTCCAGCATCTATGCCACGCCCCCATGGGGAATTGTCGATCAACCGGCCTTTCTGAACGCGGCAGCGCTAGTGGAGACATCCCTGTCGCCCGAGGCGTTGCTGGATGTCTGCCAGGATATCGAACGCGATCTCGGCCGCAGGCGCAGAGTTCGCTGGGGACCGCGCGAAATCGATATTGACCTTCTGAACATCGAAGGCGTTCGCATCTCAAGCGAGCGTCTCAACTTGCCACATGCCGGGTTGTTCGAACGATTGTTCGTGCTGTTGCCGCTTGTTGAAATCTGGGGCGACCGGCCCGTCAGCGGGAACAGCTTGCAAGTCGCCATTGATCGACTTCGAAATGTTGACGAACCGTCGAGCATCAGTCTGGATGATGCCGCGACCGGCAGGATCAGGGCTGCATTCTATCCGTCATGTCATGTCGGAAGCCAGTGAACGCAGGGGCAGTCCGATCGACAACAAGCCTTGCCAAGTCGGCTCGTAAGCGGCCCGTCAGCGAGATGGCCATGGACTCCTTCCGCGAACGCTCGGAAGCGTTGTGAGCCTCAGCCGGTCCCCCCCACGGACACGTGCTGAGGTGGCAAGGGCGTCGGGCAACCGGCGCCCTTCGTCGTTGACTTGAACCATACCTGCTCCAGCACCGACGAACGTCAGCCGGGATTGGAAGATGCTGCTTCGCCATCAAGCAGTCGCATCAGCTTGTTTCTCGCTCTGGCCAGGCGGCTCATCACAGTCCCGATCGGAATACCGAGGGTGTCAGCTGCTTGCTGATAGGATTGTCCGTCGATTGAAACCAGAACGAGCGCCGATCGTTCATCAACGTGAAGGCGCTGCATCATTTCGCTCACCTGCCGGAGGGCGATCTTCGCGTCAAAGCTGTCGCGGCCGTCCTCTCCGATTGCGTAATGCTCGTCTTCCAGAGGTTGCACGACCCTTCCCCGAGAAGCCGCTGATCGCTTCCGGTCAATCCATGCATTTTGCATGATCTTGTAGATCCAGCTGTCCATCCTCGTGCCGGTCTGAAACTGACCCTCCCGAGACAAGGCCTTCTCAAGCGCGTCCTGGAGTAGATCGTCGCCGTCGTCGGTTGATCCCGTTAGGGCATGTCCAAACCGTCTGAGCCTCGGGATGAGCGAGCGCAGTTCGGCCCTGAACTTGTTGTCTGGCTGACCCATGCAATTCTACGCACGGGCTGCTTGATCAGACCGCACGTCCCCTCGACGAAACCGTATGGTCGCCGCAGCTTGGGGTTTTCTGAATGACCTGGATCACATCGCCGGCGTCGCCGCCGAACAGCAAAAGGGCACCCCCAGGGCCTAAGGGTGCCCTCTGCGAATGGACCAATCGTGGGGCGTTTGGGCCGCTGCGAATGAGAACGTCTCACAGACTCTCATTAGCGAATATCCCCCTGACGGATGAATCTGATCGCAAATGCCACCACGACTGCGCTTGGAAGGCGAACAATCGTCAGAATCAAAAGGAAAAGGGGCGCCCCCCACCGAGCGCCCCCGGCCTTGGTTCCAGGTGGTGACTGGACCCGCAGCCGGATTAGGTCTCGCACAACCGCCGATGGTTCACGAAGCCCCGCAAAGATGAATCTCTGACCGCGAACTCTCGTTCTAGTTGAGTTTTGCGTTCTCCAATCGGCGATCACCTTGTTTTTTTACTTTGGTTGGCAGGGTCTGCTTTGTGCCATGAAGGCCTGGGTCGCCTCAGTTTTACAGTCGGCAGGGTCGCTTAAGACCTTCCAGACACCTCGTCCCATCACGCGCTGCCTCGCCCATAACCTGTCGGTTGCGAAAATGCGCGACTGGCTGGCCTCCACGCAGCGTGTCGTCATGCTTTCAAACGCGAGGGACGAAGTCTGGCGCCACTGGCAATCGACCGGGGCGAGCGGGAATGAGCGATGAACCCGTACCCACTTCGCCTTCAGCCAGTAGGGCCACACCGGCGACAAAGATCGATCATCTGTTGCGCTGGCTGACGCTGGCGGCCAATTTTGGCGTGATCCTCGGGCTGGTTCTCGTGCTTGTTAAAATCAACCAGAACACGCAGCTGGCTCGCTCAGCCTATCGGAGCGAGGGCAACATCGTCGCGAACCAGGTCTGGGCCCAGATTATGGATGACCGCGCTGGTGATGTTGTCGAAAAATCGGTCGAGTGCCCCGCGGAGAGGACATACAGCGATTTCATGGTGCTGGACGCATATCTGTTTACCTCGATCAGCATGATCTATCGGGACTTCCAGCTCACCCAGGAGGGGCTCAACTCGGATGCGGACTGGCACGCGACTGTAGACCTCTATGTCGACTGGTATCTTGCAAACCCCTTTGGGCGCGCCTTGCGGGACGAGGAAGCGAAGACATTCTTCCCCGAATAATTCGGCGCGTATGTGCACAAGCAGCTCGATACAGGCAGGCGAAGAGACACCCAGGGGCACTGGCTCGCCATCCGCGCGCGCGTAACCGCCGACGATCCCGCGTGGCGTCCAGGCGTCTGCAAAGCGCGCGCGCCCGTGGCGCCTGCCGGCGCCGCGCCATGACGCTTGAGCAGATTTTTACCGCCGGCAAGATCGCAGTAGCTATGGCTTTTATCAATCATATCGTCGTCGATCCGCGCGTTGGCCTGACCTCGCTGACCGGCTTCAACTCGCGGAGCTGACATTTGGACCAAAAGGTTCGAGGCTAGAAGATCCAAGGAGTGACGCATGGTCGGACCCAAGGCGCTCAACGAAGACTGCGGACGCAGCCTGCCAGACAAGGGTCCTGTCGTGATGGTGAACCCCGTACGGTTCCGCAAGCGGTCGCTGGACGGGAAGCGTTCAGGCTGGGATGCCTATTCTCGCTACTCGAAGGGGGACATGCCGCTCCTGAGAAAGGTGGGCGGCACGTTTATCTGGGCAGGGAATGTCGAAGGGGTTTCGGTAGGCGATCTCGGCGATGGCGGCTGTGACTGTGTGGTGCTGGCGCCCTATCCCTCCCGTGCAGTGTTCCTCGAAATGATGACCTCACCGGAATACGAGGCCATCAATGTGGATCGCGAGAATGGCGTGGAGGACCATGTCATACTAGTCGCGAACCAGACCTACCCGAAACTTGCATCCACGCCCGCCGCACTGTGAATGTCTGCTCTGGGCTAGGGCTGCGTGAAAACGTGTGAACGCTTATTTTGCGCGGTGGAAACTTGCATAGAGCGCCCCACAAAATACTTCGACGCGAATGACGCCTCCCGACTAGACTGGGCGTACGCAATTTCATCTCTCGGCGCTTCTGCAGTTTCGCACACCAGCCTCGGCCAGCCCTGCCCTGGCCGCCGCATTGTTACCGCCGGCCGAGTACTCACAAACCTCCCGTGACGGCGCTCCGCTGCTATGCATCAGGACCCCGCTGAAATCGCTCAACGACGAATGCCGTTAGGCGCCAATCATCTTTGCTGCTATTTCATGCCTGCGACCCGCTAGAGGTCGGGAGGAAACGGGGATGTGCGGGTTGATTGCAGCGCAGCTTGCGCGTGCTTCGCTGACCCCCGATCGTCTGGGCGCCGCGCTGGCAACGATTTCTCACCGAGGACCCGACGGGAGCGCGACCTGGTTCTCACCTGACCGCAGAACTGCGCTGGGCCACGTGCGCCTGAGTATTATCGGACTGTCCAACGGCACTCAGCCTTTGAGTCATGCGCGCGGCGACCTCAACCTCGTCGTGAATGGAGAGTTCTACGGCTACAAGGCGATACGTGAGCAGCTGCGCGAGCGAGGCTATGCATTCTTAACAGATAGCGACAGCGAGATAGCGCTGCACCTCTACGACGAGCATGGCCTCGACTTCACGCGCCAGTTGCGAGGCGAGTTCGCCCTCGTGATTTCGGACAGGCGCAGCGGCGAACTAGTCGCGGTTCGCGATCGCTTCGGGATCAAGCCACTTTTTTACGCCGTGGTCGGCGGCGATGTTTTCTTCGCATCCGAGATAAAAGCATTGATCGCGCTGGGCGTGCCGGCGCGTTGGGACGCTGCCGCCGTAATGGAAGAATTTGCGAACCTGCGCAGCAACACATCAATGTTCGAAGGCATTCATCAGGTCCCACCGGGATGCGTTGCGATCGCCAAGAATGGCGCCGTGAGCATCAAACGGTATTGGGAAAATGTGTATCCGACGGCGAAGGAGCTGTCGCAAGATCGGCGCAGCGAAGGTGAAGTCATAGCTGGTTTCCGCGCTGTACTCGAGGATGCGGTCGCCGAGAGACTGACTGCCGATGTCGAGGTCGCATGCTATCTCAGTGGCGGTCTGGATTCTTCTGCCGTGCTGGGACTGGCGCAGGCCAGGCTTGATCGGCCGATCCGGGCTTTCACGATTGCGTTCGAGGGCGCTTACGACGAGTCGCCGCTGGCTGAACGCACGGCAGCGTTCACCGGTTCGAACTACGTCCCTGTCCCGGTCGGACCGCGAGAGCTGGCCGACAATCTGAGCGACGCTATCTGGCACAGCGAGAAGCCGATCTTCAACGCAAACACAATTGCAAAATTCCTGCTGTCGCGAGCCGTCCGCGACGCTGGAATCAAGGTCGTGTTCACCGGTGAAGGTTCCGACGAAATGCTCGCTGGCTATCCCATGGAACGCCGCGATAATATGTTGTTCGGCGGCGACTATGGTTCTGACGCCTCGCGTCAGGCAGCGATAGAAGAGATGCTGGCGGCCAACCCGCTTTCCAGGTCGCTGATGTTTCCGAGCGGAACGCAGGCTACCGGTGTCGAGGTGATCCGCGAGGGAATTGGCTTTTGTCCGACGTGGATCGGCAACATGTCCGTTATGTATGCCCGACAGGTCGGCATGATGCAGCCGGGCGCCTTCACCGATCGCGATCTTGAAGCGCCATACCGGACGCTGCTGTCGGAGTTGGATGTCCCGGGAAGGATAGCGGGGCGCGACGCGGTCAATGTCTCACTTTATCTCTGGCAAAAGACGATGCTGATCAATTTCATTCTGTCCGTACTCGGCGATAGGATGGAGATGGCGCACTCGATTGAAGGTAGAGTGCCGTTTCTCGATCATCACGTCGCTGAGTATGCCGCCAGCCTGCCGATGCGCTTCAAGATCCGGGGACAGAAGGAAAAATTCATCCTGCGCGAAGCTGCGCGCGATGTGATTACGTACGAGCTCTATCAGCGCCAAAAGCATCCCTTCATCGCCCCGCCTTTGGCCAAGAGCGGCAAAGGCGTTGCCGCCGATCCGCTCCGAGCCTTTTGCGAAGATGTCGTGCGCTCGCCGCAGTTTTCCGATCAGCCGTTCTTTGATCCTAAGAGGACCCGCGCATGGCTGGACTCGATCGCCGATGCAGACAGTGTTGCGATTGATCAAGCATCGCCAGATCTCCTCAAGATCGCGAGCTTCAGCCTGATGCAGCAGCGCTTTGGAATAGCGGCGTGACCGGCATTACTTCCAGTGTTTGGGCGAGGACCCACGCTTGGAATGGGTCAGCCTGGTTCGTGTGCGACCACGTTTGTCCAGAGAGATCGCTGGGGGGTCTTATCCGCAGCTATTCATTCAAACTTGGTCGTGGGACGATCGTGGGCAAAGTCGACGAACATGGGAGACGGAGTTGTATCAAGCGCATCTGAAGGAGTCGTATTTTCCTGCTCAGGGAGGCCCGTCGCCGTCAGCCATGACAATCGGCGATATGCTCCGCACCTCCGCAAGGGCGGCGCCGGAGCGGACCGCACTGAAGGAGCTCGGCTTTGACGGGGAGATCAATCGTAGCTGGACATATTCTGAACTGCTTCGTGATGCCGAGCGTCTCGCACGAGCACTGGCGACCCGCCATTCGGAGGGCGCGCGCGTCGCGGTTTACGCCAACAATCTACCTGAATGGGTCCTGCTCGAACTTGCCTGCGCTCTGGCGGGCATCACGCTCGTAACCGTCAATCCGGCCTACCAGAAACGTGAGCTGAAATACGTCTTGGAACAGTCGCGTTCAGAGGGCGTGTACTACGTTGCCAGCTTTCGCGGCAATCCGATGCAGCAGATCGCAGATGAGGTCTGTGCCGAAATTCCTGCGATCATGCATCGCATCCTGCTCACCGATCATGCCGCCCTCTTTGCTGGCGAGCACGCCGGAGAGTTGCGCGCCCCAAAGCCCAGCGATCCAGTGCAGATCCAGTACACATCGGGCACTACGGGCTTTCCCAAGGGTGCGTTGCTTCATCACGACGGCCTGGTGCGCAACGGGATCGACGCCTTAAGACGGGGCGGGATCGCCAGCGGCGGATCATTTGTCCACCACATGCCCCTGTTTCATACGACCGGGTGCGCCGTCCTCGTGCTCGGAGGGCTCGGCGTTGGTGCGACAATGCTGCTGGCGCCCCTGTTCGACCCCGCGATGGTCGTCAAGGTCATCGAGCGTGAGAAGACGGATTTCATCCTTGGTGTTCCCACCATGCTCGTCGCGCTCATCGACGAGGCCCAGAAGTCGGGCCGTGATGTATCATCGGTGAAGCGCATCATGTCGGGAGGCGCGATGGTGGCGCCCGAATTGTGCAAAAAGGCCAAAGCCGTGCTCGGCGCCCCGATCCAGATTGTCTACGGGCAGACGGAGACCTCGCCCGTGATCACCCAGACCTGGTACGAGGACTCGCTGGAAGACCTGACCGAGACGATCGGCCAGCCAGTTGCGCATGTGGAGGTCTCAATTCGAGACGCTCAAACAAACGCCGTAGCGGGCATCGGCGTACAGGGCGAAATCTGCTGTCGCGGCTACAACGTCATGACCGGCTATAACGACAATCCTGCGGCAACCGCCGCCGCCATCGATAAAGACGGATGGCTGCACACGGGTGACCTCGGGCGAATGGATACGCGCGGCTACGTGAAGATCACCGGCCGTGTGAAGGAAATGATCATTCGGGGTGGTGAGAACCTGTTCCCCGTTGAGATCGAGAACGCGATGCTCGAATACCCAGCGATCGCCGAGGTTGCCGTCGTCGGCGTCGCCGACGAAAAATGGGGCGAACAGGTGGTTTGCTTCCTGCGCAGCGCCGGAGCCGAAAGGCCGGATGGCGCGGCTCTAAAGGAATTCATTCGTGAAAGGATCGCGCCGCAGAAAACACCCGCCTTCTGGATCTGGGTGGATGCGTGGCCGCTGACAGGATCTGGTAAGATACAGAAATTCAAACTGCGCGAAGCGTTCGAACGCGGAGACTTCGAGGGGCAACACGTCTGACTGCAATCAAGTTGTGTCGACCGAAAAATGGCGAGTGTTCGGGCCACCCGTGCGTGGCCCGCCAGTGCTTGGGCCGCCCCAAGGTTTCGGTCGGCTGGGTCCCACCAGATCTTCCGCTTCCAGGCTGCCTCGCCCATCAGGCGGGACCTCGCCACCAAGCGACGCCGGTAACCTTGCTCGCCGGTTGCCTGCTGAAGTATAGGTGCAAAACCGCGACGTCGGGGGACCAAACACCGCTTCATATACGAAGCGTTTCTCAGGTTATTTCGCATCCGATAAGCTGACGTTCCGTTGTAGTGCCTCCCCTTAGCGTAGCGCCACCGTAACGGTCGCCCGCTTGAATGAGAGTACCCGCGCTTGCTTAGAATCGCGACGAGGTAAGGGTTACATCCGCCATCGTCCAGACGCTGACAAACTGTTTGCGGGCTTCCCGCGCTGCGGCGGTCTTGCCCTGCGCCTCAAGCGCCTGTGCAAGCCCGAACAAGGCCCAGCCGTCGCGGCGATAGGTTGCCAGACTCTCGCCATAGACGCGCTCAGCCTCGGCTGGCCGCTTCGCTTCGAGCAAGGCGGCACCCAGAATGTGTGCGACCGGCTGATGCCAGTAGGGCGGCTCCATATAGGGTAGGCTTTTCTCGGTGGTCTGCGCGCTCTGGAAATCGATGATGGCGCGCGTGAAATCACCGGACGCGCGCAACATCTCACCGTTCAACAGATCAAGCGCCATGCTTATCATCTGCCGAGCGGGCAGCATCGCTGCGTCATAGGCGGCAAGATCCTCCTTGGACAGCGCCTGCAGCGTGTCGCGCGTCGCCGCAGCGCCCTTGAGATCGCGCTTGGCGACTTGCGCAAATCCGCGCGCGTACAGCCACATCGCCGTATCAAGCTTCAGCGCCGCCAGCGGCGCTGGTTCCGCAAGCACTTCGTCCCACTTGCCGAAACGCAACAGCGTGGTGACCGGTGTGAAGCCATACAACTCCGCCAGCGGCATAGCAGCCGCTAGCCCATTCACATCGATCGTCTTGACCAGTCGTCGCGCCGCGTCGATCGCCGCCTTGTAGCGTCCCTCCATCTCCGAGGAGGTCCACAGGAAGTGGATATTGTGGCCGTAATAGCCGACGGGATAAAATCCCTGCGCCTTGCAGGCCGCAACATATGCCTCGTCGATCGTCGCAGCCTGTTCGTTCGCCTTCACGGAATCTGCGTAACGGCCCACGCGATAGTAGATATGCGAGGGCATGTGCACGATGTGTCCCGCCTCCGGCATCAGGGTCAGCAGCTTGTCGGCTGCTACCTCTGCCCGTTCCGGCGTCGTGCTCGCCTCAACAGCATGAATATACAAATGCAGCGCACCGGGATGTTCGGGCGCCTTCTTGATGATCGTTTCAAGCGTCGCGACGATCTCGCCGCCATGTCCCTTTGGCGTCTTGCCGTCGGCCTCCCAATAGTCCCAGGGCTGGGTATCCATCAGCGCTTCGGCGTAGAACGTACCCGCGTCCAGATCGTCCGCGTGCGCCTTCCATATCTCCCCCATTGCCACCGCGAACGCCGCATCGAGCGCCTTGCGGTCAGCCTTCGGATCGTTCGTATAACGCACCGCCAGCGCATCGATCCATTCCCGCTCAGCCGGTGACGCGTGCTCTTTCAGCGCTTTCGCCTTGCCCAGCGCATCCCAAGCCGGGGCGACCGCATCCGGCTGCATCGATAGGTTGATGTTCGGGCCCAGCGAGAACGCGATACCCCACCAGCACATCGCGCATTCCGCATCGAGCCGCGCGGCCTCGCGAAAAGAACGGATAGCCTCGGCATGGTTGAAACCGAAGATCAGGTTTACGCCCTGATCGAAATAG
>JBBQJV010000086.1:0-15634 GCA_038326205.1 Caulobacterales bacterium | reverse complement strand
GTTCGTTGACGTGCCGGGCTTCATGCCGGGCACGAAGCAGGAGTATGGCGGCCTCATCAAGCACGGCGCAAAGTTGTTGTTCGCTTATGCCGAAGCCACGGTACCGAAAGTTACCGTCATCACGCGCAAGGCGTATGGCGGCGCTTATGACGTCATGAGCTCAAAACACCTTCGCGGTGACGTGAATTTTGCCTGGCCGACTGCGGAGATCGCCGTGATGGGCGCCAAGGGCGCCGTCGAGATCATCTTCCGTGCGGAAGCTGCCGGCGACGCGGAAAAACTCGCAGCCAAGACCAAAGAATACCAGGATCGCTTCGCCAACCCCTATGTTGCCGCATCGCGCGGCTACATCGATGACGTGATCATGCCGCACAACACGCGCAAGCGCGTCGTTCGCGCCCTGCGCACGCTGAAGAACAAGCAGCTGTCAAACCCGACGAAGAAGCATGACAATATTCCACTGTAGTCGGGGGCCGTCAGTCGATCAGTCCATTTGAGGCATCTGATCGAGCGCCTTGCTGACGGCTTCCATCGTCTGCGGATCGTAGGAAAACTTGGTCATCAGCTTCATGGCGCTTGCGCTCATACCCATGAGTTGTGCCGCGGCAGACCCCATGGCGATATCCCGCTCGTCTTCGTTCATGCCTTTCATGGCAGCCGCCGGCGCCGCCATCTCGGCATAGATAGCAGCGAGTTGTGGTTTTACGGCTTCGACACCGGCCGCATCTTTCACGTCGGAAAGTACGGCGAATGCTTTGTTGGCGCCGGCAAGATATGCGGCGGCCGCGGGGTGCACCTTACCGCTGGCCATCGCGCCGGTGATGGCCTGCATTTTCGCTCGATCCTCCGGCGACATATCCTTGTTCATCGCAGATGCAGCAGCAATCGCCGCCGCCATTTGTTGAGAGTTGAGCTGAACCTGTCCATCCGCGCCAAACGCGGCGCCCATCTGTCGCAGGGTCGCTGCTGCCTGTTCTGCCTGTAATTGTTCAGGCGTTTTCTGGGGTGAGCAGGCTGCAACCGTCGCCATTAGGCTCAAGGCAAAAAAAGCGGATACGCGGATCATTGGTCCCTCCCGAAATGCGAACTCACTAAGATTGCTCCGCTCAGGCTTTACGAGCAAGCATTTGATGCCGTGCGCGTTTCGCCTTGCCCTCGGCGTCAGGCCGTTGCAGCTTCCGCCCCGAGAACTGATCGCCATGAGGCGACGAGGGGAGCGAACGATCATGGCAACCGCACCGGTGGGGGGCACGGCCCCCGCGGAGAAGCAGAACCACATGCTGGTTATCGGCGCGTCCAGCGTTGGCACCATGTTCGAATGGTACGACTTCTTCCTGTACGGGTCGCTGGTCGCCAACATCAACATGCACTTTTACACCGGCGTGAACGAGACGACGGGGTACATTCTTGCCTTGGCGACCTTCGCTGCTGGCTTCATCGTGCGCCCGTTCGGCGCACTGGCCTTCGGCCGGATCGGAGACATTGTCGGGCGCAAGAACACCTTCCTTGTCACCATGATCATCATGGGCGCAGCGACCTTCCTGGTTGGCCTTTTGCCAACGGTCACCATGATGGAATCGATGGGCGCGGGCCTCGGGATCGTCGCTCCGATCCTGCTCGTCCTGCTGCGTGTGCTGCAGGGTCTTGCCATCGGTGGCGAGTATGGCGGTGCGGCGACCTACATTGCCGAACACGCGCCTCCAGGACGTCGTGGCTTCTTCACCTCTTGGATCCAGATCACGGCTACCATCGGGTTGTTTGTGTCGCTCATGGTCATCTTCGGCGTGCGTCAGACAATGTCGAAAGAAGCGTTCGACGAGTGGGGCTGGCGTGTTCCATTCCTGCTGTCGTCCGGCCTGCTGCTAGTTTCGATCTGGATTCGCCTGCAGCTCAACGAAAGCCCGGTCTTCCTCAAGATGAAGGAAGAGGCTGCCACCTCCAAAGCGCCGCTCGCGGAAGCCTTCGGCAAGTGGAGCAACCTCAAATGGGTGGTCATCGCCTTGTTTGGCTGCGTCGCGGGTCAGGCGGTGATCTGGTACACGGGCACGTTCTACGGCCTCACCTACATGAAGCAGACGCTACGCATGGATGCTTCGCAGGCGGACATACTGGTGGCTGTATCGCTACTGGTGGGGACCCCGTTCTACATCCTGTTCGGCTGGTTGTCTGACAAGATCGGCCGCCGGAATCTGATCCTCGCGGGATTGATCATCCCGGTTTTTACCTATTTCCCCTTGTTCCATATGCTGACCCAGTCGGCCAACCCGGCGCTCTACCAAGCGGTCAATACCTCGCCGGTCATCGTGCGCGCTGATCCTGCTGCCTGCTCGTTGCAATTCGACCCGGTCGGCAAAAACAAGTTCGACTCGCTGTCCTGCGACGTGGCCAAGACTCTGCTGTCGAAGGCGGGCGTCAGCTACAACGCTGAACCCCTGCCGGTTGGTAGCACGGCCGAGGTCCACATCGGCGGCGAGGTTTACGCTGCGCCGGACGTGGAGAAGATGGAGCCCGCCGAGCGGGTCTCCGCCATCGCCGCCTACAACGCGGAAGTTGGCGAGGCGCTCAAGGTGGCGGGCTATCCCGCCAACGCGGACCCCAATGCCGTCAACGTCGGGATGATTGTCCTGCTGTTGTTCTTCACGCAGCTCTGCACCGCGATGGTCTACGGCCCGATGGCTGCCATGCTGGTCGAACTGTTCCCTGCCCGCGTGCGCTACACCTCGATGTCGCTGCCGTACCACATCGGCAACGGCTGGTTCGGCGGCCTCCTGCCGACCATCGCTTTCGCAGTCGTGGCTTCTACGGGCAACATCTACGCGGGCATCTGGTATCCGGTGATCATCGCCGGCTGCACGTTCGTGGTCGCACTGTTCTTCCTGCCGGAGACGTACAAGCGGGACATTACCCACGATGAATCGGGCAGTCGGCCAGCGGATTCAGCTTGAGCAAGCTCGGTCGCCTCGTTGCAACTTTCCCGATTCCGGAGCCAATCCGGAATCGGGCGACCACACTATTTGAAGTAACTGAGCCCGATCGGTACCTGCGAACCGACGAGGCCATAGCACTCGCGCAGCTCCACGCCCCTGATGGGATGCTCATCTCTATTGGGATGCCGCTCCGCGCCGAGCACGTGGCCCAGCTGCCAGCGTCTGTCCGCGTTATCGCCACGACAAGCGTAGGCTATGACCATATCGACATTGTCGCCACCAATGCGCGGGGCATCACAATCTGCAACACGCCTGATGTGCTAACGGATGCCACCGCCGACACCCACATGCTCCTGCTCCTGGGCGCTGCGCGACGCGCGAAGGAGCATGTGCGCAATATGGATGGCGGCTGGAAAATTCGTAACGGCTTCTTCCAGAGGCTTGGCGTTGATGTGACGGGCAAGACGATGGGCATCGTCGGAATGGGGCGCATCGGCAGCGCGGTCGCGGATCGAGCGCGGGGGTTCCGCATGCCGATCCTCTATCACAATCGATCCCGACTGACGCCGGACATGGAAGGCGATGCACGCTATTTCGTAAGCCTCGAGGAGATGCTGCCGCACTGTCAGGTCCTGAGCCTGAACCTGCCTGGAGGCCAGGGCGTGCTCATGACGCGCGAGCGCTTCGATCTGTTGCCACCCGGTGCGATCTTTGTGAACTCGGCGCGGGGCGGTCTCGTCGACGAAGACGCCCTTCTGGATGCGCTCAAGTCGGGGCAGGTGGGGGCGGCTGGCCTTGACGTGTTCGTGAAGGAACCTAACTACGACACACGCCTTAACGAACTCGACAACACATTCCTGCTCCCTCACATCGGCAGCGCCACGGTGGAGACCCGCACGGCCATGGTGATGCTCGCCGTCGACGGTATCGAAGCGGTGTTGTTAGGCCGGATGCCGTTCAACGTTGTGAAGGTCTAGTACTCCGCAGAAGTCTAGTGCTTGCGCGCGAATTCGTGCGCCTTGTGCTTGGTCGCGTCAAAGAAGCCTTCCTGATGATCGTCGGTGCTGTGGTTGTGCGGCTTGTCCTTGATTCCGAACAGCCCCTTGAACCATTTAGTCACGGCGCGCCGGAAGTACCACTTTTCGCGCAGAGCTAGGGTCGTTGGCGCGTCGGCCTCGCAGCGCGGCACCTGCATGTCATTCATCTGCGGCTTCAGGCCCCGGATCATGTCTTCCTCGATCTGGCGGCGCTCGGTCTCGGTGGCGATACGCATCACATGACGCTCGGTCGCGCCGAGGATCCACCACGCCTTGCCCCATTTCTCGTGTCCAACCAGCCGGCCGCGCAGGTTCGCGGCCTTGCCAACATAAAGCGCCTGCAGGAAGAAACCGTAGCGGCGGCGGACGAATACATAGATGCCGCCCGAGTCATTAGGGATGCCGTTCTTGGTCAGCGCGCATTTAAATGGGTAGCGCTGACCGGATTCGCCGCGCCAAGTGTGGTTGCCGTAGAATATCATGGCGCGCGCCCGCGATTCAGGTCTGGTTGCTGCCGGACTTTCGGCCGCCTCGGTTAACGAGGTCTGAAAATGGGATTCCTCCCTTGGCTTGACCCGCGCGACGGGAGAAATGTGTCGGGAGCAAATCTCCATCAGCTCCCCCGAGGGCATCACATGTTATTCCAGAACCTGGGCATTTCCGCCGGCATGATTGTGCTGTGCGTGCTCTGTCACTCTGCGGGCATCTGGGCGCTGACGCACGTGCACGGATCCGACCGGGCCAAGCCCTTGCGAGAAGGGCATGCGCATGAGCGCACCTTCACGGTCGTGATTATGGTTTTCGGCCTTCTCGCGCTGCATGCGGTCGAGATCGTTGCATATGCCATCCTGTATTCCGGCCTCGGCCAGTTTCCCGGCGATTTCGAGACGGCGCTCTATTTTTCTGCGTCGACGTTTACCACGCTCGGCTATGGCGACGTGATCCCTGCGCCAGACCACCGCCTGCTGGCGGGTATCGAAGGCGTAATGGGGCTTATTCTGATCGGGTGGTCGACGGCCATTCTGGTGTCGATCACGACCAGCATGGATGAAGTCGACATCAAAGGGCGCGGCAAGGGAACGGCCGAGGCACCGCAGCCGCGAAATTCGCCTTGACCGACAGGCTTCTATAGTCACTTTGCCGTCACGTAATTAAGGGCTGCCGGGGTAGCGGATGTTCTCGAAAATCCTGATCGCAAATCGCGGGGAAATCGCCTGCCGGATTATCAAGACCGCCCGGCGCATGGGCGTGAAAACGGTGGTCGTCTATTCCGACGCTGACGCCAGCTCCATGGCTGTCGAGATGGCCGACGAAACTATTCACATCGGCGGCTCGCCTGCTGCCCAGAGCTATCTCGTCCAGGACAAGATCGTGGACGCCGTGCGCCAGTCTGGCGCTGAGGCTGTTCACCCGGGCTTCGGGTTCCTGTCGGAGAATGCCGCCTTCGCCAAGCGCCTGCAGGACGAGAAGATCGTCTTCATCGGCCCGAACCCGTACGCAATCGAAGCGATGGGCGATAAAATCACATCCAAGAAATTCGCGGCAGAAGCGGGCGTCAGTACTGTCCCCGGCCATATGGGCCTGATCAACGACTCCAAAGAGGCCGTGAAGATAGCCGACTCCATCGGCTATCCGGTCATGATCAAGGCGTCGGCCGGCGGCGGCGGCAAGGGTCTGCGCATCGCCTTCAACGCGGTGGAGGCCAAGGAAGGCTTTGATGGCGCACGGGCCGAAGCCATCGCCTCGTTCGGCGACGATCGCATCTTCATTGAGAAGTTCGTCGACCAGCCCCGCCACATCGAGATCCAGGTGCTCGGCGACAAGCATGGCAACATCATCTACCTGAACGAGCGCGAGTGCTCGATCCAGCGTCGCAATCAGAAAGTGTTCGAAGAAGCGCCATCGCCCTTCCTAACCTCCGAAACACGCAAGGCCATGGGCGAGCAGGCCGTCGCGCTGGCGAAAGCCGTGCAGTACGACAGCGCCGGGACGGTGGAATTCATCGTCGATGGTCAGCGCAATTTCTACTTCCTTGAGATGAACACCCGCCTGCAGGTCGAGCATCCCGTCACCGAACTGATCACGGGCTATGATCTCGTGGAACAGATGCTGCGTGTCGCTGCCGGCGAGAAGCTGGCGATGAAGCAGAAGGATGTCGGCATCAAGGGCTGGGCGCTTGAGTCCCGCATCTATGCCGAAGACCCGTATCGTGGGTTCCTGCCCAGCATCG
This sequence comes from Caulobacterales bacterium, assembly GCA_038326205.1. Lineage (GTDB taxonomy): Bacteria > Pseudomonadota > Alphaproteobacteria > Caulobacterales > Hyphomonadaceae > UBA7672. The sequence goes on along the minus strand of JBBQJV010000086.1, from coordinate 9,440 downwards.
GCCGCCTCAAGCGCATGCGTTTCCCCGAAGAAGGCAAGCTGGGCGAGGGCACCGTCCGCATCGATACCGGTGTCCGCGAGGGCGACGAGATCTCGATGTTCTACGATCCGATGATCGCCAAGCTGATCACCCATGGAAAAGATCGCGCTACCGCCATCGCCACGCACACCAAGGCGCTCGAACGTCTTGAAGTACAGGGCATCCAGGACAACTCACCCTTCCTCGCTGCGGTACTCGACCAGAAACGCTTCCAGTCCGGGAACATCACCACGGGCTACATCAAGGAAGAATTTCCAGACGGCTTCCACGGCGCACTCGCCTCCCAAACTGTTGAGAACCTTTTCGTCGCCACGGCCGCGTATGCTCACGCGCTGAATGTCGGCAGGGCAGAATCCACGTCAGGTCGCGCCGAGCCGATGAAACCGCTGCGCAAGGAATGGGTCGTCATAGTCGGCCGCAAGCACATCCCCATCCATCTCGATTTCCAGATGGGCAAGGCCTTCGTGACGCTCACCGAAACAGGCGAGCAGCTCGCGTTCGCCACGCAGTGGCGCCCTGGTGTAAACCTGATGGTGACCACACTTGGCGGCCAGTCCTACGCGCTCTCCATTGCCAATGCGCTGGAGGGGTTCATCCTCCGCCGCCTCGGCGTCGAGGCGCACGTGAAGGTCTGCACGCCCAAACAGGCCGAGATGCACGCGCGTCTACCCGAGAAGCAGAAGCCCGATACCTCTAAGCTCATCATGAGCCCCATGCCCGGCCTCGTCGTTTCAGTTGCCGTCGATGTCGGTCAGGAAGTGAAAACGGGCGAGGCTGTCTGCATCGTTGAAGCGATGAAGATGCAGAACATCATCCGCGCTGAAGCCGATGGCGTGGTGAAAGCTATCAATGCGGCCGCAGGCGCAAGCGTTGCTGCCGACGAGGTGTTGGTGGAGTTCGCCTAGCGACTACTCCCGCTCGACCTTTTCAACCCTGCCGTCCTTGCCGTCGATGCGGACCTCGATCTTGCGGCCCTGCGCGTCGGCGCCTTCGACCTTCCAGTTGCCGCGCTTGGTGAGTTTTACTTCCTTCACCGTGGCAACACCCTTGGCCTTGGCAATATCCATCGCCCTGTAGTGATCGACCGAAAGCTTCAGCTCAGCCGCCTGCTTGTCCAGCATCTCAAGCCGCACCGGGCTCAAATCGTCGCCCTGCGCCAGCGCCGGAGAGGACACCGCGAGCGTTGCAAGTATAGCGAGGCAGGCGAGACGCAGCTTCATTGCCGTATCCTTTTCAAAGCGCAGCTTCTCACATCGCCCAAAACGCATCCGCGATCAACCTTGCGTGGCGCCCGACTATTAACTACGGATCGGTAGCATAACGGGAGGGGTGACATGAAGCCGCATCAACGAGGGCTGCTCGCTGTATTGCTCATGGCGCTCGCGACCGCCGCCTGCGTCAGCCCCGCACCGCCCCCACCCGCCCCCACCAACGCTTTCCTGCCGCCAGCACCACTTACCCCCGCCATGACCGAAGTCTTCGACGGCAAGGCCCTGCGGATCATCCTGTGTGGCACATCCTCGCCGCTGCCGGACCCCAACCGCGCCAAGGCCTGCGCCATCGTCGTCGCGGGCGACAAAGCCTACGTCATCGACACCGGGCCGGAGAGCTGGGAACAACTCCAGCGCATGCAGTTCCCCGGCTCCCGCATCGCCGGGATCTTCCTGACCCATTACCACTCTGATCATATCGGAGACATCGGCGAATTCCGTATGCAGACGATGGTCGCGGGCCGTGTTCAGATGCTGCCCGTCTACGGCGCGCGCGGCGTGAAGGCTATCGTCGATGGTTTCAACATCGCCTACGAGGAAGACGCCCGCCTGCGTCTCGCGCACCACGGCGCCGGCGTCGTCAACATCGCGACCTCGTCGCTCATCGCGAAAGAATTCGGCGCCGCATTTAAGGGCGAACTCAACGCAGAAGAAGTAGTCCTGCAGGATGGCGACCTAAGGGTCACAGCATTCGAAGTTGACCACGATCCCATCCGTCCCGCTGTCGGCTATCGCTTCGACTGGAAGGGGCGGTCGGTGGCATTCTCCGGGGATACCGCGCTTTCCGCCAATCTCGTTGAGAACGCCAAGGATGCAGATATCCTCGTTTCGGAATCCCTTTCGCCAGCCTTAATCGCAATGGCAAAGCAACAGCAGGCCGCCGCCGACAACCCGCGCATTGCCAAGATCATGGCGGATATTCCCGACTATCATGTCAGCCCCATCGACGCCGCGAAGATGGCCAACGACGCGGGCGTGAAGTTGCTAGTTTATACTCACCACATTCCGTCGGTGCAGGTCAGCCTGCCAGCTTACTTTGCAGGTGTCGCTGCCGTGCGTCCGGTCGAGCAGTGGGTCGCCGGCTGGGATGGCTTCCGCGTCGATCTGCCTGTCGGTTCGACCGAAGTGAAGCAGGGCGAACTCCTGCCGAAGCCGAACTAGGGATTTTGCCTGCAGTCGACGGTCCAGCCCATCTGGACTTCGGCCTTCATCGCGTCCAAATCCCGACTATGTCCACGATCTACGTCGATGCAGACGCCTGCCCGGTGAAGGAAGAAATCTACAAGGTCGCCCGCCGCGTCGGCTGGGACGTACTTGTCGTGGCCAACTCCTTCATTCGCACGCCGATGGAGCCACGCATCCGCTTCGTGCTCGTCGATGCGGGTCCCGACATTGCCGATGACTGGATCGCAGAGCGGGCGGGTCCGGGTGACGTAGTTGTCACCAACGACATTCCGCTGGCGGGGCGTTCACTCGAAATGGGGGCGGAAGTCATCTCGCCTACTGCGAAGGTCTTTAGCTCGGACATGATCGGCGCTGCACTAGCGACGCGAGGCCTGATGGAACACTTGCGTTCGGTCGGAGAGATTACGACAGGCCCGAAGCCCTTCTCCCCGAGAGACCGATCGGCCTTCCTCTCTGCGCTCGATGCCGCGATCAATCGCGCAAAACGGAGAGCCGTCTGACTCCGTCCGCTTCGCGACCGGACTGAAATTCAGTAATCCCGATCAAGCAGACTGCGTCGCCACTTGTCATTCTGCATCTGCGTTCAGAAGGTTGCGTCATGCAGGCGATCGGCAGCGCTCTCTGGTACATCGAAAGTCACATCGGCGAGCCGACCACGCTCGATGATGTGGCGCATGTGTCGGGGCTCTAGCGGTTTCATCGTGCGCGCCTTCGCCGGCATGGTCGGCCAGCCCGTTCTCGCCTATGCGCGCGGACGACGGCTGAGCGAGGCGGCGCATCTGATTGCCGGTGGTGCGCCCGATATTCTCCAGGTCGCGCTCGCTATCGGCTACGGATCGCATGAGGCGTTCACCCGCGCCTTCCGTGACCAGTTCGGGCTTACGCCCGAAGAGGCGCGTGCGAAGCGCTCGCTCGACAAACCTTAGCTGACGGAGCCTTTTGCGCATGCCTGACACCTCACCGAAAATTACAGCGCCAGATTGTATCGTCCGTAACGGACCAATGTTGTTCGTCGGCATCCGGAAGTATTTCCGCTTCGAGGATCGCGGCGGCGTTCCTGCCCTGTGGCAGACGTTCGCGCCGCACATCGGCACCATGCCGACGGAAGTGCAGGGGGCCATATACGGCCTGTGCCTTGGTCCTGCCGACGGCAACGATGAATTCGGCTTCGACGACATGCCCGCCGTGGAGGTTCGCAGCCTAGATGACCTTTGCGAAAGGGTGTCCAGTGTGCGCAGAGCCGGGCGCACGTGGGCCATATTCCAGCATCGCGAGCATGTCTCCAGCATCGGCCTGACATGTGGCGCTGCCGGCGAGTGGTTCGCGCAGTCGGGACGTGCTCCGCCGTCCGGAACTCTGCAGATGATCGAGAGGTATGGTGCCGGATTTGATCCGCGGACGGGCAGTGGTGGGTGTGAGGTCTGGCTGCCGCTGGCGTCGTGACGCCATTCAACCCGTGTCAGTCCCGCGCGGAACAAAAATCCCGCGCGGGTAGAGTGGTCTCCTTCGGCGTCGACCGCGGGCTTTCAAAATTTTCTGTCCATGTGGTTCGACCCGTATTCCCGCGCTGGGTGTGAGCCACGAATCACGTCGTCGCTCCGGGGCGATTCTGTCCCCGCTCGACACGCAATTCGCCCCCCAATTACATTGCTTTGTCGCAAGCTTGTTGCCCACTTGCCCCTTTGACACTCAAAATGCACCTCAAGGCTCCTTCGGACTGGCCGCCGTATCGCCAACGCAAAAAAAAAGGTGTAACGCCGGGATCAAATGCGGGGCGACCGCGTTTAGACCTTGGTGCCGGAGCTTGGCTGCCGGGGAATGCCTTTAAATAAGGGGACTGTAATGAAAAGAGCACTTTTGTGCGCCACAGCGGCCGCCACCATGGTCTCTGCCGGCGCTGTAGCCCATGCGCAGGGCGGTTGGTACGGTACTGCCAGAGTTGGCGCGATCGTCGACGGCCTGCAAGATATCGATGCCAAGGGCCCCGTTGCTAACGGCGCTCTCGACACGCGTGCGACGCCTGAAGTCGATCCGGTTTTCGGTATCGGCCTTGGTTATGGCTACGATAGCGGCCTTCGTCTCGAAGGCGTGTTCGGATATCGCAACGTGGAACTGAAAGTGCCCGACGCATTCATCGGCACTCTCCCTGCTGGCCGCGTTGGCCCGGATGGGGCTGGTTCGACCCGCGTCACTAACCTGATGTTCAACGCGATCCAGGATTTCAAGTTCGAAAACTCGAACATCACACCGTATCTCGGCCTCGGTGTTGGTGCAGCTCGCGTCAACAGCCGCGCTGCGTCGACCTACTTCACGGGCAACGGTTCGCAAGCCAACGGCTATGACGACAGCGGAACTGGCTACGCGCTCAACGCGCTCGCCGGTCTCGGCATCAAGGTCAGCGATCAGATGTCGATCGACCTAGGTTACACCTATCTGACGGTTCCCAAGATCGACATGACGGGCGTCGATGGCGCCTACGAGACGGCTTACCAGGATCACGCGGTCACGGCCGGCATCCGCTGGCAGTTCGCCGCTCCGCCGCCGCCGGCTCCGCCGCCGCCGCCTCCCCCGCCGCCACCTCCGCCGCCGCCGCCGCCGCCGCCGCCTCCTCCCCCGCCTCCTCCGGTCACCACCGGCCAGACAGCGGCTCAGACGTGCACGCAGCAGCAGCCGCCGTTTGTGGTGTATTTCGAGTGGGATCGTTCGGACCTCACCTCGGCTAACCGCGACACGATCAACGCTGCCGTGGCTCGCGCCAAGGCTGGTGGTTGCTCGATCACGCTGACCTCCGTTGAAGGCCACACCGACTCGTCGGGCAAACCGGCGTACAACGACAAGCTGTCGCAACGCCGTGCTGACGTGGTGAAAACCGCGCTGTTGGGTGCTGGCGTGGCTGACGCGGCGATCAAGACCGCCGCCAAGGGCGAATCAGAACCGGCTGAGCCGCGTCCCGACGGCACCCGTGAGCCGCTCAACCGCCGTGCGGAAGTGCAGATCACGATCGGGCGTTAATCGCGATCAGTCGCTACGAACTGAAGAAGCAGCCCGGTCGCAAGACCGGGCTGTTTCCGTTTTGGATTTCGGTTTCTGTCGACATTGACACCAACAGATTCGAACCGGCGCACGATCGCACAGGTCAGTTCGATAGTGCGAGCACGGTCCACCAGATCTCCAATCTCGGCCGAGAGCCGGCGCGCCAACTCACCAAGCGTTTCAACGCCCAAGCCGTCCAGCGAATCGCGGCGGGCAGGGGATGGTTGCAGGTTATCGGCAGGCGCTCTCGCTGAGCTTTCGAATAGTATGGTCCGAAAGATGCCGGTCTGGGATCGTGTGAGATTGAGGACGTGCAATCTGATTTCGATTTCGGCGGCCACGGCCGTGCCCTTGCCACCCTCATAGCCTCGCGGCGCTCCGCGATAGCGCAACGGCCAGCCATAGGCCGCGATGCTTTCCGCTCGGCGATGTTCGGTCAGCATGGCCAGGTACGTGAGGCCGCGTGCGAGTCCGAACTTGAGGATACCGATCATCAACTCCCGCTAATGATTGGTCGGCCAGCGCGGATTGTTCGCGCGCCTGTGTTGTGGGGCGGCGATCCAGCGGTAAATGTCCCTAGCGCTTTCTGCTTCCTGAAGAGCCTCATTCGACCAGTCGGCAAATTTCTTGAGCAGGGTGGGTTCCAGCGTCGGGTTCAACCGAACCGAAGCCACCATATCACCGAATGGATCGATGCTCATGAGGTAGACGACGGTTTCAATATCGAACTCGTCGGTCTCGCGCTCGTCTGTCGAATTCAGCCCGCTCCAGCCATGCCCCTTGATGTAATACGCGTGGCGCATCCGGAACATCTGATCGAGCTGGCGGCCGTAAAAGTGCTGATTGTCGATGGAAACGACATGTATCATGGCAAATTCCAACTCTTTGGCCGCGTGGCGGGCGACGCCACGATGCAACGTGCCGCACAAAACAAACAACTAAAGGTTGTTCATCGGTTTGCGTACCGGGTTGAGGCGCGGCCACACGCCCATCGATCAGCGCTCCGTCCGCTGCGGCGCTATCGCCTGTATCCAATGAAAGGCGTTGCCTGTGCCACCTGATCGTAGAGCTTGCGGGCCGTCGCGTTGAACTCCTGGGTAAGCCAGTAGACCTGATCGGCGCCGCGGGCATCGGCGGCCTCATAGACAGCCTCGATCAGGGCGCGTCCAACGCCCTGGCCGCGGGCTTCAAGCGCCGTGAACAAGTCCTCGAGATAGCAGCGAGGCCCCGCAGCCCACGTAACCAGATGGAAAAGATAGTGCACGATGCCAAGAAGCTCGTTTGCCGGGGTCGCAGCGCAGAGGCCCAGAATCGGGGCTTCCGGATCGAGTATCCGGGTCCAGGTCAGGTCGGTGACCTCCGCCGGCACGTCGCTTTCATAGAATCTGAGATAGCCCTGCCAGAGGTTTTCCCAGCGGGTTCGGTCGGTGGCTGCGAGCTTGCGTATCGTGAATGACGTCGTCTCTGGGGTGTTCGGGTGAGCGGGACCGACGATGAACATGACGCGATGTCGCGGATCATCAACTGCCCGTCCGTCAGTTTCGGCCCAGAAGGTGCCTGCTGCGGCCGGTTAATCTTGACAGAGCGCGCCAATGTAGGCGCCTTGCGAGCATGAGCACGGCCACGCCCCTTACCGCAGGTCGGACGACACGCGCCAAGCTAATGCACGCCGCCACCCTGATCGTGGCTCGCGACGGCATGGAAGCGGCCACGACTGCGGCCATCGCTGGTGAAGCTGGCGTCGCCGAGGGCACGCTATACCGGCACTTCGAGAGCAAGGACGACCTGCTCATCGCGGCCTATCGCCAGATGAAACAGGAAGTGTTTCTCGATGCCGGCGCCGGGCTCGACACCAGCATGGCCCCTCCGGAGCGGCTGAAGCGGACATGGCGCGCAATCTATCTCGCCTATCGCGCCAACAAGGATGCGTTCGCGTTCGGGCAGCGGTTCTCGGAATCGGCGCTGGCCGAGCGAGAGGGCGGTGAAGCCGGGCGGGCGGTTGGGCGGATGGTTGGCGATCTTCGCAAGGCGGGGATTGCTAGCGGCGACTTCAAGAATCTTCCGCCCGACCTTTTGGGCGGCTTGTTCATGGCGCCGATCAGCTACCTGTTGAAAGCTGAGATCAAGGGCCGCAAGTGGACAGACGCCGAACTCGATGCTGCCGCGGAGTCTGTTCTGGCCGGTTGGCGCAAGTAGGCGTTTTTCGCGCCGCACGGCGTCAGCACGATCCTAAGGCTTCAGAACGACTTTCCCGACGAGTTTGCGATCGCGCATGAGTTCGAACGCCTCGCGCCAACGGTCGAGCGGAAGCTCGGCGAAGACAACGGGCTTGGTCTTGCCCTCGGCGGCCCAGCGCCAGATTTCATCGCGGATCAGGCGGCCACGATCCGGGAACTGGCGACAGTATTCTCCCGCACGCACGCCGACCACGGAGAAGCCCTTGATGAGGGCGATGTTGGTGTTGACGCTGGCGATGCGTCCGCCGGCAAAGCCGATGACGAGCAAACGTCCCGCGAAGGCAATGCAGCGCGTCGACTCGTCGAAAACATCGCCGCCCACGGGGTCGAAGATCACGTCGGCGCCTTTGCCGTCGGTAAGACTTTTGACCTGCTCGCGGAAAGCGTCGCCCTTTTGCGGGCCGAGCATGATGACTTCGTGAGCGCCGGCGCGCCTCAGGCTGTCGACCTTTTCGGCTGAACCCGTGGTCGCGATAACGCGCGCGCCCAGCAGGCGGCCGACATCAATCGTCGCCATACCCACGCCACCAGACGCGCCGTGGACGAGAAGCGTTTCGCCGTTCTGCAAATGGCCGCGTGCGATCAGGGATACGTGTGCGGTCATGTAGGCGGCGGGATAGGCGGCTGCAGACGAAGAATGCATGTCATCGGGAATGGAATGCAGATTCGCCGCAGGGCAGACGGTAAAGTCTGCGAACGCACCCGTCTTGGCGCCACCGGCGACCCGTTGGCCGACGTGGAACCCGTCAACGTCGGGGCCGATGGCGTCCACCGTGCCCGCCAGATCCATCCCAACGGTGAAGGGAGGCTCAGGCTTGAACTGGTATTCCCCCTTGAGCATGAGCAGGTCAGGGAAATTCAGGCTGGCGGCCTCCACCTTCACCCGCACTTCGCCCCGGGCAGGTTCGGGAACTTGGACCTGCTTCAGAGCGATTCGCGAGTAGTCGTCCGCCAGTTCTTCGCAAACGACTGCGCGCATCTGCTCGCTCCCTGATCAGCTTGCACGCTGCACTGGCACTTGGCTGCCGTCACGCCTTCCGTAACGACAAGGCGAAGCTCAATCGTTTGACGCTAGTGCGCTGCACCATGAGCGTATTCGCAACTGCACAAGAACACATGAGCCGTACAGAGGGAAGCGTTCCAGGGTCGTTGAAAAGTTCAATCAAACGACAACCCGGAGATATAGCACCATGAAAAGCAGTGCAATTTTGCGTGCTATCGTCTTGTCAGCTGCCGCCGCACACGCCGATCCCGTCACCGTGGAAACGCCGAAAGCGCCAATCTCGACCGAAGCTGCTGGGGCTTACGTTGCCAAGCTGGAGCACGCCGAAAAGACGGTCTGCTACAAAGCGGGCCTCGCCCGTCGTCGGCCTGGGGTTCTACGCCTGCCTAGACTGCGTGAAGGCCACGCGCGCCGAAGTTGGCAAGCGGGAGCCGACAGGTCTGTATGCGAAGCGCGGTTCGGTCGCTGGCGACGTCTTCGCCGCCAAGTAGTTTCGGCCATTGTTCGATTTCCAGAACGCCCGGGGCATCCGTCCCGGGCGTTTTTCGTTGGTTTTGGCAGGACGAGGGGGCGACTGCCCCGAAGATGCCTCAATTGCCCCATTGACGGGACATATTGTTAGTCGATAAATAAACATCGACTTTCGAGATGGCAGTCAGGGGCCACCGCGGG